>NZ_JBKFAH010000002.1:0-970378 GCF_053345535.1 Sphingomonas sp. M1A8_2b | reverse complement strand
AACACTTTAATGGGATCTCGGCGCGGGGTGGAGCAGCCCGGTAGCTCGTCAGGCTCATAACCTGAAGGTCACAGGTTCAAATCCTGTCCCCGCAACCACCACTACAGAACTCGACATCACGCCGCCCCCTGGGGCGGCGTTGTCGTTTGTGGCCCAGGCCAGCAGGTCCGATACTTTGGCGACCACCTCCGCCTCCGGGCCGCCGGGTTCGTCGGGGCAGATCGTCACGCTTTCGATGAGCGTCGACATCACTGCCGCAGCCTCGGTCCGGATCGCTTCGTCGTCGAGCGACTGGCGCAGTGCCGCAACCTTACTGCGGAAGCGGTCCACAAGCACCGGGTGGGGCAGGGAGACTACGATCGGTTTCCCGGTAGTTGTTGCAACTCTTTGTGCCTCCAGCCGCTCCTTCTCCGCCTCTCGCTCCGCGATCATCGCCCGGAGCACCGGACTGGCAATGCCAGCGAGCAGGTTCTGGTACAGATTGTCGAGTTCAGTAGTGACCTGCTTGAGGCGGTGTTGAGCTGCGTGCTCCATGCCCGCGTCCTGGCGGCCCAATCGCTGCATCTCGTGCTCGAATTCTTCTATAAATAGGCGCACATGGTTCTCGGTCAGCAGATGCTCCTGCAGAACCGCCAGCGTCGCGGCCTCCAGAGGTTCCTTGCGCACGGAAACACGATTACCGCACGTGCCTCGCTCCTTCTGACCAGCGCAGCGGTAATAATCCTTCCCGCTGATCGTATAGTTTGCCCCGCAGCAACCGCAGCGGATGAGCCCGGACAGGAGATGCTTTGCGCGCTTGCTGCCGACCGTCGACGATGCGGTTGCCGGGCGCTTGCGGCGTTCGATTTCATCGCGCGCGGCCTCGAAGACAGTATCGTCGATGATCCGCAGGTCAGGGACCGCAACCTCGACCCACTCAGACTGGTCACGGAGCCGATAGCGGCGTTCGCGCTTCTCACTGTCGGGGTTCCTGCGCCACTCCCGGCGCCCCCATACTAGGCGTCCCACATAGAGGGGGTTGTTGAGGATGCCGACGAGTTTGGCGGGATCGCCTCGGATCGTCGAGGCGTTCCACTCCCCACCACGGGGGCCCGGCACGCCCTCGTCGTTCAGCCGGGTGGCGATCTGAATAGAGGACAACCCCGCGGCGAACCATGCGAAGATGCGGCCCACCACCTCGGCCTGCGCTTCGTCAATTTCGAGCAGCCCGCGTTGAACCTCTCCGCTCGCATCGAGCCGCACCATCCGCTTGTATCCATATGCACGCCCTCCGGCGAACCGCCCCGCAAGCACGGCTGCCTCCATGCCACGCAGCGTCTTGTCGACGAGATGCTTCAGGAAGATCGATCCGAGTAGCCCTGCCACTGCGAATTTGATCTCGTCGACATGGCCTTCGCTAACCGTGTGGAGCTGGACGCGGTGATAGGCGAGCTTCTTGCCCAGCCAGGCCACGTCTTCTGCATCACGCGCCAGCCGGTCGAGCGACTCGCAGACGATGATGTCGATTTCGCCAGCTTCCGCTGCGCGCAGCAACAGCTGTAGTCCTGGGCGATTGCGGCGATAACCTGACAGCTGAGGATCGAGTTGGGTCGCCACGACGTTTCCGCCCAGAAAGCTGACCAGCGGTGCACAGGCCGCAACCTGATCAGCGCTTGATGACGCGGTCTGCATGATGGTCGAGTGACGGCCGTAGAGCGCGATGCGGCGGGGTAGGGGAGTCAGCATGACTTATTCTTTCATAACTTCGAGGCGCCGGGAATCCTGCGCTTCCCGATGAGCCTCTCTTGCTGCCTGATGCGCGAGCAGCCGGACGAGATCCGCAAGCGCCTCCTGCGCCTTCTCGTCTTCCACCCACTCGATTTGCACAGCAACCATGCTGACGTTTTGGGATGGTCGTTATCTAGCGTGCATCAACGATACAAAATCGGTAAATTCCCTCAATGTTTCGTGCACGTCCGCGTCCCCGCATGCGTCTGCCTGCAGGCTTTTGCGGGCTTCGTGCCGATTTGGGTGAGATTATACGGAGCTATCGACGAGGCGAGGCGGGAATGGGCGAGCCGATCGCGCCGAAGGTTTTCGCGGCGCGGGTCGGGATCAGTCGGGTTGCGCTTTCGCGGATAGAAACCGGAAAAGCGTGGCCCCGTTCCGAGACGCTCAAGCGAATGATGGCGATCTTTGAATTGGACTGGGCACAAGTGGCGAAGGTTGGATCGAACACGGGGTCTCATCCCCGGATGCCCGACACCCCCCAGGATGGTCAGCAAGTTTATCTTTGCGAATCTCTGCGATGGGGACGCCGACGGCTTGGTTGGACGCTCGCCGAGCTTGCCCGCCGTAGCGGCGTCTCCGCGTCGCAATTGTCCCGGATCGAGCGCGGTCAGGTTGCACGCTCCGCGGTGTTCACCTGGCACCCGGAAGACGGAAACATCGTTCGTGAGGATCGGAGGATTGTGTTCGGCCACCCGCTCCTCGCTGCGGTCGCGGGGGGCAAATTGCGCCGCGCCTCGTTCTGATCTTGGCGCCGATCGTTCATGCAATCTCTGCATCGTGCGTTCGAGCGGAGCGGGGTCATCGCTGATGCCGACACCGACCCAATCCGCGTTTCTTGGTTGCTCCGGATCGGCGATCGTTGTGATGAACCAACCGAAATGATGGTCCAGCATACAGATCGGCGATCTGGACGAGGCAGGCGAATATGGAGAACAATACGTTCTCATCGCGCGACGGATCAACGCGCGATGCGGTGGTCGGGCTGATTAGCCAGACCGTCTAGCTGCAACCATTCGTCGATGGAGATGACCGGCTCCGTGGCGCCTGTCCGTGGCATCCCGATGTAACCCGCAGCCTCCACGCGACTGACACGGCATGGCAATGCTTTGCCTGCCGCGCTGGTGGTGATGCCGTCGATTGGAACATGAGGCGGGACGCGGTGGACAAGAGGCAAACGGAGGAAAGATTACAGAAATTTCGCCGTTCAAGGCAATGAAGTCGGTCGTGGCGGCGCATCGGCGCGCTGGTCAACTCCCCGAACCACAGTTTGGGAAGACCATGTGATCGCAAGCCATCACGCCCTTGGTGCAGGTCGCGATGCAGCCGCCCATGGCGTTGCGGAGGCATTCGACCGCAATGCGGCGGACTATTTTTCGATCACATCAATTTCGGTTACGAGCCCGAAGGCGGACCGACGTCACCAAGCTGCGAGGTCATCCGCTACCCTTCTCGTGTGCGGGGACCGAAGTGCTGTTCCTAGTCAAGAGTTCGTGCTGCAGCGTGACCTGCTTGAGGGGGCTGTCGACGCCGCGCAGAATCTTGACCAGCAGTTCGACCGCGCGCCGCCCGATCATGCCCTTGGGCTGGGCAATGGTCGTCAGCGGTGGCTGGAAATAGCGGGCGAGTGGCAGGTCGTCGAAGCCGATGACCGAGACGTCGATCGGGCAGGACAGACCCGCGTCACCTATCGCGCTGAGTGCGCCCATCGCCATCTCGTCGCTGAAGCAGAAGATCGCCGTCACATTGCGGGTGAGCAGGTCGCGGGTATGGTCGACCGCCGACCCCGCGGAATAGTCGCCGATGCGGATGTGGAGGCGGTCGCGAAGACCCGCGCGGTGAGCCGCATCGATCGCACCGGCGAGGCGGTCGCGGCTGATCGGGCTGATCTCCGGACCGGTGACGATGCCGATCGTGCGGTGACCGAGGCCGATCAGATGATTCATGGCGTCGGCGCTGGCGGCCGCATTGTCGATATGGACGCTGGGGACGCCAAGGTCGGGGCTGTATTCGCAGCCGTTGACGATCGGGGCGGCGGCACCCTTGCGGGCCAGTAGCGGGGCTAGGCTGGCGGGCAGCCGGTGGCCAAGGAAAATCAACCCGTCGACCTCCCGGCGTGACAGCATGTCGGCATACTGATCCTCGACCTCTGGATCGTGCCGCGTGTCGCCGACCACGACCGAATACCCTGCATCGCGCGCAGCTTCTTCGGCGCCGCGGATGACGCTGGCGAAGAACGTGTTGGAGATGTCGGGGACGGTCAGCAGGATTTTCGCGGCGCGTAGCGTTCGCAGGCTCCGCGCGGCGACGTTGGGCGCGTAGCCCGATGTGCGGACGACCTCCAACACCCGCCGCCGCGTCTCCTCGGACACCTGCTCGGGTCGGCTCAGGACGCGCGACACGGTGGCGGTGGAGACGCCGGCAAGTGCGGCCACTTCGATGATCGTCGGCATAAGGGGCGTCATGGATCCGGTTCGAGCCACTGTCGATATTTATCCGATGTAATCCTTTACATTCGTTTCCAGCCTCCGTAGCTTCTGGGTCGACAAGCAGGAAAACTGCGATCGGAGAGGTAGCGAATGGCGCTTGCAGACACTGCATCACACGCGACAGGCGTCGTCCCAGGAGGTGGTCTGCTGACCGGCCGCCTGAGCGCCATGATGTTCATGCAGTTCTTCGTATGGGGCGCCTGGACCGTAACCCTCGGCCTCGTCATGCAGACCGTCGGCATCGGCAATCTGATCGGCAACGCCTTTTCGGTCGGCCCTATCGCGTCGATCGTCGGGTCGTTCCTGCTCGGCATGGCGGCGGCTCGGTACGTCAGCCCGCGGATGCTGATGGTGATTCTGCACCTGGTCGGCGGCGTGCTGCTGTTCATGCTGCCGTCGCTGGTGACGCCGGAGAATGGCCGGACGTTCGTCTGGCTGCTGCTCTGCTACATGATCCTCTACATGCCGACGGTCGGCCTCGCCAACACGATCGCACTGAAGAGCTTCGGCGAGCGGACCGACAAATTCCCGTTCGTCCGCGCGTTCGGTACGCTCGGCTGGATCACCGCCGGCCTGATCATCGGCTGGGCGGGGCTGTCGGCGAGCCCGGAGATCTTCCGCGTCGCGGCGGTCGTCTCGATCGCGCTGGGGCTCTACAGCTTCACGCTGCCGAACGTGACGGCGGACGCGCCGCGCGACGAGAGCGTCCTCCGCCAGGTGTTCTGCGTCGAGGCGTTCGGGATGCTCCGTCAGCGCTCGTTCCTGATCTTCATGACCTGCGCGACGCTGATCTCGATCCCACTGGCGATGTATTACGCCTATGCCTCGCCCTATGTCGGCGCCACCGGCATCAGCAACGTCGGCGGCACGCTCGCGATCGGGCAGATGTCCGAACTCGTGTTCATGTTCTCGATGCCGTGGCTGTATCGCCGGTTCGGGGTGAAGCCGCTGCTGCTGGTCGGCATGGCCGCCTGGGCGTTGCGCTACGCTCTGTTCGCGATCGGCGATGGCGGTTCGTCGATCTGGGCGGTGTATCTCGGCGTCGCGTTGCACGGCGTGTGCTATGATTTCTTCTTCGTCGCCGGCGCGATCTACACCGGCACGATCGCCACGCCCAAGGGCGTCAACGCGCAGGCGCAGGGCATGCTGACCCTGTTCACCTACGGCGTCGGCATGTTGCTCGGCTCGCAGATTGGCGCGCTGCTGTACGCGCAGCTGCCCACATCGCCGACGATCGCCGACTGGCAGCATATGTGGTGGTATCCCGCCATCGCCGCGGCCGTGATCGCGCTGCTGTTCCAGTTCACGTTCCGCGACGACACCAGAAAGAGTGCAGCATGACCGGCATGAAGGGCCCCGGGATATTCCTCGCCCAGTTCCTTGGCGACGAAGCGCCGTTCGACACGCTCGACGGTCTGGCGGAATGGGCGGCGGGGCTCGGCTATGTCGGCGTCCAGATCCCCTGCAATGCGCAGTTGATCGACCTTAAGCTCGCCGCCGAGAGCAAGACCTATTGCGACGATCTTCGTGGGCGGCTGGCCAAGCACGGCATCGAAGTCACCGAGCTGTCGACGCATCTGCAAGGCCAGCTCGTTGCCGTCCACCCGGCATACGACACGCTGTTCGACGGCTTCGCGCCCCCAGAAGTCCACGGCAAGCCTGCCGAACGCCAGCTTTGGGCTGTCGAACAGGTCAAGCTCGCCGCACGCGCCAGCGCCAATCTCGGGCTGTCCGCGCATGCGACCTTCTCGGGCGCGCTGGCATGGCCGTACGTCTATCCCTGGCCGCAACGCCCCGCCGGGTTGATCGAGGAGGCATTTGCCGAACTCGCCCGCCGGTGGACGCCGATCCTCGACGTGTTCGAGGAGGCCGGCGTCGATTGTGCGTTCGAGGTCCATCCGGGCGAGGACGTCCATGACGGCGCGACCTGGGAGCGGTTCCTGGCGGCGGTCGACAACCATCCGCGCGCGCGCCTCCTGTTCGATCCGTCGCATTTCGTGTTGCAGCAGCTCAACTATCTCGACTTCATCGACCGCTATCACGATCGGATCTCGTGCTTCCACGTCAAGGATGCCGAGTTCAACCCGACCGGCCGAACCGGCGTGTACGGCGGTTACGAGAACTGGGTCGACCGCGCCGGCCGGTTCCGCTCGCTTGGCGACGGGCAGGTAGATTTCTCCGCGATCTTCAGCAAGATGGCGCAATATGGCTATGACGGTTGGGCCGTGCTCGAATGGGAGTGCGCGCTGAAACGGTCCGATGATGGCGCGCGTGAAGGCGCACCGTTCATCCGCGACCACATGATCCGCCTGACCGAGCGCCCGTTCGACGATTTCGCCGCCAGCGGCATTGATCGCGCCGCGATCCGCAAGCTGCTCGGGTTGTCGGAGGAGCGGGCATGACTCGCCTCCGTCTTGGTATGGTCGGCGGCGGGGAGGGGGCCTTTATCGGCGCGGTCCACCGGATGGCGGCGGCGCTCGACGGCGACTGGGACCTCGTAGCGGGCGCGTTCAGCACCGATGACGGGCGCAATACGCGCACCGGCGCGTTGCTTGGGCTCGATCCGGGGCGCGTCTATCCGTCGCTCGACGCACTGATCGCGCACGAACGTGACATGCCCGAGGACGAGCGCATCGAAGCGCTCGCGGTCGTTACCCCAAACCATCTCCACGCCCCGATGGCGATCGCTGCGCTCGACGCCGGCTTCCACGTGTTCTGCGAAAAGCCGATGGCGATGAGTGTCGTCGAGGCCGAGGCGATCGCCTCGGCCGCCAAGGCCAGCGGCCGCCGCCTCGCGCTGGCGTTCACGTACAGCGGCTATCCGATGGTCGAAGAGGCACGCGCGCGAATTGAACGCGGCGATTTTGGCGCGATCCGTCTGGTCCAGGTCGAATATCTGCAAGGCTGGCTCAGCCAGCTGATCGACACCGACGGCAACAAGCAGGCCGAATGGCGCACCGATCCCGCGCGCGCCGGGCTCGGCGGCTGCCTCGGCGACATCGGCACGCACGCGTTCCAGCTCGCCGAGCATGTCTCCGGCCTGTCGGTACACTCGGTCTCCGCGGACCTGACGACGCATGTCGACGGTCGCCGGCTCGACGACGATGTCAGCGCATTGCTCCGGTTCGAGGGCAGCGCCCGCGGCGTGCTCAAGGCGACCCAGGTCGCGGCGGGCGAGGAGAACAGCCTTCGGCTCCGCATCCACGGCCAACGCGGCGGCTTGGACTGGTCGCAGATGGAACCCAACACGCTGACGCTCCGCTGGCTTGACCGCCCCGCCGAGATCGTGCGGACCGGTGGCCCCGGCATGCTCGACGCGACCGCCACGCTGGTGCGTACGCCCGCCGGTCATCCGGAGGGCTATATCGAGGCGTTCGCCAACCTCTACCGCGCATTCGCTTCGGCGATCCGCGGCGATGGGCGCGAGGACGGGGGGCGCTGGTTTCCGGGCGTGACCGATGGCCTCCGCACGATGCGCTTCATCGAGGCGGTAATTGCCAACGCGGCATCGGACCAGAAATGGACTTCAGTAAATCCGGGAGAGAATGAATGAAGCTGCTCATGGCTCTGGTCGCGGGAAGTATCGCGGCAGTTGCGGCAGTCACGGTTTCAGCGCCGACCACCGCGCAATCCACCGCTGCTGCACCGCCGGCCTTCGCCGCGTGCCGCGCCTGCCACACCGTCGTGAAGGGCGGCAAGAACGGCATCGCCCCGAACCTGTACGGCGTGGTCGGCCGTGCCGCCGCCGCGACGCCCGGCTTCAACTACTCGCCCGCGATGAAGGCATCGAAGCTGCGCTGGGACGAGAAGACGCTCAACGACTATCTCGCCGCACCGCAGAAGAAGGTGCCGGGCACGCGCATGCCGATCGCGACGCCGGATGCCGCAAAGCGCGCGACGATCATCGCCTACCTAAGGGCCGAGGGCTCGAAATGATGGTAATGGTCGCATGACACTCTCCCGCCGAAATCTGCTCGGGGCTGGGCTCGCGGCCGGCGCCGCCGCGTCGCTGGTGCCGGGCATGGCCGGGGGGCAACGCCGCAGCTCGAACGCGGCGCGCTTCTCGCTCGGCTATGCGCCGCACGAGGGCAGCTTCGCCAGCCGCGGTGGGCGGATCGAACAGATCGCCTACGCCGCCGATCAGGGCTTCACCGCCTGGGAGGACAACGAGGCGGCGACGCGGTCGGTGGCCGAGCAGGAGCAGATGGCCAAGGCGCTGGCGCAGCGCGGCATGACGATGGGCGTGTTCGTCGCCAGCATGCCCAAATGGTCGAAGTCCAGACCGTTGCTCGGCGCGACCGACGGCGCCGAGCGCGAGGCGTTCCTCGCCGACATCCGCGCCTCGCTCGACGTCGCCAAGCGGCTGAACGCGAAGCGGATGACCGTCGTCACCGGGTTCATGGACCCGAAGGTGCCGGTGGATATCCAGACCGCGCGCGTGATCGACGTGATGCGCCGCGCCGGCGACATCGTCGCGCCATCGGGCGCGGCGATGGTGATGGAGCCGCTCAACACGCGGACCAACCATCCCGGCGTCTATATGCAGACGATCTCGCAGGGCTATGCGGTCGCACGTGGCGCCAACAGCCCGGCGGTCAAGGTGCTTGCCGATCTGTATCACGAGCAGATCCAGTCTGGGAACCTGATCCCGACGCTCGACACGTGCTGGAACGAGATCGGCTATATCCAGTTCGGCGACAATCCGGGCCGCAACGAACCCTCGACCGGCGAGATCAACTACGCCTCGATCGTGAAGTGGCTGCGGGCAAAGCGCTATTCGGGCGTGATCGGCATGGAACACGGCAATTCGATCGCCGGCCGCGCGGGCGAGGATCGCCTGATCGCCGCCTATCGCGAAATCGACGCGGCATGAGGGGGACGGGGATGAGGGGAAGACGCATGAACACCTGTTTGATAGCGAGCGCTGTCACGGCGATGGCGCTGATGACGACGGGGCCAGTCGCGGCCCAGGAGAAGCCGGGCTTCAAGGATACGCCGATGTTGCCCGGCGGCCAGTGGCGCGTCCACGACGCCGACCGCCCCGCGCCGATCGTCGTCGCACCGGCCGCGACCCCCGGCGGACCGCCCGCCGACGCGGTCGTATTGTTCGACGGACGTTCGCTTGATGCGTGGAAGCCGGATCGCATCGCGTGGCCGATCGATAACGGCATCCTGACGATCCCGTCGCGCGCGAAAAGTGGTGGCGAGAACAACCTCGTCTCGAAACAGAGCTTCGGCGACGTGCAGATGCATCTCGAATTCCGCTCGCCCAACCCGCCGACCAAGACCTCGCAGGATCGCGGCAACAGCGGCATCTGGTTCATGCAGCGCTACGAACTGCAGATCCTCGATGGTTCGCAGAACCCGACCTATGCCGATGGCACGGTCGGCGCGGTCTATGGGTGGAAGCCGCCACTGGTGAACGCCGCGCGTCGCCCCGGCGAATGGCAGACCTACGATATCGTGTTCGAGCGACCCCGCTTCGCCGCCGACGGCAGCCTGGTTCGCCCCGCTTATGTCACCGCGCTGCTGAACGGCGTGCTCGTCCAGAACCACCAGGCGATGCTCGGCACGACCATCTGGCGACAGGTCGCGAGTTACAAGGCGCACGCCGATGCCGCGCCGATCCAGCTTCAGGATCACGATTCGCCGGTGTCGTTCCGCAACATCTGGGTTCGTCCGTTGCCTGAGGCGGCGATCGCACAGGACCTGAAGAAGGACGGTAAATGATCGATCGCAGAACTGCACTCGCGGGCGTCGTCGCCATGTTCGGCACGGCCCTGTATGCGCCGATCGCGCGCGCGGCCGGTGTTGCGCAGGCGCCCGGCGCGGCCGCCGGCATTCCCGTCATCAGCGAGGGCCCGCCCAGCGTCGCGGTCTTCACGGCGGCCCAGCGCGCGCTGATGACCGCGCTCAGCGAACGCGTGCTGCCGACCACCGATACGCCGGGCGCGATCGCCGCCGGTGTCCCGGCCTATATCGAGAAGCTGCTCGCCGACTGGGCCCTGCCAGCCGACCGCGTGCCGATCCTCGCCGGGCTCGACGCGATCGAGGCGCGCAGCCTGAAGGACTATAAGGTCGCCGGTGCGAAGGCGACGGCGGCGCAGCAGGATGCGCTGCTCACGCTCGCGATGAACGACCAGATCCCGTCCGGCGGCGTCTTCTTCGAGGCATTCCGACAGCTTGTCGTCACCGGCTATTACACGTCGGAAATCGGCATGACGCAGGAGCGCGAATATCTGCCGGTGCCGGGCGAGTATAACGGCCAGTTCCCCTATTCCCAGGTCAGCAAGGTGTATTCCGCATGATCCTCAGCCGTAGAAACCTGCTCGCGGGCTCCGGTGCGGTCGCAGCTCTCGCGTTCGTGCCCACCGCGTCGGCCGCACAGTTGAAGGCGATCGGCCTGCAACTCTACACGATCCGCGAGATCTTCGCGAAGGACCCGGTCGGCACGCTCGGCAAGGTCGCGCAGATAGGCTACCGCGAAGTCGAGTTCGGCGGTGGCGGCTATGACGGCATGGACCATGCGATGCTGCGCCGGACGATGGACAAGCTCGGCCTGACCGCGCCCTCGGTGCATATCGGCTACGACGCGCTGCTCAAGCAGTTCGACCAGTCGGTGACGATGGCCAAGACGCTCGGCGCGACCACGGTCGTGCTGCCGTACATGACCGCCGAGCATCGCAACGCGGCGGGCTGGGCCGCGGCGCTGCCGAACTTCAACCGGTTCGCGACCGACCTGAAAAAGGCCGGGCTGGGCTTCGCCTATCACAACCACGATTTCGAGTTCACGACCAAGCCGGGCGGGGTCAGCCTGTACGACCGGTTGCTCAAGGAGACCGACCCCGCGCTCGTGAAGGTGGAACTCGATCTCTATTGGGCGCTGCATGCCGGCGAAAACCTGGCGACGCTGATCGAGCGCTTGTCGCCGCGCCTCTACGCCTATCATGTCAAGGACATGCGCCCCGACCGGAGCATGACCGCGGTCGGGCAGGGCACGATCGATTTCGCCGCGCTTTTCAAGCTGAAGGGCAGCGCAGGCGTCCGCCATTTCTACGTCGAGAACGACGAGGCTCCCGCGCCCTATCTGCCCGACATCACCACCAGCTTCCGGACACTGCGCGCGCTTCGTTTTTAAATGGGGGCGCTTCTGACGGGGCGTGTTTTCCGAGTTTTAGGAGAGAGAGATCATGGCTGAGACCAACAGGTTCGACGCGATCGTAATTGGTTCGGGCGTAAGCGGCGGTTTTGCTGCGAAGGAATTGACCGAAAAGGGCCTCCGCGTCCTGATGCTGGACCGCGGCAAGATGGTCGAGCACGGCGAAGGCTACACCTATGACGGCAAGCCGGCCTATGAGGTGCCGGCGCGCAACATCATGCCCAAGCCGCTGCTCGACAGCGATTATTTCATCGGCAAGCACGGCTATGTCCAGCCCAGCAACCGCGAGTTCCACAATGACGACCGGCTGAACCCGTACGCCTATGACGAGGGCAGCAAATTCTACTGGATCCGGCCCGGCGCGGTCGGTGGCAAGTCGCTGATCTGGGGTCGCTGGTGCTTCCGCTGGAGCCCTGCGGATTTCGAGGCGAACAAGCGCGACGGCATCGATGGCGACTGGCCGATCCGCTATGACGACGTCGCGCCGTGGTACAGCTATGTCGAGAAATACATCGGCGTGTCGGGCTCGCGCGAGAATTTGCCCTATCTGCCTGACAGCGAGTTCCAGCCGCCGATGCCGATGAACGTGGCGGAGAAGTGGCTCAAGGGGAACCTCGAGGCGAAATTTCCCGGCCGCAAGCTGATCAACGCACGGCTGTCCAACATGACCGAGGACAAACCGGATCAGAACCGAACGAAATGCCAGCACCGCAATCAGTGCGGCAACGGCTGTTCGTTCGGCGCCTATTTCTCGACCCAGGCCGTCACCTTGCCGGCGGCGCGCGCGACCGGTCGGCTGACGCTCAAGTCGGATTCGGTCGTCACCAACCTGGTGTACGACGCGGCGCGCAAGACGGTCACGGGCGTCCGCTATATCGATGCCAAGACTGGCCAGCCAGAAACCGTTCAAGCCGATCTCGTCTTCCTCTGCGCCTCGGCGATCGCGTCCACGCAGATCCTGCTCAACTCCCGCGCGCCGGGCAGCGATCGCAGCTATTTCGACGAGAGCGGCACGCTCGGGCGTTATGTGATGGACCACATCTTCCGCGTCGGGATCGAAGGCGACATTCCCGGCATGGAGGAATTCATCGAATTCGGTCGCCGTCCGGGCGGTGTCTACGTCCCGCGCTTTCGCAATATCGGCGGTGACGAAGGCGTCGGCTTCAAGCGCGGCTATGGCTATCAGGGTAGCGCCTACCGCAACCCCGCCGCGCCCGTCGGCTTCGGTGCATCGATGAAGCAGGGCATGCGCAAATATGCGCCGTGGAAATTCAGCATGGGCGCGTTCGGCGAATGTCTGCCTTATGCGGACAACCGCGTGTCGCTGCACGCAAGCAAGGTCGACCGGTTCGGCGTGCCGCTGGTCCGTTTCGACGTGACGTTTCGCGACAACGAATTGCGGATGATGAGCGATGCGAGGGCGCAGGGCGAAGCGATGCTGAAGGCGGCGGGCCTGACCAACGTCAAGAGCACCGAGAAGGAGCATGTCCCCGGCGACGCGATCCACGAAATGGGCGGCGCGCGCATGGGCCGCGATCCGCGGACATCGGTGCTCAACGAATGGAGCCAAGCGCATGCCGCCTCCAACCTCTACGTCACGGATGGTGCGCAAATGGCCTCGATATCGTGCATCAATCCGTCGCTGACGTTCATGGCACTTACTGCGCGCGCCGCCGATCACGCGGTCCGTCGCAAGACAATGGCCTAGGTGTTTAGTCCCGGCCTCTGGCGGGGTGGCGTTGTCATTGTCGAACAGGCCGGGGCCGATCGATCCTACGTCATGATGATGTGCAGTCATCGCAGATCGAGATGGTGACCGGCTAGGGTCACGGATCAATCGTTGGGTCACGCGCGGTGCTTGCCATGTCGTAAGATCGATCGACGATGTAATCGTTTACATCAATCGTCGGTGTACATAGTAAATGGTCAAACGCGGCGCAAAGACGTCGCGAAAGGGGAGTGAGCATGATCGCATGGAGAGGCGGCTCTCGGGGTGGCGCGCACGGTGATCCGATGAACCCGGTCGGGTTCGGCACAGCGACGAAGCGTAGCGCAACCTTGCGAGCAAACGTGCGCGGACCGCGAGATCCACGTAACCTTGCAGGGGGATGGCGTGAAGTTGCCGATCATCGCCGCGGTCGCGTTTGTCGCCCAGAGCCAGGGTGGGCCACGACCCGAAGACACGGAAGTGTGGGCGCCCGAACCGCCGGTGGTGACGCCCGGTGGTATGCGAAGACGCCACACCCCTTCCGAAGCACTCATGTTGTTCGACGGTCATGATCCGAGTGCACCGATCCGTTTCCGCAACATATGGATCCGTACATCAAAGTAATGACGTGTGACGCGTAAGTCGCATCGAGCGATACCGCATCAGACAGAACATACAGAGTGTTTTGAATAATCGATCGTCGGGCGGTGATAGACCCGAGGCAAGTATAAATAAAATGGGCTCAAATAGTCCATTCACTGGGAGAGGAAGTATGAGGCTATTTTCTGCAAAGATCTGCCTGTTGCTGGGTAGCGTGAGCATGATTACGCCCGCGCAGGCACAGGATCTGACCGCGGCCAAACCTGGATCGGTGCAGGAGGGCGCCGCATCGCTTCCGCAAGACCCGGCACCCACCGCGGCCGCGCCGGGCGAGGACGATTCTGGCACGGGCGACGAGATCGTCGTCACTGGCATCCGCAGCAGCCTTGCCAATTCGGCGCGCGTGAAGCGTGATGCACAGCAGATCGTCGACAGCATCAGTGCGGAGGACGTCGGCAAATTCCCCGACTCCAACATTGCGGAATCGCTCCAGCGTATCACCGGCGTCGCGATCGATCGATCGGGCGGCGAAGGCCAGTTCATCACAGTTCGCGGGCTCGGGCCGGAATTCAATACCGTGCTGGTCAACGGCCGCGTCATGGCGACCGACAATCCTGGCCGTGAATTCTCGTTCGATGTGCTGTCGTCGAACATGATCCAGCGGACCGACGTGTTCAAATCGAACGTGCCCGAGCTTCAGGAGGGCGGCATCGGGGCCACCGTCAACATCATCACCGCGCGCCCGCTGGAGGGGCGCAGCGGCTTCCACTTCTCGGGGTCGGCCGGTGCCATCTACGACACGTTGCGCGAGAAGGCGGGGCCGGATGCGTCCGCCACCGCATCGTGGACCAATCCCGACAAGACCTTCGGCGTGGTGTTGTCGGGGTCGTACACGAAGCGCAAGAACCAGGAAGACACCATCGCGATCGACGGGTGGATCAACGGGCGACCCGACATCATCTCGGTGATCGGCGGCACGCCGACGCTGATCACCGGCGCCGACCCGCGATACCCGGCAGCGGGCAACATCAACGTTCCCCAGAGCCTCTATTACCAGCGCTCGCAGGAGGAGCGCGAGCGGATCAACCTCGCTGGTGCCGTCCAGTTCAAGCCGCGCGACAATCTCGAGATCACCGTCGACGGCGTCTACTCGAAGTTCACGGTGTCGGGGGTGGTCCGCAAGATGGATAACTTCCTGGCCGCGCCTTATTATGCGCCGACATTCGACGGCAACGGCACGGCGACCGGGCTCGGCATGATCGGCGGCGACTTCATCGCCCAGAACCCGCAGTTCCTGGCGGACAATCGCGACAGGCTGACCAACAACGGCCTCAATTCGAAGATCGACCATGTCTATAACCTGACGAAGCGCGAGTCCGAGAGCTATCAGTTCGGCGGCAACATCAAGTGGAACCCGGCCGAAGACGTCGAAGTGCGGTTGGACGCGTCCGTTACCGGCGCGAACCGTATCTCGCCGAACCAGTATCTCGTGATCGGTGCGTTGCTGCCGTACAGCTACCAGTTCAATCTGAATCCAGGCCAGGGGCTGCCGACCGCATCGTTCGACAACGCGATCATCAACGATCCCAACCGGATGCGGCTGCATTACATGGGCATCGACACCAACCGATCGCGCGACCGCGGCTCCGAATTCCATCTCGATACGAAATACGACATTCAGGACTCGGTTCTGAAATCGGTGCAGATCGGCGGGTCGTACACACAACGGCGCAAGATCAATCGGCAGTTCAACAATAGCGACTCGAACTGCACCTATTGCGGCTACCAGGTGCCGATCGCGTCCGGCCTGCTGGAGAGCTATGACTGGACCAACCTGCTCGGCGGGGGGCAGAATATTCCGCCCTCGCTGTTCCAGTTCGATCCACAGGCGTTCCTCGCCTATCTCAATGATCCCGCCACGTTGTCGATCCCGACCAACGGCCGTACGCCCGCGCAGCAGGCAGCCTTCGCGCAGCAGGTGCTCGCGCTGCCGGGCGGCCCGTTCGGCGTCCGTGAGCAGCTTCGCGGCACGGTCAACGTCCAGGAGAAGCTGGCAGCAGGCTATATCAGCATGCAGTTCGGCGGCGATCGCTGGGCGGGGAACGTCGGCGTCCGTGTCATCAAGACCGATGTCGTGTCCTCGGGTTTCGACACGCCCGTCATCAACATCGCCAACACGCCCGGCGACGATACGCTGCAATATACGTACGGACCGGCGACGGCGGTGACGGTCCGCAACAGCTACGTCAACGCGCTGCCATCGGCGAACATCCGGTTCAACGTCACCGAAAAGCTGCTCGCGCGCGCTGCGTTCTCGCAGACGGTCACGCGCCCTACGCTGACCGATCTCGGCGTCAACAACGATTTCGGGGGCCGTATCTCGGTGCCGCAGTCGAGCGGCGGCAATCCCAGCCTGCTGCCGTTCAAGTCGACCAATTACGACCTGTCGGTCGAATGGTACATGACGCCGGTAAGCTATGTCAGCGTCGGCGGGTTCCACAAGGACCTGAGTAACTTCCTCGAACTCCAGACGCTGCCGGTGAACCGGTTCGGCCGCGTGTTCCAGGATACCCGCACCCGCAACGGCCAGACCGGCTATATCCGCGGCATCGAGGTGGGCGCGCAATATGCGTTCGACTGGCTTCCGGGTTTCGCCTCGGGCTTCGGCGTCACCGGCAACTATACCTATGTCGACAGCAAGGTGCAGCGCGACCAGACGCTCGCCGATTTCGACTGCGGGTATAACGGGCTGTCGCCGCATTCTGCCAACGGCAGCGCCTTCTACGAAAAATACGGCATCTCGGCACGCACCTCGTACAACTGGCGTTCGGATTACCTGCGGCAATGCCGGTCGAGCCAGGGGCGCCCGCGCAATCGGTCGTCATACGGGCAACTCGACTTCAACGTCGCCTACGACCTGACCTCCAACTTCCAGGTCTATGTCCAGGGCGTCAACGTCACCAACGAGCGGGTGAACGAATGGTCGGCCGTCGAAGACCGTTTCCTGGCGCTCCAGGAAACCGGCGCACGCTATAATTTCGGTGTGCGCGTCAAGTTCTGATCGTCGAAGTCGAGACCTGGGGCGTGGTGAAGCGGCATGCCCCGGGTCGCCGAATGGTAGGAGCAGCGGATGCTTGGCTCGCGCGTGTAAGGAGCGAAGATCGCGGATTGATCGAGACGAAAGAGCCCGTTTAAGGATTTCCGGCGCAGGTGGTCTGTGCGGCGGCAAAGGCGAGCGTGATCCGCTCCCCTTTTTCAGGCCGGTGATCCCGTGGTTCCGGTGTCCATATGCTCCTGGGTCAAGGCGGCGTGCGCCATGCCGCCAAGCTGCTATGCGGGCGCGCAGTCTTGTGGTCCGCCCGGCAGCCTTGGTGATCTGTCTCGCCGCAGAGATCCATCCTGAGATGCTTCCACCGCCGTTCCTCGCCGACATCGATCGGGCTGACGATGGCGAGCAACGCGCGCTGGCACCCGATCTCTGGACCAGGGGCGTGCTCATCCGGCACCATATCGCCGACACGAGATGGGGTTCCTCACGACCCGGTACCCGGCTGGAAACAATGCGGAGCGCGATGGCTGCGGCGTGTTTCGCCTCCGCGGCGGCGCGTCTTCGTTGCGCTTGATCGCCTGCAATTCTGCGCGCGCTGTCAGGCGATACACGCCCGATCCGACCCGCAGGCCGACATGGTCGGCATTTTGGGCGAGCATGGTGACGTCACGATTGCCGGCGATCGGGCGCTTACCTTCGCGGACCGATCCGGGATCCGCCGTTGGCAGGCGAATGCGGGCGGTCGTCCCGGCAGGCACTCCAAGCTCGAGCGCGAAGACGCTTTCTGCGATCCGCCAGCGTGTTCGCACCAAGCCGAGCACGGTGGAGAAGCTCGCCGCGACCATGGTCACTCTGCGTACGGGTTGCAGTGCGATCAGCAACGCGTTGTCGTGGGAAGGTACGCGCCACCAATCGTCTGCCCGGCGACGCTAGGTTCATGCCGCATTTGTCATAGCTAGGAGATGACGGTGGCAGCGAGAGCTATAGCGGAGATGAAGACGGTCGGGCGGCGTTCGTAGCGGCTAGCAAGCCGGCGCCAGTCCTTCATACGCCCGAGCATGATCTCGATGCGGCTGCACCCGCGGTACCGGCGCGTGTCATACCTGATGGACTCGAGCTGAGATTTACGACCGGGGATGCAGGGCTGGATGCCCGCTGCCTCGATAGCGTCCCTGAACCAGTCGGCGTTATATCCGCGGTCGCCGAGGAGCCACTGTGCATTTGGCAGCTCGTCGGGCGGGGCGGACGATCAGTCGCCCAAGACCCCCATCTTCACCCGCGGGCGCTCAGACCCTTGATGGACCGACATGAGCGACGTCCTGATGCGCGATGTAGCTGTCGAGCGCGCTCGCGGCGTTGAGCATGTGCGCGCGCATCCGGCGGGCGGCGGTGTCGCCGTCGCCTTCCGCGATCGCGCGCATCACCGCGTCGTGCTCCGCGCGCGAACTCGCTAGGCGCCGGTCCTGGCGGAGCTGCATGCGGCGGAACGCATTCAGGCGCGTGCGAACCGCGATCGCCTGCTCGGCGAGGAAGTCGTTGTGCGCGGCGCGGTAGATTGCCTCGTGGAACTCGCGGTTGAGCGCATCATACGCATCGACGTCGCCCGCCTCGACCGCGGCTTCGCTCGCCTCATGGATACGGAGCAGGCGGCTGCGCTCCAGCGGCGTGATGCGATAGGTGGCGAGGCGAACGCACACCGCCTCGAGCTCCGCCATCGCCTCGAACATGTCCATCACCTCCTCGGCGGTGACGTGGCGGACGATGACGCCGCGGCGCGGCCGGACTTCGACCATGCCACTGGTCGCCAGTTGCCGCAGCGCCTCGCGGACCGGGGTGCGCGACGCGCCGTAGCGATCCGCCAGTTGCTGTTCGTCGAGCATCGTGCCCGGTGCCAGTTCGCCCGACGAGATCGCATCGGTCAGCGCATTGCGGATCCGGTCGGACAGCAGCCCGGTGTCTTCGATGTCGATAACGCCCACGGTTCCTCAGCCCCCCACGATCGCGCGGACGATCAGGTACAGGATCGACGGCGCCACCAGACAGCCTAGCCCGGTATGGAAGGTCGCGGTCAAGGCACCATAGGGGACCAGGCGACGATCGGTCGCGGCGAGCCCGCCCGACACACCGCTGACGGTGCCCATCAGCCCACCGAACACCATCGCGCTGCGCGGGTTGTTCAGCCCGATCAGCCCGGCCACCAGCGGCGTGCCGACCATCACCATCACCGCCTTGAACACGCCGGTCGCGATCGACAGCGCGATCACCGGCGAACTCGCGCCGATCGCCGCGCCGGTGACCGGCCCGACGATATAGGTCACCGCGCCCGCGCCGATCGTCGTCATCGACACCGCATCGGTATAGCCGAACGACGCGGCGACCAGCGCGCCGACGATGAATGGCAACACCGTGCCGAGCAGCAGCGCGACCACGCCGATCAGTCCCGCCTTCTTCGCCTGTTCGACATCGACTTCGCAGGCGGTGGCGACGATCGCGAAGTCGCGCAACATCGCGCCGCCCATCAGGCCGATCCCGGCGAGCATCGGCAGGTCGGCGAGCCCCTTGTGCCCGCCGGTCGCGATCCCCCCCCAGAAAGCGAGCGCGAGGCCGATCAGGATCGCGATCGCCGAGCCGTGGACCCGGCCCATCGTCAGCTTAGCGGACAGCATGTTCGACAGCCACATGACGATGCCGACGACCGCGAATGCGGTGAGCAGCGCGTTGGCGGTCAGCACCTTGGTGATCATTTCCATGTCGGTGCGCCTCAGTGCGTCGTTGCAGGGGAGGGGGCGAGTGCCGCTTCGGCCTCGCGGGCTTCGCGCGCCTCGATCTCGTCCATCGTCTCGGGCGTGCCCGACAGGCGGCTGATGAGCGCGACCGCGCTGAAGCACACAAGCAGCGCGCCGACGCCGGCGATCAGCACCACCGGTCCGCCCTCGACTGCGGCGACGACGTCCTGCTGCGCCGCCATAGCGACGACGATCGGGATATACAGCGCACCCCAGAAGCCGATCCCGCGCGAGACGCCCTCGACGTAGCGGCCCCGCGACTTCAGCCACATCCGCGCGGCGATCAGCAGGATCATCGCGATGCCGACCCCGCCGACATTGGCCTTCACGCCGAGCAGCGCACCAAGGCCTTCGCCGAGCAACTGCCCGATCAACGTGCAGATCGCGAGCAGCGCGACGCCGGCGATCATGCGCCGCGTCCCGCATTGGGGGCGGAGCTGGGTAGGGACTGGCTCATGGCGGATCCTCTCACTGTATTCGATCTATCGTCTTATACGCCTTTAAGTATGCATAGGGTTGCGTTTGGAGCAATAGAGAATACAAAGAGTGCAGAATGAGCGTCAGGAGACGATGCGTGCGGCAGTGGAATACGCGGAAGGCTTTGCGTGAGGAGCGGATCGCGGCCGGGGCTAACTTCGCCACCGGCAAGCTGGTCGATCCCGAGACGCTGGTCGATTTCCTCGAAGCGGTGCTGCGTCCCGGCGACCGGGTCTGCCTGGAAGGTGACAACCAGAAGCAGGCGGACGTGCTGGCCAAGGGGCTGGCGGCGATGGACCCGGCGCGGATCCATGACCTGCACATGGTCCAGTCCGGGGTCGTGCTGCCCGAACATCTCGACGTGTTCGACAGCGGCATCGCGAAGCGGCTCGACTTCTCGTATTCGGGGCCGCAGTCCGCGCGGATCGCCAAGATGCTATTCGGCGGCAAGATCGAGCTGGGCGCGATCCACACCTATCTCGAACTGTTCGCGCGCTATTTCGTCGACCTCACGCCACAGGTCGCGCTGATCGCCGCGGTCAGCGCGGATCGCCACGGCAATCTCTATACCGGCCCCAATACCGAGGACACGCCGACGGTGGTCGAGGCGACCAGCTTCGGTAGCGGCCTGGTGATCGCGCAGGTCGGGTCGATCGTCGATACGCTGCCGCGCGTCGATATCCCCGGCGACCAGGTTCATTTCGTGCTCGACGCTGGCAAGCCCTTCTATGTCGAGCCGCTGTTCACGCGTGACCCCGCGGCGATGACCGAGACGCAGATCCTGACCGCGATGCTGGCGATCAAGGGGCTGTATCAACCCTATGGCGTGCGCCGGCTGAATCACGGCATCGGCTTCAACACCGCGGCGATCGAGCTGTTGCTGCCGACGTACGGCGAGAAGCTCGGGCTGAAGGGCAAGATCTGCACGCACTGGGCGCTCAACCCGCATCCGACATTGATCCCGGCGATCGAGGCGGGCTGGGTCGAGCAGGTCCATTGCTTCGGCTCCGAGGTCGGCATGGAGGATTACCTCGCCGCGCGGCCCGATATCTTCTTCACCGGCCCCGACGGATCGCTGCGGTCGAACCGTGCCTTCAGCCAGACCGCGGGGCTGTATGCGTGCGACATGTTCATCGGCTCGACGCTCCAGATCGACCTCGCGGGGCACAGCTCGACGATTACCGCGAACCGGATCGCAGGCTTTGGTGGCGCGCCCAACATGGGGTCGGACGCACGCGGGCGGCGGCATCCGAGCGCACCGTGGTTGCAGGCGGGGGCGGAGGCCGATCCGGACACGGCGGCGCCTTTGAGGCGCGGGCGAAAACTGGTGGTGCAGATCGGCGAGACGTTCGGCGAGGGGAACGCCCCGCTGTTCGTCGAGAAGCTCGGCGCGCTCGAACTCGCCGAGAAGCTCGATCTCGATCTGGCACCGATCATGGTCTATGCCGACGACACTACGCACATCGTCACCGAGGAGGGCATCGCCAACTTGCTGCTCTGCCGCACCGCCGACGAGCGCGAGCAGGCGATCCGCGGCGTGGCGGGCTTCACCGAGATCGGCCGCGGCCGCGACAAGGTGATGGTCGAACGGTTGCGGGAACGGAAGATCATCCAGCGGCCGGAGGATCTCGGCATCGATCCGCTCGACGCGAACCGGAACATGCTCGCCGCCCGATCGATCAAGGACCTCATGCTCGCCTCGGGCGGGCTGTACCGGCCGCCGAGCCGTTTCCGGAACTGGTAGGACACTCATGGAAATTCTCCATTTCGATATCGCCGCGCCAACCCCGGCAGGCGGCACGCGAAAAATGGCGCTGGTCGGCGTGGTCGCGTCGGGCAATCTCGAGGTGCTGGTCGAGCGCGGCGACGCACCCGATCGGTGCGCGATCGAGATCAGCACCGCGGCGCACGGCTTTCGCGATCTGTGGGATGCGGTGGTCGCCGATTTCGTCGGCAGGCGTGCGGCCGGTGGCTTGCGGATTGCGATCAACGATGGCGGCGCACGACCCGACACCGTTTCGCTGCGGCTCGCGCAGGGTGTCCGCATGATCGAGGAGCCCGAGGCATGAGCAATTTTCGCCAGAGCTGGTACGAGGCTGGGGCGCGCGAACGGATCGCTGCGCTGGTCGACACCGGCAGCTTCGCGGAGTTCGTCGGGCCGGAACAGCGCGAGACCAGCCCGCATCTCGGCATCTTCGACCTTCCCGCGCAGTTCGACGACGGGATCGTCGTCGGCAGCGCGACGCTCGACGGCGCGTCGATCTTGGTCGCCGCGCAGGAAGGCCGCTTCATGGGCGGCGCGTTCGGCGAGGTGCACGGCGCCAAGCTGGCCGGGCTGTTGCGTGCTGCTAAGGCGCTTGGGCGCGACGTAGTGATCGCGTTCGACACCGGCGGCGTGCGCTTGCAGGAGGCCAACGCCGGCGAGATCGCTATCGCCGAGATCATGCGCGCGGTCGCCGAAGCACGGATGGCGGGCGTCCGCGTCGTCGGGCTGATCGGCGGCCGCGCGGGCTGTTACGGCGGCGGCGGGTTGATCGCGGGGTGCTGCTCGACGCTGATCGTGTCGGAACAGGGCCGCATCAGCGTGACCGGCCCCGAGGTGATCGAGACCAACATGGGCGTCGAGGAGTTCGACTCGCGCGACCGCGCGCTGGTCTGGCGGACGATGGGCGGCAAGCATCGCACGCTGATTGGCGGCGCAGACGTGTTCGTCGACGACGACGCGGCGGCGTTTCGCGAAGCCGCGCTTGCCGCATTGGCGCAGTCGGCTCGACCGCTATCCGATCGGAGCGCCTCCCCCCATCCTTTCGCCCTGAGCGAAGCCGAAGGGCTTGGCTCGATCGACGGTGCTTCGACTTCGCTCAGCACGAACGGGAGCGGGGAGCGATCCAGTCTCGATCTAGAGACGCTGGAGGCCGAGCAGGCGCGGCTCGAACGACGGATTGCGCGGTTTGGCGATGCTGCCGACGCGACCGACATCTGGCAGGCGCTGGGGATCGACGATCCGAAGGCGATCCCCGACATGCCGGCCACCGCCTTCGCCACCCTTGCCGCCCAGTATCGGGAGAGCGCCGATGACGCCCGCTGACATCCTCGCGTCGCTGTTTCCGACCGGTCATTCGGTATCTGCGGAGGGCGACCTGCTGTTCGGGCAGGGAACATTGCCCGGTGGCGCGGTGGTCCATGTCGTCGGCGCGACCGCGCGCGCGCCGATCGGGATCGACCAAGCGATCCGGCTGTCCGCGGCGGTGATGGAGATCGCCCGGAACGACGATTCCGCGCCGATCCTGTTCCTCGTCGACAGCGCGAGCCAGCGGATGAGCCGCCGCGACGAACTGCTCGGGCTCAGCGAATATCTCGCGCACCTCGCCAAGTCGCTGCTGGTGGCGGAAGCGCGCGGCCACCGCACGGTCGGACTGCTCTACGGCGGCAGCGCGGCAGGCGCGTTCATCGCCACCGCACTCGCCTGCGGGACGCTGGTCGCATTGCCTGGCGCGCACCCCGAAGTGATGGATCTCGCCTCGATGTCACGCGTGACGAAACTGCCGATCGATGTACTTGAGGCGAAGGCGAAGACCACGCCGGTCTTCGCACCCGGCCTCGACAATCTCGTCAGCGTCGGTGGCATCGCGGCTGTCTGGGACGCGGACGAGAGTCTTGCGGATCAGTTGCAGGCATTGCTGGCACGCCCGCGCGGAGGCGACGACCGGGCCGCACTCGGCGCAGAGCGAGGCGGGCGACCGAAATCGGCGCGGATCGCCGGTGAGGTCGCGGCGGCGGCGCAGGCGTAATGCGGTTAGATCGGCACCGGCTGGTCTATCTCGACCCGGCGCGCTGGGGCGAGATACTAGCTGCCTATCCGACGCTTCAGGCAATGCCGATCGTGGCTGATTGGGTCGCAGCGGGATATCCGATGATCGCGCGTCGCCCGATTTGCGACGATGTGGCGGGGCTGGTGCCGCTCGGCCTGCCGCTGCCGCCATCGCTCGGCAAGCAACGTCTGGCCGTCGCCGTTCCGCCGGAGGCAATCCTGTCCGACGCGCCGCCGCCCTTGCTCGCGGATACGGCTCGGGGCGCCCCCATCGCGTGGCAGGAAACGATCGCCGCGCTCATCGCGCTGGATCCCGATACGCGGTGCTTCGGCAGCCTGGCGTGGGCGCATTTGACCGGCCTGCCGTATCTGTCGGAGACGTCCGATCTGGATCTCGTCTGGCGGGTCTCGACCGCCGACGCCGCGGCGCGGCTGGCTGCTGCACTGGCGCGGATCGACGCGGACGCGCCGATGCGGCTGGACGGGGAGATCGTGACGCCCACCGGGCTTGCGGTCCAGTGGCGCGAACTCGCTTCCGCCGCGCCCGAGATGCTGGTGAAGGCCGTGGACGGCAACCGCATGATCGCGCGAACCGAGTTGTTCGCATGACCGCACTGGCTCGCGCGACAACGGCGATCGACGGCGCCAGCATCGGCCGGATCGCGACCGAGTGCCTCAAGCTGGAGATCGCGATCTATCCCAAGCCCGGCCTCGTCAGCCCGGTCGATACCGGCGCGCATGACGACATGGACGCGGCGATGATGAACCGCAGCGCCGAGACGCTCGAACCGTTCTTCGCAAGGCTCGCCGAAGCGGGCGCGGCCGGCGCCGGCATGGACCGCCTCCGCGCGATCGGGATCGAGGCAGAGGTCGCGATGATGGCGGCCACCGGCGGGGTGAACACGCATCGCGGCGCGATCTTCGGCATGGGGCTGCTCTGCGCCGCCGCCGGGTTTCGCGCGGTGTACCGCATGTCGGGCACATTGGGCGCGATCGTCGCGCAACGCTGGGGCGTCGAGATCGCCCGCGGACCGGTACCGCTGCACAGCCACGGCAGCACCGTCGCCCGTCGCCATGCCACGGGTGGCGCGCGCGCCGAGGCGGCGGCCGGCTTTCCCTCGCTCTACCGGGTCGCCTTGCCCGCGCTCGCCGACGCGCGACGCCGGAACGCGGACGAAGAAGCCTGTCGCGTCGAGGCGCTCATGGCGCTGATCGTCGGGGTCGACGACACCAATCTCCTCTACCGTGGCGGTTCTGAAGGTCTCGCGTTCGCGCAGACACGCGCCCGTGCGTTTCTCGATGCCGGCGGGGTCGGCGCAACCGACTGGCGCGGAGCCGCGATCGCTACGCACAATGCCTTCACCGCAAGACGGCTTAGCCCCGGCGGGTGTGCCGACCTGCTGGCAATGGCGCTGTTCGTCGAGTTCACGACGGCATGACGCTCGCGCTGCTGTGTTCGGGGCAGGGGCGGCAGGATCGCGCTATGCTCGACCTGTTCGCCAACGAACCGGCCGCTGCGCGGATTCTCACCGAGGCGAGTGCGTTACTCGGGCAGGATATCCTCACGCTCCTGCAAACCGCGTCGGACGCCGATTTGCATGGCAATCGGACGAGCCAGATCCTGTGTGTCGCGCGCGGGCTTGCCGCGAATGCGTGCCTGGCATTCGCCGAGCCGTATTTGGTCGCGGGATATAGCGTCGGTGAGATGACGGCATGGGGCGTCGCCGGCATCTGGACGCCCGAGCGAACGCTTCGGCTGACGGCGGTCCGCGCCGAGGCGATGGATGCGGTGAGCGGGGCGGACGATTGCCTTGGCTTCATTCGAGGATTGACGCGCGAGCATGTGGACGCGCTCGTCGCGCGGTTCGATTGCGCGCTCGCCATCGTCAACCCGGCGCAACTCTTCATTATCGGCGGAAACCGTAACAACGTCGAACGATGCTGTGTCGCCGCAGTGGACGAGTCCGCGGTTGCAGCACGGCCCATCGCTGTCCGCGTCGCGTCGCACACGAAGCGTCTGTCGCGCGCTGTGGCGCCTTTCCTCGACGCATTGGAAGCGTCGGAGCCGCAGAGACCTATTCCGGGGCGTACCCTGCTCGGCGCCGCCGATGCGTCGATCGCCAGGGGGCGTGGCGACTTTCGCGGACTTGCGGCTCAAATCGACACGACGGTCGACTGGGCATCGACCTTGGAGGCGTTGATCGAGCGCGGCGCCGACCGGATCCTGGAACTGGGTCCGGGCAGCGCCCTCGCGGATATGGTCCGTGCGACGTACCCGCGGCTCGACGTCCGCTCTGTCGACGATTTTCGGAGCTGGAAAGGCGTTGCCGAGTGGAACCGACGCCAATCGATCGGTGAATATCATTGACGGAGGACTGGAGTGGGAGTGCCCGAGTGCATGTCGAACGTCTGCACCTGGGTCGAGCCCCCCGCTAAATTGCGCGCTGGATGTACTGCGGTTGGGCAGACGCTCGCCGCTTTCGGGTGCCGGACAGCACTTGGCGTCCGGCAACTTGTCGATCGAAAATTGCCGTAGTCGGCGAGCGCAATCCCGATCCCGATCGGGCCGACCGATACCGACGCTTTGCCGGCGTGGGATGGACAAGCCTAGGCGCACCTTGCACGTCCACCCCACGCCTGCTCCTCAATATCGCACGCTTATCGTGCCCAGCACCGAACGCGGGGCGCCGTAATAGCCGCCGTCGAAGTTGGTTGCGGTCAGGTATTTGGTGTTGGTGACGTTGCGTAGGTTCACCGCAGCCGAGATGTTCGGCGTGAGGCTGTACGCCGCCAGCAGATCGAGCAACGCATAGTTTCCCTGCCGGCCCAGCCCGGTCGGCGAGATGATGCGGCTCTGATACTGCGCGCTGGCGCCCAGCTTGAGGGCGGGCAGCATCGGCAGCGTATAGCTGAGATTCAATCGCCCGGTGTTGCGCGCGACATAGCGCCGCACCGGATTGCCCTCCGGGTCCTCGATCCGCATTACCGTATATCCGCCCGTCATCTGCAGGCCAGGCGCGAGCTGGCCGCCGACATCGATCTCGACGCCTTCCGACTGCGCATCGATCCCGACATAATAGGTGCGGGTGACGTCGTTCTCGGTCACGATGCCCGCCGCCTCGGCCGTATTGTCCTGCCGCGTCTTGAACACCGCGACCGTCGCGTTCAGCCGGCCGGCGAACCAGTCACCCTTTATCCCGAGTTCGAGGTTCTCGCCCTCGATCGGATCGATGATGCGGTTGTTGATGTCGAGCAGCTGGTTCTGCGGATTGAAGATCGTCGCGTAGCTGCCGTAGAGGCTGAGGTTGCTCGTCACGTCGACCGTCGCGCCGGCGAACGGCAGGAACCGCGTCGCGTCGAAATCGGTGTTGCCGCCGTAGGAAAAGCCCGTGCTCGTGGCGTGGGTGACGTTACCGCCGATCATCACCTTGACCGCGTCGCCCGGATTGAACCGGACCAGACCATAGGCCGTCTCGCGCCGCGTGTGCGTGTTCTGGCTCGATAGGGGCGCGCTCGAAAACTCGGTGGGGAAATTAGGCAGCGGGAAATTGCCTGCGAACAGGTCGGGATAGGGCAGGTAGGTGCCGATCGTGCTGGTGTCGTAGCTCGACTGCTGGACATAGTCCTGCGCGCTGCGGTTCACGCCGATGTTGACCTCGTGCTCACGCCCCAGGAATGTCACCGGGCCGGCGATGTAGGCCTCCATCGTGAGGTTGCGCGTGGTGGCGCGGAACTTGCCCGGATAGCTCTGGATCCCGACCTGGAGCCCGGTTGCCGGATCGATGCCGATGCCGTCGGCGTCGTTTCGCAACGGGTTGCCGTAGACATAGAACAGCGTGTTGTTCTCGTCGGTGGCACGGCGGATCGCGCTCGCACGCGCAACCCAGCCATTGCCGAACCGATGCGTGATGTCGCCGAAGATCTGGCGGTCGATGACGTTCCAGCTCGACCAATCGGGCGCGACGTTCGACGAGCGCGCGAAGTTCAGCGGCGTCCCGTCGCTGTAGGTGAGCGGGATCGCACCCCACATCGCACCGCGGCTTTTGTGGTCCTGATGACCATAGCCGGCGCTGACCGTCGTGTTGGCGCCAAGGTCTGCCTCGACGATACCGTAGCCGACCCAGCGGCGCAGACCATAGCGGTCGAGATAGCTGTCGCCGTCCTGATACGCCCCGACTGCACGCGCCCGGATGCTGCCGGTCTTGGTGATCGGCACGCTGACGTCGGCCTCACCGCGATACTGATCGAACGAGCCATATTGGGCGCTCGCGCGCACCTGCAGATCCTTGGTCGGACGCTTGCGGATGAAGTTCACCACGGCGGACGGGTTGCCGGTCGACGACAGTAGGCCGGGCGCACCGCGGACGACCTCGATGTGATCGTAAAATGCGGTATCGATCGAACCAGTCTGGATGCCGAACGCGAACGGGACGCCGATGCCGTCGACCTGGAACGTCTGGATGTCGAAACCGCGTGCGGAGAAATACACCCGGTCAGTCTCGCCAGCCTGCACGTTCACGCCCGGAACCGTGCTGAGCAGCGTATTGACGTCGTTAAGCTGGAAATCCTCGATCTGCGCGCGCGTGACAACGCTGACCGACTGCGGCGTCTCTCGGAGCGTGAGGTTGAGCCGCGTGGCGGTCGTCTGCCCTGGGATCGTGTAATCGCTGGTGCCTTCGGTGCGGGCGCCGGTGACGACAATCTCGTCCGCGGATTGGCGCGCCTGAAGTGCGGCCTCGTCCTTCGGATCCGGCAAAGCAGCGGGCGAAGCGTCGAGATTGGCCGCGGTCATGAGAACGGCGAGTAAGGCAGTCATTCGTATCCCCCAGAGACGTCTGGCAGCCTCTTGCAGGGAATCATTTACTAATGCAAGTCGTTATCAATAAGTCTGGAGCGGCCCCTCAGAGGCAGGGCAACCCTCTCGCGCCTGCCCGATCAACCTGGCCAAAGAGAGATGAAGGTGAGCACGATCGCTAACGCCGGTTTGACGCATCGCGCATGAGCGCGTTGAAGGTTTTCGCCTGACTTTACACGAGCACCATATTGGTTACTTCACGCGCCTCGCGCTATGCAACCGCGCCCAGCCGCACGATAAAGGTCGATTGTCAGGATTTCGAGTTGCAATGAATTATCGTCATTCCTTCCATGCGGGCAATAGCGCCGATGTCGTGAAGCACAGCCTGCTGATCGCCCTCGTGCGGGCGTTGCAGGAAAAACCGAGCGCGCTGACCCTGATCGACACCCATGCCGGCTGCGGGCTGTACGACCTTGGCGGCGACGACGCCCGGCGCACCGGCGAGTCCACGCAGGGCGTCCTGCGGGCCTTTGCCGACCCGAACCCCTTGCTGAACGACTATCGCGCCGCCGTAAAGGCGGTGAACGTCGAGGTCGAGCCGCACTTCTACCCCGGCTCTCCGCGGATCCTGGCGCAGCTTCTGCGCCCGCAGGATTTCCTGGTCCTGAACGAAAAACATCCCGAGGATGCCTATACCCTGCGCGGCGTAATGCGCGACACATCCGCTGCCGTGCATGAGCGTGACGCCTACGAGTTTTGGCCGGCGATGCTGCCGCCCCGTACCGCGCGCGGCGTGGTGGTGGTCGACCCGCCGTACGAGCAGCCCGATGAGCGCGAACGTATCACAGCCACCCTTGCTGCCTCTCACCGCAAATGGGCGCATGGCGTGACGGTGATCTGGTATCCGCTGAAAGACCGCGGCACGCACTGGCGGTGGAAGGCGCAGTTACGCAAGCTCGGCATTCCGAAATTGCTGGGGGTGGAGCATTGGTTGTACGATGGCAATCAGCCCGGCATCTATAATGGCGCGGGCCTTTATATCGTCAATCCGCCCTACGCCTTCACGCAGGCGCTCCCACCTCTGCTGGAAGCCCTGCGCGCCGTGCTCGCACCGGAGGGGCATAGGGGCGAGATAACAACCGATTGGTTGGGCGCCTAGCGGCGCGAGCCTGACGATGTCGTTCAGGACCGTAACGTAATACAACCGGTGGTTTTGAACACGTCAGTCACGATCGAGCCGTGGTGTTCTGGCCTCTTGTCCAGAGCAACACGGCTCGCCCGCATGTCACCGACCCTTATGTCGCCTGGTTGGACGATACGGGCTTGGCCGTGACGTCGAAACGATCGGCATTCATGACCTTGACCCATGCACGGATAAAGTCGCGGACGAACTTAGCCTCGTGACCGTTCTCGGCATAGACTTCGGCCGTCGCGCGCAGCTGCGAGTTCGAGCCGAACACCAGGTCGGTGCGGGTCGCCTGCCACTTCTTTTCACGACCGCCGCGATCGTAGCCGATGAACTTCTCGTCGCTCGACGTGTCGACGAGATCCCAGAACGTGTCGTTGTCGAGCAGGTTGACGAAGAAGTCGTTGGTCAGCTGCCCCGGACGCTGGGTGAGTACGCCTTCGGGCGCATCGCCGAAGTTTGCGCCGAGTACGCGCAGGCCACCGACGAGCACCGTCATCTCCGGCGCGGACAGGCCGAGCAGCGACGCCTTGTCGAGCAGCAGCTCCTCGGTCTTCACCGGGTGACGCGTCTTCAGGTAGTTGCGGAACCCGTCGGCCTGCGGCTCCATCCACACGAAGCTCTCGACATCGGTCCACTCCTGCGTAGCATCACCGCGTCCGCCGAGGAACGGTACCGACACGTCGTGACCGGCATCGCGTGCCGCCTTCTCGACCGCAGCCGAGCCCGCCAGCACGATCGCGTCGGCCAGCGACATAGCGCCGCGCAACTCGTTGAGCTTGGCGAGGACCTTGCTCAGCTGCTCTGGCTCGTTGACCGGCCAGTCCTTCTGCGGTGCGAGCGCGATGCGTGCGCCGTTGGCACCGCCGCGATGGTCCGACCGGCGATAGGTCGACGCCGATGCCCAGGCGGTCTTGACCAGCTGGCCGATCGTCAGCCCGCTCGACAGCACGGCGTCCTTAAACGCAGCGACGTCGGCGTCCGACGGCGCGGTGCCCTCGGGAATCGGATCCTGCCAGATCAGCGTCTCCTCGGGAACCTCAGGCCCGAGGTAGCGGACCTTGGGACCCATGTCGCGGTGCGTCAGCTTGAACCAGGCGCGCGCGAACGCGTCGTCGAGCGCCGACTGATCGTCGCGGAAGCGCAGCGCGATCTCACGGAACTCGGGGTCCATCTTCAACGCCATGTCGGCGGTGGTCATCATCGTCGGCACGCGCTTGTTGGGGTCGCGCGCGTCGGGTGCCATGTCCTCCGGCTCCGGGTTGACCGGCTGCCACTGCTTTGCACCGGCCGGGCTCTCGGTCAGCTCATAGTCGTACTTGAACAGCAGGCGCAGATAGTCGCCGGTCCACTTGGTCGGGTTGTTCGACCACGCGCCCTCGATGCCCGAGGTCGTGATGTGACCTTGGCCGATCTCCTCGCTATCGGTCAGCCAGCCAAGGCCCTGCATGTGCACGGCTTCCGAGGACGGGCTCTTGAAATGCGGGGCAGGCTTTGCGCCGTGCGCCTTGCCGAACGCGTGGCCGCCGGCAGTCAGTGCGACGGTTTCCTCGGAATTCATCGCCATCCGCTGGAACGTCGCCTTCATGTCGCGTGCGGACTTGAGGGCGTCGGGCTCACCGCCCGGACCTTCGGGGTTGACGTAGATGAGACCCATCTGGATCGCGGCGAGCGGCCCTTCGAGCTCGGGCATGTCCTCGGTGATGCGCGTCTGCGCGCCTTCGTTGACCCAGAGTTCCTCGGCACCCCAGAACGTGTCCCCCTCGGACGCGAAGACGTCCTTGCGGCCGCCGGCGAAGCCGAACACCGGTCCGCCCATGCTCTCGATCGCGACGTTGCCGGCGAGGATGAACAGGTCGGCCCAGCTGATGTTCTTGCCGTACTTCTGCTTGATCGGCCACAACAGGCGACGCGCCTTGTCGAGGTTGCCGTTGTCCGGCCACGAGTTGAGCGGCTCGAAACGCTGCTGACCCGACGACGACCCGCCACGACCATCGGTCACGCGGTAGGTGCCGGCGGCATGCCATGCCATGCGGATCATGAACGGGCCATAATGACCATAATCCGCAGGCCACCAGGCCTTGCTGTCGGTCATCAGCGCGGTCAGGTCGGCCTTGAGCGCGGCGTAGTCGAGCTGCTGGAACGACTCGGCATAGTCGAAGTCTTCGCCCATCGGGTCGGGCGAGACGCCGTGCTGGTGCAGCATGTCGATCGGCAGCGCATCGGGCCACCAATCCTTGTTCGTACGACCCAGCAGCGAGCGGGCCTTGACCTCGCCGCCACCCTGAGGGTTCATTGGGCAGCCGCTGCCCGTAGGCTGTTCGTAATCGGCCATCGTGGCGTCCTCTCTCGATAGGTGTAACCGTGATGCGGCAAGATGCAGCGACCGACAGACATTTGTCCAATCGATTATTCGGGACAAACCGATCACGCCATTCGATCACGGGTGGTAGTTGGGCGTGCCGTTCCCCGCAATCATGGGGAAGCGCGCGAACGCCAGCACCGCTCGCACCGCGATAAAGTTCGGCGCAGGCACGCTCGCTCGTCGCCTCGCGGACATGTAGCGCGAGCAGTGCAAATTCCATCGCTCAAAGCGGCAGGCGAGCGGGGCAGTTTTTGGCACTGCGAACGATCGGCACCAGTCTGTTGGGCTGACACTAGCTGTCGAGCGAAAAGAACACCTAGTTCAATACGTCTCGCAACTCGTATCTCGCGGTGACGCCAGTCTTGGGGAAAATCTTATGGAGGTGATACCCCACGGTGCGGTGGGAAAGGTTCAACCGCCTACCGATCTCTTTGTTCGTGAGCCCCGCAGCTGCGAGTTGTGCTATTTGAAGCTCTCGCGGACTGAGAACGCTCGCTAAAAGCGTCTCGCTCGGTCGGCTCCCTTCGCCGGCTGCCCTCAGGTCGTTCCAGGCGCGTTCGCTCCAGGGTACGGCGCCCAGGGCATCGAACGTCTGGGCTGCGGCGCGTAGCGGCGCGCGCGCTTCGGCTGGTCTGCGACTCCGCCGAAGATATTCGCCTTGGGCTAAAAGGCAGCGCCCACGCAGGAATGGCCAGTCCTTGAGGTCCTCGCGGCTCGCCGCGTCGAAAGCCGTTCCCGAGCGCTCCGGCGCCGCGACGAGCGCCTTGCAGTAGGCGAGATTGGCTCCAACCCACGGCACGGGCTTCCTATTTGTCGCGGTTACAATGTCGGCGAGCATCCGTACCGCCACGTCACGTCGGTCGGCAGCGATGGCTGCCTCGACCAGATCGCTCGCGGCATAGAACTGGATGCTCGAATTGTAGGCGGGATCGGCCGGATCGAACATCCGCTGAATGTGGTCGAAGGCCTCCAGCGGACGGCCGGCACCCAGCGCGGTCGTCGTTCGTGCGAGCTGCAGCATGGCCAGGAGGAAGCTCGCCCCGAGCGGGAGCGCGATCCGTTCCGCCTCAGTCGATCGCGCGATGAAGGCTGCCATGTCTCCCCGCATCCCGGCAACGCGCGCCTCGACTATCTTCGACGCAGCGACCCAATGCCGTCCGCCGGTTTCTTCCGCCAAGGTCACGCCTTCGGCGGCGGCCGCAAGCGCATCGTCCCAGTGGCCGACTTCGACTTGCGCCCATGCCTGGGCGAAAAGCGTGCGTGGTAGCTCACCGAGACGGCCCTCCTCACGCGCCATCGCGCTGGAACGGATCAGGAAGCCAAGCCCGAGCTCTGGCGCGCCGATCACGTTCGCTGCACTGCCAAGGTGCCGTGTCGTGACTGCGCTGAGATCGAAATTCTTCGCATGGGCTTGCAGGGCCCGATACACGGCATGGCCATTGCCCAGCGGTGATGCATAGCCAAGAATCGATGTGACCTGAGGACTTGCCTCGTCCGCCGCCAAATTGCCGGTGTGGCGGTCGCCGCTGCGCTCGTCGTCACGGGCTGGCAACTGACGCCGGCGATGTCGCCGCAGACCTTGCGGCCCACGTTGGCGGGGGCCGATTGCAAGCAGGACGTCCGTCGACCGGCTGTCGGCGCATGCACCCTTCGCGCTGGTCCTCACTCCGCTCCCCGAAGCTGACCGTCTTTGGTTTGTCCTCGGCTCCACACCGAGCAGTATCAGAAGGTTGCTCGTGCAGGTAATCAGATCGTCGATCGCCAGAAATCCGAAGGCGGAAAAACTGTTAGAGCGCGCGTTACTGTCGGCCACCAATCGGGACCCGGCCTTCGCCGGAGTGGTATTTGAACCCTAGGCCTGATTATTCGGAACCGATCGGTCTTGTTCCGTCGGTCGACCCAACCATCCTACACCCACTTACTCCGGGATCGTTCCCGGATCGGCGATGCCGGCCGCCAGCGACTTCGACGAATCCGTCCCGTCCGCCTGATGCGCGTGCTTGCCCTTCGGCTTGGGTGGGGTCGCTTTCGGTGTGCTGCCGCGGAGTGTTAGCAAGGCCGCGGCCGCGCCGATCACCGCGACGCCGCCGGCGATCGCGGCGCCCCATTTCCCGCCGATCCTGCGTTTGGCGATCACCACCGGGGCGGGAGCGGGAGACTTGCGCACGGGCGTGGGACGCGGCGTGCTGCGCTTGGTCGAGCGCGGTTTCGGCGCGGGCTTGGGTATTTTTCGGGTTGCCGACGCGATGGGCTTTTCCGCAGCGGGCAGGGGCTTTGCCTCAACTGCCGGCTTCGGCGCCACGGCGCGCTTGGCGGCCGGCACGCGCTTCGCCGGCGCTACCGGCTTGGCGGTCGCGGAGGCGGCGGTCGACTTCGGTACGCTGGTCGCGCGCGTCGCACGGCGGCGGGTGACAGGCTTCTTGGCGTCGGTTTGGGGCGGCGTTTCGGGTGGGTCGGTGTCGGCCACGGCTATGCTCCCTCAGAAATGATTCCGGATGCGTAACGCATTGCGGCGCGTTCCGCTCCGTTTTTCAACCGCGTCCTGCTGGAGCGGTCCTCACCGGAAAGGCGGCTCGTCGAACGCGCGCAGCTTGCGGCTGTGCAGCTTGGCGCCCTCCAGTCGCAATTGCTCGCAGGTCTCGATCCCGATCCGGAGATGCTCGCTGATCGCGCGCTCGTAGAAGCGGTTGGCCTGGCCAGGCAGTTTCAGCTCGCCGTGGAGCGGCTTGTCCGACACGCAGAGCAGCGTGCCGTAGGGAACGCGGAACCGATACCCCTGCGCGGCGATCGTCGCAGACTCCATGTCGATGCCGACCGCGCGGCTCAGCGAAAAGCGCAGCGCGGACTTCGAATAGCGCAGTTCCCAGTTTCGGTCGTCGGTCGTGACGATCGTGCCGGTGCGCAGGCGGCGCTTGAGTTCCTCGCCCGACTGCCCCGAGACGATCTCGGCTGCCTTGGCCATCGCGACCTGGACTTCGGCGATCGCGGGGACGGGAATCTCGGGTGGCAAGACGTCGTCGAGGACGTGGTCGTCGCGCAGATACGCATGCGCGAGGACGTAATCGCCGATCCGCTGGCTGGGGCGGAGGCCGCCGCAATGGCCGATCATCAGCCATGCCTCGGGACGCAGCACCGCGAGGTGGTCGCAGATCGTCTTTGCGTTCGATGGGCCGACGCCGATGTTGACCAGCGTGATGCCGGTGCGGTCGTCCGCCATAAGGTGATAGGCGGGCATCTGGTGCCGCCGCCACGCGCTGTCGGAGATGATCTTGTCGATGTCGTCGCCCGACGAGATCGTGATCCCGCCCGCGCCCGACAGGCTGGTGAAGCGCGAGCCTTCGCCGAGCTGCGTCCCGGCCCAGCGGACGAACTCGTCGACATAGCGGTGATAGTTGGTGAACAGCACGAAGCGCTGCGCGTGTTCCGCCGGCGTGCCCATGTAATGGCGCAGGCGCGCGAGGCTGAAGTCGGTGCGCAGGCCGTCGAACAGCGCGAGCGGACGGGTCTCGTCATGCGCGATCCAGAGGCCGTCGGCGATCTCGTCGCCGATATGCGCGAGTTCGGTCGCGGGGAAGTGGCGCGACAATTCGGTGGCGGAGACCTCGTCGAGGCTCAGCGCGTGGCCTGGCTCGATCACGTACGGGAACGGGATTTCCTGGCGACCTTCGACGGCTTCGACGGTGACGTCGTAATCCTCGATCAGCAGCGTCAGCTGTTCGATCAAATATTCGGCGAAGATCGCGGGCTTGGTGACGCTGATCTTGTATTCGCCGGGTGTGACCATGCGGCCGAACGAGCGCAGCGGCGTGGGTCGATCGACACCGCCCTTATAGATGAGGCGGACTTCGGGATAGGCGAACGAGCCGTCGGTGCGGCTGGCGGGATCGGGTGTGGTGCCGTCGGCGATATAGGCGCTCATGGCGGCTTGGAGGCGCTCGACGGAGGCGCGATAGAGGCGGTCGAGGTCGGCGACGAGGTCGGATGCGATTGTCATCGGGTAGCGTTACGTGGCGGAGGTTACGGTGGCAAGACCGCGAGGGATGGTCACGATTAAGCGCGCCCGGTGTTAATGCGCCACCCCGGCGGAGGCCGGGGCCCATATTGGGGAACGGATGTAACGGCGGGCATCCCGAAGTTACCTCGGCCTTGCCACTTGGGCCCCGGCCTTCGCCGGGGTGGTAATGAGGGGCGGGTATTGCTCCCGCCCCCTTACATCAGATTTCGCTGAGCAGATGCTCGGCCGAGCTCACCTTGAACTCGCCCGGAGCCTCGACGTTCAGCTGCTCGACCACGCCGTCGTTGACCAGCATCGAGTAGCGCTGGCTGCGCGTGCCCATGCCGAAGCCCGAGCCGTCCATAGTCAGCCCGATCGCCTTGGCGAAATCGCCATTGCCGTCCGCCAGCATCGTGATGTCGCCGGCACCGGCCGACTTGCCCCACGCGCCCATCACGAACGCGTCGTTGACCGAGACGCAAGCGATCTCGTCGACGCCCTTGGCCTTCAGCTCGGCTTCCTTCTCGACGAAACCGGGGAGATGCTTGGCCGAGCAGGTCGGCGTGAAGGCGCCGGGGACCGCGAACAGCGCGACTTTCCGCCCCTTGAAAAAGCTGTCGGTATCGACCTGATCGGGGCCATCCGCGGTGGCCTTGACGAGTGTGGTGGTGGGAAGGCGGTCGCCGACGCTGATCGTCATCTGAAAATCTCCTGTCGCCGCGCGTTGGTCGCGGGCGAGCGATACCTTGGACGCCGGGCGGGGTATTTCAAGCGTGGCGACCGCAAGCATGCGCCGCTATGTTGTGCGGCATGGACAAGACGGCCTTTCTCTCCGGACAATTCCTGCTCGCGATGCCGGGGATGAGCGACCCGCGGTTTGCGCGCGCGGTGATCGCGATGTGCAGCCATGACGAGAACGGCGCGATCGGGATCGGGATCGGTGCGACGATCGACGGGCTCGGGTTTCACGATCTGCTCGAACAGTTCGGGATCGAACCGGGCGATGCGCCCAACGCGCCGGTGCATTTCGGCGGCCCGGTCGAGCCTCGCCGCGGGTTCGTGGTGCACTCGTCCGACTGGGGCGGGCAGGATTCGGTCGACGTCGCCGGGCGGTGGAAGTTGTCGAGCACGGTCGACGTGCTGCGCGCGATCGCCGAGGGGAAGGGGCCGTCGCAGTGGGTGGTGGCGCTGGGCTATGCCGGTTGGGATGGCGGGCAGCTCGAGGGCGAACTGTCGCGACCGGGCTGGTTCAACGTGCTCGGTGATACCGACCTGCTGTTCGATACGGCGGTAGAGGATCGATGGACCTATGCCTTCGCGCAGGCCGGTGTCGACCCCCGGTTGATCGTCGCGGAGACGGGGCGGGCTTAGCCGTTCTCCTGCGAACGCAGGAGTCCAGCATCGCACAGGACGCCGTTCGTTACCCTGGGCTCCTGCGTTCGCAGGAGAACGGCGCGGTTTGGCAGGGCCGTCCGGCTGCCCAACCCATCATATAAAGATATCTTTATATTTGATTTGAGCCTCCCGATCCCCTAAGGCGCACGGCATCCGGCACGGGCATGAGGCTCGCCGATCAAAGATTATTCCCAGGAGATATCCTCGTGGCCACCACGCTCGCGCCCCAGAAAACCGACGGCAAGCCCGACTATGTCGTAGCCGACATCAGCCTCGCCGATTTCGGCCGCGCCGAGATCAACATCGCCGAGACCGAGATGCCCGGCCTGATGTCGCTGCGCACCGAGTTCGGCGCAGCGCAGCCGCTCAAGGGCGCGCGGATCACCGGTTCGCTGCACATGACGATCCAGACCGCCGTCCTGATCGAGACGCTGACCGCGCTCGGCGCCGACGTCCGCTGGGCGACCTGCAACATCTTCTCGACGCAGGACCATGCCGCTGCCGCGATCGCCGCATCGGGCGTCCCCGTGTTCGCGATCAAGGGCGAGAGCCTGGCCGATTACTGGAACTATGTCGGCGACATCTTCTCGTGGGACCGCGAGATCGAGGGTCAGACCGCCAACATCATCCTCGATGACGGTGGCGACGCGACGATGTTCGCGCTCTGGGGCGCCAAGCTCGAAGCCGGCCACACGATGCCCGAGCCCGAGAACGAGGAAGAAGTCGAGATGCAGCGTGCGCTCAAGGCGTATGTCGCGAAGAACCCCGGCTACCTGACCGAGACCGTCAAGAATCTGAAGGGCGTCTCGGAAGAGACTACGACGGGCGTTCATCGTCTTTACGAGATCGCGAAGAAGGGCGAGCTGCCGTTCCCCGCGATCAACGTCAACGACTCGGTCACCAAGTCGAAGTTCGACAATCTCTATGGCTGCAAGGAATCGCTGGTCGACGCGATCCGTCGCGCGACCGACGTCATGCTCGCGGGCAAGGTCGCCTGCGTCGCCGGTTTCGGTGACGTCGGCAAGGGCTCGGCCCAGTCGCTCCGCAACGGCGGCGCGCGCGTGATGGTCACCGAAGTCGATCCGATCTGCGCCCTGCAGGCGGCGATGGAGGGCTTCGAAGTCGTGACGATGGAAGAGGCCGTCAGCCGCGCCGACATCTTCTGCACCGCGACCGGCAATGCCGACGTCATCACCGCCGATCACATGAAGGCGATGAAGCCGATGTCGATCGTCTGCAACATCGGTCACTTCGACTCGGAGATCCAGATCGCCGCGCTGTCGAACTACGACTGGACCGAAGTGAAGCCCGGCACCGACCTGGTGAAGTTCCCGGACGGCAAGCAGATCATCATCCTGGCGAAGGGTCGCCTGGTGAACCTCGGTTGCGCCACCGGCCATCCGTCGTTCGTGATGTCGGCCTCGTTCACCAACCAGACGCTCGCGCAGATCGAGCTCTGGACCAAGGGCGAGAACTACAAGAACGAAGTCTACGTCCTGCCGAAGCACCTCGACGAGAAGGTCGCGATGCTCCACCTCGAGAAGCTCGGCGTGAAGCTGTCGAAGCTTTCCGACAAGCAAGCCGGTTACATCGGCGTGCCGGTCGAAGGCCCGTTCAAGCCGGACCATTACCGCTACTGATCCTCAGGATTCCGTAGGGTTTTTCGAAAGCCGCGTCCGCCATCAGGCGGGCGCGGCTTTTTCGTTGTTGCAGCATTGCAACATGTCGTTTCAAATTATCCGGTGGGGTTGCGAAGCGGCAGAATAAATGTCCTTTTATGACTGCGCAGTGACGTGGCGGAGTTCACGAACCAGCGCTCAACAAGGGGCTCGGTAAAATGAATTTCAGTGTGAACCGCAGCGGCGGTCTGTTTGCAGCGCCTTCGGCATTGGCCGTGCTGATCGCGATGACCGCGGCGCCGGCGATGGCGCAGACGGCCGCGCCGGGCGACACCGCCAACCTTCCCGCCACGCCCGCGCCGGATACGGCTGCGCCTGACGCCCCGCAATCGCCCGCCGCAACGGTGCCGGACAGCGAGATCGTCGTCACCGGTACGCGGATCCGCCGGCCGGATTATGACTCACCGTCGCCGATCGTGTCGCTCGGCGCGCAGACGATCCAGCAATCGGGCACCACCAACCTGACGGACTTCCTGACCGGCTACCCCGCGTTGATCGGATCGTCGACATCGGGCGACAATTCGGGCGACCGCGCCGGGATCGGTGCAACCGGTCTCAACCAGCTCAACCTGCGTAACCTCGGCACGAACCGGTCGCTGACGCTGGTCAACGGCCGGCGTCACGTTGCCGGCCTCGCAGGCGACCAGTCGGTCGACGTCAACACGATCCCCAACGACCTGGTCGAGCGGATCGAAGTGCTGACCGGTGGCACCTCGGCGATCTACGGCGCCGACGCGGTGACCGGCGTCGTCAACTTCATCCTCAAGACCGATTTCGAGGGTCTGACGGCACGCGGGCAGGCCGGAATCTCCGCCAAGGGCGACACCGGGCAGCGATTGCTGACGGTGACGGCCGGCAAGAACTTCGCGGACGGCCGCGGCAATATCGCGCTCGCCTACGAATATGGCATGGACGACCGGTTGCAGACGCGCGATCGTTCGTATCTCCGGGGCGCCAACAGGGTCGGTTTCTACCGCAACCCGAACTATGTCGCAAATACGCCCGGATCATATCTGTTCGTACCCCAGACCGATATCCGCTACGATGGAACGTCGCGGCGCGGCGGCGTCGACGTCAACGGTGACGGGTATCCGGAGTTCGACGGCGACGGCAGCGTTTGGGATCCCGGCATCACGATCCCCGGCGGCTATGCCAAGGGCGGCTCGGCGACGTCGGTCGCCGATTACGGCAACGATCTGCGCCCCGAAGTCGAACGGCACGTCGTTAATGCGATCGCGCATTTCGACGTATCGGACAAGTTCAAGATCTTCGCCGAGGGCAAATACGCCAATATCCGCTCGTTCTCGCTCGCGCAGCCGAGCTTCGACTATTATCTCTTCGTCCCCTCGGACAATCCCTACATCCCCGCGAGCATCCGATCGGCGATCGACCCCGAAATCGGCGGCGTGCTGGTCACGCGCGACAATTTCGACCTGGGCCAGCGTGGCGAGAACATCCGGCGTGAAACGTATCGCGGCGTCGGTGGCGTCCGCGGCGATCTGTCGGACAGCCTGAGCTACGAGCTTTCCTATAACTACGGCCGCACCAACGTCACGAGCCGCTACGTCAACGACATCTATGACGATCGGTTCTTCGCAGCGATCGATGCCGTGCGCGATCCTGCGACCGGGCAGATCACCTGTCGCGCCAACATCCAGCCGGGCTGGACTCCCGACCAGCCGTTCGCGTCGGGTCGCGACGTCACTGCACCGACCACCTTCGCCCCGGGCCAGTGCTCGCCGATCAACCTGTTCGGCGAGGGCCAGAGCTCGCAGGCCGGCCTCGACTTCATCAAGGTTAACACGACCGATCGCTCGTTCGTCGAGCAGCAGGTCGTCAACGGTTTCGTCTCGGGCGATTTCCGCAACATGTTCAGCCTGCCGGGCGGTGAGCTCGGGTTCGTGGTGGGTGGCGAATACCGCAAGGAGCGCTCGGGCTTTACCCCCGACCCGCTGGCGGCGCAGGGGCTGACCTATACCAACGCGCTGTCGCCGACGATCGGTCAGTACTCCGTCAAGGAAGGCTTTGCCGAGCTGAACGCGCCGCTGCTGCGCAACGTCCGCTTCGCGCACCAGCTCGAATTCGGCGCCGCAATCCGATATTCGGACTATTCGACAACGGGCAGCACGACGACGTGGCAGCTCAACGGCCAATATGCCCCGGTTCGCGACCTTCGCCTCCGCGCAACATATTCGAGCGCCACGCGTGCGCCCAATATCAATGAGCTGTTCGGCGGGGGATCGCAGACGTTCGAGTTCTTCAACGATCCCTGCAAGCCGGAAAATCTCAACCTCGGCGAGGCGACGCGTGCAGCGAACTGCAAGACCATCCTGGCCGCAGCGGGGCTCAACCCCGCCCAGGTCGCTGCGTTCGATGATACGCGTTCGGTCAATATCTCGGGCTTCCAGTCGGGCAATCCGTCGCTGACGCCGGAAACCGCGAAGACCTGGACCGCGGGCGCGGTGCTGGAGCCGCGGTTCCTGCCCGGGCTCAGCGTTTCGTTCGACTGGTATGACATCAGGCTGAAGAACGCGATCAACCAGGTCACCGCCCAGCAGCTTTCCGAGCTGTGCGTCGACCAGGCGGACACGAACAACGTGTTCTGTCAGTCGATCACGCGCCAGACCGGCACCGGACTGATCAACGGGTTCACCGTACGACCCCAGAACGTCGCGAGCTTCCGGACCGCCGGCCTCGATCTCAACCTGAACTATCGCCTGTCGGCGGGCGATCTTGGCGTGTTCAACTTCAAGGTCATCGGTAATTATCTCAACAAGCTCGAGTTCGTCGGCACGCCCGGCGCGCCGGTCACCGACTCGCTCCAGACCACGTTCGCGCCGAAATTCCAGACGACCGGCGATCTGACGTGGGTGAAGGGCCCGCTGACGCTCAACTACGGCGTCCAGTGGTTCGATAAGACGCGTCGCTTCAGCAAGAATTCGCTGGACGGCAACCCGAACTATTCGGCGCCTGAATATGTGTTCTATAAGGATCGCTGGGTCCACGACATCTACGCAAGCGTCGATGTCGCACCGAACTTCTCGATGTACGGCGGCGTCAACAACGTGGCCAATGAAAAGCCGGCCTACGGGTCGACGACCTATCCGGTCGACGCGATCGGACGCTTCTTCTTCGTCGGTGCGCGCATCAAGATGCCCAAATTCTGATGTGACCGCGTCCGGTTTAACCTGCAGAGCGTGATGGCGGCGGCCTCCGGCAACGGAGTCCGCCGCTTTTCGTTGGAGATGGCCTCCCCATCGCGGTGGTGTTGGCCTAGACAGGGTCGATGATGGCGCGAACAGGGTTTCGATGATGGTTTTGAGCCTCGGCGCGGTGATCGCAGGGGGCGCGGTGCTGTTCGCGCTGATCGTTGCGGGCGGCGCGTCGCTGTTTGTGGGTCTGCGCGCGCGCGCCGCGGCGGCCGACGCGATCGACGCGAATACGCACCTCAAGACGCTGCTCGACGGGTCGCCGGCGATCGTCACCGTCGTGCGCGCGGGTGGGCGGATCGAGATGGTCCAGCGGATGGCGGACTGGCTGGGTTTCGACGCGCCGCCGCGGTTGCTGGCCGAGCTCGCGGCCGGCGGCACCGGTTTGTCCGCGGACGACGCGGCGCGATTGATTGCGGACATCACCGCGGCGCAGCGATCGGGACGTGCATTCGTCCGCTCGATCCGCCTGCTTTGCTCGACGCGCGCGATCACGTTTCGCGGGGGCCGCGCGCCGGGCGAGATGGGCGCGACCGGCGCGGTGTTGCTGTGGGCGTTCGATGCGACCGACAGCGAGGCGGAGATCGCGCGACTCAGTGCGGAAACCACGCGACTTTCCGACGCGTATGATTCGCTGACCGGGCTGATCGAGGCGGCGCCGATGCCGATGTGGTACCGTGCGAGCGACCTGCGGCTGGCGATGGTCAACACCGCCTATGTCGAGGCGGTCGAGGGGCGCGATGCCGCCGATGTGGTGGCGCGCGGATTGGAGCTGGTCGAAGGCTCGGGCCGAGGCGGGCCGCTGGCGGGCGCGGCGGTCGCGCGCGAACAGGGGCGGCCGCATCAGCAGGTCCTACCGGCGACGATCGATGGCGCGCGGCGGTCGCTGCAGATCTACGACGTGCCGTTGCTGAGCGGCGGCGTGGCCGGGTTCGCGATCGATATCGAGGAGCTGGAACAGGCACGATCCGGCGCCAAGCGCTTCGCCGAGGCGCAGCGCGCGATGCTCGACCGGCTGTCGGCGGGTGTCGCGCAATTCGGTGGCGACCGGTCGCTCGTGTTCTGCAACCAGCCGTTCCGGCGGATGTTCGCGATGCGCAGCGAATGGCTTGCCGATCGCCCCGAATTCGACCGCGTGCTCGAACGCATGCGCGAGGCCAATCGCCTGCCCGAGGTGCGCGATTTCCCGAGTTGGAAGGCGGAGCGGCGCGACTGGTTCCTGCAGACCGGCGGATCGCAGAGCGGCCCGGTCGGCGGGGGTGCGATCGAGGAGAACTGGCATTTGCGCGGCGGCACGCATCTCCGCGTCGTCGCCCAGCCGTTGCCCGATGGCGGGCTGTTGCTGATCTTCGAGGATCGCACCGAGCAGGTCCAGCTCGCGAGCGCGCGCGACACGCTGTTGCGGGTGCGCACCGCGACCTTCGACAATCTGTTCGAGGCGCTCGGCGTGTTCGCCGCCGATGGCCGGTTGCAGGTCTGGAACAACCGGTTCCGGCTGTTGTGGGGGCTCGAGGAGGAGTTCCTCGCGGCGCATCCGCGCGTCGATGCGTTCGCCGAGGCGGTCGGCGGCAAGCTCGCGACGCCAAGCCGGTCCGCGCTGATCCCCGACCTGGTCCGATCGGCGACGGTCGAGCGACAGCAGCGCGGCGGCCGCGTGGCGTTCGCGGACGGGCGGCATTTCGAGTTCGCGGGTGTGCCACTGCCCGATGGCAACGCGCTGTTCACGATGCTCGATATCACCGACAGCCGTCGCGCCGAGCAGGCGCTGCGTGACCGGGCGAACGCTTTGGAGGCCGCCGACAAGGTCAAGACGGCGTTCGTCGCCAATATGAGCTATGAGTTGCGCACGCCGCTGACGTCGATCAGCGGGTTCGCCGAGATGTTGCATGGCGGCTATGCGGGCGAGATGACGCCGCAGGCGGAGGGCTATGTCGGTGCGATCCTCGAATCGGTCGAGCGGCTCGGGCTGCTGGTCGACGACGTGCTCGATTTGACGCGCGCAGAGAGCGATCGCGACGAGACCGACCGGAGCGACGTCGATCTGGCCAACACGGTGCGCGCCGCGGCTGAGACTATCCTGCCCTCCGCCAAACGCCGGAAACTCGATTTCGCGGTCGAGGTCGCGCGATCGACGGGGCGGGTGAACGGCAATCCGAAACGGTTGAAGGAGGTCGTCGAGCACCTGTTGCGGCATGCGGTCGCGGCGACGCCGGATGGCGGGCGGGTGTTGCTGCATACCGACGGCAATGCGACATCCGCACGGATCGTGGTGTCGGATGACGGGGTCGGAATGGACGCCGAGGCCGTCGCGCATGCGTTCGACCGGTTCGCGGAGTCGAAGCCGATGGGGGATCGGGCGTTGGGATTGGGGTTGCCGCTGGCGAAGCAGTTCGTGGAGGCGCACGGCGGGACGATCGAACTGGTGTCCGAGCCGGGCGAGGGTACGCTGATCACCGTCGAATTGCCGCGGCGATGAGGGCGGCGGCACTGCTCCCTCTCTCCTCCGGGGAGAGGGCTGGGGTGAGGGGAAGCCCAGCAGCGCTTCGCCCGAAACAGCCCCTCACCCAACCCTCTCCCCGAGGGGGAGAGGGCTCTTGCGCGTGATCCGACTATCCGACCCGCAAGCTACCGAAGCGTTCGGGGCTACGCTTGCCGACCTGGTTCGACCCGGCGACGTGATTACGCTTGTGGGCACGCTTGGCGCAGGAAAGACCAGCGTCGCGCGCGGACTGCTTGCCGCGCTCGGGCTCGCGGGCGAGGCACCATCGCCGAGCTTCGCGATCGTCCAGCCTTACGCGCCACCCGAGGTGCGCTTCCCCGTGCTTCACGTCGACCTCTACCGGATCGACGACCCCGCCGAGATCGAGGAACTGGCGCTCGACGACGCACGCTATGATTCGCTGTTGCTCGTCGAATGGCCGGAGCGCGCGGGCCCCGATCATTGGCCCGATGCGCTGCGGTTGAGCCTGACGATCGAGCCGGACGGCACGCGCGGCTTGACTATCGGCGTGCCGGAAGCTTGGAGGTCGCGATGGCCGACATGACCCCGCCGCCCGGCGCCGCCGCTTTTCTCGACGCTCATGGCTGGGGAGGGGCGCAGATCCTCCCGGTCGCCGGCGACGCGTCGTTCCGCCGGTATTTCCGCGCGATCGAAGGCGGCGGAGAGGGGGGACGCCAGGCCATTCTCATGGACGCACCGCCGCCGCACGAGGACCCGCGACCGTTCATCGCCATCGCCGAATGGCTGGTCGAGCGCGACTTCGCGGCACCGGCTATACTGGCGTGCGATCTCGACCAGGGGCTCGTGCTGATCGAGGATTTCGGCGACGACCGGTTGCGCGAGGCGGTCGACGCAGCGCCCGCCGACGAACTGTCGCTCTATGCGCCGGCGATCGACCTGCTCGTGCGGTTGCGCGGCCATCCGGCGGCGCCCGTTCCGTCGTACGACCGCGCGGTTTTGAAGCGCGAGGCGGGGTTGTTCGTCGAATGGTACTGCCCGGCGGTCGGGATCGAGCCCGATTTGCCCGGTTGGGACGCAGCGTGGGAGGCGGTGTTCGACCACGCCATCGCCGAAACGCCGGTCACGGTGCTGCGGGATTATCATGCCGAGAATTTGATGCTGGTCGGGTCGGATCGATCGCTTGGCCTGCTCGATTTCCAGGACGCTTTGGCGGGGCATCCTGCCTATGATCTGGTGTCGCTGTTGCAGGATGCGCGGCGGACGGTCGATCCGACGGTCGAGGCGGCGATGCTCGCGCGCTACCGGGCGGCGGCGGATGCGGGGGACGACTTCATGAACGCGTATCACGTGCTCGGCGCGCAGCGGAATGCCAAGATCCTCGGCATCTTCACGCGGTTGTGGAAGCGCGACGGCAAGCCGCATTATCCGACGATGTGCCCGCGCGTCTGGGCGTATCTGGAGCGCGACCTCGCGCAACCGGTGATGGCGCCGGTCGCGGCGTGGTTCGAAGCGAACGTCCCCGCCGATCTGCGCGGCGATCCGCTGGTCCTGGGCGCATGACCCGCCAGCAGACGATCCGCCCCGTCCCGCGCGGCACGGTCCCCGAAACGGCGATGGTGATGGCCGCCGGCCTCGGCAAGCGGATGCGGCCGCTGACCGCGACGCGTCCCAAGCCGCTGGTGAAGGTCGCCGGCAAGCCGTTGATCGATCACGTCTTCGAGCGGTTGCAGGCGGCCGGGATCAAGCGCGCGGTGGTCAACGTGCATTATCTGGCGGACACGCTGGAGGCGCATGTCACCGATCGGTTCGACGGGATCGACGTGGTGATCTCCGACGAGCGGAAAATGCTGATGGAGACGGGCGGCGGGCTCGTCCAGGCGCGGCATCTGCTTGGGGATGCGCCGGTGCTGGTGGTCAACAGCGACAATCTGTGGATCGACGGGCCGGTCGACGCGATCAAGCTGCTCGCGTCGCGCTGGGACGATGCCAAGATGGACGCGCTGTTGCTGATGGTGCCGCTCGCGCGGGCGCATAATCACCGCGGGCCGGGCGATTTCTACCTTGCCGCGGATGGCCGGATCAGCGGGCGGCGCAAGTCCGGCCGGCTAGCGCCGTTCGCCTATACCGGTATCCAGATTCTCCATCCGCGGCTGATCGCGGACTGGCCGGAGGGGCCGTTCTCGACCAACATCTTCTGGGACCGGGCGATCGAGGCGGGCCGCGCTTATGGTCAGGTCCACCAGGGCCTGTGGTTCGACGTCGGCACGCCCGCCGCGATCCCGAAGACCGAGGCGATCCTCGCGGATGGCTGATATTGCCACGGCGGGTCGCCCGACGCTGTACACGATCCCCGCGCACCGGGCGTTTGCGGATGCCCTCGTCGCAGGGCTGATGCGGCAGGCGGGCCGCGATCCGCTGGCGCTGGCCCGAGCGCTGGTGGTGTTGCCGAACAACCGCGCGGCGAAGGCGGTGACCGAGGCGTTCGTGCGCGCGAGCGGCGGCGGGCTCGTCTTGCCGCGTCTCGTAGCGCTGGGTGATCCGGAGATGGGCGAGGCGGTCGGCGCCGCGCTCGATCCAGCGGACGATATCGATCCGCCGCTGCCCGCGGTGCCGCCGTATCAGCGGCGGATGATCCTCGCGCGGCTGGTGTCGGAAGAGCGGGCGCGCGAAGGCCATCCGGTCGATGCGGCGGAAGCGGTGCGGCTGGCGGGAGAACTCGCGCGGACGCTCGATCAGTTGCTGGTCGAGGAGGTGCCGCCGACCAGATTGCGCGATATCGAGCTTGGGCCGGAACTTACCGAGCATTGGCGCCGCGCGCTCGCGACGTTCGAGATCGTGCTGCAACGCTGGCCGGGCGAACTTGCGCGGCTGGAACGGATCGACGCAGCGACGCGGCGCTCGGCGCTGCTCGACCGGCTCGCCCAGCGCTGGCGGAACGCGCCGCCGGCCGGGATCGTGTGTGCGGCAGGCGTGACCGATTCCGCTCCCGCAGTCGCGCGACTGTTGCGGTGCATTGCCGACATGCCGCAGGGGATGGTGGTGTTCGCGGGCCTCGATCTGGCGCTGCCGGACGAGGAATGGGACGCGCTCGGCCCGCATGATCCGCACCCGGTAACCGGGCTTACGCGGCGCTCGATCGAGACGCATCCGCAGTTCGATGCCAAGCTGATGCTCCTGCGCATGGGCGTCGCGCGCGGCGAGGTGCAGGTCTGGCGCGAGGGCGGCGGGCATGACGCCGACGCCGCGCGCGGGCGGGCGATCGCCAACGCGCTGGCGCCTGCGGATTTTACCGGCAAGTGGACGCAGATCGCGGCGGAGGATCGCCGCTTGAAAGGCGTGACCGCGGCCGAACTCGCGACCCCGGCGGAGGAGGCACAGGCGATCGCGCTGGTATTGCGCGAGGCTCTGGAGGTGCCCGAGCGGACCGCCGCGCTCGTCACGCCCGATCGTGCGCTTGCGCGGCGGGTGGCGGCGCATCTTGGGCGCTGGAATATCGGCATCGACGACAGCGCAGGGCGGCCTCTGTCGATCCTCCCGCCGGGCACGTTGCTGCTCGCGCTGGCCGAGGCGGCGGCGCAACGCTTCTCCCCGCTCGCCCTGCTGGCGCTGCTGAAGCATCCGCTGGTGCGCGCCGGCGAGGATCGCTTGCTGTGGCTCGACGGCGCGCGCGCGCTGGACCGGCGGTTGCGCGGACCACGACCGGCGGCGGGGCTCGACGGGATCGCTGGACATCTTAACGAGCGCAAGGGGACGGCAGCAACATGGTGGGCCGACGTCCAGCCGTTGCTGACGCCGCTCGCAGGCGCGTTCGACCAGGGGCCGCAGCCCTTGGCGTCGGTGCTCGCCTGCCTGCGCGAGACAGCGCAGACCCTGTGCGGCGACAATCTCTGGTCGGGTCTTGCAGGGCGCGCGGCGGCGGAGTTCCTCGCCGACCTCGAAGCCGAGGCGCCTGCCGGACCGCCGCGAATCGACCCCCGCGAGCTACCGCAGTTGTTGCGAACGTTGCTCGATGAAGTAGCGGTACGTCCAGCACCCGGCGGACATCCCCGGCTCGCAATCTACGGTCTGATCGAGGCGCGGTTGCAGACGGCGGACGTCATGGTGCTCGGCGGACTGAACGAAGGCGTGTGGCCAGGACGGCCCGCACCCGATCCGTGGCTTGCGCCGCGTATTCGCATGGAACTCGGGTTGCCGGGGTTGGAGCGACGTGTCGGCACCGCCGCGCATGATTTCGCGCAGGCGCTTGGCGCTCCTCGCGCGGTCGTCACGCGAGCGCGCCGGGATGCGAAGTCGCCGGCCTTGGCATCCCGGCTTTGGTTAAGGTTGCAGGCGCTTGCTGGCGATCGGTTCGAGCGTGCGTCGGCGCTGGAAGGCTGGACGCGCGCGCTCGACGATCCGGGTGTGCATGAACCCGCCGTTCGGCCGGAACCTTCGCCGCCGGCTTCGCTGCGTCCAAAGGTCATTTCCGTCACCGAGGTCGATCGCCTCAAGGCCGACCCCTACGCCTTCTATGCGCGCCGCGTGCTCGGGCTGATGCCGCTCGACCCGGTCGATGCCGATCCGAGCGCGGCGTGGCGCGGAACCGCGGTACACGACATCCTCGAGCAATGGTGGAAGCAGGACAACTGCACCGTCGACACGCTCCGGCAACGCGCGAAGGCGATGCTAGAGGACGAGCGGACGCACCCGATGATGCGCGCGCTGTGGCAGCCGCGGTTGCTGGAGGCGATCGACTGGATCGCCGGCGCCATAGTCGCACAAGGCGAGGACGGCCGCACCGTCGCCAGTGCCGAGGGCAAGGGCAAGATCGAGATCGCCGGTGTCACCCTCTCGGGGCGCTACGACCGGATCGACACGCTGCCCGACGGACGTCTCGCGATCATCGACTACAAGACCGGCAAGCCGCCTTCGCCGACCGCGGTGCGCGCAGGGTACAGCCTGCAACTCGGGCTGCTCGGCCTGATCGCGGAGCGGGGCGGCTTCGAAGACGTGCGTGGCACCGCGGGCGCATTCGAATATTGGTCGCTCGGCAAGAAGCGCGACGCGTTCGGCTATATCGAGAGCCCGGTCGATCCCGAGGGCAAGCGCGACAAGATCCCGACCGCCGAGTTCACCGCGATCGCCGCGCACAATTTCACCGAAGTCGTCGGCGAATGGCTGACCGGCAGCGCCGCATTCACCGCGAAACTCGTCCCCGAATACGCCCCCTATGCCGAGTACGACCAGTTGATGCGACGCGACGAATGGTATGGCCGTGAGCGGTGATGCGCTCGCCACGCTGCCCCGCCTGAGGGGCGCGCAGGCCGATGCGAGCAATCCGGCCTCGCACGTCTGGCTGTCCGCATCGGCAGGCACCGGCAAGACGCAGGTGCTGGCGGCGCGCGTGTTCCGGCTGCTGTTGCGCGGTGTCGATCCCGGTGCGATCCTGTGTCTGACCTTCACCAAGGCCGGCGCGGCCGAAATGGCGCAGCGGATCAACGGGCGCCTCGCGGCATGGGTGCGGATGCCGGCGCCGGCACTGGCGGCGGACCTGATCGCGCTCGGCGAGAGCCCGGTACAGGCGTTGCAGGACCGCGCCCGCACGCTGTTCGCCAAGGTGCTCGATGCGCCGGGCGGGGGCTTGCGCATCCAGACGATCCACGGATTCTGTCAGGGCTTGCTGGCGGCATTCCCGGTCGAGGCCGGGCTGACGCCGGGCTTCCGGCCGCTGGAGGCGCGCGAAGAGGCGGGGCTCGCGCGGGAAGCCCTGGCAACGATGCTGACGGACGCCGAACGCGAAGGCCGCGAACGCCCGGTCGAGATCGTCGGCCGCCTGTCGCTGCGGATGGGCGAGGGTGGGGCGGAGGCGTTCCTGCTCGCCTGCGCCCGCGCGCTGCCGGCGCTGGAGGCGCTGCCGGTCGGGATTCAGCCGTGGCTTCGGCGCGAACTCGGGCTTCCGTCCGGGGATATCGACGAAGCAATCGAGGAATGGTGCGATGCGCTCGACCTTGACGCAATCGCGCGTATTGCGGCGGCCAATCGCGCCTGGGGGACCGCCACCGGGCAGGCCGCGGCGGCGACCGTGCAACGCTGGCTCGACTCCGAAGATCGCGCGGCGACCTTGGCCGACCTCGCGAGCGTGGTGCTGACCGGCACCGGCACGCAGCGTAAAGCGTCGAAAAAACTGATCGATGCCGAGCCCGATTACGAAATCCTCGCACGCGACCTAGGTGAGGCGTGCACCGACGTGCTGTCGATGGTGCAGCGTGCGACCTATTGCGATCTGCTCGCCGACGGGCTCGATATCGGGCGCGATTACGCGCGGGGCTATGCCTTGGCCAAGCGGCGCGCAGGCGCGGTCGATTTCGACGACCTGATCGCTACGACGGTGGCGCTGCTCGACCAGCCGGGGATCGGCGAATGGGTGCGCTACAAGCTCGACCAGGCGACCGAACACCTGCTCATCGACGAGGCGCAGGATACCAACGGGCATCAATGGCGGATCGTGCGTGCGCTGGCGGACGAGTTCTTCGTCGGTCGCGGCATCTATGCGCCGTCGACGCGCACGCTGTTCACGGTCGGCGATTACAAGCAGGCGATCTTCGGGTTTCAGGGGACCGATCCGCTCAATTTCCAGGCGGCCGAGCAATATTTCGGCGGTCGGGCAAGCGAGGCGGAAGGCGACGACGACTGGCCCGAGGAGGAGCGCGGGTTGCCCTTGGCGCGGCTGTCGTTGCGCCACTCGTTCCGATCGACGCGGACCGTGCTGGAGTTCGTCGATGCGGCGATCGACGCGATCGGCGAACCGGGCCTCGGGATCGCCGGCGAAGTCGAGCGTCACGCCAGCGAGGTGGCCGGGCCCGGCACGGTGACCTTGTGGCCGCCCGTCTCGGCAGGCGGCAGCGAGGACGACGAGGAGGGCTGGGTCGACGACGCGGTGCGCAAGCTCGCCAGCGATATCGCGCGCGCGGTCAAGGGGTGGCTCGCGCCCGACACCGGCCTGATGCTGGAGAGCAAAGGCCGGCGACTGCGGCCCGAGGACGTGATGATCCTCGTCAAGCGACGCGGCGATCTCTCCTCGCTGATCGTCGCGCGGCTCTATGCCGAGGGCGTGCCGGTGGCGGGGGTCGATCGCCTGCGGCTCAACGCGCCGCTCGCGGTACAGGACCTGCTCGCGACGATCCGCTTCGTGTTGCAGCCGGAGGACGATCTTAGCGTCGCTGCGCTGCTCGTATCCCCGCTAATTGGCTGGACGCAGGACGAACTGATGGCCGCCGCCCCGCGCGAGGCCGGGCCGCTTTGGCGCCACCTGCAACGCACGCAACCCGCAACAAGACTGGCGCCATTACTAGCGATGCTTGCGCGCGCCGACATCGCGACGCCGTACCAGTTCCTGGAGGAACTGCTCTCCGGCCCGCTCGATGGTCGCCGAAAACTGATCCGGCGGTTGGGGACCGAGGCACGCGATCCGATCGAGGAACTGCTCAACGCCGCGCTGACGTTCGAGAGCACGACGACGCCGTCGTTGCAGCGCTTCCTCGACTGGTTCGACCGCGGCGACGTCGAGATCGTTCGCGATCCGTCTGCGCCGCTCGATGCGGTCCGGGTGATGACCGCGCACGGCGCGAAGGGATTGCAGGCGCCGCTGGTGATCCTGGCGGATGCGACGGCGGACCCGTCGGCGGCGCCGCGCTCGATCCTGAAATGGGCGCCCGAGCCGGGGGCCGCCCCGATCCCGGTGTTCCGGCCGCGATCGGCTGAGCGCGGCGGCCCGCTGGATGCCGTCGTGTCGGCCGCCGAGCAGCGCGAATTGGAGGAGCATTGGCGGCTGTTCTACGTCGCCGCCACGCGCGCCGAAGAGCGACTGGTGATAGCCGGTGCACTCGGGCCGCGCGCGAAGGGCGTGCCGCCGGAGAACAGCTGGTACGCGGCGTCCGATCGTGCGTTGACGGCACTCGAGGTGCCGATGGGCGAGGGCGCGCGGACGTTCGCTGGGGTCGAGCCCCAGCCTGCGGTGATCGCCAAGTCTTCGGCTTTGGTCGAGATTGCGGCTAACGCGCAGCTGCCGGCCTGGGCGCATGAACCCGCACCGCAAGAAGCGCGTCCGCCTCGTCCGCTGTCGCCGTCTGCGCTGGGCGACGACGCGGTATCCGATCCACCGCCGACGCCTGCGATGCGCGTCGCAGCGGAGCGGGGCCGGCTGATCCATGCGCTGTTCGAGCGTCTGCCGGCGGTTGCTTCCTCCGATCGTGCGATGGCAGCCGATCGCTGGCTGGCGAAAGCAGGCGGCGTCGACGATGTCGCGGCGCGGTCCGAAATCGTACAGAGCGTGGTCGCCGTGCTCGACGACCCGCGCTTTGCCGAGCTGTTCGGCGCGGATACGTTGGCCGAAGCGCCGATCGCCGCCACCCTCGCGAACGGCATGGTCGTGTCGGGGACGGTCGATCGCCTATTGATCGAGCCCGACCGCATCCGCGTCGTCGACTTCAAGACCGGACGACGCGCACCGCGCGGCCTCGACGACGTGCCGGACTACCATCTGAAGCAGATGGCAGCCTATGCCGAAGCCTTGGGCGTGATCTTTCCGGGGCGGTCGGTCGAGGCGGCCTTGCTGTACACCGCAGGACCGCGGTTGATCGTGCTGGACGACGAGACGCTGGCCGCGAACAAGCCGCACTATCGGCCCACGGAGCAAAGCTAGCGCTCCGGTGGTTGAGCGCACACGCGAGCGACCTTAGATACGACTCAACCAAGGAGAATTCACGATGGCGACCAAGCAGATCACCGATGCCAGCTTCGATGCGGACGTACTGAACGCCGATGGCCCCGTGCTCGTCGATTTCTGGGCGGAATGGTGCGGTCCGTGCAAGATGATAGGGCCGTCGCTCGAGGAAATTTCCGAGGAACTCGGCGAGAAGGTGACGATCGCCAAGCTCAACATCGACGAGAACCCCGACGCGCCGGGGAAGTACGGCGTCCGCGGGATACCGACGATGATCCTGTTCAAGGGCGGCGCACCGGCGGCAACTAAGGTCGGTGCAGAGCCCAAGGGCCGGTTGAAGGCTTGGCTTGAAGGCGAGCTGGCCTAAAATAGACCTTCGCCTACCCGCCCCTAGAGCCCCCTCCGTCATCCCAGCGAAAGCTGGGATCTACCGGTTGGAGCCACACCGCTCGCCAACGGGGATACCCCAGCTTTCGCTGGGGTGACGGACGTAGGCGGGGTGACGGGTTGGAAGATTGGCTTCGACTGAGCTCTGCTTCGGCCGAGCTTAGCTACGATAGTCGGCGTTGATCGAGATGTAGCCATGCGTGAAGTCGCAGGTCCATACAGTGGCCCGCCCTTTGCCTAGAGCGAGATCGACGCCGATTTCGATTTCCTGCCCCTTGAGATGTGCGGCGACCGGCGCCTCGTCGTAACCACTCAGCGCCAAGCCGCCCTCGGCAACCTGCGTATTCCCGAACCGAATCGAGAGCGTATCGCGGTCAGCGGGCTCGCCGGCCTTGCCGACCGCCATGACGACCCGGCCCCAGTTCGCGTCCTCGCCGGCGATCGCGGTCTTCACGAGCGGCGAGTTGGCGATGCTCATCGCGATGCGGTGTGCGCTCCGATCGCTCTCCGCGCCGGTCACCTGGATTTCGATAAGCTTTTGCGCGCCTTCGCCGTCGCGGACCACAAGCATCGCGAGTTGATGGCATAGGTCAGCCAGTGCAGCGCGGAAGGCGTCCGCCCCCACGCTGTCATCATCCGCCAGCGGGACGTTGCCAGCCTTGCCGGTCGCGAACGCCAGCACCGTATCGCTGGTCGAGGTATCGCTGTCGACCGTGATGCACGAGAAGCTCGGCGCATTTGCCTTTGACAGCGCGGCCTGCAGGAATTCCGGCTCGACCGCGGCATCGGTAAAGATGAACCCCAGCATCGTCGCCATGTCCGGCGCGATCATCCCCGATCCCTTGATGATCCCCACCAGCTTGACGGTCCGGTCGCCGATCACCGCGGTCGTCACCGCCCCCTTGGTGAACGTATCGGTCGTCATGATCGTCGCGGCGGCGTCTTCCCAACCACACGGCTCGGCAGCGAACGCAGCGTCGAGTCCCGCTTCGGCCTTGTCGATCGGCAACGGCACCCCGATCACGCCGGTCGAGGACACGAACACGTCCGAAGGCTGGCAGCCTAGATGCGCCGCGGTCCGCGCCGCGATCGTCTCGACCGCCGCGCGGCCGCGCGAGCCGGTAAACGCGTTCGAATTACCCGCATTTACGACAAGCGCCCGAGCCTGACCCAGCGTCAGCGCCGCACGGCACCACTCCACCTCAGGCGACGGGCATTTGCTCTGCGTCAGCACACCGGCGACCATGGTCCCCGGCTCCAGCGTCACGAACGTCAGGTCGCACCGATCCCAATTCTTGTACGCCGCGCGCGCGACATGCAGCGCGACTCCGTCGATCGAAGGGGCGGCGGGGAAGGGCAAGGCGAGCGGCGATGTCTGCATCCCGCCTTCATAGTCGCTGCAATCCGGGCGGCAAGATCGCCGTTCGCGCTTGACCATCGACGGTCCGTCGGTGTCCAAGATGGCGCGAGGGGGCTCGACGATGACGGACGCGAACGCAAGCGAACCCTATTACAGCCACTTGGATGCCCGGTTCGATGGCAGCAGCAGGATCGTGATGGTAACCGTCCTCGCGCTGGTCGCGGCGTGCAGCCTCGCCTTCGCCGCCTGCATCCTGCTCGTCGCCAGGGACGGTTATCGCTCGTGGCGATCTCCGTACCCAAGGATTCTCCCCCGTGATCTTCCCGTTGCCGTAACCCCCGCGCGCCCGATCGGCCGCTATGCGGACTGGTTCGGTCCCGATGACTATCCCTCGACTGCAATCCGGGCCGAGCAGGAGGGTGCGGTCCGGGTCGCGCTACTCGTCGGCATCGATGGCCGCGTCGAAGCCTGCGAGATCCTCGCCCGAAGCGGTATCAGGAGGCTCGATCGCGGGACGTGCCGCGCGGCGGTCCGCGACGGTCGCTTCCGGCCGGCGCGCGATGCACGCGGCGCGGCGATCGTCTCGCGCTTCGCGCTTCCCCGCGTTCGATGGGCGCTGTCACGAGACGAACGGTAGATTTATCGCGCCGGCTCGCATACAGCCGGTGCCGCATGAACCTGCTGCTGCTCCTCTCCGCCCTTCTGTCTGCACTGACCGGCGCGGTTCCGGGTGTGCGTGGCCAGTCGGCACAGGCTGTCGCGCAGGGTAGCGTTTGCTCGCGGTCGGTGGCGGCAGTGCCGGTCAAGGTTGCGATACGGCCGGCTGCGGTTCTGGCGTCGTTGGAAGACGTTTGCGTCTCCGCGGCCTTGCGAGTCATTGCCTTGAGCGAGGCTCCGATCTGGGCGGACCGCCGGCGCGAATAGCGTCGGGCGTCTGACCCTTCGGCTTACCGGCCGCCCTATCTCTCCCCGCGTGCGTGCCCCCAGCGTGCCGACGCGTCTCAAATTCAGGAAATCAGCCCATGTTCGGTGGCCTCGCCAAATCCTTGTTCGGTTCGTCCAACGACCGCTACGTCAAGTCGCTCAACCCGATCCTCGCCAAGATCGCCTCGTTCGAGCCTTCGCTCCAGGCGATGTCGGATGAGGAACTCTCGGCGCAGACGGTCAAGTTCCGCGCGCGGCTCGCAGAGGGCGAGAAGCTCGACGACCTGCTCCCCGAGGCGTTCGCGACGGTCCGCGAGGCTGCGCACCGCGTGCTCGGCCAGCGCCATTACGACGTCCAGATGGTCGGCGGCATCGTCCTTCACCGCGGCGAGATCGCCGAGATGCGCACGGGCGAGGGCAAGACGCTCGTCGCGACGCTCGCGACCTATCTCAACGCGCTGCCCGGCGACGGCGTCCACGTCGTCACCGTCAACGACTACCTCGCGGCACGCGACGCCGAGTGGATGGGGCAGGTCTACACCTTCCTCGGCATGACGATCGGCGTCATCATCCCCAACCTGTCGGACGATGAGCGCCGCGCCGCGTACGCAGCCGACATCACCTACGGCACCAACAACGAGTTCGGCTTCGACTACCTCCGCGACAACATGAAGTACGAGCGCAGCGCGATGACGCAGCGTCCGTTCAACTTCGCGGTGGTCGACGAGGTCGACTCGGTGCTGATCGACGAAGCCCGCACGCCGCTGATCATCTCCGGCCCGACCGACGACAAGTCCGAGCTGTACATGCAGGTCGACGCGGTCGTGAAGCAACTCGATCCCGCCGACTACGACAAGGACGAGAAGCAGAAGACGATCATCCTCACCGAGGACGGTACCGAGAAGGTCGAGCGGATGCTCGAGGCGGCGGGGCTGCTCGAGGGGCAGAACCTGTACGACTTCGAGAACACGCAGGTCGTCCATCACCTCAACCAGGCGTTGCGCGCGATCGTGATGTTCAAGTCGGACATCGACTACATCGTCAAGGACGGCAAGGTCATCATCATCGACGAGTTCACCGGTCGCATGATGGACGGCCGGCGCTGGTCGGACGGCCTGCACCAGGCGGTCGAGGCGAAGGAGGGCGTCCAGATCGAGCCCGAGAACCAGACGATGGCCTCGATCACGTTCCAGAACTATTTCCGCATGTACCCCAAGATCGGTGGCATGACCGGCACCGCGGCGACCGAGGCGGCCGAGTTCTACGACATCTACAAGATCAACGTCGTCAGCATCCCGACCAACGTCGAAGTGAAGCGCGTCGACGAGGAAGACGAGTTCTACAAGGATACAAAGGACAAGTTCGCGGCGATCGCCAAGAAGATCAAGTATCATGCCGAGCTGGGCCAGCCGGTGCTGGTCGGCACGGTGTCGATCGAGAAGTCGGAGATGCTGAGCGAGTTCCTCAAGGCCGAGAACGTCGACCACAAGGTCCTCAACGCGCGCTACCACGAGATGGAGGCGCACATCGTCGCACAGGCGGGGCGCAAGTCCGCGGTGACGATTGCGACCAACATGGCGGGCCGCGGCACCGACATCAAACTCGGCGGCAACCTGGAGTTCCGCATGCTCGACGAGCATCCGGAACTGGTCGAGGGCACGCCCGAATATGACGAGGCGGCGAAGCGGATCACGATCGAGATCGAGGCGGAGAAGCAGGCGGTGCTCGCCGCGGGCGGCCTGTTCGTGCTCGGCACCGAGCGTCACGAGAGCCGGCGTATCGACAACCAGCTGCGCGGGCGCTCGGGGCGTCAGGGCGATCCGGGCCTGTCGCGCTTCTATCTGAGCCTCGACGACGATCTGCTGCGGATCTTCGGGCCGGACACGCTGTTCGCGAAGATGATGCGCAACAATATCGAGGACGGCGAGGCGATCGGCAGCAAGTGGCTGTCGAAGGCGATCGAGACCGCGCAGAAGAAGGTCGAGGCGCGCAACTACGACATCCGCAAGCAGGTCGTCGAATATGACGACGTGATGAACGAGCAGCGGAAAGTGATCTACGAGCAGCGCGCGGACATCATGGATGCCGATACCGTCGGCGACGTGGTCACCGACATGCGCGCGGAGACGGTCAACGTGATCGTCGGCGATGCGTGCCCGCCCAACTCCTATCCCGAGCAGTGGGACATCGAGGGGATGAAGACGCGGCTCGCCGAGGTGCTCAACCTCGAGCCGCAGATCGACGCGTGGCTGCTGGAAGAGTCGGTCGACCCCGAGGTGATCGAGGAGCGCGTCCGCGCGATGGCGGACGAGGCGATCGCGCAGAAGGCCGCCGAGCTCGATCCCGAGACGTGGACGTCGGTCGAGAAGTCGATCCTGTTGCAGAACCTCGACCATCACTGGAAGGAGCATCTGGCGACGCTCGATGCGCTCCGTCAGGTCGTTCATCTGCGCGCGTACGCGCAGAAGACGCCGATCAACGAGTATAAGCAGGAGGCGTTCTCGCTGTTCCAGCGCATGCTGGAGACGATCCGCGAGGACGTGACCAAGACGATCGCGCACGCGCAGTTCCAGATGCAGGCGCCGGTCGGGTTGCCCGAGCTGCCGGACTTCATCACGACGCATTTCGACCCGTTCACGGGCGAGGACAACTCGAACGATTTCGATGCGGGCACGCGCGGCCACATCACCTCGACAATGCCGCCGTTGCAGATTCCTCAGCCGCAGGAGGCCGATATCGGCGAGGATCCGGCGAACTGGGAGGGCGTGGTGAGCCGCAACGCGCCGTGCCCTTGCGGGTCGGGGCGTAAGTATAAGCAGTGCCACGGGGCTGTTTGAGATTTGACGAACTGACGAGACCCGCCCAGCTCGCTACCACCCCGGCGAAGGCCGGGGCCCAGTTGGAAAGGTCGAAGTAACGAAGCACTACCGCAGTTAGCGACGTCCCCCAACTGGGCCCCGGCCTCCGCCGGGGTGGTGAAGAGGGCGCGTGTCGGCGCCCGTCAGTTATCCCGCGAAGGCGGGAGCCTAGGCTACCGGCGATGGCGCATGAGATTTCTGGACCCCCGCCTTCGCGGGGGAACTGGGGAGCAACCCTCCCGACCGCTCGTTAGGACCCCATGCGCCAAGCCTCCACAATGCTAACCATCGACACTACCCGCCAGGGCCTGGTCGATGTCACCGACAAGATCGCCCGCTGGACCCGCGACGAGCGCCTCACCGAAGGCTTGCTGACGGTATTCTGCCGTCACACCTCCGCGTCCCTCCTGATCCAGGAAAATGCGGCCCCCGAAGTCCGCACCGATCTCGAAGCCTATTTCGCCCGCATCGCCCCCGAGTCGCGCGACTACCTGCACGACGACGAAGGCCCGGACGACATGCCCGCACACCTCCGCACCGCGCTTACCCAGGTTCAGCTGTCGATCCCGCTGATCGAGGGCCGACTCGCGCTCGGTACATGGCAGGGGATCTATCTCTTCGAGCACCGCCGTCGTCCGCATCGGCGCACGCTGGCGCTGCATGTCATCGGCGACTGACGTCGATCATGAAAAATGCGTCAGGCCGGTGGCGCATTGGAGCGATGTCGTTCATCAACCGTTCCACAACTGACGGCTAATAAGCGGCGTTTCGCCGCATTCGCCGCGAACGGAGACGACACCATGTTCAAGACACCGGGTGGCAAGGTCGCACTCGCAGCGCTCGCAACGGGCGCGCTGCTGCTGGCCGGATGCGCGACCGAAACCACGTATCGGCCTGCGACGGGCCAGGGCTTCAACCGTACCGGCTATAGCGACCGCCAAGTCGAGCCGGGTCGCTTTCTCGTCAGCTTTGCCGGCAACAGCGTCACCTCGCGCGACACGGTCGAGCGCTATCTGTTCTTCCGCGCCGCCGAACTGACGTTGCAGAACGGCTACGACTATTTCCTGATGGCCGACCGCGACACCAATCTCCAGTCGCGTACTTACTCAACGCCGGGGATCGGTGGCGGGTTCGGCTATGGCGGCTTCGGCGGCTATTGGGGCCCGTCGTGGCGCTATTACGGCCGCGGGTTCGGCTGGCGTAGCTGGGATCCGTACTTCGGTGGCGGTTTCGGTGGCGGCCCATGGGGCAACGACTTCGATATCCGCACGATCGACCGCTATGAAGCGACCGCGGAGATCGTGATGCGCAAGGGACCGATCCCGCGCGACAACATCCGGGCGTTCGATGCGCGGAAGGTCGTCGACAGCATCGGGCCGAGCGTCGTGCTGCCGAAGTAAGCTGCGGCTTTCGAGACAGCGAAAAGGCCGGGCTACCCCAGGGTAGTCCGGCCTTTTTGTTACGCTGCTCCCTCTCCCCCGGCGGGGAGAGGGTCGGGGTGAGGGGCTGTTGTAGAGGGCAGCGCTCGCGGCGCCCCTCACCCAACCCTCTCCCCGAGGGGGAGAGGGCTTTAGGAAGCAGCTTTCGCCAAACCCTTCGACAGCTGTAGCGCGCCGTGCAGCCGGGCCTTCGGATCGCCCCACGCCCGCTGCAACACCAGCTTGCTGTCCGGCCGCAACCGCGCGACGCCGTTGAGCCGCTCGACATACGCCAGCAGCTTGTCGATGTTCGGCGGCGTGTCGTTGTGGAACGACACCAGCACGCCCCTCGGCCCGACGTCGATCTTCGACACGCACGCACGTTTCGCGTTCAGCTTGATCTCGATGACCTTGATCAAATTCTCGGTTGCATCCGGCAAAGGCCCGAACCGATCGATCATCTCGGCCGCGAATGCCTCGATCTCCTGGCCCTCGTCGAGATCGTTGAGGCGGCGATACAGCCCCATCCGAAGGTCGAGATCGGGCACGTAATCCTCGGGAATGAGGATCGGCGCGTCGACCGTGATCTGCGGCGAGAAATCGCGCGGGCGCCCAGAAGTCATGCCGCCGGCCTTGGCGTCCATAATCGCCTCTTCCAGCATCGCCTGGTAGAGTTCGAAACCGACCTCCTTGATATGCCCGGTTTGCTCGTCGCCGAGCATGTTGCCCGCGCCGCGAATATCCAGATCGTGGCTCGCAAGCTGGAAGCCGGCGCCGAGCGAATCGAGATCGGATAGGACCTTCAGGCGCTTCTCCGCCGTCACCGTCATCTGTCGCTCCGGCGGCGTCACCAGATACGCATAGGCACGCGTCTTCGATCGGCCGACACGCCCCCGCAACTGGTACAGCTGAGCAAGACCGAAGCGGTCGGCGCGGTGGACGATCATCGTGTTGGCGGACGCGATATCGATCCCGCTCTCGATGATCGTGGTCGAGACGAGCACTTCGAACTTCTTGTCGTAGAACGCCGACATGCGCTCCTCGACCTCGGTCGGCGACATCTGGCCGTGCGCGACGACGAAGCGGATCTCGGGCACCTGTTCGCGCAGGAAATCCTCGATCTCGGGCAGGTCGGCAACGCGCGGCGTGACGACGAAGCTCTGCCCGCCACGGTAATGCTCGCGCAGCAGCGCCTCGCGCAGCACGACCGGATCGAACGGCATGATGTACGTCCGCACCGCAAGGCGATCGACCGGTGGGGTCTGGATCACCGAAAGCTCGCGGATTCCCGACATCGCCATCTGCAGCGTGCGCGGGATCGGCGTCGCGGTCAGCGTCAGCATGTGGACGTCCGCCCGCAGCGCCTTCAGCCGCTCCTTGTGCGTTACGCCGAACCGCTGCTCCTCGTCGACCACCACCAGCCCGAGCCGCTTGAAGTCGATATTCTTCGCCAGCAGCGCGTGCGTGCCGATGACGACGTCGATCGTGCCGTTCGCCAGCCCTTCCTTTGTCGCCTTCGCCTCGCTCGCGGTGACGAGCCGCGACAGGCGGCCCATGTTCATTGGGAAACCCTCGAAGCGCGCGACGAAGTTGTTGTAGTGCTGGCGCGCGAGCAACGTCGTCGGACAGACGATCGCGACCTGCTTGCCACCCATCGCCGCGACGAATGCCGCGCGGAGCGCGACCTCGGTCTTGCCGAAGCCGACGTCGCCGACCACCAGCCGATCCATCGGTTTGCCCGCCGCGAGATCGCCGAGCACGTCCTCGATCGCGCGGTCCTGGTCCTCGGTTTCCTCGTACGCGAAACGGTCGACGAAGCTGGGGTACCCGCTTGCATCGGGTTCGAGCACGTCGCCCGGATGCAGCGCGCGTTCGGCGGCGGTCGCGATGAGTTCGCCGGCGATCTCGCGGATCCGCTCCTTCATCTTCGACTTGCGGCGCTGCCAGCCTTCGCCGCCGAGACGGTCGAGCGTCGCGCCTTCCTCGGACGAGCCGTAGCGCGACAGGACGTCGATATTCTCGACCGGCACGTACAGCTTGTCGCCGCCGGCATAGCTCAGCGCAACGCAGTCATGCGGGCTCTGGCCGACGGGGATCGAGGTCAGGCCTTCATAGCGGCCGATCCCGTGCTCGGTGTGCACGACGAGGTCGCCGGGCGTCAGCGTGGCCAGTTCGGCTAGGAACGCGTCGGCGGATTTCTTGCGCTTCTTGCGGTGGACGAGGCGGTCGCCGAGCATGTCCTGCTCGGTGAGGACCGCGATCTCCGGCGCGGTGAAGCCGTGATCGAGCGGCAGGACGATCAGCGCGACGCCGAAACTGCGGGCAGTGTCGGCGATGCCGAGTGCTTCCTGCCAGGTCTCGGCGTGCTTGCCGCCCTTCATGCCGTGGTCGGCGAGCAGGCTGCCCAGGCGTTCGCGCGCTCCGATCGAGTAGCTGGCAAGGATCGGTTTCCGCCCCTGCTTGCGCAGCTTCTCGACGTGATCGGCAACCGCTTCGTAGATGTTCGCCTGCGCGGCGCGTTCGGGGCCGAAATCGCGGGGGCCGTCGACGTCGAAGTCGAGCACGGTGTCGCTCGGGGGTTCGTGGAAGGGCGAGGTGATGTGCGCGGCGAACGCCTCGACGCCGCCGGACCATTCCTGCGCGTCGAGATAGAGCGCCTTAGCGGTGAGCGGGCGATAGCTGCCGGGCTGGGCCGCCTCGGCGCGCTTGCGGTTCTCGTAATAGTCGGCGATCGATTCGAGCCGGCTCTCCACCGCCGCCGCGACGCCGTTGTCGCGCACCACGACGTCGTCGGCGCCGAGATGATCGAACAGCGTCGCCATCTTCTCCTCGAACAGCGGCAGCCAATGCTCCATGCCCGCGATGCGGCGGCCTTCGGAGATCGCCTGGTACATCGGATCGCCGGTCGCGGTCGCGCCGAACGCATCGCGGTAGCGGGTGCGGAAGCGCTTGATCGAGTCCTCGTCGAGCAGCGCTTCGGAGGCGGGGAGCAGGACGAAGCCGTCGATCCGGCCGGTCGTGCGCTGGTCGGCCGCGTCGAACGTGCGGACGCTCTCGATCTCGTCGCCGAAGAAATCGAGGCGCAGCGCGTGGTCTTCGCCCGACGGGTAGAGATCGACGATTCCGCCGCGCACCGCATACTCGCCTTGGTCGTGGACGGTGTCGGTGCGGACATAGCCGTTCGCCTGGAGCAGCATCGCGAGCTTGTCGCGACCGATCCGCTCGCCGGGCGCGAGCCGCGCGACGAGCTGGCGGATGCGGAACGGGGTGAGGACGCGCTGAGTCGCGGCGTTGGCGGTGGTCAGCAGGAGCTGCGGACCCTTGGGCTTCCCTTGCAGGCGTTGGAGCGCGGCGACACGCTCGGCCATGATGCGTAGGGTGGGAGAGGCGCGGTCGTAGGGGAGGCAGTCCCAGGCGGGGAAGCTCAGCACTTCGAGATCGGGCGCGAAATATGCGGCGGTCGAGGCGATCGCGCGCATGGCGGCGTCGTCGGGCGCGATGAACACCGCGCGGGTCTTCGCAGCGCGGGCGAGGTCGGCGAGCAGCGACGGCTGGAAGCCGGACGGCACGCCCGAGAGGATCAGCGGGCTCGTCGCGGAGAGGATCGTCTTGAGGTCTGGCATTGGTTTCCTAAAGCCCTCTGCCCGTTGGGGAGAGGGCTGGGTGAGGGGCTGTTCCGGGCACTGCACTGCTTGGCTGCCCCTCACCCCGACCCTCTCCCCAGCGGGGAGAGGGAGTGCGTTACTTCACGACCGTGACGTAATTGATGTCGCGCATCGCCTGCATCATCGGGCCGTCCCACTCCGGCGGGCACGGGATCGAGCCGATCGCCCAGCCCATGATGTCGACGTCCTGTTCCTCCAGCAGCGCCTCGAACCAGTCGAGCTGCTCGGGCGTCCACGTCCGGCCGTAGGTCGCGAAGAAGCCGCCGATCATCATGTCGGCTTCGCGCGTGCCGCGGTGCGAGCTGCGGAAGCCCAGGCGCTTGAGGCGGGTCTCGTGATCCATCGTATCTCCAAACACGAAGAGCCGGCGACCCGCTGGTAGCGAGCGTCGGCTAGGCTATAGAGGCCAGATAGTCATGCGACCCGAAATCCTCAATCCGCTGTTCGCCGAAACCCTCGTCCTGAAGGGGGTGGGGCCTGCGCTCGCCAAGCCGCTCGACCGGCTCGGGCTCGCGCGCGTCGTCGACGTCGCCTTCCATCTGCCGACCGGCTACGTCGATCGCCTGCCGCGCACCGAGCTGATGTCGAGCGATGCCGGGCGGATCATCACAATCACGCTCACCCCGCGCGACTACAAGATCAGCGCGGGGCGGGGGCCTACGCGCGTGCAGGCGACCGACGAGCACGGCAACTACGTCAGCCTCGTCTTCTTCGGCGGCAGTTCGGGCTGGGCGAAGAAGCTCCTCCCGATCGGGGAGGCCAAGCGGATCTCGGGGCGGCTCGACGAATATGGCCAGGAATTGCAGATCGTCCATCCCGACATCGTCGAGCCGGACGAGGAGTTGCGCGAGCGCGAGCCGATCTATCCGCTGTCGGAAGGGCTCACGTCGCGACGGCTGGCGGCGCTGACCACGCAGGCGGTCGCGCGCGCGCCGGACTTGCCGGAGTGGATCGAGCCAGGGCTCAAGGCAAAACGCGAATGGCCGGGCTGGCACGAGTCGCTGGCGCGCATCCACGCCGACCCGTCGGATGCGAAGGCGCGGGAGCGGCTGGCGTATGACGAGGTGTTCGCGAACCAGCTCGCGATGACGCTGGTCCGCGCCGACACGCGCAAGCGGCGGGGCAGGGCACTCCACGGTGACGGCCGGCTGCGTGACTTGCTCAAGCTGCCCTACACGCTGACCGGCGCCCAATCCCGCACCGTGGCCGAGATCGAGGGCGATCTCGCGCAGACATCGCCAATGCTGCGGCTGCTGCAAGGCGATGTCGGCTCGGGCAAGACTTTGGTCGCGGCGATGGCGATGCTGATAGCGGTCGAGGCGGGCGCACAGGCCGCGATGCTTGCACCCACCGAGATCCTCGCTCGCCAGCATTACGAGACGTTGCGAAAGACGCTCGCCGGGCTGCCGATCGAGATCGGTGTGCTCACTGGCCGTGATAAGGGTCGCGTACGCGAGGCGACGCTGATGGCGCTGGCGAGTGGCGAGATCGACATTCTCGTCGGCACGCACGCGATCTTTCAGGATGCGGTCGGCTACAAGGACCTCGCGCTCGTGGTGGTGGACGAACAGCACCGCTTCGGCGTGGCGCAGCGGATGACGTTGCAGGCAAAAGGCGTCGCGCCGCCGCATCTGCTCGCGATGACCGCGACGCCGATCCCGCGCACGCTGACGCTCGCGCAATATGGCGAGATGGACGTGAGCCGCCTCGACGAGATGCCGCCCGGACGCCAGCCGATCGAGACGCGCGTCATCTCGGAGGACCGCCTCGACGACGTGGTCAATGCGCTCGGCCGGCATCTGGCGGATGGCGGGCAGGCTTACTGGGTGTGCCCGCTGGTCGAGGAGAGCGAGAAGAGCGACCTCGCCGCTGCCGAAATGCGCGCGGAGACACTGCGTGCCCGCTTCGGCGACAAGGTGGCGCTCGTCCACGGCCGCATGAAACCGGCTGAGAAGGACGCGGTGATGGCCGAGTTCTCCGCCGCGCGCACGTCCGTCCTCGTCGCCACCACCGTGATCGAAGTGGGCGTCGACGTCACCAACGCGACGCTGATCGTGATCGAGCATGCCGACCGCTTCGGTCTCGCCCAACTCCACCAGCTCCGCGGACGGGTGGGGCGCGGCACCGGCCGGTCGATCTGCCTGCTGATGCGCGGTTCGTCGCTCAGCGAGACATCCCGCGCGCGCCTCGCCCTGATGCGCGAGACCAACGACGGCTTCCGCATCGCCGAGGAGGACCTCCGCCTCCGCGGCGCAGGCGAACTGCTCGGTACCAGGCAGTCCGGCGAGATGGCGTTCCGACTCGCGACGCCGGAGATGATGGCCGACCTGTTGGAATGCGCGCACGACGACGCGCGACTGCTTATCGATCGCGACGGTGGATTGGAGGGGCCGCGGGGTCAGGCCGCACGCATTGCCCTGTACCTGTTCGACCGCGATGCGGGTGTGGCGCTGCTGCGATCGGGTTGAGATGCACGTCTCACCGGTTGCATTCGCGGCCGCCCGTCGCCACGGACGACGGATGCCACCGCTCTTCCCGATCCTCATCGTCCTGCTCGCCGGTGTCGGGCTGGCGGTCCAGCCGCCGACCAACGCCGCGTTGGCAAAGGCGTCCGGCTCGGTCTGGCTCGCGTCGCTGGTCTCGTTTGCGATGGGCACCGCGATCCTGTTCGCGATCTGGGCGGCGGCCGATCGGACGATGCCGGCAGCGCTGAAGGGCGCGCCCAGCTGGGCGTGGCTTGGCGGGCTCTACGGCGCGTGCTTCGTCGCGGCGCTGGCCTATGCGTCGCCGCGACTTGGGCTCGCGTCCGCGTTGACGATCGCGGTCGGAAGCCAGCTTGTGACCGCGTTGGTGCTCGATCGGTTCGGCCTGCTCGGGCTCAGCGCCCAGCCGATCAGTCTCATGCGCGTTGCAGGCGTGGTGCTGGTGATCGGCGGCGTGCTGCTGGTCCGCGCCGGCTGACCTCAGCTGTTGCGGACCAGCACCGACAGCATCCCGTAATACTCGGCGAGCGGGATCGTTCGTTCGAGCTCGCAGCCGATCCGCCCGCCCAGCGACCAGCGCACGACGGCATCGACACCGCCGAGGATCGGCAGCGTGATCCGCAACCGGTCGCCCGCCTCGGGCGCACCTTCGCAGCGCGCCATCAGGCCATTCGCCGACATGTTGACCAGCACCAGCTTCATGCTGCGACCGTCGCCGTCGATCGCGTGCGTACGGTGCATGATCTCGTCGCGCGGCTCGCCGCGATGGTCTCGAACAGCCGTGGCATAGTTTCGCATCGGATGTTCCCCCAGTTACGGAAGCTATCGGATTAGCGTGCCGGCGGTGAACCCCGAACGAACGAGGATGCTTAACGCTCGGTTTTCCGTTAAGAAAATGTGCCGATTACGAGGGGGTTAGCATCCCGTGCCGTTTCTTTCCGAGGCTGAGACGAACCGGCGATGCGACGTCGATCGAGGCGCTTGGCTCCTTCACGGCCTCGCCATCGACCCGGACCGCGCCCTCGGCAATCTTGCGCCGCGCTTCGCCGTTGGACGCGACGAAGCCCAGGCCGACCAGCGCCTCGACGATGCCGATCGCGCCACCGCTGACCGGGAAGCTCGGCAGCGAATCGCCCGAGGCGCCTTCCTCGAATGTCTTTCGGGCGGTATCGGCAGCCTGCTTGGCGGCAGCCCGACCGCGGCACATCGCCGTCGCCTCGTTGGCGAGGACGATCTTGGCAGCGTTGATGTCCGCACCCTGAAGCGCTTCGAGACGCGCGATCTCGTCGAGTGGGAGGTCGGTGAAGAGGCGGAGGAAGCGTCCGACATCGCGGTCGTCGGTGTTGCGCCAGAACTGCCAGTACTCGAAGGTCGACAGCTGGTCCTCGTGCAGCCAGACCGCGCCCGACATCGTCTTGCCCATCTTGCCGCCATCCGCCGTGGTGATCAGTGGGGTGGTGACGCCGTAGACCTCGGTGCCGTCCATTCGGCGCGACAGTTCGATGCCGTTGACGATGTTGCCCCACTGGTCCGATCCGCCCATCTGCAACCGGCAGTCGGCCCGCCGCGACAGTTCGAGGAAGTCGTACGCCTGGAGGATCATGTAGTTGAATTCGAGGAAGCTCAGCGACTGCTCGCGGTCGAGGCGGAGCTTGACCGAATCGAACGCGAGCATCCGGTTGACCGAGAAATGCTGGCCGACATCGCGCAGGAACGGGATGTATTCGAGCGCGTCGAGCCACTCGGCGTTGTCGAGCATGACCGCGTCGGTGGGGCCATCCCCGAACGTGAGGAAGCGTTCGAAGATGCGGCGGATCGAGGCGACGTTGGCCTTGATCCCGTCCTCGCCGAGCAGTTTGCGCGCCTCGTCCTTGAAGCTCGGATCGCCGATCTTGCCGGTGCCGCCGCCCATCAGCACGATCGGCTTGTGCCCGGTCTGCTGGAGCCGGCGGAGCAGCATGATCTGGACGAGGCTGCCGACGTGCAGCGACGGCGCGGTCGGATCGAAGCCGATATAGCCGGGCACGACCTGCTTGCCGGCAAGCGCGTCGAGCGCGGCGGCGTCGGTCATCTGGTGGACATAGCCGCGCGAGGTCAGCGTGGTGAGCAGGTCGGACTGGTAGGTCATGGTGCGTCTCATTCCCCTTCCGCGTGCGGGAGGGGTTAGGGGAGGGGCTTCGTCGCCCCCATGCCCTCCCCCGACCCCTCCCGCAAGCGGGAGGGGAGATTCGCTTTATTCCGGCCACCGCCGTCATCCCAGCGTTCGCTGGGATGACGGGGGGGGGAGGCGGTTTCAGCTTCGCGGGAGCTGCGACGTCGGGTCCACCGGTGTCCGCCCCTTGCGCAGTTCGAAGTGGAGTTCGGGGCGGTCGGCGAACCCGGTGTCGCCCGATAGCGCGATGGTCTGCCCGCGCTTCACACTCTGGCCGCGCTGGACGAGCAGTTTCGATGCATGGCCGTAGACGCTCGTCCAGCCGCCACCGTGCTTGACGATCACCAGCCCGCCGAGTGCGGCGATGCCGTCGCCGACATAGGCGACGACGCCGTCAGCGGCGGCGTGGATCGGCGTCGACATCGGCACCGCGATCTTGATGCCGTCGTTGCGTTCGCCGCTCGCGCCGGGGCCGAAGCGCTTCACGACCCTGCCGTCGACCGGCCAAAGAAAACCACCACTCGCCAGTCGCGCCGGCCCGGTGACGACGGCGTTGGACGGCAGCACGCGGCGCGGCGTCGCGATCGGTTTCGCAGGAGCCTGGTTGCTCGCAAGCGCGGGCTCGCCGCCGGTCAGAATGTCGTCGATGTCGAGCGTAAAGGCCTGCGCGCGTTCCGAGGCACTCGGCCTGCCACCGCCGGGCGCGTCGGGGATCAGAATCCGCTGGTCGGCGCGCAGCACATAGGGCTCGACCAGCGCGTTCGCCGTGACGATCCGCGACCATTCGACGCCATAGGCGCGGGCGATCGCGATACCGGTCTCGCCGCGCCGGACCTGGTGATAACGACCACCCGGGATCCTCAGCCGTTCGCCGGTCTCGATCGTGTAGGGCGAATCGAGATCGTTCGCGCGCGCGATGGCCTCGAGGCTAGCACCGCTGCGATCGGCGACCCGGCTCAGCGTGTCGCCGGGCTGCACGACATAGGTCGTATCGGGGATCGTCTTCGCATCCGCGCGGACCTGGCGTGCCTCCCACGCGGGACGCGGCGCGGGCAGGGTGGTCACTTCGCCGGTATCGCGGCCGGGGCGATCATCAGCCCTGTCCCGCGATACGGGCTCAGCCTGCCGCGGTGGCGGGGTATCGCGCTGGGCGGGCGGATTTCGGTACGGGCGCTGAGGACGACTCTCCGGAGCAGGCTGTCCATAGCCGGCGGGGCGTTCGACCTGCGGAATGCACGCGGCAAGCCCGAGCAACGGCAGCACCGCTACCGCCGCCAGGAACCGCGCACGCACCATCACCGATAGGCCTGGGCGAGCATGTCCAGCGACTCGGTATGTGTCAGGTCGAGATGAAGCGGCGTAACCGACACGAATCCGTCCGCGGTCGCCTCGAGGTCGGTCGCGTGTGCGGGTGTCTCGACGGTCCGGCCGAGCGCGAACCAGTGATAGTCATAGCCACGCGGATCGGTGTTGCTGACGATCTGCAACCGGCCATAGTCGCGGAAGCCCTGGCCGACGACGCGAACCCCCTTCACCGCATCGGCCGGGCCGGCGGGGAAGTTGATGTTGACCAAGGTGCGCGGCGCCAGCGGCGCGTCGAGCAGTGGCCGCAACACGCGTTCGCCCCATGTCGCCGCCGCCTCGAACGGGACGCTGTCGCCCATGCCTTCGCGGCTGTAAATCTGGCTCAGCGCGATCGATCGGATGCCGCCCAGCGCGCCCTCCATCGCCGCCGAGACGGTACCCGAATACGTCACGTCTTCGGCTAGATTCGCGCCGCGGTTGACGCCCGACAGGATCAGGTCGGGCGGGCAGTCCTTCATGATCTTGGCGAGCGCCATCATCACCGCATCGGTCGGGGTGCCTGCGACCGCGTAGCGCTTCTCGCCGTGTTTCCGCACGCGGATCGGCCGCGACAGTGTCAGCGAGTGGCCGGCGCCCGACTGTTCCTCGGCCGGCGCGACCACCCAGACGTCGTCTGACAAGGTCCGGGCGATCGTCTCCAGCACCTTCAGGCCGGGCGCATGATAGCCGTCGTCGTTGGTGAGCAGTATCCGCATCAGCGCTTCGGCTCCAGCACGGTCAGCCCGCCGAGATACGGCTGGAGCACCGCCGGCACCGCAACCGAGCCATCCTCCTGCTGATAATTTTCCAGCACCGCGACGAGCGTGCGGCCGACCGCGAGCGCCGAGCCGTTGAGCGTGTGGACGAACCGCGTGCCCTTCTCGCCTTCGGGCCGATAGCGTGCGTTCATCCGGCGCGCCTGGAAGTCGGTGCAGGTCGAGACGCTGCTGATCTCACGGTAGCGCGCCTGGCCGGGCAGCCAGACTTCGAGATCGTAGGTGCGTGCCGCGGTGAAGCCCATGTCGCCGGTGCATAGGAGCATCCGCCTGAACGGTAGCTGCAACGCGTCGAGCACGCCCTCCGCGCAGGCCGTCATCCGCTCGTGCTCGGCTTCGGACATATCGGGGGTGACGATCGAGACCATCTCGACCTTGTCGAACTGATGCTGGCGGATATAGCCGCGCGTATCGCGCCCCGCCGCGCCCGCCTCGGAGCGGAAGCACGGCGTCAGCGCGGTGAAGCGCAGTGGCAGTTCGGCCTCGCTCAGGATCTGCTCGCGGACGATATTGGTGAGGCTCACTTCGGCGGTCGGGATCAGCCAGCGGCCATCGGTGGTGCGGAACAGGTCCTCCGCGAATTTCGGCAGCTGGCCGGTGCCGAACACGGCTTCGTCGCGGACGAGGAGGGGCGGCGACACCTGCTCGAAGCCGGCCTCGGACACGTGGTCCAGCATGAACTGCCCAAGCGCGCGCTGCAGCTTGGCGGCGAGCCCGCGGACCAGCGTGAAGCGCGCGCCGGACATCGCTGCGCCGGTCTCGAAATCGAGGCCGAGGGCCGGGCCGATCGCGTCATGCTCACGTGCGGTGAAGGGAAAGCTGATCGGCGTGCCGCGGGTGTGGATCAGCGCATTGTCGTCCTCGCCGCCACCTTGAGGCACGTCGGCTGCGGGAAGGTTGGGGATCGCTGCAATCGCGGATTCAAGTTCACCATCGAGCCGTGTGACAGTCGCTTCGAGTTCGGGAAGTGCGTCCTTCAGGGTCGCGACTTCGACCATCAGCGCCTGTGCCTTGGTCTCGTCCTTCTGTCCCTTGGCCTGACCGATCGCCTTCGACAATTCGTTGCGCCGCGTCTGCGCGCTCTGCGATTCCGCGATCGTCGCGCGGCGCTGCTCGTCGAGCGCTACGAGCGCTGCGGAGTGCGGCGCGACGCCGCGCTTGGCGAGGGCGGCGTCGAAGGCGGCGGGATCGTCTCGGATCAGGCGAATGTCGTGCATGGCCGAGGCTATGCCGAGACGGCGTGGCACGCGCAAGGCAGTGCTACCCTTACGATCCTCCCCGCCAGGAGGGAGGTGGCGCCAAGGCGACGGAGGGGGGACACGGGACGGCGGTCATCCCTTACCTCCCTCTACGTCTGGCAAGTGCCAGTCACCTCCCCCTGGCGGGGGAGGATCAGAAGGGTTCGCAACCTCCCCGGTATGCGGCGCGTTCACCCCGCATACGCAGAGCGAAAAGGAGAGACCGCATGCAGCTTCCCCACAATTCCGTCGTGCTCGTCGCGGACGGTCGGAAAATGCTGTTCCTGCGCAACGAGGGCGACAATGCCGCCCCCAATCTGGTCGTCGAGAAGGCGCAGGAGCAGATCAACCCTGCGACGCGCGACCAGGCCACCGATGCCGCGGGACGTGCCTCGTCACCGCAGGGCGGCGTGCAGAGCTCGGTCGAGCCGACCGACTTTCACCAGATCGAAGAGGATCGGTTCGCCGCCGAAGCCGCGGATTTCCTCAAGGCGCGGGCGCTGAAGAACGATTACGAGTCGCTGATCATCGTCGCACCGCCCAAGACGCTGGGGGAAATGCGCAAGCATTACCACAAGGAGGTCAGCAGCCGGCTGGCGGGCGAGCTGGACAAGGACCTGACCGGCCATCCGATCGCGGATATCGAGAAGGCGCTGAAGAATGCCTGACGCGACAGGTTTGACGCGAACCGGAATTCCGTAATGGATATTTAAAAGGCCCCGGTGGATTTATCCACCGGGGCCTTTTTTATGCTCTGCGGCCGAAGCTCAGGCTTGAACTGTCTTCGGTTTGCTGAACCGCTTTCGGGCCACCAGCGCCGCCGCGGCGGCACCGAACAGCAGCACCATGGGCGGCGCGGGGACGGGGGCAGGTGGACCACCGCTCGATCCCGGTGGATCATCATGATGGCCACCGGAGCTCGTGCTGCTGCTGGTCGACGTGCTGCTCGCTGACGAGGTCGACGATGCTGAGGAGGTGCTGCTGCTAGACGCGGAGGTCACGTTACCGCTCGACGACGAAGAAACGTTGCCACTTGAGGACGAGGAGACGTTGCCACTCGAGGACGAGGAGACGTTGCCGCTGGACGAGGACGATACGTCGCCGCTCGACCCACCCGACGCGGAAGTGCTGCTGACGCCGCCGGTCGAGGTGGACCCGCCGCTGGACGTCGAGGAGATCACGATGCTGCCACTCGACCCGCCGCCGCCAAAGCCTCCCCCGAAGCCGCCGCCGAACCCACCCGAGCCGCCGAAGAAGCCGCCGCTCCCACCGACGACGACCGGAACGCCACCACCGCCGCCGCCGCCGATGAAGCCGCTACCGACTGGCGCGATTGCGGGGTTTGGGGCGGCGTTGGCGACCGTGACGATCGTCGGCGTGCAGGCGGTGCTGGTGGTGGTCGTTACGTGGCGACGCAGGCGCGGCCGTACCGAGGCGACCTGACGATGAACGACGCGTTTGACCAGCACGCGTTTGGTGTTGGCGGTGCGTGCCGGGCGTTCGGCCACGTGCACGGCACCGCCGCCGATCAACGCACCGCCGCATGCGCATGCGCATAATTTCGCCAGAGCCATCCTCACCGACATATCGTCATTCTTTCATTTTCGACATTCGCTTCAATGTCGCACCCCGTCCGCAGCTTCCACTCCGCTGTACTACTAACGGCAAAAGAAACGGTTAAATGCAACCGCCTTGATCAAGTCTCGCATAGTTAACGAGCTGGTATCGAATCCATATTCGTCAGGATCGACGTTAACGTACCGGCGTGGGACAGAAAAGTGCCAAAGTGGACCGGGGTTCAACCCGCTGTCGCCGTACGACTTATATGGTCCAGATCGGCCTCACCGAGTTCGTCGTGCAACCGCGTCTAAAGCGTCCGTAATAAAATGTCGTTAATCCCCGATTATGCGCAAGTCCTCTCGCTTGTGGTGTATGGCGGGTGCGACTATAGGCGCTTTCACCATTTTGGGGGGGCTTCTGGAGATCGGCGTGGCTGATCCGACGGAGCCAAAGGGAGAGTGGTATGGCGACCGTTATGAATCGTATGGACGATACCGACAATTCCAATCGCGGCGCTGCCAACGACCGGAGCGCGGAGGACGGCAGTGCGGACGGCGCAGGGTACCGCCCCGACGCGGACGAGCCGTTTATGAGCCTAAGGCAGCAGGCGTATTTTCGTCGCAAGCTGCAAGCTTGGAAAGAGGCGATCCTGCGGGAGTCGCAGGAAACCCTGTCACAGTTGCAGGTCGACTCATTGCGCGAAGCCGATCTGACGGACCGCGCATCGAGCGAGACCGACTGGTCGATCGAACTGCGTACACGCGATCGTCAGCGCAAGCTCGTCTCCAAGATCGAGGCCGCGATCCGCCGGATCGACGAGGGCGAATACGGCTATTGCGAAGTTACCGGCGAACCGATCAGTCTTGCACGACTGGAAGCGCGACCGATCGCGACGATGACGGTCGAGGCGCAAGAGCGGCACGAGCGGCATGAGAAGGTTTCGCGCGAAGATTGACGATCCGCCCGCGATTGCCGGGTCGTCGACCGTGGGTGAATGCGTTAGGTATTTAGCCACGGCGCGATGCTATGCTCGGTCGAAGATCAGGATCGGTCGGCAATCAGACGGGCCAACTCGGCCAGACGGGCGGTATCAGTGGCAGATATTTTTGACCGGTTGACCGCCGCCGCGGATGGCGTCGAACGCGAGGAAGGCTCCGCCAAGCTATCCGGCGGCCGGGTCGGTAGTCGAGACAGCCTGTTGTTGATGGCGCACCTTCGGTTGGCCGGCGAGCAACAGACGCGCGAAGTCCGGGTTCGTAATCTGTCCGAACGCGGCCTGATGCTCGAACTGGATAAAATGGTCGCTATAGCGACTCCGGTGCAGCTCGACGTGCGCGGGATCGGAGAGGTCGGCGGCAAGGTTGCCTGGTGCACCGAGGGGCGCGTCGGCGTCGCGTTCGATTCGCCAGTCGATCCCAAAAAAGCGCGGAAAGCCGTCGGAGCGTCAAAGCCGGTCGACACATCGTTCCAGACCAAGGCTACATCGGGACCCTGATCGCCGGGCGATGTCATTGGCTACCGCGTATCTCCCCGGATCGACGTCCGGGGAGGGCTGGTTTCAGCGTATCACAGGCTGACGATGGCTTCCTTCAGCTTCAGTTTCTGCTTTTTCAATCCTGCCAGGATGGTCGCATCGGGCAAAGGCCGGTGAGCTTCGGCTGCAATCCGTTGATCGAGCACGGCGTGCTTGGTTTCCAGAGCTGTCTGATGCGTCGTCTGCACGGTAGGATACCTCCTGCATTCGGGTTGGGGGACGGAGTAAACCACTCCGTCACGAAAATGTCTTCATCGGAAATGGACCAAATCGATTGGACGACCCGTTTTGCGCGATGACCGGTGATGGAGGCGCGAATCAGACTGGATTTGGGACAGCCGCGTTTATCGCTCGCGCCTCCCGGTGAATTTGCTAAGGGGCGGACCGGCAGCCAGTAATACCGGGGGACGAGGTGGACGAGGCGCAGATCAAGGCTCAACTTGAAAGCATGCGGGTCGAGCATCGCGATCTCGATGACGCGATCGCGGCCTTGGCGGCCAAGCCCGTACCCGACCAGCTGCAGATCGCGCGCCTTAAGCGGCGCAAGCTGCGGTTGCGCGATGAAATTGCTGCGCGCGAGGACATGCTGATACCCGACATCATCGCCTGATAGACGCACGGGTCCGGCGCCAAGCGTGGGCGATCGAATCGACGCATTTCGGGACAGCTCTAGGTTAACGCGGCGTTTTCCATGGTGTGGCAGAGGCACGCGCTATGGCATCGCCGCAGACATGATGGACGTCCAGGCCGAATCGCGGCTGCACCCTCGCTTGATCGATGCCTTGTACAGCGAATCGATGCTGCTTGCGGATGAAGCGCGCGCGTATTTCGACGAGGTCGGCCGCAACGAGCGCGACGGACTAGACCCGTTCGTACGGGTCGGCTTCAGCTGCGAATCACTGAAGGTGACGACGCGGTTGATGCACGTGATCGCCTGGCTGCTGACGCAGCGCGCGATCCAGGCGGGGGAATTGGCGGTCAAGGATGCGCTCGATCCGTCGCGGCGGCTGGGAGATGGGCCGGTTACCGATCGGGTTCTGCTTGAATCGCTACCCGCCCGCGCCCGGTCGCTGATCGACTCGAGTACGGATCTGCACCGCCGGGTCGCGCTGCTCGATGCCGCGCAAACAATGCCCGCCCCAGAACCTAGCGCGGTGCGCTCGATGCATCGGCGGCTGGCGCAGTCGTTCTAAGCCGTCGAATGGCGGCCGATCGTCGCATCGGCCGCCATCGAGATGGTGTCAGCTGATGTGGACGGCCTTGGTGATCAGATGTGCGGCGACACCTTCCGGACCATCCTCGGAGCCATGGCCGCTGTCCTTGATCCCGCCGAACGGGCTGTCCGGATAGCTGAGCCGGACGTTGTTGATCGCGATCATCCCCGCCTCGATCGCGTCGCCGAGCATGTTCTGGCGGCGACCGTTTTCGGTGAAGCAATAGGCGGCGAGGCCGAACGGCAGGCGGTTGGCTTCGGTGACTGCGTCCTCGTCAGTCGCAAAGCGGCTGAGCAGCGCGATCGGGCCGAACGGCTCCTCGTTCATCGCACGTGCCGAGAGGGGGACGTCGGCGAGCACGGTCGGCTGGAAGAAGAACCCGCCGCTGCCACCGTATTCGCCGCCTGCGAGCAGCTTGGCGCCGTGACCGGTCGCATCGCCGACGAGTTCGGCGATCGCCTCGGGTCGACGGGCATTGGCCATCGGCCCCATCTGGCTGGTGGCTTCCATGCCGTCGCCGACCTTCAGCGCGCGGGTGCGTTCCGCGAAGCCCGCGGCGAACCGGTCGTAGATGCCGTCCTGAACATGGAAGCGGGTCGGCGCGACGCAGACCTGTCCGGCGTTACGAAACTTGTGCGCGACTAGCGTATCGAGCGTCTTGTCGAGATCGCAATCGTCGAACACCAGCACCGGACCGTGCCCGCCGAGCTCCATCGTCGTCCGCATCATCGTGTCGGCGGCGAGCTTCATCAGCGCCTTGCCGACCGGCACCGAGCCGGTGAAGCTGAGCTTCCGCGTGATCGGCGAGGCGAGCAGGTGGCGCGACACCATGTCGGGGACGCCGAAGACGCACTGCGCGACGTCGCCGGGGAGCCCGGCATCCTGAAAACACTTGAGAACCTCGACCGCGCTGCCCGCGGTTTCCTCGGACGGCTTGATGATGATCGAGCAGCCCGCTGCAAGTGCCGGCGCGATCTTGCGGACGACGTTCATCACCGGAAAGTTCCACGCGCAGAACGCGGCGACCGGCCCGACCGGCTGGTGCAGGACGAGGCTGCGGGTGCCCGACGGACGCGGGAGCACGCGACCGTAGATGCGCTGCGCTTCGCCGGCGTGGAAATCGAGCAGCGCGGCGGCGAAGGCGACCTCGCCCTTTGCCTCGGCCTGGATCTTGCCCTGTTCGAGCGTCGCGATCCGGGCGATGTGGTCGGCGCGCTCGCGGAGCAGTTGGGCTGTACGAGTCAGGATCGCCGCACGCTTTTCGGGCGGAGTCGCGCGCCAGGCGATGAACCCGCGCTGGGTCGCCTCCAGCGCACGGTCGAGATCCGCCACGGTTGCCAGCGGCAGCGCGGCCTGGCCCGCGCCGGTCGCCGGATTGAGCACGTCGCGCGTATCTCGCCCGCCGCCGCTAACCCATTCGCCGGCGATATATAGGCCGAGGCTCGTGTCATAGGCCGTCGTCATCGATCGTCTCCATACCTGTTTCAGGGCGTGTTGCGGTTGGGTAAGCCAGCCTTCACCGTGGAGGCGTGGGCGGCACCCAGCGTTCGCTACATCGTCGGGGCATTGCCGAGGCGCAACCCCGTGCGCCTTCACTGCGACGCCTCTGCGGCAGACTTCAACCGCCACGCGACCAATGGCCGTGTGCCCAATCCTCGTGCATGCTCGCCGGCCTATGGCGAAGAAGAAATATCTGCTGACCGCGACGTTGCCTGACGGGTATGTGAAGACGATCGGACCGACGGCCACCGAGTTCACGCATTACTGGCGGCTCGTCGCGCACCTCGGGGGCGGGCGGACCGAGGTGTTCTGGGGTCATACCAAGTCGCTTGCCGAGGCGCGTCGCAAGCGCGCCGCCGCGCGCGATCCGGGCATCGCGCGCGGTTGGGAACGGTATGATTTCGACATCGTCGAGGTCGTGCGATCGACGGAATAGCGTCGTTCCGGTCGTAGGCCTGGTGCGACAACGGGAACGTCCGCGCAGTCTCTGCGCTGTGATGTGGCGTACTACGACAGGATACAGGACATGAAGATCGGTTTTATCGGCCTCGGCCAGATGGGCAGCGCGATTGCGGCCAACCTGGTCAAGGCCGGGCATGACGTGACGGTTTGGAACAGGTCTGCGGACAAGGCCGCGGCGCTGGTCGATTCCGGCGCGCGGTTGGCCGAACGGCCGGTCGATGCGGCGCAAGGCGAGGTCGTGATGACGATGCTCGCGGACGATGCTGCGGTCGAGGCGGTGGTGTACGGCGAGGGGGGTATCCGCAACGCGCCCGCGCTGCACGTGTCGCACAGCACGATCGGCATCGCGCTCGCGGATCGGCTTGCGGCCGATACGGGCAACGGTTTCGTCTCGGCGCCGGTGTTCGGGCGGCCGGTTGCAGCGGAGGCGGGCAAATTGTTCGTGATCGCCGCGGGGGCGTCGGCCGACCTCGATATCTGCGAGCCGCTGTTCGCCGCGATCGGGCAGCGGACGTTCCGGATCGGCGATACGCCGTCGTCCGCCAATCTGGTCAAGCTGAGCGGCAACTTCATGATCATGGCCGCGGTCGAGGCGATGGCAGAGGCGATGACGCTCGCCGAGAAGGGCGGCGTCGATCGCCGGACGTTGCTCGACGTGCTGACCGGCACGCTGTTCGGTGCGCCGATCTATCAGACCTACGGCGACATCCTCGTCGAAGACCGGTTCCGCCCGGCGGGGTTTGCCGCGCCGCTCGGGCTGAAGGACATGACGCTGGCCGACACCGCCGCGACCAGCTTGCGCGCGCCGATGCCGATCCTCGGAATTGTGCGCGATCACCTGAGGTCGGCGATCGCCAGCGAGGGCGAGGATGTCGACTGGGCGGGGGTTGCGCTGGCGGTTCGGCGCGGCGCGGGTATCGCCTAGTTGCGGATCATGACCGTCGGCGGGGTGGTGATCGTCGTCGCCAGCGCAACAGGCCGGTGCCGAGCATCACGCTCGGCACCAGTCCGGTGACGAACGCCAGCCACCGCCCGATCAGGCCGAACGCTTCGCCGCCGTGGAGCGGGTGCAGCCAGCTCAGCACGGTGTCGCCGCTGGCGTCGGCAAGGCCGTCGCGCACGGCGAGGATCCGCCCGGTGTACGGGTCAAGCCAGACATTGGTGCGGGGGAACCGGCGGCTTGGTTCGCCTTTTCGCGCGAGATTGATGCGGATCGGCCCGGTGGCATTGGCCGGCGTCTCGATCCACGCGAGCCCACCGTCGGGAAAGCGACGCCGGGCGGATGCGATCAGCCGGTCGATTGGCAGCGCGGGGCCAGCCGGCACGACGACCAGCGCGGGCGTCTGAAACAGCGGCGAGGCGCGGGCAATCAACGGCCGGGTCTGATTTGGCAGATCGAGCAGCACGCCGGTCGCGGTGATCGCGAGCAGCGGGATAAGACCGATAAGACCGGTCAGCTTGTGCAGATCGTAGAGCCGGCGGATCGCGGCGGCGGCGGGTTTGAACCGCAGCGCGCGCCACCAGCCGCCGGGTCGCGGCCACCACGCCCAAATCCCGCTGACGATCAGGACGAGCATTGCGATTCCAGCGATGCCCATCGCGATCCCGCCCGGCTCGCCCAGCAACAGCCGGTAATGAAGATCGTAGATCCAGGTCACGACGGTATCGCCCCAGAACCCGGTCCGGATCGTCGTCAGGCGGACCGGGTCGATCCACAGCAGCATCGGCGCAAACGCACGGCCGGCGGTTTCCTTCGGCGTATAATAGCGGACCGGGATCGCGCCGCCGTCCGAGGTGACTTCGATTCGCCAGGCGCCGGTCCGCGACGGATGCTCGCGGTGGAGCGTATCGACCACCGCCTGCCATGATGGCGGGCGCGTGCCCGCCGGGATCGCGCGCAATGGCGGGCTGAAGGCCGCGTCGATCTCCGGGTAGAAGACGAGCGCGCTGCCGGTCAGCCCGGCGAAGGCGAACACCAGCCCGATCGATAGACCGAGCCAGAGATGGATGCGGCGGACCGCGACGCGGACCGACCGCGGCTGCGCAGTCGTTTGCATGCGCATCAGAGTCGCAGCCGTACCGCGCCGAACAGCGACCGCGGATCGGCCGGCGCGTGGAGCCGCTGCGTCCCGTCATACCAGACATATTCGTAGTGGTCGTTGGCGAGGTTCTTGACCTGCAGCGACAGTTCGACATGCGGCGTCACGGTATAGGCGACCTCGGCGTTGAGCACGACGTAGCCGCCGTAGCGGCCCTGCGTGTTGGCCGGGGTGAGTTCATAGCTCGACTGGCCATTGCCCCAGAGCGACAGCCGCAACCGGTCGACCGTCGTCACGTCGAGCCCGCCGGAGACGACGTTCTGCGGGACATGATCGATCGCGTTGCCAGCCTGCGACGGGGTCGCGGGGTCGGGCGTGACGATCGTCGCGGTCTGGTGTGAATAGCTGCCCCACAGGTCGACGCCGCGCGCCGGCTTTACGTCGAGCTGGAGGTCGATTCCGCGCCGCCGGGTCTTGCCGAGATTGTCGAAATCGCCCGACGGGTCGTTCAGCCGTCGCTTTAGTTCGCCGCTTGCGGTCTGTTGCCACAGCGCGACGCGTGCCTCGAGCCAGCGACCCCGTGTGACCTTGATACCGCCCTCATAGCCTTCGTTGATCGAGGGGGCGACATCGACGGTGCGCGGCGGCACCATATAGGCGCCCGAGCCCGCACCGATCTGGAACGTCCGGCCGTAATTCGCATAGAGCGTGACATCGCCGACCGGGGTGATCGCCACGCTGAGCTTGGGCTGGCTGATCGTGCCATAGTCGTTGATCGGCGCGGTGGTGCCCGCGAGCCGGTTGGCGAAATGCCCATCGACCCGGTCGACCCGCCACGCCGGCGTGATCTTGAGCCAGGCGGTCGGCTCGATCACCGCCTGGAGATAGCCGCCATACACGGTCAGGCCGAATTGCTGGTCGCGCGTCTGGCTGGTGATGACGCGGCGGTCGGTCAGCCAGCGCAGGCTGCGATTGTCCTGCACCTGGATGTCGCCCCCCGCCTCGATCATCAGCGCGTGGAGAAAGTCGACGCGCGGATGATAATGCAGCGCGACGATGCCGCCATATTGCCATTCGTCGGTCAGCCGCCGCTGTTGCGCGACGCTGGCCGAGAACCGCACATAGCGGTCGTCGGTGAGGCTGTTCGCATAGCCCTTCGCGCTGAGCGCCAGCGTGTCGGCCAGATCCGAATCGAGGTGGAGGCTGTACTGGCCGATCCGACGCTTGCCGCCATCGGTTTCGGACACGGCATAGGATCGTTGCCGGTCGGTATAGGCGTCGGCGTCCGTTAGATAGCCCGGTTCCTGCGCGGTCGCAGTCGAGTAGCGGACGATCGCACCCAGCCGGGTCGCACCGAAATCGTAGAACCATTTGCCCGCGAGATTGAGCCGATCCAGATCGGCATGGTCGCGATAGCCGTCGGTGCGGCGATAGCTGACGAGGTAATTCTGGCTGAACTTGCCGCGTTCGAGCCCCGCCGAGACCTGGCCATCGGCGGTCCCGAACGCGCCGCCGATGAGCCGTGCGTCTAGGTAGGTGCCGCCGATCCGGGTCAGGATGTTGGCGTTGCCGGCGATGTTGTTGAGGCCCCAGCGCGGATCGGACGTGCCGCGGACCAGTTCGATTCCGGTGATGTCGAGCGGCGCGATCATGTCGATTCCTGTCATCCCGCCGGCATTGTCGTTGGTCGGGATGCCGTCGATCATCAGCTTGACCGCGTTGATCTCGCCCTCGCCGTTGAACCCGCGGATCGAGAAGCGACCCGACGTCGTGCCCTGGTTGAAGTCGGTCAGCACGACGCCCGGCAGCCGCGCGAAGATCTCCCAGGCGTTGTCGACCGACTGGCGCTGCGCGACGTCGCCGCCGAGCAGATCGACCGAGGTCAGGACGTTGCCGGTCGACCGCGCCATGCTCGGCGCGGTCACGACGATATCGCCGATCGTGAAGCGCGTATCGCTCTCGGTCGGCGGGGCATTGGCGGTTTGCGCGGCACTCGGGTTGGCGAAGGCGAGCAGCGGCACGACGACGGCCAGCGCCATCGTCGCCTCGTGGGGAGGCGTGAATCGAAACATCGGCAATTCCAGTGATCGGCGCGCATCTCAGGGATGCGCGTCATGAATCGGTGCACATCGCGCTCGGCGACATGCGTTTCAGAGGATCAGAGGTAGGCCGGCGGGCCGCGCAACGGCGGGCGCAGATACCGCGTCAGCGCGCGCGGGAGCGGTCGGACATACCGCCATGCGAGCGCCATGGCGAAGGCGATCGCAGCGATCCGCAGGACGAGATCGACGCTTTCCAGCGCGTGCGCGGTCAGGCTGGAAAACGCGCAGGGCATCTCCGCCTTGTCGTGCTTGGTCGAGCGATCGTGGTTCATTGTCGATCCGGCACCGTCGTCGTGCATGCCCGGCATCGCCATTGCCTGGGGGGTCACCGCCTGTGTCACCAACGGCTGGGCCGCCATGTCCTGCGGGGTCATGCCCGAGCAGAGCGTGATCGCGATCCGGCCGTGCTCGCTGGACACCATGTAGCCCGAGGGTACCAGCAGCTTCATCGCCAGCGCCGCCATGCACAGCATTGCCGCGAGGTAGCGATGGGACAGGGAAAGGCGGCGAAGACGGTGCACGAATCGGGGGTAGCCGGGTGCGGACGGCCTGTCACTTGGCCATCCTGCCCTCCCCGCACGGGAAGGATCAGCGGATCATGCGGGCGATCGTCTTGGCGGCGGCCGCACCATAAGGCGGCTTCAACCCGGCGAGCTTGGCGACATCGAGCCGCGATTGCTTGAACACGGCGCGTGCGTGGCTGAACGTGCGGAAGCCCTCGATCCCGTGATACGCGCCCATCCCCGATGGGCCGCTGCCCCCGAACGGCAGGTCCTCCATCGAGATGTGGAATATCACATCGTCGAGAGTCACCCCGCCCGAGATCGTCCGGTCGAGCACGCGGCGGCGTTCCGCGTCGTCGCTGCCGAAATAATAGAGCCCGAGCGGTCGGTCACGTCGGTTCACCTGCGCGATCGCATCGTCGATCCCGTCGTAGCGGCGGATCGGCAGGACCGGGCCGAAGATCTCCTCCTGCATCACGATCATGTCGTCGGTCGCATCGCGGACGATGTGCAGCGGCATTTTCCGCGAGTTGGCGGCGCCGAAATCCTCGTTGGCGGGGTTCACGACCTCGACCGTCGCGCCCTTTGCACGGGCGTCGGCGATCCAGTCGGTGAGGCGCTGGTGGTGGCGGTCGTTGACCACCGAGGTGTAGTCGGCGTTGGCGAGCAGCGTCGGGTACATCGCGCTAGCGGCGGCCTTTATGCCGTCGACGACCTTGGCTTCGTCCGCGGAGGGAACGAGCATATAGTCTGGGGCGAGGCAGATCTGCCCGGCGTTCATCATCTTGCCGAGCGTCACGCGTTCGGTGGCCTTCGCGATATCCGCCGAAGCGCCGAAGATGACCGGCGACTTGCCGCCGAGTTCGAGCGTGACCGGCGTGAGGTTATCGGCGGCGGCATGGAGGATGTGGCGGCCGATCGCGGTCGCGCCGGTGAAGATGAGATGATCGAACGGAAGCGCGGAGAATGCCTTGCCGACTTCCGCATCGCCGGAGACGATCGCGAGTTCATCCTGCGCGAAATATTTGGGGGCGATCTCCTCGAAAAGCGCGGCGGTGGCGGGCGTGTACTCGCTCGTTTTCGCCATCGCGCGATTACCCGCGGCGAACACGCCCGCGAGCGGACCGATCAGCAGGTTCACGGGGAAATTCCACGGCGCAATAATGCCGATCACGCCCTTGGGCTGGTATTCGACCCACGCCTTCGCGCCCAGCAGACCGAGCGGAAACTGGACCGGGCGGCGGTCGCGCTTCATCCAGCGGTCGAGATGCTTGGCGGCATGCGCGATCGGCGCGAGCGAGGCGCCGATATCGGTGATCATCGTCTGCTCGCGGCTACGATGCCCGAAATCTTCCGACACCGCGTCGCAGAACCGCGCCGCGTTCTCCCGTACCATCGCCGCGGTGCGCTTGAGGCGGTCTAGGCGGACGGCTTTCGTGACTGGCATCTCGGCCATGAACGCTTCGCGCTGGACGGTGAGGATGGTGTGCATGTCGGTCATCAGGGCATCCTCGAATGGGTAACGAACCCGCCTCGCAAGGTGAGCGGGGTTAAAGCGAACGCCAAGCGGTCGTGTGACGTCGTAGATACCGCCCGCTAGTTGCGATGCTCAGCCGGAGGCGGTGCCAACGGCTTTCGTTTGTGCTTACCTCCCGCTGCCAGGACGATGACGGCGCTCGACAGCAGAATACTCGACACGAGGACGCCGACGGAAAGCAGGCCAGTGTTGGTCACGCGGGCATCGAATTTCGTACGTGCGCCGATCCGGATTGAAACTTCGGCAGCGTGGCGATGACTGATCGACCCGCGTTCGGCGATATCCAAGTTTTTCATCTGTAAAAACTGAACCCTCGTTGGTCATCGGGCAAGCCCCCAAGCCTCAGATAGCGAAGCAACGCTTCCCCCCAGAGGGCACGTCTTGGGGTGACGTTCTGTTGCGTCGGCTGTGACGAAGGATGGGGGGCGCAATGCGCTTCACGCTCCCACCGGCAGGTCCCGGAACGCCTGGTCCTTGTCGACGCGGATTTCGCCGGGGAGGCCGAGGACGCGTTCGGCGATGATGTTCTTGAGGATCTCGTCGGTGCCGCCGGCGATGCGGAGGCCCGGCGCCCACATCGTCGCGGCGTGGAACGCGCCTTTCAGCGGGGTGAGTGCGGGGTCGGAGATGATGCCGTATTGATCGCCCGCCTCGACCGCGGTGTTGCCGATCGCCTGCAACTGGTTGGCGGCGACGATCTTGCCGATCGAGCTTTCGGGGCCGGGCACCTGGCCCTTCGACAGCGCGGTGATCGTCCGCATCCGGGTGTTCCGCAGGCCCTCCGATTGCACCCACCAGTCGGCGAGCGTCTGGCGAAACGCGGCGTCCTTCAGCAGCGGGCCGTCTCCGCCATTGGCCTGGGCGGCGAAGGCGAGGATGTCCTCGGGGCCGACGCCACCGCTCGTGCCGATCGCCAGACGCTCGTTCATCAGCGTGAACAGCGCGACCTTCCAGCCGCCGTCTACGGGGCCGAGGCGTTGCGCGTCGGACATCCGGACGTCCTGGAACCAGACTTCGTTGAAGCTCGATCCGCCGGACATCTGGTGGATCGGGCGGATCTCGATCCCCGGCGCCTTGAGGTCGAGCCAGAACATCGTCAGGCCCTGGTGCTTGGGCACGTCGGGGTTGGTGCGGACCAGGACGATCCCGTAGTCGCTGTAATGCGCGCCCGAGGTCCAGACCTTCTGGCCGTTGATGATCCACTCGTCGCCGTCGCGGACGGCGCGCGTGCGGATCGCGGCGACGTCGGAGCCGCCGGCGGGTTCGGAGAAGAGCTGCGACCAGATCTCGTCGCCGCGCACCGCGGGGCCGACGAAGCGCTGCTTGGTCGCGCCGTCGGCATAGGCCATCACGGTCGGCACGCACATGCCGAGCCCGATCGTGAAATAGCTGCCGTCGACCGCGTGTTTCGCCTCTTCCTGGCCGAAGATGACGCTTTCGATCGGGGTGCCGCCGCCGCCGCCCCATTCTCGCGGCCAGGTGATGCAGGCGTAGCCACCGGCCGCTTTGCGCGCCTGCCATGCCTTCGCCTTGGCCATGTCATCGTCGTAGTGCCCGGCATCGTGCTCGGCGATGTTCGCGTCGAGCCACGCGCGTGCGGCGGCGCGATACGTGGCTTCGGCGTCGCTGTCCTTGAAGTCCATGTGCTGCTCCGATCAGGCGGCGTTGCGCATTTCGAGTTGGCCGACGAGGCGTTCGCGCCACGCCGCGGGGCTGCCGGCGACGAGCGCGAGCTGGCGCGAGCGCCGGTAATAGAGGTGGCAGTCGGACTCCCAGGTGAAGCCCATCCCGCCATGCGTCTGGATGTTCTCCTTCGACGCGAACCAATAGGCGTCGGAGGCGGCAACGCGCGCCGTGGCGGCGGCGAGCGGGAGTTCGGCGGCGCCCGCGTTGAGCGCCCACGCGCCGTAATAGGCGTTCGAGCGCGCGAGTTCGTTCTTCACGTACATGTCGGCGAGCTTGTGCTTGATCGCCTGGTAGCCGCCGATCTGCCGCCCGAAGGCATAGCGGTCGAGCGCGTACCCCTTCGCCATCTCCAGACAGCGATCCGCGCCGCCAAGCTGCTCGAACGCGAGGAGGACGGCGGCGCGGTCGAACACCGCCTGCATCGCAGCGATGCCGTCGTCGGTGCCGAGCCTTTCGCAAGGCGCGTCGGTGAAGGTGAGCCGGGCGGCGCTGCGGGTCGGGTCGAGCGTTTCAAGCACCTCCGCGGTGACGCCTGCGCCCTGCTCGACGAGGTAAAGGCCGTCGCGGGCGAGAACGACAATCAGGTCGGCGACGTCGCCGTCGGTGACGGGAATCTTCTCGCCGGTGAGCTTGCCGCCGGAGACGGTGGTGCGGACCGAGCGTGCGGTGACCGGGCCGGCACCTTCCGACGTCGCGAACGCGCCGATGACGTCGCCCGCCGCGATCCTCGGCAGCCATCGGACTTTCTGGGTGTCGCTGCCGTACAGCAGCAGCGCTTCGGCGACGAAATAGACGGTCGAGGCGAACGGGATCGGGGCGCAGGCTCGCCCCAGTTCCTCGGCGATCGCGCAGAGTTCGATATGGCCAAGCCCCAGTCCGCCGAACTCCTCGGGGATCGCCGCGCCGAGCCAGCCTTGTGCGCCGACCGCGCTCCAGAGATCGACGTCATAGGCGGTGCCGACATCATCGAGCACCGCGCGGACGCGGTCGCTGCCGCAGTGCGCCGTCAGAAATTTGCGCGCTTCGTCCTTGAGGAATTTCTGGTCGTCGGAATAATCGAAGTTCATGCGGACTCCTGAGGCTTCGCCCAATATTCGTCGCGGAGCAGGCGTTTGTAGAGCTTGCCCGTTTCGTGCCGCGGCAAGGTCTCTCGGAAGTCGATCCGGCGCGGCGCCTTCACATGGCTGAGGTTCGCGCGGGCGAAGGCGCTGAGTTCGGCGGCGAGTTGCACGCGATCCTCGGTCGGGTCGGCGGGGCAGACGATCGCCACCACCTGTTCGCCCATCTCGTCGTCGGGCGCGCCGATCACCGCGACGTCGGCGACCTTCGGGTGCGTGACGAGGAGGTTCTCGATCTCGGCGGGGTAGATGTTCACGCCGCCGGAGATGATCATGAAGCTCTTGCGATCGGTGAGGTAGAGATAGCCCTCCTCGTCGAGCCAGCCGACGTCGCCGAGCGTGGTCCAGCCGTGCGCGTTGGCGGCCTCCGCGGTCTTGGCGGGATCGTTGTGATATTCGAACGCGCCGCCGCCCGCGAAATACACGTCGCCTTCCGCGCGCGGGGGCAATGCGTTGCCCTGCTCGTCGCAGATCATCGTCTGCGCGGTCAGGTTGCGGCCGACCGAACCCTTGTGCGTCAGCCATTCCGCGCTGGAGATCGCGCAGAACCCGTTGCCTTCGGTGCCGGCGTAATATTCACCGATGATCGGCCCCCACCAGTCGATCATAGCCTGCTTGACCGGGAGCGGGCAGGGGGCGGCGGCGTGCCACACCGCCTTCAGCGACGACACGTCGTAGCGCGCGCGGACTTCGGGTGGGAGTTTGAGCAGGCGGATGAAGTGCGTCGGCACCCATTGCGCGTGCGTGATCCGGTAGCGCTCGATCGCGGCGAGCGCAGCTTCGGGATCGAAATGCTCCATCACGACGACGGTGCCGCCGACCTGATGCACCGCCATCGACCAGCGCAGCGGCGCGGCGTGATAGAGCGGCGCGGGCGAGAGATAGACCATCTCGGGCGTGAACCCGTACAGCCCCTTGCCGAGCATCACGAGCGGCGAGATGTTGGTGCCGAACGGCTCGTCCGACAGCGCGTGCTTGACGCCCTTGGGCTTGCCGGTGGTGCCCGACGAATAGAGCAGGATGCCGCCGGGCGAGGGATCGGCAATAGGCGCGGCGGGTTTCGCATCGCGCGCGGCTTCGTAAGACGCGTACCCGTCGATCGCGCCGTCTACGACGTAGCGCCGCACGTCATCGAGCATTGGAACGAGGGCCGCTGCCACCTCTGTGCAACCTTTGCTCGCGATCAGCACGCGGCAATCGCCGTCGCGAATGATGTAGGCCGCTTCGCTCGCGGTCAGTTTCGACGACAGGCAGGTGCAGTACACACCGGTGCGTTCGGCCGCCCACATCACTTCGAGATAGCGCGGCGAATTGTCCATCAGCACCGCGATGCCGTCGCCGCGCTTCAGCCCGAGCGACCTGAGGAGATGCGCACCCCGGTTTGCACGTTCGTCCAGGTCGCGATACGTCACCGTCTCGCCCGTCGCCGCCATGATGTAGGCGGGTTTGTCGGGCGTCGTCAGCGCGTGCGCGACGGGGTGCATCAGACGCGCTCGATGATGATCGCCGGGGCCATCCCGCCGCCCGCGCACATCGTCACGAGCCCGCGTTTCAGGTCACGGCGTTCGAGCTCGTCCAATATCGTGCCGATCAGGATCGCCCCGGTCGCGCCGATCGGATGGCCGAGCGCGATCGAGCCGCCATTGACGTTCACTTTCTCGCGATCCAGTTTCAGGTCGCGGATGAACTTCTCGGCGACCACCGCGAACGCCTCGTTGATCTCCCACAGGTCGATGTCGTCGACCGTCAGCCCGGCCTTCGCGAGCACTTTTCGCGCGGCGGGGACGGGGGCGTTGAGCATCAGCGTCGGGTCGTCGCCCATGTTCGCCATCGCGACGATCCGCGCGCGGGGCTTGAGGCCATGCTTGGCGGCATAGTCGGCACTCGCGAGAAGCACGGCCGCGGCGCCATCGACCACGCCCGACGAATTGCCGGCGTGATGGACGTGCTTGATATCGACGTCGGGATAGCGGCGGTTGATCTGCTTTCGGTACGTCGTGCCCTTGTCGTCGAGTGGCACGTCGGCGATCCCGGCGAACGACGGGCGCAGCGCAGCGAGCCCCTCGGCGGTGGTGTCGGGCCGCGGATATTCGTCCTTTTCGAGGACCAGCGCGCCGGTGGTATCAGTGACGGGGACAAGGCTGCGATCGAACCGCCCTTCGGCGATCGCGACTGCGGCCCGCCGCTGGCTTTCGAGCCCGAGCGCTTCGAGCGTTTCGCGGTCGATCCCCTCGATGCTGGCAATCGCGTCGGCGCAGATGCCCTGGTTCGATTGCGGATGCGCGGCGTCGAGCCTGGCGTTGCCCGAGCCGATCCCGAGCGGCCGCTTCCCCGCCGCCATGTCGTCCTGCATCATCGTCGTTGTCAGCGACATCATCTCGGTCCCGCCGGCGATCACGAGGTCTTCCATCCCGCTCATGATCTGCGCCGCGGCGAAGTTCACGGCCGTAATCCCCCCGCCGCAGAACCGGTCGAGCGTCGTCCCGCTCGCCTTCACGTCATAGCCCGCATCGAGCGCCGCCATCCGCCCGAGATCGCCGCCCTGTTCGCCACGCTGCGTCGAGGTCGACCAGATGATGTCGTCGACATCGGCGGTATCCAGCTTGTTTCGCTCGGCAATCGCCTTCAGGACGGTCGCGGCGAGATGTTGGGGGTGCATGTGCGCAAGCGCGCCCTTGCCGGTCTTGCCGATCCCACGCGGGGTACGGACGGCGTCGATGATCAGTGCCTCGGCCACATCGCTCTCCTGTTGCACCCGCCGTTTCGGTCGTGGTGCCTGATGCCGGATTGCGTCCGGCTTCGGTACGGCGTAACATTCGTTATGGGGAATGGCTTGTCAAGCAGGGTATTGGTGGAAGAGGTGACGGCACCGCGTGGCGATCTGGCGCCGCGCGACTGGCTGGAGATGGGGCTGTCGTCGCTCAAGACCGGCGGGCTGCGCGCGTTGAAACTGCGCAGCCTGGCGCAGGCGCTCGGCGCGTCGACCGGCAGCTTCTACCATCATTTCAAGGACTTCGATGGCTATCACGCGGCGCTCGCGGGATATTTCGTCGAGGCGCATATCGACCCGCTGGTGGCCAAGCTCTCCGCGTCGGACTTGTCGCCGGTCGAGCGGATTCGGGCGTTCGCCGATCATGTCCGCGATCACGACATGGCGCAGCTGGCGCTGGCGATGCGCGCTTGGGCGAAAAGCGACGCTCGGGTGGCGGCGGCGATCCGCGAGCATGACGATACGGTGATGGCGTTTCTCGTCGCGCAATTGTCGGCGCACGGGTTCGACTCGGTCGAAGCCGGGATCCGCGCCTATGCGCTGCTCGCGATTGGTCTCAGCGAACTGCATCCGGACGAGGCGATCGACCGCGACGTGCTGCGCGGTGGGTTGCTAACGCTGCTGTGCGAGCGCTAGCCTGATACCGCGACTCCGTAAAAAGCGGAGCGTGAACAAGAGGATGCGGGCATGCAGACGTATGACTACGTGATTATCGGCGCGGGCTCGGCCGGCTGTGTGCTCGCCGCGCGGCTGACCGAGGACCCCGATGTGTCAGTGCTGCTGCTCGAGGCGGGCGGGCGCAACGACGGCGTACTGGTGCGGATGCCCGCTGGCGTCGGCGAGCTGATCAAGAGCAAGAATGCGAGCAACTGGGGCTTCTGGACCGAACCCGAGCCCAATCTCGACAACCGCCGGCTGTGGTGGCCGCGCGGCAAGGGGCTGGGCGGCAGTTCGTCGATTAACGGCATGATCTACACGCGGGGGCATCCGGAGGATTACGACGAGTGGCGGCAGATGGGGCTGCCGGGCTGGTCGTTCGACGACGTGCTGCCGTATTTCAAGCGGCTCGAGGGGCATCATCGCGGCGAGTGCGCCCTGCATGGCGGTGGCGGGCCTCTGACGATCTCGGGCGGCGAGTCCGACAGCCCGTTCTACGACGCGCTGGTCGAGGCGGGGCGGCAGGCGGGCTATCCGGTGACCGAGGATTTCAACGGCGCGAGCCAGGAGGGATTCGGGCGGTACGACCTGACGGTGGCGGACGGAAAGCGGTGGAGCACGGCGGCGGCGTATCTGCGCCCGGTGTTGGCGCGGCGCAATCTGACCTGCGTCACGGGCGCGCGGACGACGCGGATCCGGATCGACAAGGGGCGTGCGGTCGGTGTCGACTATGTGCTCGACAAGGGGGCTCGGGCGGAGTCGGTGACCGCGGCGCGCGAGGTACTGTTGTGTGCGGGGGCGGTCCAGTCGCCGCATATCCTCCAGCTGTCGGGGATCGGTGATCCCGACCGGCTGACCGCGGCGGGCGTCGGCGTGGTGCATGCGTTGCCCGGTGTGGGGGAGAATCTGCAAGATCATCTGGACGTCGTGATGAACTGGAAGTCGCGCGGGCTACGCACCGGCTATGCGATGACCAAGGGCGTCGGCATGATCGGCGTCGGGCTCAATTACCTGTTGCGCGGCAAGGGTGCGGGGCGGCAGCAGTTCCTCGAGGCCGGCGCGTTCGTAGCGTCGCGCGAAGGGCTGTCGCGGCCCGACGTGCAGATCCACGCGGTGCTCGCGATCATGCAGGATCACGGCAAGGTGAAGGCGACCGAGGACGGCTTCACGCTGCATCTCTGCCAGTTGCGCCCTGAAAGCCGGGGGCGGATCGGGCTGCGCTCGGCCGATCCGTTTGCCGATCCGGTGATCGTCGCGAACTATCTGGCGACCGTGGAGGATCGGCGGGTGATGCGGGCGTGCGTCGGGATCGGTCGTGAGGTCGCTCGGCAGGCGGCGCTCGATCCGTACCGGGCGGGGGAGCTGTCGCCGGGTGAGGACGTGCGCACCGACGACGAGATCGACGCTTGGGTGCGGCGGACCGCGGAGACGATCTACCACCCGGTGGGGACGTGCAAGATGGGCACTTCCGACGATAAGCTGGCGGTGGTCGATGCGACATTGGCGGTGCGCGGGTTGCAGGGACTGCGCGTGGTGGACGCATCGGTGATGCCGACGTTGATCGGCTCGAACACCAACGCGCCGACGATCATGATCGCGGAGAAGGCGGCGGACATGATCAAGGGGCGGCAATTGGCGCGGGCTGCTTGAGACTAAAGTCCCGCTAAACCGAGCACTACCTCCGCTGAATAAACACCACCCCGGCGGAGGCCGGGGCCCAGTTGGAAAGGTATCAATAACGACGTGCGGTCCTTCGTCAGCACCGTTCCCCAACTGGGCCCCGGCCTCCGCCGGGGTGGTGGTGATGGGTTTTAGTCCTGCGCACCCGTCGATCCTCACCCATCGCCGCCTTCGGCGTCTCTCCCTCTTCCAGTTGGGAGAGGGAGCGGCCCGCTATCGTGTGGCCGTGAGAAGGGTGAGGACGACTTACGTTACCGAGGCGCCATCCGGATCGCGCCATCGAGCCGCACATCCTCGCCGTTAAAATACCCGCATTCGATCATCGTCAGCGCCAGCGCCGCGAATTCCTCCGGCCGCCCGAGCCGCTTCGGAAACGGCACCGATGCCGCCAACGCATCGCGCACCTGCTGCGGGGCGGCCGCCAGCAGCGGCGTGTCGAAGATCCCCGGCAGGATCGTGTTCACCCGGATACCCTCGCTCATCAGGTCGCGCGCGATCGGTAAGGTCATCCCGACTACGCCAGCCTTCGACGCGGAATACGCGGCTTGCCCCATCTGGCCATCCTCCGCCGCCGCGCTCGCCGTATTGACGATCGCCCCCCGCTCGCCGTCCTCGCCGGGCTCAAGCGTCAGCATCCCGGCCGCCGACTTGGCGAGACAGCGGAACGTGCCGACGAGGTTGATCTGGATGATCCGGTCGAACGCATCGAGCGGAAAATGCTTGATCAAGCCGTCCTGCTTCGATCGTCCCGCGGTCTTCGCCGCGTTCCCCGTGCCGGCACAATTGACCAGGATCCGCTCCTGACCGTGCGCCGCCCGCGCCGCCGCGAACCCCGCATCGACGCTGTCGTCCGACGTCACGTCGACCTTGCAGAACACCCCGCCGATCTCCGCCGCGAGCGCTTCGCCCTTGTCCGCCTGGAGGTCGAAGATCGCGACCTTCGCGCCCTTGGCGGCCAGCGCACGCGCGGTTGCCGCGCCCAATCCTGACGCGCCACCGGTCACCACGGCAGCACTGTTTGCGAGGTCCATGCATCTCTCCTGTCAAAGCCCCGGGATCCGCGCCCCGGTTGCAGAACATTAGTTATGCCCGTATTCGAGGCTTGCCAAGCCGGCATGTCGCTGAGGATCCGCCGATGAGCCACGCCATGTTGCAGAACGCCAGTCCGCACTGGCTCCCGCGTCAGCGAAAGGGCGCGCTCGATCATATCCCGGGCAACTACGGGCTGCCGTTCGTCGGCAACACCTTCAAATTGCTCGCCGATCCGATCGCGTTCTCTGAAGATATGGCGGCGCGCTATGGCCCGGTGTATCGCAATCGCGCGCTCGGCGGTACCGGCGTCAACCTGCTCGGTCCCGATGCGAACGAACTGGTGCTGTTCGACCGCGACAAGATGTTCTCGTCCGAACAGGGCTGGGGCCCGGTGCTCAACCTGCTGTTCCCGCGCGGTCTGATGCTGATGGATTTCGACAAGCATCGCGCCGACCGGAAGACGCTGTCGGTGGCGTTCAAGCCCGAGCCGATGCGGCATTATGCGACCGAACTCGATACCGGGATCGAAGCGGCGATCGGTGGCTGGGCCGGGCAAACGTTGCGCTTCTACGACGTGGTGAAAAAGCTCACGCTCGATCTCGCCGCGACCAGTTTCCTGGGCGTGCCGCTCGGCGCGGAGGCGGACCGGATCAACCAGGCGTTCGTCGACGAGGTGCAGGCGAGCGTCTCGCCGATCCGCAAGCCCTGGCCAGGCACGCAGATGCGCAAAGGGGTGAAGGCGCGCGCGTATCTCGTCGACTTTTTCGAGCGCGAAATCCCCGCGCGGCGGACCGGCGACGGTCAGGATTTCTTTTCGCAATTCTGCCGTGCGACAGACGACGACGGCGCGCCGCTGTCTGCGCTGGCGATCGCCGACCATATGAACTTCCTGATGATGGCGGCGCACGACACGATCACGTCCTCCGCGACGAGCTTGGTGATGCTGCTCGCGCGCAACCCGGAGTGGCAGGAGCGGCTGCGCGAGGAAGTCGCCGCGCTGGATACGGCGCTGCCGCTGACCGAGCAGCTCGATCGCCTGATCCTCACCGAATACGCGTTCAAGGAATCGCTGCGGATGATGCCGCCGGTCCCGTCGATCCCGCGGCGTGCGCTCAAGGGTTTCAGCTTCGGCGGGTATGACATTCCCGCAGGGACGAGCGTCGGGACGGCGATCACCTATACGCACCGGATGGCCGAATATTGGCCCGATCCCGAGCGCTTCGACCCGCTGCGCTTCACGCCCGAGGCGTCGAAGGGGCGGCACCGGTTCGCGTGGGTGCCGTTCGGCGGCGGCGCGCACATGTGCATCGGCTTGCACTTCGCGACGATGCAGATGCGACTGCTGATCGCGCACCTGCTCACGCGCTACCGGATCGAGGCGGCGGCGGGCAGCGGCGACGCGTGGCAGGTGTTCCCGATCCCACGGCCGAAGGATGGTTTGCCGGTCACGTTCGTACCGCTTGCCTCCACGTGATAATGTGTCATCGTGCCGCGGTTCAATCGAAGGAGCCGTTCGTTGCGCTTGACCCTTGCCTTCCTCCTGCTCGCGGCGACGCCGGCCTTTGCCCAGCAACAGCCGACTGCCCCGGTACCTGACGGTCCATCGCGCAGCTTCACCGGCAGCGATCTGTTCGGTCTGACGATCGCAGCCGATCCACAGATCAGTCCGGACGGCAAGACCATCGTCTATGTCCGCCGCACCGGCGACGTGATGACCGACAAGATGCAATCCTCGCTCTGGCTGATCGACGTCGCGAGTGGTCGCCAGACCCCGTTCGCCACCGACGGCAGCAGCCCGCGCTGGTCGCCCGACGGGGCAAGGATCGCCTATGCAGCGCGCGACGGCGAAGGATCGCAGCTGTTCGTCCGCTGGATCGGCGGTGCGCAGAGCGCGCGCGTGACGAGTTTCCCCGGCGATCCGCAGGCGCTCGCCTGGTCGCCCGACGGCACGAAGCTCGCCTATATCGCCACGGTGGCGGGCGAGGGGACCAAGCTTGGCACGCAGCCACCCAAGCCCGAGGGCGCGAAATGGGCCGAGCCGCTGACGATCATCGACCGCGTCAACTACCGCAACGACGGGCCGGGCTATGTGAAGCCGGGGTACGATCATCTGTTCGTGGTCGGCGCGGACGGGGGCGCGGCTCGGCAGCTGACATACGGCAAGTTCGACGATGGTGGCCCGCTGTCGTGGACGCCCGATGGCCGCAGCATCGTCTTCGCCGCGATCCGTGGCCCCGCCGCCGATCGCCAGGTGATGAACTCCGACGTGATCGCGGTCGATGCGACGAGCGGCACGATGCGGACGCTGACGACGCGCGACGGCCCCGACGCCCAACCGCGCGTGTCGCCGGATGGCTCGAAGATCGCGTGGCTCGGTTTCGACGACAAGCGCCGCAGCTACGAGAACACGCAGCTCTATGTCGGTGATCGCGACGCTGCCTTGCCGCGCTCGCTCACCGCCACGCTCGACCGCGGAATCGAGGACGCGGTGTGGTCTGCCGACGGTCGCAGCCTGTATGCGAGCTATGATGACCACGGCCAGCGTCGCGTCGCACGCGTCGGTGTCGATGGTCGCGTCACGCCGCTGATCGACAATGTCGCGGGCGGCGGGCTCGACCGGCCCTATACCGGCGGCGAGTTCTCGGTCTCGAAGGGCGGCACGATCGCCTATACCGGCGGCGATGCGAGCGCCCCCGCCGACGTCTGGGTGCTGGCGGGCGGCAAGCCGCGACGCCTGACGACGCTGAACGCGGTGCTGACCGGATCGAAGGCGCTGGCGACGGTGCGGAAGATCGCGGTGACTGCGCCCGACGGTCGCCCGATCGACGCATGGCTCGCCACTCCGCCGGGGCGTGTCGCAGGTCAACGCGTGCCGTTGATCCTGGAGATCCACGGCGGTCCGAACGCCGCCTACGGCCCGGGCTTCGCGACCGATATGCAGCTCTACGCCGCGGCCGGTTACGCGGTGCTGTGGACGAACCCGCGCGGTTCGACCTCCTACGGGGCCGGGTTCGCCAACCTGATCGACAAGACCTATCCCGCCGCGGACTATGACGACCTGATCGCCTCGGTCGACGCGGCGATCGCGGAGGGTACCGCCGATCCGGACAATCTGTTCGTGACCGGCGGTTCGGGCGGCGGGCTGCTGACCGCGTGGATCGTCGGCAAGACCGACCGGTTCAAGGCCGCCGCGACGCAGAAGCCGGTGATCAACTGGATCAGCGAGGCGCTGACGATGGACAACACGCTTTTCACTTCGCGCTACTGGTTCACCAAGCTGCCGTGGGAAGATCCGATGAGCTATTGGAACCGCTCGCCGCTGAGCCTGGTCGGCAACGTCAAGACACCGACGCTGGTGGTGGTCGGTGGCGACGATTACCGGACGCCGGTGAGTGAGTCCGAGCAATATTACGCGGCGCTTCAGATCCGCGGCGTGCCGACCGCGCTTGTGAAGGTGCCGGGTGCGAGCCACGGTGGCCTTGCCGCCCGCCCGTCGCAATCGGCGGCAAAAGCGTCGGCGATCATCGCCTGGTTCGATCGATACCGAAAGCCGGCAGGCGCAACGACGCCGGCACAGGGAGCAGCACAATGACGATACGGTACATTATGCTGGCCGGCGTAGCGCTGGTCTCGACCGCGGCGGTCGCACAGGTCCAACCACCGCGTGTCGCCAAGAAGCCGTTCCAGGTGACGTCGCCCAACGGCGCGCGCGAGGACGATTATTACTGGCTGCGTGACGACACGCGGAAGAACCCGGAGATGCTCGCCTACCTTGCCGCGGAGAACGCCTATGCCGACGCGCAACTCGCGTCGCTGAAGCCGCTTCAGGCCAAGCTGTACGAAGAGACCGTCTCGCATATCAAGCAGGACGACAGCTCGGTGCCGTATGCGAAGAACGGCTATTATTACGGTTCGCGGTTCGAGACGGGGGCAAATTATCCGATCCTCGAGCGCCGCAAGGGCAGCCCGACCGCGCCTGCCGAAACACTGTTCGACGAGCCGGCGATGGCGAAGGGCCACAGCTTCTTCGCGCTGAGCGACTGGGCGGTGAGCCCCGACAACGCCCGCGTCGCCTGGGCGGAAGATACCGTTGGGCGGCGCCAATATGTGCTCAAGGTGAAGGACCTCGCGACCGGCGCGGCGATCGCCGACACGCTCTCGAACATCGAGCCGAACGTCGTCTGGGCGGACGACAACAAGACGTTGCTGTACGTCGAGAAGGACCCCGTCACGTTGCGCGGCTACCGCGTAAAGGCGCATGTCCTCGGCACGCCGGTCGCCAGCGACCGTCTGCTCTACGAAGAGAAGGACGACACCTATTCGATGGAGGTCTCGCGCACCTCCGATGACAAGTTCGTCTGCATCGGCGTCGGCAGCACGGTGAGTGACGAGCAACGCTGCGCGCCCGCGGCCGCCCCGACGAATTTCACGATCGTCGCACCGCGCGCGCGGGAGTTCCGGTATAGCGCGGATCATATCGGCAATCGCTGGATCATCCGCACGAACAAGGGCGCGAAGAACTACAAGCTCGTCACCGTCGCCGACGCTGATCTCGCCAAGGGCACGGCAGCGTGGCGCGACCTGACGCCGGCCAGCGACAGCGTCTTCATCGAGGGGTTCAAGCCGTTCGACGGGTTCGTCGCGATCGACCAGCGTGAAGGCGGCAACCGCATGATCCGGGTGCTGAACGATGCCGGCAAGTCGACCGCGGTGACCGCCGACGAACCTGCCTATCGCATGTCGCTCGACGTCAACGAGGAGACGGCGACGCCGTGGGTGCGCTACACCTATGGCTCGCTGGTCACGCCGACGACGACCTACGAGGTCAACGCGAAGACCGGCGAGCGGCGCGTGCTGAAGGTTGCGCCGGTGCCGGGATACGACCCTGCGAAATACGTCACCGAACGCGTCTGGGCGCCTGCGCGGGATGGCACGCGCGTGCCGGTGTCGCTGGTCTACGCCAAGGGCACCAAGCGCGACGGCACCGCGCCGCTCTTCCAATACGCCTATGGCAGCTACGGAATATCGAGCGATCCCGCGGTCGATCCGGGCCGGATCGGCTTGCTCGATCGCGGCGTCGTCTATGCGATCGCGCATATCCGCGGCGGGCAGGAGATGGGGCGCGGCTGGTACGACGACGGCCATCTGCTCAACAAGAAGAACAGCTTCACCGACTTCATCGACGTCACCCGCTATCTCGTTGCGCAAAAATATGCCGCCAAGGACCGCGTCGCGGCGATGGGCGGCAGCGCGGGCGGGCTGCTGATGGGCGGCGTCGCGAACATGGCGCCGCAGGACTACAAGCTGATCATCGCGCAGGTGCCGTTCGTCGACGTGGTGACGACGATGCTCGACGCGTCGATCCCGCTGACGACGTTCGAATATGACGAATGGGGCAACCCGGCGCAGAAGGCGTCGTACGATTACATGCTGAGCTATTCGCCGTACGACAACGTCAAGGCGAAGGCGTATCCGGCGCTCTATGTCGGCACCGGGCTATGGGACAGCCAGGTGCAATATTACGAGCCGACCAAGTGGGTCGCCAAGCTCCGCGAACTAAAGATCGACAAGAACCCGCTGCTGTTCCGGGTGAACATGGAAGCCGGCCACGGCGGCAAGTCCGGCCGGTTCGAGCGCTATCGCCAGAATGCCGAATGGCAGGCATTCATGCTGCAACAGCTTGGTGTCGCGAAGTAGCAGGTCTGCCGCAACGGGAGGGATGCGACGACGTGCCGCATCCCTCCACCTGCTGATCGCCTTCAGGCCTACGCGACTTACTGACCGGCGACGGTTTTGGCTGCCGGTGCGACTGGGTCCGACGGAGCCGTGGGCTTCCGTCTGACGCCATTGAGGTCTGCTCCGGAAGGCTTGACCGCGGGATCTGCTGCGGCGGGCGGCGGGGCCGCGATCTTTGTTCCCGGCGGCTGGAGGCACTGCGACGGATCCGGGCGCTTGTACTCGCGGCAGTTCCACAACGCCCGTTCATAGCCGTTCGATCGATCGCGCAGATAACTGAACGTCAGCGAGGTCATCTGCGCGGTATCGAGCGGCAGCGACGTGGGCACCTTCGTGCCGTCGAGCCATGCCATGTACCGACAGAAGGACCGGTTGCCGCACGACTGCGTCGCGGCCGTCACGAGCGTGTCCAGCGATTGCCCGCGCGGGAACACGACGACGACGGTATCCGCGTCGATGCGCCGCGCGGAGGCGTCATCGGCGCCAGCGTCATCCGAGTCCGCGGCCGTGACGAACCCCATCGCCGCGGAGGCCTCGGCCAACGCCGCCTGGGCCTCGTCGAAGGCCGCGCCGGTCTTGTGCGCGTCTGACAGGCTGGCCAGCTGAGTGATCACCGGTTCGACGGTTTCGGGATGACGGCCGAACGCCGCCGGTGTGCCCCACCAGCCGGACCAGCGGAAGAACAAGTGCGTGTGCACCGCGGTGATCTTGTCCAGGCTCGACTGCCAATAGGGCACGACCCAGTCGGTATGGTAGTGCGTGGCATAGCCGACCTGGCTGAACACCGCGCCGCCGAGCGCCGCGGTGGCGACCTCGCGCGCGCGGCGCCAGGCGTCCTCGGTCGGGTGCCAGCGGGTGATCGCGCCGTCGCAGCTGAAGCTGAACTGGCAGCCGGTGGTGCGGTCCTGCCCCTCGAATACCACGCCGCAGACGGTCTTCGGAAAGGCGGGATGGCGCAAACGGTTCAGAACGACCTGCGCCACTGCGCGTTCGCCGAGCGTGTCGTCGCCGGCTTCATAGAGGATGCCCGCGGCCATGCAGTCCATTGCCCGCGCGCGATCGTCCGGCGCGCCGGCGAAGTGGAACGGCTTGGCCGCCGGGTTCGGCTCGGTCGAGAACGGGACGGTCGCGTTGAAGGCGCGGGCGTCGGTCGGGGTCAGGTCGACGAACTTCAACGGTTCGACCTGTGGGACCTCGGCCTTCGGCACGACGCGCCGCGGCGGCAGTGCCACGCGCTTCGTCGGGACGATAACGGGCGCATTGGCCACCACCAGCGCCGGGCCGACGATGGCGAGCCCGGCGATTGCCGTCAGAACGACGTGCAGCGCGGTCGAACCGCGCGCGGAGGAGGACGGCGCGCCGCGCGCGGAAGAAGGAACGCTCACTGTTCGGGCAGGAAGTCCGGAACCGACAGATAGCGCTCGCCGGTGTCGTAATTGAACCCGAGAACCCGCACATTGTCAGGCAGGTCGGGCAGCTTCTGGAGGATCGCCGCGAGCGTCGCGCCGGAGCTGATGCCGACCAGCATGCCCTCTTCGGTCGCCGAACGGCGCGCCATGTCCTTAGCGACCGCGGCGTCGACCTCGATCACGCCGTCGAGCGCCTGGGTGTGGAGGTTGACCGGGATGAACCCTGCGCCGATCCCCTGGATCGGATGAGGCCCGGGCTGGCCGCCCGCGATGACCGGCGAGGCGGCGGGCTCGACCGCGTAGACCTTGAGCGACGGCCACTCCTTCTTCAGCGCTTCGGCGACGCCGGTGATGTGGCCGCCGGTGCCGACGCCGGTGATGATCACGTCGATCGGCGTCTCGCGGAAGTCGGCGAGGATTTCCTGCGCCGTCGTCGCGACATGCACCGCGATGTTCGCGGGGTTTTCGAACTGCTGCGGCATCCATGCACCGGGGGTCTGCTGGACGAGTTCGAGCGCACGCTCGATCGCGCCCTTCATGCCCTTCTCGCGCGGGGTCAGGTCGAAGGTCGCGCCGTAGGCCAGCATCAGGCGGCGGCGTTCGATCGACATGCTTTCGGGCATGACGAGAACGATCTTGTACCCTTTGACCGCCGCGACGAGCGCCAGGCCAATGCCGGTATTGCCGCTGGTAGGCTCGATGATCGTGCCGCCGGGCTGGAGGTGGCCGTCCTTTTCCGCCGCCTCGATCATCGCGAGCGCGATACGGTCCTTGATCGAACCGCCGGGGTTCGAGCGCTCGGACTTCACCCAGACTTCGGAATCGGGGAACAGCTTCGACAGGCGGACGTGCGGCGTGTTGCCGATCGTGTCGAGAATCGAGGTGGCCTTCATGGCTTGGCGTCTCCGTGCTGAGGTTCGGTCTCTAACATCTCGGGGGGATCAAAGGTTTTTGCCGCCCTGAGTTCCGGGAACAGTCGCGCCCAGCCGATCGTGATCGCAATAGCGCCGACGCCGCCAAATACCACTGCGCCGACCGGGCCGAGCAGCGAGGCCATCACCCCGCTCTCGAATTCGCCGAGTTCGTTCGAGGCGGAGATGGTCAATTGCGACACCGCGCTGACCCGGCCGCGCATCGCGTCCGGCGTGTGGAGCTGGATCAGCGACTGGCGGACATAGACCGAGATCATGTCCGCGCCCCCCGCGACGATGAGCGCGACGAGGCTGAGGATGAAGGCGGGGTTGACGGGCACGCCGGCGATGGAGGCGGGCTCGAGCCCGAACAGCGCGACGATCGGGGTGGCGAGACCGAAGGTGAGGATGCCGAGGCCGAACACGACGACTGCGATCAGCATCTTGATGCCGACATTCGTGCTCATCGGCCGGACCGAGAACCACACGGCGGTGACCGCCGCGCCGATGCCCATGCCGGCCGCGAGCACGCCGAGCCCCTGCGATCCGACGTGCAGGATATCACGCGCATAGACCGGCAACAGCGACGTCGCGCCCGCCAGCAGCACCGCGAACAGGTCGAGCGTGATCGTCGCCAGCACCAGCCGGTTGCGGCGGACATAGCTGAAGCCCTCGATGATGCGGGCGAGCGGGCGGTGGTCGGTCTGCGTCGCCGGCTGCGGCACCGGGCCGATCAGGAACATGAAGACGAGCGCCACCAGGAACAGCAGCGTTGCGACGCCGTACGCGACCTCCGGGTGGATCGCGTACAGGAGCCCGCCGACGCTGGGTCCGGCGATCGTGCCGACCTGCCACGCGATCGAACTCACCGCGATCGCGGTCGGGAGGACCGCGCGGGGGACGAGGTTGGGGGCAAGCGCGGAATAGGCCGGCCCGGAAAAGGCACGGGCTATCCCGAATGCGACCGCGGCGACGAACAGCACGCCGAGGCTCAGATGGCCCGACCAGGTCAGCAGCCAGAGCGTGGCGGCGGTCAGTACCAGGAGTGCGGTCGTGGCGCGGACGATCCAGCGGCGATCGAAGCTGTCCGCGACGAGGCCGGTGATCGGGGTCAGCAGGAACAGCGGCACGAACTGCGCGAACCCGATCATGCCGAGCATAAAGGCGGCCTGGCGGATGTCCATCGTCTCGCGGGCGAGGTTGTAGACCTGCCACCCGATCACGATCGACATCGCGCTGACGGCGATCGTGCCGGTGAAGCGGGACAGCCAATAGGCGCGGAAATTGGCAATGCGAAGCGGATGCGGTTGCGGATCGATCGTTGAAGCCATTGCGGGTGGCTTTAGGCCTCGTCGAGAGCGCAGGGCAACCGGAGCTTTGCTTGGGGCGGGGATAGCAGTGGAATCGGCGTCATTCGGGGGGATGGCGTGCATACCCCAGACGGGAATTGATGTTCCGCCCCGTCCGCGCCTATAGGCTCCCTCAACTCCCCTACGGAAAACGAGGTTTCCCACATCGTGGCCAAGACCCCCCCACCAGCACGCGCAATCGCCGAACCGCCGATTACGAACCGCGAACGACCGGCCGAACCAAAGCCGTACGAAGCGTCGAAGGACGAACTGCTCGAAATGTATCGGCAGATGCTGCTGATCCGCCGTTTCGAGGAAAAAGCGGGCCAGCTCTATGGCTTGGGCCTGATCGGTGGCTTCTGCCATCTCTACATCGGTCAGGAAGCGGTCGCTGTCGGCCTGCAGTCCGCGCTCAACGGCGAGACCGATTCGGTGATCACCGGCTACCGCGATCACGGCCATATGCTTGCCTACGGGATCGACCCGAAGGTCATTATGGCCGAGCTGACCGGGCGCAATTCGGGGATCTCGAAGGGCAAGGGCGGGTCGATGCACATGTTCTCGACCGAGCATAAGTTCTACGGCGGCCACGGCATCGTCGGTGCGCAGGTGTCGCTCGGCACTGGCCTCGCGTTCAAGCATAAATACTCGAACGACGGCGGCATCTGCATGGCCTATTTCGGCGATGGCGCCGCGAACCAGGGCCAGGTGTACGAGAGCTTCAACATGGCCGAGCTGTGGAAGCTCCCGATCATCTTCGTGATCGAGAACAACCAGTACGCGATGGGCACCAGCGTCAATCGCGCCTCCGCCGAGGACCAGCTGTATCGGCGCGGTGAGAGCTTCCGCATTCCCGGCATCCAGGTCGATGGCATGGACGTGCTGGCGTGCCGCGGTGCCGCCGAGGAAGCACTAGCCTGGGTCCGCGCGGGCAAGGGCCCCGTCATCCTCGAGATGAAGACTTACCGTTACCGTGGCCACTCGATGTCCGATCCGGCCAAGTACCGCACGCGCGACGAGGTCCAGGCGGTCCGCGACAAATCCGATCCGATCGATCACATGAAGAAGCTGCTCGACGCGCAGGGCGTGACCGAGGCGGACCTCAAGTCCCTTGAACAGGAAATCAGGAAAATCGTGAACGAAGCCGCCGATTTCGCCGAGCAGACCCCGGAGCCGGATGCTGCCGAGCTCTACACCGACGTTCTGGTGGAGAAGTACTGATGGCGATCGAGATCAAGATGCCCGCGCTCTCCCCGACGATGGAAGAGGGCACGCTGGCCAAGTGGCTCGTCAAGGAAGGCGACAGCGTCAAGTCGGGCGACATCCTCGCCGAGATCGAGACCGACAAGGCGACGATGGAGTTCGAGGCGATCGACGAAGGCACGATCGGCTCGATCGCGGTTGCCGAGGGCACCGACAACGTGAAGGTCGGCACTGTCATCGCGACGATCCTCGAAGAGGGCGAGAGCGCGAGCGACCAGAAGCCTGCGGAAGCACGCTCCGGTGATGCGGCCAACGCCGCGCCAAAGGAAACGCCGTCGGACGACAAGGCTCCCCCGGTTCCCGAAGGCGCGTCGCCGGCCAAGGCCGAGAGCGGCACGCAGCAGCTCGTCGCGTCCGCCGAGAAGGTCGGCATCTCCGACCCGGCGATCCCCGAGGGAACCGAGATGGTCAAGACGACCGTCCGTGAAGCCCTTCGTGATGCGATGGCTGAGGAAATGCGCGAGGACGACCGCGTCTTCGTGATGGGCGAGGAAGTCGCGCAGTATCAGGGCGCGTACAAGGTCACGCAGGGGCTGCTCGACGAGTTCGGCGACCGTCGCGTCATCGATACGCCGATCACCGAATACGGCTTTGCCGGTATCGGCGCAGGCGCGGCGATGGGCGGCCTTCGCCCGATCGTCGAGTTCATGACCTTCAACTTCGCGTTGCAGGCGATCGACCACATCATCAACTCGGCTGCCAAGACCAACTACATGTCGGGTGGCCAGATGCGCTGCCCGATCGTGTTCCGTGGTCCCAACGGCGCGGCGTCACGCGTGGGTGCGCAGCATTCGCACAACTTCGCGGCGTGGTATGCAAGCGTCCCCGGCCTGATCGTGATCGCGCCGTATGACGCGGCCGATGCGAAGGGCTTGCTCAAGGCCGCGATCCGCACCGAGGATCCGGTCGTGTTCCTCGAAAACGAGCTGATGTACGGCCGCAGCTTCGACGTCCCCAAGCTCGACAACCACGTCCTGCCGATCGGCAAGGCGCGGATCGTCCGCGAGGGCAAGGACGTGACGATCGTCAGCTACTCGATCGGCGTGGGCATCAGCCTCGAAGCCGCCGAGAAGCTCGCCGAGGAAGGCATCGACGCGGAGGTCATCGACCTCCGCACGCTGCGCCCGCTCGACACCGAGACGGTCCTGAAGAGCCTCGCCAAAACCAACCGCATGATCATCGTCGAAGAGAATTGGGCGACCTGCTCGATCGCTTCGGAGATCGTCTCGGTGGTGATGGAACACGGCTTCGACGACCTCGACGCCCCGGTGCTGCGCGTTACCAACGAAGACGTGCCGATGCCCTATGCGGCAAACCTCGAAAAGCTGATGCTGGTCGACGTTGCGAAGGTCGTGAAGGCGGTGAAGAAGGTTACGTATAAGTAATAACGCTTCTCGTGTCCACCGCTCACTGCGTGATGCGAGCGGTGGACACGGCTTGCGAGAAGAGACGGTTGAGCGCGGTCGATATGTCGTCGTCGGTCGTTACTTTATAATACAGCCCGTCCGACGAGCAGGTCTGGAGCGCGGGCTCGACTTGACTGAGATATGGCACGACGTTGTCTTGGGACCATTGGTCACCATCCATAGAGCTCTTCAGATACTCGGTATATAGAATGGCGATGCGTATTCCCCGCGCCTTGACTGTCGTGCACCAGGATGTGTCGATCGGGATCTCGGGCCGTCCAGACGATCGCTGTTCATCGCGCATGCCGTCGGTAATCACGAACATGATCGACTGAGGCTTGTCGGTGAGAGCGTTGGTGCCGTTGCCGGGAGCAGGCATCAACGCGTTCATTCTGTTGAATGCGTCACTTGTCGCCGTGTCGGTGTCGTTGTTGCAGAACTTGTTCGTCGGGCAGCCGTTGTTGTAATAGAGCGAAGTCTGCGCTTGTGACGCCTTGTCCGATACGGACTGAAGATTTGACGTCAGTTGTGACAGCATTTTGAAGCTGTTGTTGGCGCGAGAATCCGAGGCCGCAAACGTATACATGGCCGCACGATAGTCGGCATTGTTGTTGTTCGACGTCTGAGTGGCCTGCGTCATCATCGACTGGACCGCTTTGCGCGCCTCGTCGACCCGCAGCGGAATACCGTACGAAAGGGCGACGCCGTAATAGTCGGTATACGACCCATTTTTAGCGCGTGCGGTCGCGTCATTGGTCGAGTGGCAGGCGAAGGCACAGCCGTTGGTCCGCGCACGCAATTGCGTGATTCCCGCGGAGGTCGCGGGGAACGCCATCGATCCCGACGTATCGAGCAGGACGTAGAAATCGATGTTCGGCGCGACCTTCGCGTTGGTCGTCGACGATCCGCTGATCGGCAGCGTCGCCATGCCCAGCACGCCTGCGAAGCTGTTCTGCGACCGCGCCTTGTAGCTGACGACCGCAGTACGATTGATTCCCGTCGAGTTGGTCTGCGTGATGACGATCTTGAACGCACCGTAATCATAGGAGGCCATGGTCGCGTTCGACGTGAAGACCGGGCCCGTCAGGGTATATTCCAGTCCCTTGATGTTGGACGCCTGCGACGTGAACATGGTGTACGCGGCAAGTGCGCTCGCTTCCCTCGTCTGGCTCATCATCGGCGTGGTGACAGCGGCAAGCGCAGCGGCGTCCGCGACGGCGTTAAGCTTGGTTCTAAGCCGCGCGGCGCCCGAATAATCGATCGCCATGCCTGTCGCGAACACCATCGGAATCGTGGCAAATCCCATGATCATCAGCACGTTACCGCGCCGATCTCGTATCAATCGCCGTATCGAGGATCTGAGGGACATCGTCATGGTCTTGTACCGGTTTTCGGGAGAGTGATGAACGGGCCTTTCACGAGTGCGTGATCGTGCTGGAACCGCGCGGGCTCATGATGATCGTTTCGGTCAGGGGGATCGTGCCAATATACGTGGCGCCGAAACTCGGATTGTACGTGTAGACCACCTGCGCGACGATCAGCGACGTGCCGGGCTGTTTGATGGCGAGCGGCAGGTTGAACGCAGTACCCGGCTTGAGGCCGTTGGTATTCTTCCCATCGCTCCAGGCGACAGTGGATCTGGCAAGCGCGTCGGTCGTCACCAGTGTTACCGTCATGGTGGCGGCATCCGCGGAATAGGGCGCCAGCACCTGCTGGCTAGCGTTCAGGATGGTATCGAGATCGGAGTCGGACACCACGGTATATTGCGAAGTCAGATCGGCGATCGTCCGGGCCGCCATGGTGACCTTGCGATTGGCTGCCACGGCATCGCTCAACTGGAAGCTGCCCGTGAAAAGCAGGATCAGGAAAGGCAGGCAGATCGCGAACTCGATGAGCGAGACGCCCCGCGTATCGTGCGCCAGCCTGCCCAGCACCGCACCGTTCATGCGTATTGCTCCGTCTTGAAGACCGACGTTGCGATCAGCAGCCGTTTGTTGTTCGACATGTTCGAGATGTCGAACCCGAGCGGGCCATCGGCGACGTCCCACACGTACATCGTCTTGACGACGACGATGCTACCAGCGCCGCCCGGGGCGAATTGGAGGTTCGTCGGCTTGCCGGACGAGTCATACGTGATGGTCGGAGCGGCCGTATTGGCGTCCGAGAACGACGTCGCAACCCGCACATCGATCATCAGGTTCGCGCATTTCATGAAACTCGGAAGATCGGCGCAGACCGCGTTCTTGAACTGGGCCTGCGTCATGTTGGCCTGCTGCGCGTTGCCCGTCATCAATTTGCGCACCGAGTTTTCCGCGACGGTCTCGAGATTTTGCTGCGCAAAGAAGAACAGCGCGATCTGGATGATGGCGAGCAGGAGCGCGATGAACATCGGTGCAATGATCGCGAACTCGATCGCTGGTGAGCCACGCGTGTCGCAAACGATCGCCCGCCACGCCGGCCGCGATAGCTGGCGCCGTACCGGCATATCGTCGTAAAGCATCGTCATAGCTGATCTGAATCCACCCGAAATGCGTATCGCATGGGCGGCTTAAGGAATGTTTACGCCGTCGCCGGGTCCGCAGCGGCCACAACGGCGTATGGGTAGGAAATACCGATGACGACAAACCCTGAATTTGGGCTGGCCTTGGGTTATGCCGACCTCACCACACGCCCTGCGCTGGAGGCGTTGTTCGCGCTGGACGATACGCTGGGTGGGATCCTGCGGACGACGCGGGAGCCTTTGGTTGGGCAGATGCGACTGACGTGGTGGTACGAGGCGCTCGGGCGGCTCGACGGCGCGCTGGCGCCGGCCGAACCGGTGCTGACCGCGCTCCAGGCATGTGTCCTGCCGACCGGCGTGTCGGGGATGATGCTGGCGGGGATGACCGATGGCTGGGAGGCTTTGCTCGAGCCAGTGCTCGATGCCGCGGCCGTGGATCGGTTCGCGCGCGATCGGGGGCGGCGGTTGTTCGAGATGGCCGGCACGATGCTGTCGGTCGGCGACGCCCGGATCGGGCTGGCGGGCGAGGGCTGGGCGCTGGCCGACCTGTCGCAGCGATTGAGCGATGCGCCCAGTCGCACGTTGACTCGTACGCGAGCCGTGAAGGCGCTTGATGCCGCGTTGCGCGGGCGTTGGCCGGGCGGGGCGCGGGTGCTCGGCGCAATGGCTCTGTCGGCGCGGTTCGATATTTCTGCTGCGCCAACGCCGCCGGGTAGCCCGAAGCGGGTCGGCCGGTTGGCGTGGCATAGATTGACCGGATACTGACCATTCGTCTGGGGATCGTCCCATCCGGGGCCTAGCGTGCAGGCTTAGGCAATAGGGGCGACGGCGATGTGGCGATATCTGGCAGGCGGGGCGGCGGTGATCGCGTTGATCGTCGCGGGGTTCATGTTCTTCCACGGCGATGCGCGGCCAGGGCCGCTGCTGCCAGCGCAGCCGGTCTCGCAAGCCGGCGCGGCGGTCTCCGGCGATCCGCTACCCGATGCCGCCCCCGAAGCGACCGACAAGACGCGGGAACAGAAGCGCTTCGATCGCTACGACAAGGACCGCGATGCGACGATCACCCGCGAGGAGTATCTGGTCCAGCGACGCAAGGCTTACGCGCGGCTCGACGTCGATGGCGACGGCAAGCTGTCGTTCGACGAATGGGCGGTCAAGGCGACGACCAAGTTCGCCGATGCAGACCGTGACAAATCGGGCACGATGACCGCGCCCGAATTTGCCACCACGGCGGTCAAGCGGAAGGGGCCAGCTCGGCTGAATTGTCCACCGGCTCAGGCTGTTGCGGAGGAGAGTTGAGCCACTGTGCGAGCGCTGCGCGACCGCGATCGGTGTACATCCGCTTGCGGTCGGTCTTCTTGGTCCGGCCGGGGATCGGCGGGAACAGGCCGAAGTTCACGTTCATCGGCTGATACGTCTCGGCCTCCGCGCCGCCCGTGATGTGGCCGAGGAGCGCGCCGAGCGCGGTCGCGTAGGGCGGCGGCGTCAACGTCTTGCCGTTGAGTTCCGCCGCGGCGAACAGTCCCGCGAGCATGCCGATTCCGCAGCTCTCTATATACCCCTCGCACCCGGTGATCTGGCCGGCGAAGCGGATGTTCGGGCGCGATTTCAGCCGCAGCGTCTCGTCGAGCAGTTCGGGTGAGCGGATGAACGTGTTGCGGTGCAGCCCGCCCAGCCGCGCGAACTCGGCATTCTCGAGGCCCGGGATGGTGCGGAACAGGCGGACCTGATCGGCGTGCTTCAGCTTGGTCTGGAAGCCGACGATGTTCCACAGCGTGCCCTGCGCATTGTCCTGCCGGAGCTGGACGACCGCGTGCGGCCAGCGCCCGGTCTTCGGGTTGTCGAGGCCGACCGGCTTCATCGGGCCATAGCGCAGCGTGTCGACGCCGCGTTCCGCCATCACCTCGATCGGCATGCAGCCGTCGAAATAGGGCGTATCCTTTTCCCAGTCCTTGAACGGGGTCTTCTCGCCGTCGACCAGCCCCTGGTGGAAGGCGAGATACTGGTCCTTGTCCATCGGGCAGTTGATGTAATCCTTGCCCTCGCCCTTGTCCCAGCGCGACGCGAACCACGCGGTGTCCATGTCGATCGAGTCGCGGTGGACGATCGGTGCGAGCGCGTCGAAGAACGCCAGCGCCTCGCGACCGGTTTCGGCGCCGATCCCGGCGGCAAGCGACGCCGCGGTGAGCGGACCCGTTGCGATGATCGTCGGACCATCCGGGAGTGCGTCGATTCGTTCGCGAACGAGGGTGATGTTCGGATGCTGGTCGATCGCCTCGGTCACGCTGTTCGAAAAATTGTCGCGGTCGACGGCGAGCGCGGAGCCGGCGGGGACGCGGTGGATGTCCGCCTGCCGCATGATCAGCGAGCCGAGCGTGCGCAGTTCCTGATGGAGCAGCCCGACCGCGTTGCTCTCGGCATCGTCCGAGCGGAAGCTGTTCGAGCAGACGAGTTCTGCGAGGCCGTCGGTCTGGTGCGCGGGGGTTTCTTCGCCGCTGCCGCGCATTTCGGAAAGGCGGACCTTGAGGCCCGCTTCGGCGAGTTGCCAGGCGGCTTCGGAACCGGCGAGGCCGCCGCCGATGACGTGAATATCGTGGGTCATTCCGGTCAGATAGCGCGGGACGCCTGTCGTGTCAGCGGTTGTCGTGTCGGCGCGGCAGTCCCACTTCGCTCCCATGACCCATCCCACGACAATCTTCACGATCGGCTACGAAGCCACGACGATGGCCGATTTCCTCAGCGCGCTGAAGGCGGCGGGGGTGGAGCGGGTGATCGACGTCCGCGCGCTCCCGTTGTCGCGGCGGCCGGGGTTTTCGAAGACGTCGCTGGCTGCGTCGTTGCGCGAAGTCGAGATCGACTATGTGCACCTGAAGGCGCTCGGAACGCCGAAGCGCGGGCGCGATGCGGCGAAGAGGGGTGACGTCGCGACCTTGACCGCGGTGTATGACGAGCAACTCGAATTGCCCGAGGCGCAGGCACAGGCCGCGATCATGCTGGGTTTGGCGGCGGAGAAGCCGAGCGCGCTGCTGTGTTACGAGCGCGACCCGTGTCATTGTCACCGGACACTGTTGTTGCAGGCGGTGGGCGAGGGGGCCGAGGTGGTGGATTTGTTTACCTGACTCGCGCCTGCTTCCCCTCCGTCACTCGGACCCTCTCCGTCATCCTGACGAAAGTCAGGACCTACAGCCAAACAAGGCACGCTCCGTAACCCTGGGTCCTGACTTTCGTCAGGATGACGGGAGTTGCATGATGCAAAACGTACTGCATGTTGCATTGCAGCACACCCTGCGCTAACCAACCCCCACTCGCTTGGACCCGGTGCAATTCCGGGTGGCTATTCCGGCCGCCGATCCGCCGGACAACGCACCGACGCCTTTCTCCCGAACCGCCCGCGCAATCGCCGCGGTTCTCGCGTCCTTTGCGGATTTACGCATGACATCACTCTCTCGTTACCGAGCCGAATGGTTCAGCGGCCCGACGGCTGCGCGCCGTGACGTTCTCGCCGGCATGGTCGGCACGTTCGCACTGATCCCCGAGGTCATCGCCTTCTCGTTCGTCGCCGGCATCGATCCCGAGGTCGGCCTGTTCGCCTCGTTCGTGATCGGCATCGTCATCGCCTTCGCCGGCGGCCGCCCCGCGATGATTTCCGGCGCGGCGGGCTCCGTCGCCTTGGTCGCCGCCGCGCTCGTCCACGCGCACGGCCTGCAATATCTGCTCGTCGCGACGATCCTCGCGGGCGCACTCCAGATTGCGTTCGGACTCGCCAAGCTCGACATCCTGATGCGGTTCGTCTCGAAGTCGGTCCATGCCGGCTTCGTCAACGCGCTCGCGATCCTGATCTTCTCGGCGCAGGTGCCGCAGATGGTCGGCGTCAGTTGGCAGGCTTATGCGATGATCGCCGGTGGTCTCGCGATCATCTACCTAGTCCCGCGAATTTCCAGCGCGATCCCGTCGCCGCTGATCTGCATCGTCGTCCTCACGGGAATCGCGATGTGGTTCCCGATGCCGCTCAAGACGGTCGGCGATCTCGGCCGCCTGCCCGATTCGCTCCCCTCGTTCGGCTTGCCCGACGTGCCCCTGACCTGGGACACGCTCCGGATCGTCGCGCCCTATGCGTTCGCGATGGCCGCGGTCGGCCTGCTCGAATCCATGATGACGGCCAGCGTGGTCGACGAACTCACCGAGACCACCAGCTCGAAGGCGCGCGAGTGCACCGGGCTCGGCCTCGCCAACCTCGCGGCGGGCGCGTTCGGCGGCATCGCCGGGTGCGGGATGATCGGCCAGACTGTCGGCAACGTCCGCTATGGCGGCACCGGACGGCTCTCCACGATGGTTGCGGGCGTGTTCCTGCTGATCGTCATGGTGCCGCTAAGGCCATGGGTCGCGCAGGTGCCGGTCGCGGCGCTGGTCGCGATCATGATCATGGTGTCGATCAGCACCTTCTCCTGGGGCTCGCTCCGCGATCTCGCGCGGCATCCCAAGATGTCGAGCGTGGTGATGGTCGCGACCGTCGTCGTCACCGTCGCGACTCACGACCTGTCGCTGGGCGTCGGGGTCGGCGTGCTGCTCAGCGGCGTGTTCTTCGCGTGGAAGGTCACGCGGCTGATGGACGTCGCGATCGATCACGACGTGGCAACCGACACGCGTATCTACCGGGTAAGCGGGCAGATCTTCTTTGCCAGCGCCGACATCTTCGCCGATCGCTTCGACCTGCGCGAGACGGCCCGCGCCGTCCGCATCGACCTGACCGCCGCGCATCTGTGGGACGTCACCGCGGTCGGCGCGCTCGAAACTGTCGTCGATAAGCTCCGCCGCCACGGCCGCGAGGTCGAGGTCATCGGCCTCAACACGGCGAGCGCAACGCTGGTCGATCGCCATGCCCCGCTGATGATGGATCCGATCGGAGGCTAGTGCTCGATCTTTGGGGCGGGCGAGAAATACGATGCTGTACGCGCCGCCCCGACGCCCTACGTCGGAGGAGATGACGAAAACTTCAGATACCGGACCCGTGTCGCTCACGCATCTCCAGCGGCTCGAGGCGGAAAGCATCCATATTCTGCGCGAGGTCGTCGCCGAGTGCGAGCGCCCGGTGATGCTCTACAGCGTCGGCAAGGACTCCGCGGTGATGCTGCATCTCGCGCGGAAGGCCTTCTATCCGTCGCCACCACCATTCCCGCTGCTGCATGTCGATACGACGTGGAAGTTCAAGGCGATGTACGATCTGCGCGACCGGATGGCGGCGGAGAGCGGCATGGAGCTGCTCGTCTACAAGAACCCCGAGGCCGAGGCGCGCGGGATCAACCCGTTCGATCATGGTGCGCTCCACACCGATATGTGGAAGACCGAGGGGCTGAAGCAAGCGCTCGACCTCCACGGCTTCGATGCGGCGTTCGGCGGCGCGCGGCGCGACGAGGAGAAGAGCCGCGCGAAGGAACGCGTCTTCTCGTTCCGTGCGGCGCATCACCGCTGGGATCCCAAGCAGCAGCGCCCCGAACTCTGGAACCTCTACAACGCGCGCAAAGCGAAGGGCGAGAGCATCCGCGTCTTCCCGATCTCGAACTGGACCGAACTCGACGTCTGGCAATATATCCAGATCGAGGACATTCCGATCGTCCCGCTCTATTTCGCCGCGCCGCGCCCCACGGTCGAGCGCGACGGCATGCTGCTGATGGTCGACGATGATCGCTTCCGCCTGGAACCCGGCGAGGTGCCGGTCGAGCGCTCGATCCGTTTCCGTACGCTAGGCTGCTATCCGCTGACCGGCGCGGTAGAGAGCGAGGCGGCGAGCCTGTCCGCGGTGATCCAGGAGATGCTGCTGACCACCACCAGCGAACGCCAGGGCCGCGCGATCGACCGCGACGCGGGCTCGGCGAGCATGGAGAAGAAGAAGCAGGAGGGCTATTTCTGATGGCTACGCGCACGCAGGAGTCCGCCTATCAGGTGCAGGACATCATCGCCGAGGACATCGACGCCTATCTGCTCCAGCATCAGCACAAGAGCCTGCTGCGGTTCATTACCTGTGGGTCGGTGGACGACGGAAAGTCGACGCTTATCGGGCGGTTGCTGTATGATTCTAAGATGATCTTCGAGGATCAGCTCGCCGCGTTGGAGAGCGATTCGAAGAAGGTCGGCACGCAGGGTGGCGAGATCGACTTCGCGCTGCTGGTCGACGGGCTCGCTGCCGAGCGCGAGCAGGGCATCACGATCGACGTCGCCTATCGCTATTTCTCGACCGAGAAGCGCAAGTTCATCGTCGCGGATACGCCGGGGCACGAGCAGTACACGCGCAACATGATCACCGGCGCGTCGACCGCCGATCTTGCGGTGATCCTGGTCGATGCGCGCAAGGGCAACCTGACGCAGACCAAGCGGCACAGCTATCTCGCGCACCTGATCGGCATCCGGCGCCTCGTGCTGGCGGTGAACAAGATGGACTTGGTCGACTACGACCAGGCCACCTACGACCGGATCGTCGCGGACTATGCGGCGTTTGCGGAGTCGATCGGGATTGCCGGCTTCACGCCGATGCCGATTTCGGGGTTCAAGGGCGACAACATTACAGCCGCGAGCGCGAATACGCCCTGGTACGACGGGCCGACGCTGATCGACCATCTCGACACGGTGACGCTCGACGTCAGCGAGGATCAGGGGGGCGCGTTTCGGATGCCGGTCCAGTGGGTCAACCGCCCCAATCTCGACTTCCGGGGCTTCTCTGGGCTGGTCGCGAGCGGATCGATCGCGCCGGGTGACGCGGTGCGCATCCTGCCGGGCGGGCGCACCTCGACCATCGCCCGCGTCGTTGCGTTCGGCGGTGATCTGCCGAGCGCGGTCGCCGGGCAGTCGGTGACGCTGACGCTCGCGGACGAGATCGATTGCTCGCGCGGTGACGTGATCGTTGCCGCAGACTCGCCACCCGAGGCCGCCGATCAGTTCGAGGCGACCGTCGTGTGGATGGCGGACGAGGAGATGCTGCCGGGACGTCCCTATTGGCTGAAACTCGCCACGCAGACCGTGACGGCGACGGTTCAGCAGCCGAAATACCAGATCAATGTCAACACGATGGAGCGGCTTGCTGCCAAGACGCTCGAACTGAATGCGATCGGTATCGCCAACCTCTCGACCGACCGACCGCTGGTATTTGAACCCTATGCCGACAATCGTCAGCTCGGCGGGTTCATCCTGGTCGATAAGATCACCAACGCGACGGTCGCGGCGGGGATGCTGCACTTCTCGCTCCGGCGCGCGCAGAACGTGCATTGGCAGGCGACCGATATCGGCCGGGAAGCGCACGCCGCGCTGAAGAACCAGAAGGCGGCGGTGCTGTGGTTCACCGGGCTGTCGGGCGCGGGCAAGTCGACGATCGCCAATCTGGTCGAGATGAAGCTCGCTCGGATGAACCGGCACACCTTCCTGCTCGATGGCGACAATGTACGCCACGGGCTGAACCGCGACTTGGGCTTTACCGATGCCGACCGGGTCGAGAATATCCGCCGCGTCGGCGAGGTCGCCAAGCTGATGACCGATGCCGGGCTGATCGTGATCACCGCGTTCATCTCGCCATTCCGCGCCGAGCGCGAGATGGTGCGGCAGATGATGGCGCCGGGCGAGTTCATCGAGGTGCATATCGACACGCCGCTTGCGGAAGCCGAACGGCGCGACGTGAAGGGGCTCTATGCCAAGGCGCGGGCGGGCAAGCTGGCCAACTTCACCGGGATCGACTCACCCTATGAAGCGCCGGCGAACCCGGAGATCCGGATCGACACGACGGGGATGACCCCGGACGAGGCCGCCGACGTGATCGTCGCGATGCTCATTCCATGAGCGCGATGACCGACGGCGAACTCGCCGCGCATCTGGCCGAGACGGCAGGGCGGTTGCTGCTCGAAGTGCGGCGGTCCGGCGTGTTTTCGCCCGGTGCGCTCGGCAAGGCTGGGGACGAGACCGCGAACGCGTTCCTCGTCCATGCGTTGCAGGATGCGCGACCGGACGACGGTCTGTTGTCCGAGGAGCGCCGATGCGACGGCACGCGTAATGCAATGTCGCGCGTGTGGATCGTCGATCCGGTCGACGGCACGCGCGAATATGGCGAGGCGCGCGACGACTGGGCGGTGCACGTCGCGCTCGCGATCGACGGCGTCGCCACGATTGGCGCGGTCGCGCTGCCGGGACTGGGCATCGTGTTGCGCTCGGACCAGCCTGCGCCGGTGCCGCCACCAGGTGATCCCCTACGGATGGTCGTCAGCCGAACGCGGCCGGCGCCCGAGGCGGTGAAGGTCGCCGAAATGCTCGGCGCGACGTTGATCCCGATGGGCTCGGCGGGTGCTAAGGCGATGGCGGTGGTTCGCGGCGAGGCGGACGTCTACCTGCACTCGGGCGGTCAGTATGAATGGGATTCGGCCGCGCCGGTCGCGGTGGCGTCAGCGTTTGGGCTGCATTGCAGCCGGATCGACGGGTCGCCGTTGGTGTATAATTGTCGGGATGTCTACATGCCCGACCTGCTGATCTGCCCCGTCGCACTACGGGATCGGGTGATGGCGGCGATCGGGGCGTAACTCAATTCCCGATCCTCCCCCGCAAGGGGGAGGTGTCGCGAAGCGACGGAGGGGGAGGTCAGGGAAACCGCCGTTGCGTGTCCTCCCCTCCGTCAGGCTGCGCCTGCCACCTCCCCCTTGCGGGGGAGGATCATTAGGGCGCTTCTTACTGCTGCGGTGTCGTGTCGTTCCCGGCGGGCGCTTCGTCGCGGTTGATTCGCGCGGTCATCCCCGTCGCGTCCGCATCGTCCTGCATCTGTTCGTCGGGCGTGATCGGCTTCTCGCGCGGCGGCTCGACCACCGCCGGGGCAGGCGGTGGAGTCTCGGCCGGTGCCGCCTCGACCGGGGCGGGGGCTGCCTCGGTTTCGGTCACGCCGGTATCCTCGACCATGTTGGTGTCCGTCGGCGGCTGCTCGGGCTCGGAGCGCGAGCAGCCGGCCAGCGCCATCGCGGCGAGCAGGCCACCGGCGATGGCGGTACGGGTGCGGGTGGAGATCGTCATGACAGTGTCTCTCAGCGAGCGGCGATCGTCTGGCGTGCGGTGCGCGCCTCGATCTTGGAAGCGAGGATTCCGTCCCAGTCATAGGGATCGGCGCGGAAGTTCATCTGGCCGTTGCCGCTGGCAAACGCGGTCCAGTAGAGCAGATAGACCGACACCGGCTTGATCAGCGGCGCGCGGACCGTATCGCCCTTGGCGACCGCAGCGTCGACCATCTCGGGCGTCCAGGTGGGATCGCCCTTCAGCAACAGGTCGGCAAGTTCGGCAGGTTTTTCAAGGCGTACGCAGCCGTGGCTCGAAAGCCGACTGAAGCTGGCGAACTTCGCGCGGCTCGGCGTGTCGTGGAGATAGACCGAATACGCGTTGGGGAAATCGAACTTGAACCGACCGAGCGCGCTCTGGTCGCCGGCCTGCTGCTGCAGCCGCGTGCCGCCGATCACCTTGAAGCCGTTGCGCTTGAAGTAACCGGGGTTCGCGCGTTCCTTGGGCCACAATTCCTTGGTCGCGATCGACGTCGGCACGTTCCAGGGCGGGTTGATGACGATGCTGTGGATCGTCGACGACAGCATCGGCGTCTCGTCGCCGGGGCGACCGGTCACCGCGCGCATCGACTGCACGGGGACGTCGCCGTCGAACACGGTCAGCACGGCGGCGGCGATGTTCACCTGGATCCGGTCGCGCGGCAGGTCCTGCGGCAGCCAGCGCCAGCGCTCCATGTTTGCCATGATCTGGTGGACGCGGTCGAGCGCCGACACGTTGAGCGCGGCCAACGTCTGCGTCGAGACGATCCCGCTCGGGTTCAGGCCGTAGCGTCGCTGCGCGCGACGCACCGCCTCGAGCAGCGACGCGTCGAACGTGTTGCCGTTGGCGTCGACGTCCTTGTCCTCAACCGCCAGGCGCTTGCGCAGCGCGAGCACGCGCGGTCCGGTCGCGCCGATCGTGAATTCGGGACCGGCGGCCAGCGTCTGCCAACCACCCGCGGCAGCGATCGCCCGGTAATTCTGGAGACCCTTTCGCAGGCCGTCATAGCCGGCGTAGGGCGGCGGCAACGAGGCGAACCAGGCGCCGATGCGGTCCTGCCGAACCGCATCGGCGAACGCCGGAGTCGGATCATAGGCGGGCGGGCGCAGGCCCCAGTCCTTCTGGAAATCGGCCTCGCTGAGGCGACCGGCATGGACCGCGCGCGCGTGGTCGAGCGCGGCGCGGACTAGTTCGTCCTTGCTAGGCGCGATCGTCGTCGCGGTGGCGGCGGACTTCAGCCCCTGCGCGACGATGTCGCCGTTGAGCAGCTTGTCGAGCTGCGTCGCCTGCTTGTCGCTCAGCGTCGGCACGGTGATCACCGGCGGCGCGAGCATCGGCGCCGTCGGTGCCACCGTCGGCGTCACCGGCGGGGGCGTAACCTGTTGCGCGAACAGCGGAGTCGCCAACAGCAGCGGCGTCGCAGTCGCCGTGGCGGCAACCGCGATCGCCGACCGGATCATGCCGGTCTTCACTCGTCCATCATCCAAACCGCGCGCCATACTCATCCTGTCTACTCGTATCTCGTCGATGCTTTCGCACGCCGTAGCTCTCCCTTAGCTGAACTGGAGTCGCTAAGCATTGCCAAACGGGCCGATTTCGTCGGTTCAGGCCGAAGCTGCAGATTTTTTCTGCCGGGCGAGCACTTCATACGCCATCACCGCAGTCGCGACGGCGGCGTTGAGGCTGTCCGCCTTGCCCAGCATCGGGATTTTCACCAACACATCGCAGGCTTCGGCCATCTCGGGCGGCATGCCCTGCGCTTCGTTGCCGGTGAGCAGGAAGGTCGGGCCGGCATAGGTCGCGGATCGATAATCGGTGTCGGTGTCGAGGCTGAGCCCGACGAGCTGGCCAGGGCCGGTGCGCAGCCAGGCGTGGAACGGCGCCCACTCGGTCTTCACGACCGGGAGGGTGAACAGCGCGCCCATGCTTGCGCGCACCGCCTCGACCGAGAAGGGGTCGACCGACTCGCCGATCAGGATCAGACCGCCGGCACCGACCGCGTCGCCGGTGCGCAGGATCGTGCCGAGATTGCCCGGATCGCGCAGCCGTTCGGCGACCAGCCAGATGCCCGACGTGGTGCGGTCGAGATCTTCGAGAGTCGCGTCGAACTCATCGAACACGCCGACCACCGCCTGCGGATTGTCCTTGCCCGATAGCTTGGAGAGGATCTCCGGCGTGGTCTGGATCGACTCGCCGCCGGCCTCTTCGACGTCCATCGACAGCGCGTGGACGAGCGGATGGTTGGCGCTGGCGGCGGCGTAGAACAGGGTGCGGGGCAGGCGGCCGGTTTCTCGCGCTTCGGTCAGGATGCGCAGGCCTTCAGCAAGGAACTGCTTGGCAGCGCGCCGATGCCGCTTGTCGCGCAGGTCGCGGACATACTTGATCAGCGGGTTCGAAAAGGCGGTTATCTCGCGGGGCATCTAGCGTCCCTTCCGCTTACGGGAGGGGTGGGGGAGGAGTTTGTAAACACGCCGTCGCTCATGCCCTCCCCCGACCCCTCCCGCAAGCGGAAGGGGGGAAGATCGTCAATCCTCGCCGAACTTCGCCTCGACCAGTTCGGCGAGCGCCGCCACGGTCTGCTCGGCGCCATCGCCGCTCGCGCTGATCGTGATCGCATCGCCCATCGCCGCGCCGAGCATCATCAGCCCCATGATCGACGTGCCGGTGACGTGATCCGACCCGTCCTTGGTCACGCGCACCTCGACCGGATGCGACGAGGCGAGGGTGACGAACTTGGCGCTGGCGCGTGCGTGGAGGCCGCGGCGGTTGGTGATCTGGACGGTGCGCGAGACCTCGCTCACGCAGCCGCCTCGCCGAGAACCTCGGAGGCCACCGAGATGTATTTGCGCCCCGCTTCCCGCGCGGCTGCGACCGCCGCGACGACCGTCATCGATTTCCGCGCCGAACCAAGCCGGATCAGCATCGGCAGGTTCATCCCCGCGATCACCTCGATCCGGCCACGCTCCATCAACGAGATGGCGAGATTGGAGGGCGTGCCGCCGAACAGATCGGTCAGCACGATCACGCCGCGCCCGACATCGACCTCCTGGATCGCCGCGGCGATGTCGGCGCGCCGGCCCTCCATGTCGTCGTCGGGCCCGATCGAGATCGTCGCGACCCGCTCTTGCGGACCGACGACATGGATCATCGCGCGAACGAATTCCTCGGCCAGACGACCGTGCGTTACCAGAACAAGGCCGATCATGTCAGCGTTTCATACTCATAAGACGACCGGTGATCCTTCGAGCGCATCTTGTGGAGCGGCCCCCAGGTCGCGGTGTGCGATACTGGGGGAAAATCCCGCGTCGCGCAACCGTCGCGCCACCCGGTCGGCGACGTGGACCGACCGGTGTCTCCCCCCGGTACACCCGAACGCGACCGTGACATATGACTTGCCTTCCGCCCTGTAGCGCGGAAGCAACAACATCAGCAGCTCCTCGATGCGGCTCACCGCGGCTTCGTAGGCGGGGTCGTCCATGATGTACGCGGACACGTCGGGATCGAGCCCGGTGCCGGGGCGCAAATCGGGATCCCAATGCGGGTTGCGCAGGAATCGCATGTCGAACACGAGGTCGGCGTTGCGCGGCAAGCCACGGGCAAATCCGAACGAGCGGATCGACAGCGTCGGCTCGCCCAGCCCATCGCCGGCAAAGCTCGCGCGGATTTGTTGTGCGAGTTCGTTTGCGGCCATGTCGGTTGTGTCGATCAGCCGGTTGGCCCAATCCCGCAGCGGCGCAAGCAATTCGCGCTCGCGGCCGATACCGTCGTTGGCCGGACGATCGAGCGCGAGCGGGTGGCGCCGGCGCGTCTCGGAATAACGGCGCTCGAGTTCGGCGCCCGAGCAATCGAGGAACAGCATGCCGATCTCAAGCCCGTGTCGATCGCGCAAATCGCGGATCCGGCTTACGATCCGCTCCGGATCGAAATCGCGCGTCCGGGCGCCGATGCCGATCGCAAGCGGTTGCGAATCGTCGGTCGATCCTTCGGGAAGCGGGGCGTCAAGCAAGCGATCGAGCAGCAGGAGCGGGAGATTGTCGACGACCTCCCAACCGAGGTCCTCCAACGTCTTGAGAACGGTCGATTTGCCCGCCCCCGACATGCCGGTGACGAGAAGGACGTCCTTCGGACGGGTCATTCTAAGGGCTCCGGATTGCGCAATGCGAGTTCGACCTTGATCGGGGCGGAGGCGTGAAACGGGTCGACCGCGAACTGGCGGATGGCGATCCCGGCGATCTTCCGGGCACGGCGTTCGGGCATCCGCTCGACTGCGCCATCGATCCGGACGAGCAGGCCCACGGGAACGTCGTCGACATGCGGCATGGCGACGATGCCGATGCCGCGGACTTCCATCCGCCCGGCGATCGTCGTCGGCGCGCGCGCGATCAGGATCTTGCCGGAGCGTAGCACCAAGGTCTGGTCGTCGCTGACGAGCGTGGCGCCGCGGTCGATCAGGCGCAGCGCGAGGTCGGACTTGCCCGATCCGGACGCGCCCTCGATCAGCACGGCCACGCCGTCGATCGCGACCGTGGTGGCGTGGAGCCGATCGGAGGAGGGGACGACCACGTGCGGTCCTTACAACGAAGGATCGGCAAGCGGTAGCCGCACGACGAACCGCGCACCGCAAAGTCGGTCTTCGCGCGATTCGACGCTGATCGATCCCTGATGTGCATCGACGATCGTCCGTGCGATCGCGAGCCCCAGGCCGGAATGCTGGCCGAATGTCTCGATGTCGGGGCGGACCGAGTGGAAGCGCTTGAAAACGGCCTCGCGTGCATCCTCGGGAACGCCCGGGCCTTCGTCCTCGACCCGGATCACCAGGTCGTCGCGCTCGGGGGTCGCCGAAATCGCGACCAGCCCTTCGTCGGGCGAGAACGAGAGGGCATTGTCGATCAGATTCTCGAACACGCGTTCGAGCCGTGCGCCCTCTCCGAGCACCGTGGCGGGGTCATCGGGCTTGCGATCGAACACCAGGCGCATGCCGCGCTCGATCCCGCGCGCCTCCCGCTGCGTGACCAACCCGTCGATCATCGCGGCGATGTCGACCGGCTCGAACTTGGCACGACTGAGCTGCGCGTCGAGCCGCGAGGCTTCGGAGATGTCGGATAGTAGACGATCGAGCCGCTGGACATCGTCGCGGACGATCGCGAGCAACTGTGCCTGGAGCGCGGGGTCCTTCACCCGCGACAGTCCCTCGACCGCGGACCGGAGCGACGCGAGCGGATTCTTCATCTCGTGCGTCACGTCGGCAGCGAACGCCTCCGTCGCGTCGATCCTTGCCCGGAGCGCGAGACTCATGTCCGACAGCGCGCGTGCGAGCATGCCGAGTTCGTCGCGGCGCGAGGGGAGGCGGGGGACGACCACTTCGCGCGCGCGCCCTAGCCGGACCCGCACCGCAGCGCGCGCTAGCCGGCGTAGAGGCCGCACGATCGTCCGCGCGAGGAACAGCGAGAGCAGGATCGAGACGATCGACACGACCAGCAGCACCATGCTCAGCCGGAACCGCTCGATCCGCACCGTCCTCGTGATGTCGCGTGCGTTGACGGTCGTCATCACGACTCCGCCTGCGCGAAGCGGTGTGGCCGCGGTGATCACCGGCGTGCGATCCGGCGCACGCCAGACGGTGGTCGCGACCCGTTGTCGAGCCCGTGCGGCGGCGACGTCCGGCCATTGCTGGCCCTGGCTTCGCTCGCGGTAGAGCGGCGGCCGCGGTGCCATCACGACGACGTCGATCGCCGCGTCGAGGAACCGCGCGATGACTTGATCGCGGTCCTCCTTATCGGGGTCCTGCAAGACGAAGTTACGCAGCCCGAGCGTCCGGCTGTCGATGATAGCCGCGCCACCAGTGTCGAACAGGCGGATTCGCGAGCCGGTATCGGCGGCCAGCCTCAGCACCAGCGGATTGCGCTGCGTGGGGTCGACCGACGAGATCGCCTCGCCGATCAGCCGAGCCTCGCGCGCAGTCTGCGCGACGCGGCTGTCGACGATCCGGCTGCGATAGGAGTCGAGATAGAAGAATCCGCCCGCCAGCAGCAGCAGCGCGAAGATATTGACCGCCAGGATGCGCCGCGTGAGCGAAATCTGCCCCGACCAGCGCAATGTGAGATCGCGCCCATCGATGCCGAGCTCATTCCTCAGAAAATCGATACCCGGCGCCATATAATGTCTCGATAGCATCGAACGCAGGGTCGACCTGCCGGAATTTGCGGCGGAGTCGCTTGATGTGGCTGTCGATCGTGCGGTCGTCGACGTAGATGTCGTCCTGATATGCCGCATCCATCAGCTGGTTGCGCGTCTTCACGATGCCGGGCCGTTGCGCCAGCGTCTCGAGGATCATGAACTCGGTGACCGTCAGCGTCACCGGCTCGCCGCCCCACAGCGTCCGATGCCGCGCTGGATCCATGCTGAGCCGGCCGCGCGCCAGCGGTCCGGCAGCCTCCGCCTCGGTCTCCGTTCCCGGCGACTGAGTCAGCTCGGTCCGGCGCAGGATGGCGCGGATGCGGGCGATCAGCAGCCGCTGCGAGAATGGCTTGGCGATGTAATCGTCTGCGCCCATCGCGAGCCCAAGAGCTTCGTCGAGTTCGTCATCCTTGCTGGTGAGGAAGATCACCGGGATCTGGCTCTTCTCGCGCAGCCGGCGGAGCAGCTCGAGCCCGTCCATCCGCGGCATCTTGATGTCGAAGATCGCGAGGTCGGGGGGATTGTCGGTCAGCGCCTTGAGCGCGGTCTCGCCGTCCGAATAGACTCGCGTGACGAAGCCCTCGGTCTGCAGCGCGATCGACACGGAGGTCAGGATGTTGCGGTCGTCGTCGACCAACGCGATCGTTGCCGTCATTCTAGGGTCGCTTGCCTCGGTCGTTGGCGTAGCGGCGTAGGCCAATCCGCGACGGCACTCAACTGGGGCCGCACCCAACTGGGGCCGCATCGGCACCGCGTCAGGGCAGCCCATTTGACCAGTGGGGAGGCGCCGCCTACATCCCGCCGCAACGACATACATACGTATGCGAAACCATCTGGAGAGATGTCTTGTCCAACGAACGCATTCCGGCCGGCGGCCTAGCCGCGCAGGGGATAGAAACCCGCGCCACCCTGCACTGGAACCTTGTCACCGCACAGCTTGTGGAAGCCGCGCTCGAACGCGGCGAGGGGACGCTGTCCGCCGACGGTCCGCTGGTCGTCGAAACCGCGCCCCATACCGGGCGCTCGGCGCAGGACAAGTTCATCGTCCGCGATGCCGAGACCGAGGCGACCGTGTGGTGGGGCAAGAGCAACAAGGCGATGGAGCCCGCGCATTTCGCCGCGCTGAAGGAGGATTTCTTCGCCATCCTCGCGCAGAAGGACGAGCTGTTCGTCCAGGATCTGTACGGCGGATCGCAAGCCGATCACCGCGTCAACGTCCGCGTCGTTACCGAACTCGCGTGGCACAACCTCTTCATCAGGACGATGCTGGTGCGGCCCGAGCAGGCGGCGCTGAAGGACTTCGTCGCGGACTACACGATCGTCGACCTGCCGAGCTTCCGCGCCGATCCCGCGCGTCACGGCTGCCGCAGCGAGACGGTGATCGCGGTCAACTTCACCGACAAGCTGATCCTGATCGGTGGCACCAAATATGCCGGCGAGATGAAGAAGTCGGTGTTCGGGCTGCTCAACTATCTGTTGCCACCGACCGGCGTGATGCCGATGCATTGCTCGGCCAATATGGGCGCGAACGGCGATACCGCAGTGTTCTTCGGGCTGTCGGGCACTGGCAAGACGACGCTGTCGGCCGATGCCAGCCGGACGCTGATTGGCGACGACGAGCATGGCTGGTCCGACACCGCGGTCTTCAATTTCGAGGGCGGGTGCTATGCCAAGATGATCCGCCTCTCCGCCGATGCCGAGCCGGAGATCTTCGCGACGACCAAGCGGTTCGGGACGGTGCTGGAAAACGTCGTGATGGATCCGGTGACGCGGTTGCTCGACCTCGACGATCATACGCTGGCCGAGAACAGCCGCGGCGCGTATCCGATCGACTTCATCCCGAATGCGTCCGCCGAGAACATGGGGCCGGTGCCGCGCAACATCGTGATGCTGACTGCTGACGCCTACGGCGTGCTGCCGCCCATCGCGAAGCTGACGCCCGACCAGGCGATGTATCACTTCCTGTCCGGGTACACTGCGCGCGTCGCGGGGACCGAGATCGGCGTGACCGAGCCCGATGCGACCTTCTCGACCTGCTTCGGCGCGCCGTTCATGCCGCGGCATCCCTCGGTGTACGGCAACCTGCTCAAGAGCCGAATCGCGAAGGGCGGCGTCGATTGCTGGCTGGTCAACACCGGCTGGACCGGCGGTAAGTACGGCGTCGGCAACCGGATGCCGATCAAGGCCACGCGCGCGCTGCTGAACGCCGCGCTCGACGGGAGCCTGAACGATGCCGAGTTCCGGACGGACCCGAACTTCGGGTTCCAGGTGCCGGTGAGCGTGCCGGGGGTCGACAGCGCGATCCTGGATCCGCGGACGACCTGGGCGGACAAGGACGCGTATGACGCAACGGCCGCCAAGCTGGTCGACCTGTTCGTCGAGAACTTCGCCCAGTTCGCCGAGCATGTCGACGAAGGCGTGCGGCAGGCCGCGCCAAGGGTGAAAGAGGCGGCGTAACTTGAACTCCTCTCCCCTCGGGGGGAGAGGAAGGGGCCCGCACGACGCAGTCGGGTGGGAAAGTGAGGGCACGGTCCTGCTTGGCGTGCCCTTCACCCGCGCCGCTGCGCGGCTTCCCTCTCCCCTGAAGGGAGAGGGTTTAGAGCGCCTCCACCACCACCTCACCATCAACGACCGACGTCACGCGAACCCGCGTACCAACGCCCGCATCCTCGCCACGCGCCGGCCAACTCCCGTCTCCGACCAACACGCGCCCACGCCCCCCGACTAGCGCCGTCTCGACCACCACGATCTGCCCCACCAGCCGCGCCGACCGATCGTTCAACATCGGATCCCCACCCTCGACCGGATAATCCCGGTACCAGCGCTTCCCGATCAGCACCGTGACCGCACTCCAAATCGCAAACGCGCCCAACTGAACGGCCACCGGCAAGTCCGGCAACACGTACACTGCCACGCCCGTCACCGCCGCAGCGATAGCGAGAAACACCAGGAACACCCCCGGCACCGCAAGCTCTGCGATCCCCAGAACCAGCGCCGCGATCAGCCACGCGCCGGCTGCACCGCCGACTACGTCAAGCGCGTCCATCAGCCTTTCGGGACCTCGCTCGACTTCGACAACTCGAACGGCCCTCGCGCGGCAGGCTTGGCCGGCGGCGACGCGACCGCGTCACGCAACGCATCCTTCGCCAGCTCCCCGATCCCCCCAAGCGTCCCCATCAGCTGCGTAGCCTCGACCGGGAACAGGATCGTCTTCGCATTGGGCGAGGTCGCGAACTTGCCGATCGCCTCGACATATTTCTGCGCGATGAAATAATTGATTGCCTGCGCGCCACCCTCCTCGATCGCCTGCGACACCGCGCGCGTTGCGGAAGCCTCGGCAACCGCCGCCCGTTCACGCGCCTCGGCGTCACGGAACGCCGATTCCTTGCGCCCCTCGGACTCGAGAATCCGTGCCTGCTTCTGCCCTTCGGCGCGCAGAATCTCGGATGCTCGCGAACCCTCCGCGTCCAGAATGTTCGCCCGCTTCTCGCGCTCCGCCTTCATCTGCCGCCCCATCGCATTGACGATGTCGGCCGGAGGACGGATGTCCTTGATCTCGACCCGCGTGATCTTCACCCCCCACGGCGTCGTCGCGTGATCGACCACATTGAGCAGCCGAGCGTTGATCTCGTCGCGCTTCGACAGCGTCTCGTCGAGGTCCATCGACCCCATCACCGTGCGCAGGTTGGTCGTCGTGAGCTGCAACAGCGCCTGGTACAGGTCCGACACCTCGTACGCCGCCTTCGCCGAGTCGAGCACCTGGAAGAACACGACCCCGTCGGTCGAGATCATCGCATTGTCCTTGGTGATGATCTCCTGGCCGGGGATGTCGATCACCTGCTCCATCATGTTCACCTTCCGCCCCACGCGGTAGAAGAACGCGGGGTAGAAATTGAAGCCGGGCCGCGCGACCGTGGTGAAGCGGCCGAAATGCTCGATGGTGTATTGATAGCCCTGGTGGACGATCTTGATGCTGGTGAAGAGGTACAGCAGCACCAGCGCCAGCAGGAGCGCGGCAACGATCAGGCCCATCGAACAATCCCCCATCCGTGTATCGCACCGCTATAGCACGTGCGCGCGCCCTGGAGCCAGACATGAGGCCTAGCCGTACGCGCCGGCTTTGGTTACATGGCGCGCCACCTCACACCCAGGAACGGCAGCTCTCATGGATATCCGCCTCGGCCTCACCTTCGACGACGTCCTCCTGTATCCGGGGGAATCGGACGTGCTGCCAAGTCAGGCCGATACCCGGACGCAAGTGACGCGCGGCATCGCGCTCAACATTCCGATCCTATCGTCCGCGATGGACACTGTCACCGAAGCCGACATGGCGATCGTCATGGCGCAGCTCGGCGGCATCGGCGTGCTCCACCGCAATCTGACGATCGAGGAGCAGGTGGTGGCCGTGCGCCAGGTCAAGCGCTTCGAATCGGGCATGGTGGTCAACCCGATCACGATCAGGCCGACCGCGACTCTCGGCGAGGCGCAAGCGCTGATGTCCGGGCATCGGATCAGTGGCATCCCGGTGGTCGAGGCGGACGGCAAGCTCGTCGGTATCCTCACCAACCGTGACGTGCGGTTCGCGGGCGATCCGCAACAGCCGGTCAGCGAACTGATGACGCACGAGAACCTCGCCACGGTCTCGACCGAAGTCGGCAAGGAAGAGGCGCGCCGCCTGCTCCACGCCCGCCGCATCGAGAAGCTGCTGGTCGTCGACGCGCAGTATCGCTGCGTCGGGCTTATCACCGTCAAGGACATCGAGAAGGCGGTTATGTTCCCCGATGCGACCAAGGACGAGGCGGGACGGCTGCGCGTGGCTGCGGCGACGACGGTCGGCGACAAGGGCTTCGACCGGACCGAGCAACTGGTCGACGCCGGCTGCGACCTGATTGTGATTGACACCGCGCATGGCCACAACCGCGACGTCGGCCGCGCGGTCGAGCGTGTAAAGAAGCTGTCGAACTCGGTGCAGGTGGTGGCGGGCAACGTCGCGACCGGAGAAGCGACGCGCGCGCTGATCGGCGCGGGCGCGGACGGGATCAAGGTCGGTATCGGCCCCGGCTCGATCTGCACGACGCGGGTGGTCGCTGGCGTCGGCGTGCCGCAGCTCACCGCGGTGATGGATTGTGCCGAGGCTGGCCACAAGGCCGGCGTGCCGGTGATCGCCGACGGCGGCATTCGCACCTCGGGCGACATGGCCAAGGCGCTTGCGGCCGGCGCGTCGACGGTGATGATCGGCTCGCTGCTAGCCGGGACCGACGAGGCACCGGGCGAGACGTTCCTGTACCAAGGCCGCGCGTACAAGTCGTACCGCGGCATGGGCTCGGTCGGCGCGATGGGCCGCGGCTCGGCGGATCGCTATTTCCAGGGCGACATCAAGGACCAGCTGAAACTCGTCCCCGAGGGCATCGAGGGGCAGGTCGCGTACAAGGGGCCTGCGAAGGATGTGATCCATCAGCTCGTCGGTGGCATCAAGGCGGCGATGGGCTATACCGGCTCGGCGACGATCCCCGATCTCCAGAAGCGCGCCGAGTTCGTGCAGATCACCGGCGCGGGCTTGATGGAAAGCCATGTCCACGACGTGACGATCACGCGCGAAGCGCCGAACTACCCGACGCGGTAAGGCTTGGGTGATCGGTGAGGGCTCGGCTAGGCGCCTCGCTGCTCTCCCGCGAAGGCGGGAGCCCAGTCTGGACCCCCGCCTTCGCGGGGAAACACGCCTTTTGTGCTCGGGCCACTCCGTAGATGCGGAACGCGCGTGGCGCGAAGGACGCAAAGATCGCTGCCACCGCTCTCCGTCATCCCGGCGAACGCCGGGACCCACGGACACGGTGGACCCAGCGTGGCGCTCAACCATCATCCAAACCGCAACCATGGGTCCCGGCGTTCGCCGGGATGACGGGAAGGGGATAACGGGCGAGCGGAAGGGCAACGCGCACTGAGCCTCGAAATTATTCCCCTCCCACGAGCGGGAGGGGCTAGGGGAGGGGATGATGACGAACACCCCGTACCAAATCCCCACCCGAACCTACGCGAAATCGGGAGCCAGTAAGTGACTCCCCCCGCACGCACGCAAGCCGCGATCGAACTCCTCGACCAGATCATCGCCGCCGCCCGCGAGTCCGGCGCCGCCGCCGATACGCTGATCGCCCGCTATTTCGCCACCCGCCGCTACGCCGGCTCGAAGGACCGTCGTGCGGTCCGCGAACTCGTGTACGCCGCGATCCGCATGGCCGGCGACCGACCCGAAAATGGCCGCACCGCGATGCTGCTCGTCGCCGACGCCGACCCCGAACTCGCCGCAACCTTCGACGGCTCGACCCACGCGCCGGCCCCGATCGCCAAGGACGAACCCCGCGCCCGCGCCGGTGTCGCCCCACAGTGGCTGACCAAAGCCCTCCGCGCCTCCGGCCTAGACGGGGCCGCACTGACCGACCTCGCCGGCCGCGCCACGCTCGACCTCCGCGTCAACACGCTGATCTCCGACCGTAAGACCGTGCTCGACGCACTCCCAGAGGCCGAAGCCACCCCCCACGCTCCCGACGGCATCCGCCTCCCGACCGGCACAAACGTCGAAGCACTCCCGCTCTTCAACGAAGGCGCGCTCGAAGTGCAGGACGAAGGCAGTCAGATCGTCGGCCTCGCGATGCAGGCGAAACCCGGCGAGCGGATCGTCGATCTCTGTGCAGGTGCGGGCGGCAAGACGCTCGCGCTCGCCGCGACGATGCAGAACGAAGGCGTGATCCTTGCCTGCGACACCGATCGCAATCGCCTGTCGCGCCTCGCACCGCGTGCAACCCGCGCGGGCGCGACGATCGTCGAGAGCCGCCTGCTCAACCCGACGCGCGAGATCGAGGCGCTCAGCGAATGGGCCGGTCGCGCGGATGGCGTGCTGGTCGATGCACCGTGCTCGGGCACCGGCACCTGGCGGCGCAATCCCGAGGCGCGCTGGCGGCTCACCCCCGACCGCGTCTCGCGCCTGCAATCGACGCAGCAGCAGGTGCTCTCGGTCGCCGCCACGTTGGTCAAGCCCGGCGGCGCGCTCGTCTACATCGTCTGCTCGCTGCTGGATGCGGAAGGAACGGACCAGGTCAGCTGGTTCCTGAACGGGCATCCTGGCTGGACCACCGAGCCCCTGTCGCTCCCCGCTGGTGCCAAACACGGCCACGGCGTCCGCCTCGAACCCGGCCGCGACGGCACTGACGGCTTTTTTGTCGCGCGCCTCCGGGCTGCGTGCTAGCCAACCGGCTGATGACCCGCCTGGAGACGATCATGCGTTTTTCGTCCGTTGCCCTTGCCGCCGCGCTGACCGTCGTGTGCGTATCGACCTCGCTGAGCGGGCAGCGCCCCGACGCGCAGATCGACGCGCGCTCGATGCAGCTTCTCGCCCAAGGGCGCTCACTGGTCGCAGCAGGCAATCTCGATGGGGCGACCGACGTGCTGGAGACCTCCGTCGCGGTCGATCCGCGCAATCGGGCCGCGTTCCTACTGCTCGCCAAGGTCGCCGAAACGCGCGACCTGCCGGGCAAGGCGATCCGCCTATACCGCGAGGCGTTGCTGCTCGAACCGAACGACGTCGCGGCGCTCAAGGGCCAGGGCGAGGCGCTGGTCGCCAAGGGCGCGGTGGTTCGCGCGAAGGATAACCTCGTGAAGATCCGCACGCTCTGCAAGGGCGCGTGTCCGGAAGCGACGCAGCTTGCGGCGGTGATCGCGAAAGGCCCACCGATCGCAACGGCACAGGTCGACAAGACCCCGATCGCCGCCAAGGACTGAGCTACCAGCTGATTCACCCCGTTCACCACCCCGGCGAAGGCCGGGGTCCAACTGGGGAACAATGCTAAGTGTGGATGGCGCGAGGTTACTGCCACCTCTCCAATTGGGCCCCGGCCTACGCCGGGGTGGTGCACCATGGTCCTACGTCGAATGCAGTCCGCTTAGGCGCGTACCGGTGAGCTGACGGCTTTCGCCAGCGCAGTGAAATCCGCCACCGAAAGCGTCTCCGCCCGACGCGTTGCCTCCACCCCGATAAGCTCCAGTGCATCGAGCGCCCCCGGCACGCCCTTCAGGCTCTGCCGAAGCATCTTGCGCCGCTGTCCGAACGCCGCGCCCGTCAGCCGCTCCAGCACCGCGAAGTTCACCCCCTCCGGCGCCTCCATCGGCACCAGATGTACCACAGCAGACATCACCTTCGGCGGCGGCGTGAACGCCGACCGGTGCACCGGCATCGCGATCCGCGCGGTCGAGCGCCACTGCGCCAGAACCGCGAGCCGCCCGTAATGATCGTCATTGGTCTTGGCGACGATCCGCTCGGCCACTTCCTTCTGGAACATCAGCGTGCACGACTGCCACCACGGCAACCACGACGTCGACAGCCACCCGACCAGCAACGCCGTGCCGATATTATACGGCAGGTTCGACACGATATGCGGCTTGCCCTCGAACAGCGCGGGCGCGTCGATGTCCATCGCGTCGCCCTCGATCACGCGCAGCTTGCCCGGATACGCCTCGGCAAGCTCTGCCAGCGCCGGGATACATCGCCGATCGCGCTCGATCGCCGTCACCCGCGCGCCTGCAGCAAGCAGCGCGCGCGTCAGACCACCGGGCCCGGGCCCTACTTCAAGCACCTCGGCATCCTGAAGATCCCCCGGCACCGCCGCGATCCGCTTGAGCAACTGCATGTCGAACAGGAAATTCTGGCCGAGTGCCTTGCTGGCGTTCAAGCCATAGCGCGCGATCACCTCGCGCAACGGCGGGAGTTCGGTCATGCTTGAGCGGATGTCTGCGCGCGCCGGTCGGCGGCCTCACCGGCCATCCTGATGGCGGCAATCATCGCGCCCGGCTCGGCAAGATTCTTGCCCGCGATCGCGAACGCGGTGCCGTGGTCGGGCGAGGTCCGCACGATCGGCAGCCCCAGCGTCATGTTCACGCCCTCGTCGAAATGGATCGTCTTGAGCGGCACGAGCGCCTGGTCGTGGTAACAGCACATGACCACGTCGTAGGTGGTCCGCGCCCGCGGGTGGAACATCGTGTCGGCCGCGAACGGTCCGGTCGCATCGATGCCCTCCGCCCGCAGGATCGCGATGGCGGGTTCGAGGATCTCGATTTCCTCGCGCCCGAGCGCCCCCTGCTCGCCGGCATGGGGATTGAGCCCGGCAAAGGCGAGCCGCGGGTTTTCGATCCCGAAATTCTTGAGCAATCCGCGCGCCGTCGCCCGCGATTTCGCGACAACCAGCTCGATCGACAGCACGCCCGAAACGGCGTTCAGTGGAATATGCGTGGTCATCGGCACGACCCGCAGCGACGGCCCGGCCAGCATCATCACCGCATTATCCCCCGCCACGCCGTAACGTTCGGCGACGAATTCGGTCTGTCCCGGGTGACTGAAACCGATCGCGTAGAGCTGCGATTTCGACACCGGCCCGGTCACGAGCGCACGCGCCGCCCCGTTGCGAACCAGCCCGACCGCGAGTTCGAGCGCATGCAACGCACAGCGCGCGCCGTCCGCATCGGGATGGCCGGGTACGATCTCACCGCTGTCCCCGACCGTCAGCACCGGCAGTGCGGAGGGGAACGCCGCGATCGCCTCGCCCAGATCGGCGACCCGCGCGATCGGGCCGGTCCACACCCGCTCGATCGCGCGCGCGTCACCGACCGCGACAAACGGCGGCAGGATATGCGTTTCGCGCGCGTCCCAGGCCTTGGCGATGATCTCCGGACCGATCCCGGCAGGATCGCCCATCGATACCGCGAGCGGCGGTACGCGCGTCACGCCGCCATCACCATGCCGCCCTCACCATGCCGCGATCATCATGCCCAGATCACCGATAGTCGACCACGGCATCGCGCCGCAGATCGCGCAGCTTCTGCTGCGCGCGCAGGTTGACGCGCTGCTGCTCGAGCTGGCCCTGAATCTGTTCCGAATTCGGTACCGCACCGCCGGCCGCCTCGTCGCGACCGCACAGCACCAGCGCGCGAACGCCCTGTTCCGCGGAGCCGAACGGCGGCGTCGACTGGCCGACCTGGAGTTTCAGCATGATCTCCTGGAGCTGCGGCGGCAGGTCGCGGATGCGGACCGTGTCGTTGTCGACCACGTCCGCGCCGATCCCCGCCGCGACCTTCTCCACCGTACCGCAGCCGCGCAGGTCCTGCGTCGCCTTGGCAAACGCCTGCGCGCGCGCCGAAGCCTGCGCCTGGCTGGTGTTCGGCGGGAACTTCAGCGTCAACTGCTTGAGGCTGAGCTTGGCATCGCGCGGATCGGCGGTCAGCACCTGGCGCTTGTCGGTCAGGTACAGGATCGAATAGCCGCCCGGCACCTCGATCGGCCCGGCGACCTGACCGACCTGCATCGACGTCGCGGCCTCGGACAGCGGCCCCGGCAGCGTCGCCGCACGGATCCAGCCGAGATCGCCGCCGACCGCGCGGGTCGACGCCTCGGAGAACTGCCGCGCGAAATACTCGAACGGCTGTGCGCCCTTCTGGATTTCCTGGAGGATCTGCTTGGCGTTGGCATAAACCTGCTGGCTGTTCGCCGGCGTCGCCGCGAGATAGATTTCCTTCAGGTTGAATTCGTCGGTGCCCTTGGCCGCCTGGAGACGGTCGATGATCGACTTCACCTCCTCGTCGCCGACGTTGACGAACGGCTCGACCCGGCGACGCAGATAGCGCTGCCAGGCGAGCTCGCCTTCGATCTGGCGCTTCAGCGATCGCTCCGACGACCCCGACTCGCGCAGGTAGGCGCGCATCGCCGCCGGCGTCCGGTTGAAACGCTTGGCGACGCCGTCGAAGCTCTGCTGGAGTTCGGCGGGAGTAATCGTGATGTCGGCGGTCTTCGCCTCCTGGATCTCCAGCGTCTCGTCGATCAGCTGGCGCAGCACCTGCAGCTTCAGCCGCTCGCGGTCCTCGGGCGACAGCTTCGCCTCGTTCGCCATCGCCACCAGCGCGACGCGCTGGTCGACGTCGGTTCCGGTGATCACCGTGTCGTTGACGACCGCGGTCGGCTTGCGGACGTTGGGGTCGAGCTTGCCGAAGATCTGGAGATTGCTCGGGATATCGAGGCCGGTATTGTCCGGCACGCTCTGATCCTGAACCGTCTGGCCGGAGGCGCCCTGATCGGCGGCTGCCTGGGGAGGAGCAGCCCGGGGAGGAGCAGTCTGGGGTGTGGCAGTTTGGGCGATCGCGCTCGCCGCGAGCGCCGCCAGGACGACGGTCCCGATCATACGGCCGCCACGCGCCGCCAGTCGAACATCATGCTTCAAGTGTCGATATCCCATCATCGGCCTAGCGGACCGCGTCGCCACGTCATGGCAACACATCCGGCGAGGCTTGCCTCATCGTAGCTGAATGCGGGCTTAGCGGCCGAGATTGGTGAAGGCCAGCGTCAACAGGTAGCTGTTGCCCTTCCGCGCGTCGCCCGTGTTGTTGTAGGTCCGCCGCCAGGTCGCACCGAGGCGGAGGCAGTCGTCCTCGTACTGGAAGCCGACGCGGTGGCGGATCGGCGTGAAGCCGTCGCTGGCCGAGAGCGGGTCCTCCGACTTGTTGGTGAGATCGACCACCGCCGACCCGAACGCCGACCAGAACCGCGCAAACTGCACGCGGCCGGCTGCACGGATTTCCTCCCGGTCGCGCAGATCCTCGATCGAGGCGTCGATGTTGCGGTTCAGTTTCAGATAGCCGACCAGCACGTAGGTCGCGCGCGACCCGATCGTCGCGTCGATCTCGTTGCGGCGGATCGCGAAACCATCCTTGTCCAGCCGATAGCGATGGACGATCGAGACGAAGTCCCGGAACCGCAGCTCGGTACGACCGACGATATCGGAAAACCGGTCGCTGAGCCCGGTGCCGTCGGGCAGGATCGTCGGGCGCGTGCTCAACCGATAGCTCTGGCCGACATTGGTCGTGAAGCTGATCCCCGGCAGATCGAACGCCCATTCACCACCATAGGTCGCGCGCGACGAATCCTCGAACCGATCATAGCCGGCGAAGCGGTTGAGCGAGAACAGATTGGTGTCGTCGAGATCGACCGCGCGCGAATCCTCGTTCGGCAGCGTGATGTTCGCGAACTTGGGTGCCGCGACCAGCTGGATGCGCGGGGTGAAGCGCTGCGTACCGCCCAGGAACGTCCCGATGAACGGCCATTTCACATCGACCGCGACCGCGCCGATCGCTCGCTGGCTGAACCCCTCGAGCCCGCGATAGCTGATGTTGCTCGTCTCGCTCGTATCGTTGGTGTTGTACAGGTCGCCACGCGCGAACGCGGTGAAAGTGACTTCCTGGCCCCAGTTGGTCAGCCGGCGAAGGTCCCATTGCAAGCTGGCAAACGCACGTTGGGTATCCTGGCCGTCGGTGCGGGTCAGTGCCAGCGTGTTGAGCTGAAGCTGGAACTTGCCGCCCAGAACGCCGTCGTCGAACCGCTTGCGATAATCGACCTCGGGCAGGGCGATCGGCTGCTGGCCCTGACTGTCATTGACGCGCAGGGTCTGCGCGTACCAGCCGCTAACCGCGAAATAGCTGGTGTCGTCGATCCGCTCGAGGCTGGCGGTGGTGCGCAGCCGATCGTCGCGCGAGATGTCATAGCGGCGCAGGAACGTCCGGTCGGTGGTCAGGCGAAGCGACCCGCTGAGGCTCCAGTTCGGCGACAGCTGATACCGCGCCATGCCGTCGATATAGCCGCGGAATGCCATCTCGGTATCGGTCGGGTTGGCAGTGTTGAGATCGTCGCTGCGTCGGCTTTCGGTCGCATAGGCGCGGACGCTGAACGCGCCCTTGGTGCTGAGCGCGGAGTAATCGACCTGCGCCATCGGCAGCACGCTGCTGTAGATGTGCGGGGTGATGATCAGCCCCTGGTTGGGGGCGAGCTTGAAATAATAGGGGACACTGACCTCTAGGCCATTGACGCGGCTATACCCGCCATTGGGCGAGAGCAGCCCGCTGTCGCTGTCGCCACCGACCGGGTTCGAGAATTTTGGCAGCGGCAGGCTCGGCAGGCCGAACAGGTGAAGACGCGCGCCGGCGTAATAGATGCGCTTGCGTTCGGGGCGATAAGTGACGCGGACTGCGGTGATCTTCCACGTCGGCTCCTTCGGGCACCCGGCCGAGGTGCCGACCGCGCACGGCGTATAGGCGGCGGTCCTGAGGTTGACCGTGCCGTCGGCGTCGCGCGTACCCTGCTTGGCCGCCAGTCGCCCGCCCTGCTCGAGCACGACGAGCATGTTGTCGACCATTCCGTCCTTGAGCGAATCGGTCAGGTTGATCTCGTCGCCATAGGCGATGTCGCCCTGGGGGTTGGTGACAGCGATGTTGCCGGTCGCGACCACCTTGCCGGTCTGTCGGTTCCACACGACCTTGTCGGCACGCAGGCGATTGCCCTGACGGAACATCCGGACCTCGCCGGTCGCCGTGACGACCTGCGTGTTCGTATCGTATTCGAGGCCATTGGCGCTGAACTGCACCTGGTCTTCGGCGGGAGTCGCGGCCGGCGCATTGGCGACCGGTGCGTCCTGCACGGGGGGCGGGACCGGACGGTCCTGGAAATCCTGAGCCTGCACGGGGGAGGTCGCCAGTCCGCACGCCAGCGCGAGCGAAACGGCACAACCCGTCAAAAGGTCGATACGCAACACGATCCGAACCAACCCCTTTTGGCACACGGCGGCCATGCGCCGCCCTATAGGCCGCCTATCGCACCACCGGGGCTTCGCTGCAATCGCCGTGCGTCGGAGCGTCCCCACCTTGCTTTGCCAAGCCCGCGGCATCAGCTTAGTGCCAAGCCCATCCTATCGTTCAAATGCTTCCCGAGGTTTCTTCATGCAGATCGTCTTCGCCCCGACCGTCCCCGCCAATACCCCGATCCTCGCCGTACCGGTGGCTAAAGACGGCGTGGCGAAGACCAAGTGGAGCGCGATCGGCGGCGATGTCGAGGCGGTGGCGACTAGCGCGGCGACCGCGGCACGGTTTGCGGGCGAGGCCGGGTCGCTCGTCGAGGTGTTCGTGCCGGTCGATGGCGCGGTTCGCCAAGTTCTGCTCGTTGGCGTCGGCGAGGGCGAAAATGTCGATTGGGAAAAGGCTGGCGGCGCGATTACCGCACGCCTGCTGACTTCGGGCGCGACGTCGGTTGTCGCAGACCTATCGGCCGGTGCCTTGCCGACGCCGAAAGCCGCCGCGCACTTCGCCGCCGCCGCTGTCCAGCGCGCATGGCGCTACGATACGTACCGCACCAAGCTGGCCGAGAAGTCGAAGCCGACGCTGACCGAGATCACCATCGCCGGTGCGCCCGACGGCACCGATGCCGCCTGGGCCGAGCAGTCCGCCGTCACCGGCGGGCTCGACCTGACCCGCTGGCTCGTCACCTCACCGCCGAACGTCGTCTATCCCGAGAGCTTCGTCGAGAAGGTGACGAAGGATGTCGAGGGTCTCGGGCTCGAGATCACCGTGCTCGACGAGGCGCAGATGACCGAGCTCGGCATGGGCTCGCTGCTCGGCGTCAGCCAGGGCTCGCGCCGTGAGGCCCGCATCCTCGCGCTCAAGTGGAACGGGGCAGGGGCCGATGCGCCGACGCTTGCGTTCGTCGGCAAGGGCGTGACGTTCGATTCTGGTGGCATCTCGATCAAGCCCGGCGCGGGCATGGAAGACATGAAGTGGGACATGGGCGGCGCGGGCGCGGTCGCCGGCGCGATGAAGGCGCTCGCAAGCCGCAAGGCGAAGGCGAACGTCGTCGGCGTGATGGGCCTGGTCGAGAACATGCCCGACGGCGCTGCGCTGCGTCCTAGCGACGTCATCACCTCGATGTCGGGCCAGACGATCGAAGTGCTCAACACCGACGCCGAGGGTCGCCTCGTGCTGTGCGATTGCGTCACCTGGGTGCAGCAGGCGCACAAGCCGACCACGATCGTCGATCTCGCCACGCTCACCGGCGCGATGATCGTCGCGCTCGGCACCGAGAATGGCGGCATCTTCGCCAATGACGACGCGCTCGCCGATCAGCTGATCGCGGCGGGAAAGACCACCGGCGACACGCTCTGGCGCTTCCCGTTGTCGCCTGCTTACGACAAGCTGATCGACTCGCCGATCGCCGACATGAAGAACGTGGGGCCGCGCGGCGCCGGCTCGATCACCGCGGCGCAATTCATCAAGCGCTTCGTCGATGAGGGTGTGAAGTGGGCGCATCTCGACATCGCCGGCATGGTCTGGTCCGACAAGCCCGGCACGAACCACGACAAGGGCGCAACCGGCTACGGCGTGCGCCTGCTCGACCAGTTCGTCGCCGATAACTTCGAGGGCTGAACTCTGAGAGAAGAACTGTTCCCCCGCGGACGCGGGGGCCCAGCTAAGTACCGACACCGATCGTGACCCTGGACCCCCGCCTTCGCGGGGGAACAGCGGGGAGTAAGTATGCAGGTCGATTTCTACCACCTTACCAGCCCCCTCGACCGCGTCCTCCCGCGCATCGCCGAGCGCGTCGTCCAAACCGGCGGCCGCCTCCTGATAGTTGCCGAACCCGAAGAACAACGCGTCGCCCTCGACCGCCTCCTCTGGTCCTACGCCCCCGAGAGCTTCCTCCCCCACGCCCAGGCCGGCAGCAACGACGACACAGCGCAACCCATTCTAATCGCTCAGGATATCCAGGAGAACGCCCCCGCCAACGCCGCCCGTAACGTCGCGGTGGTAGACGGCCGTTGGCGTGACCTTATCCTAACCTTTGATCGAGCCTTCCACCTCTTCGACGACGAAGCGATCCAGGAAGCGCGCCTAGCATGGAGGGCGCTCGCCGACCGCGACGACGTCGAGCGCCGCTACTGGAAGCAGAACGACGCTGGCCGTTGGGAACAGGCCGCATAGGTTGCTTTAACCGCGTGCCCCGCCTAAGCGCCGCGCATCCAACTACCGACAACACAGGAGCCCGTGACCATCATGGCCGCGAACCGTACCTTTTCGATCATCAAGCCCGATGCAACCCGCCGCAACCTGACCGGTGCGGTCACCAAGATGCTCGAGGAAGCTGGCCTGCGCGTCGTCGCTTCGAAGCGCATCCAGATGACCCGCGAGCAGGCCGAAGGCTTCTACGCGGTCCACAAGGAGCGTCCGTTCTTCGGCGAGCTCGTCTCGTTCATGATCTCGGGCCCGGTCGTCGTCCAGGTTCTCGAAGGCGAGAACGCGATGCAGCGCAACCGCGACATCATGGGCGCCACCAACCCCGCGAACGCCGAGCCCGGCACGATCCGCAAGGAACTCGCCGAGTCGATCGAAGCCAATTCGGTCCACGGTTCGGACTCGGACGAGAACGCCGAGATCGAGATCGCCTACTTCTTCAAGCCTGAAGAAATCGTCGGCTGATGACCTGGCGGCTGCGACGGGCCGAGCCGGGTGACGCGCCCGCGCTAGCGCTCGTCGCATCCGCCACGTTTCTCGACACCTATGCGACCGTGCTGACGGGGACGGATATCGTCGCCCACTGCACGACGAAGAACAGCATCGACGCGTTCGAGACGTGGCTGGCCGATCCCGCGACGATCGTGACGCTGGCCGAGCACGAGCCGGGCCACGCGCCGATCGGCTACACGGTGCTCACGGCACCCGATTTCCCGGTCGCACCCGGCCCCGCGGACATAGAACTCCGCCGCATCTACCTGATGAAACACGCCCAAGGCACCGGCCTGGGCGCCGCCCTGATGGCCCGCGCCCTGGAAGATGTCGCCGCGGCGGCCCACACTCGCGTCCTGCTAGGCGTATGGGACCAAAACACCCGCGCCCGAGCCTTCTACGAACGCCACGGCTTCAAAGTAATCGGCGCCCGCCAGTTCACAGTCGGCACCACCCTCCACGACGACCCGGTCTACGCTCGAGCGGTTTGAGGTTCCCCGGCGGAAGAGCGCCGCACAGCACAGCAGCGCCACCACCCCGGCGAAGGCCGGGGCCCAATTGGAAAGGTCGCAGTAACGGAACGCTGCCCTCGGTTAGCAACGTTCCCCAATTGGACCCCGGCCTCCGCCGGGGTGGTGCCGTTTAGCGGTACGCGACTTACTCCGCCGGCTTCTCTTTCACCCAGATCGCATCAAGCCTAGCCTGATCCCCGCCACGCTGGCGCACCCGCAGCCCTTCGAGCTTGAACGAGCGACCCAGTATCCGGCGGCCATGCGTCTTCCAGATCACATCGTAGATCCCGCTCGCCGAGCGCGTCCGGTCGCCGTCGAAATACTGCACGCTCACCAGCACCGGCAGCCGCCCCGCGCGATCGTCCGACCCACCATCGGTCAGCTTCAGCATCGGCGCCGAGACCCACGAGGCGTCGATGATCGGCTCGGCCGGCGGCCGCTGCGGCGATACGCCGAGCGCCTTGGGAAACGTGATCGTCACGTCCTGAAGATCGTGCCGCGCATCCTTCAGCAACAGCGTGTCGCCGCCATCCTGCACGATCGCCGACAGATCGATCTTGGTCCGCTCGCGCGCCGCACTCGACTGCGCGGCAAGCTTGTCGGCCTCGTTCGCACGGTGATCCGACCAATTCGTCCACAACGTAAGCGCGGCGATCAGCACGCCAGCAACCGCCACGACCTCCGCCAGCGTCACCCAGCGCCGCCGCGTCGCCGCAGCCTCGCGCCGTTCGGTTGGCGTCTCGCCGCTCATCGCCCGCCAGCTTCCAGCAGGCGGGCGGGGGCCGCCAGCTCCCAACTGCGCGCGATCCGGTCCTCGACCAGCGCCCAGTCGGGATCGCCCGCAAGGTTGACGCCGACCCACCCGGTCGCGCCAAGATACGAAGGCCGCGAATACACAGCCGGGTTGGCCTCGATCAGCATCGCCTGCTCATCGCTTCCGCCCGTCTTCACGCACACGACCGTCAGTCCATCACCATGATGATCCGCCCGGAACTGCGCGAACTGCTTGCCCGCGACGAAGAACGTCGGTTGGCCATGCGACACCTTCTCCTCGGTGTCAGGCAATCCCAAAGCCGCCGCGCGAACGCGGTCGAGGGGGGACAGATCGGTCATCGCGTCACGAACTCCGCCAAGGTCTTGGGATACAGCATATGTTCGGCCGCAAGCACGCGCTCCGCAAGAGCATCCGCATCGTCATCCGCAAGGATCGGCACCTCGGCCTGCCCCAGTACCACGCCGCCATCGAGTTCCTCGGTCACGACATGCACCGAGCACCCACCGACCGCATCGCCCGCGGCGATCGCCCGCGCATGCGTGTCGAGCCCCTTGTACTTGGGCAGCAGCGACGGATGGATGTTGACGATCCGGTGCCGCCACGCCGCCACGAACCCGTCCGACAGCAGCCGCATATAGCCGGCCAGCGCAACCACCTCGACGCCAGCCTCACGCAACGCCGCATCGATCGCCGCCTCGTAAGCAGGCTTCCCTAAACCCTTGGGCGAAAGCGCAAACGTCGCCAGACCCTGCGACCGCGCCCATTCGAGCCCAGCCGCATCCGGCTTGTCCGAAGCCACTAACGCGATCTCATACGGACACTCGGCCGCGCGCGACGCAGCCACCAGCGCCATCATGTTGGATCCGCGCCCCGAGATCAGCACGCCGACCCGCGTCTTCTCAGCCATGCGTCGCGGTCCAGTCCTCGCGCGCACTCCAGGTGCCCGCCGACCCGCGGACCGTACAGCCATGTGCTCCGGTCTCGATCCGCCCGATCGTGAACACCGTCTCGTCGGCCGCCTCCAGTGCCGAAGTCACCGCCTCGGCCTCGTCGGCGCTTACGATCGCAACCATGCCGATGCCGCAGTTGAACGTCCGCGCCATCTCCTCCGGCTCGATCGCGCCCTGCGCCTGAAGGAACGCCATCAACCGCGACTGCTCCCACGCATCCGCATCGACCACCGCATGCATACCGTCCGGCAGGACGCGCGGAATATTCTCCAGCAGACCGCCGCCGGTGATGTGCGCCAGTCCCTTGATCCGCCGCTCGCGCAGCAACGGCAGCAGGCTCGCCACGTAAATGCGAGTCGGCGCCATCAGATGATCGATCAGCAACTTGTCCTGATCGAACAGCGCAGGCCGATCGAGCTTCCAACCGCGATCCGTCGCCAGCCGGCGAACCAGCGAGAACCCGTTCGAATGCACGCCCGACGACGCGAGCCCGAGCATCACATCGCCCGCAGCGATCTCTCGCCCGGTAAGAACGTTGGTCCGCTCGACCGCACCGACGCAGAAACCCGCCAGATCGTAATCGCCGTCTGCGTACATGCCCGGCATCTCGGCGGTCTCGCCCCCGATCAGCGCACAACCCGCGGTCTTGCAGCCCTCAGCGATCGAGGCGACGACGCGCTCGGCAACCGCCGCATCGAGCTTTCCGCTTGCGTAATAATCGAGGAAGAACAAAGGCTCGGCGCCCTGCACGATCAGATCATTGACGCACATCGCGACGAGATCGACGCCGACGCCCTCGTGCCGGTCCCATTCGATCGCAAGCTTCAGCTTGGTGCCGACGCCGTCGTTCGCCGCAACTAGCAACGGATCGACGAAACCCGCCGCTTTCAAGTCGAACATCCCGCCGAACCCGCCAAGATCGGCGTCCGCACCCGGCCGCCGCGTCGAGCGCGCGAGCGGGGCGATCGCGCGCACCAACGCATTGCCCGCGGCGATCGAAACGCCCGCTTGAGCGTAGGTATAGGAGCCCGTGGCGGGAGCGGCGGAGTCTGGCGTATCGGTCATGATCGGTGCTGCTAGCCACATCGCGCTTGGATTTCCACGTCTGCTTCGCCAAAAGGCCCGCTTGATGCGTATTCGTACCCTTCCCACAGCCCTGGCCGGCGCCGTACTGCTGCTCAGCGGCGGAGCCGTGCTCGCGCAGATCGAGGGCGGTAGCCGAGGCGCGGCCCCGGTCGACAGCGGCAGCGCCTACGAGGTCAGCGGCGTCACCGTCGACGTCGCCGGCAGGACCGCATACGCCGCGCGCTACGGCGGCTGGCGGCTCGCGCAGCGCAAGGCGTGGGTACAATTGTCGAACCGACTGGGCGGCGGTGGCGGTCTGGTCTCCGATGGCACGCTCGATTCGCTGGTCTCCGGGATCGTCGTCGAGAACGAGCAGATCGGCCCGCAGCGCTATATAGCCAAGCTCGGCGTGCTGTTCGACCGAACGCGCGCGGGTTCGGTCCTCGGCATCTCGACCTATGCCGATCGCTCGCAGCCGATGTTGACCATCCCGATCCAGTATTCGGGCGGCGTTGGCCAAGCGTTCGAGCAGAGCACGCAGTGGCAGCAGGCCTGGGCGCGCTATCGCACCGGCAACAGCAGCATCGATTATGTCCGCCCATCCGGCTCCGGCCCCGATGCGCTCCTGCTAAACGTTGGCCAGGCGCAGCGTCCCGGCCGCGGTTGGTGGCGAACGGTGCTCGATCAATATGGCGCGAGCGATGTGCTGATGCCGGTCGTGAAGCTCTATCGGCAATGGCCCGGCGGCCCGGTGATCGGGGTCTTCGAAGCACGGCACGGCCCCGACAACGACCTGATCGGCAGCTTCACGCTGCGCGTCGGGACGCCCGACGGCATCGCGCAGCTGCTCGATACCGGCGTGAAGCGGATCGACGACCTGTATCAGCAGGCGCGCCGCAACGGCTCGCTCCGCGTCGACTACAGCCTGTCGCCACCGCCGCCGCCCGAGGCCGCGGTGACCGACGACCTGCCGACCGACGAGACCGCCGACGCCAACACCGCCGCGCTGACCGGGGGCGAGGGCATCTCGGTCACCGTCCAGTTCGATACGCCCGCCGCCACGGCGGTATCCTCGACCGAAGCCGCACTCCGCGCGATCCCCGGCGTCCGCTCGGCGGCAACGACCAGCCTCGCGCTCGGCGGGGTCTCGTTGATGCGCGTCGCGTACGATGGCGATCCGGCCGCGCTCAAGTCCGCTCTCGAAGCCCGCGGCTACCAAGTCTTCGGCTCGGGCCAGACGATCCGGATCCGCCGGGTTTCCCAACTTCTTCCGCCGGACCTTCCCGCGGATACCGTGACGACAGGGTGAGCGCGACCAAGATGACTCAAATCGCGCTGCCACTCGGGTGGCCGGCGGATCCTCGCGACGACGCCTTCCTGGTTACCCCTTCCAACGCCCGCGCCGCGCAGACGCTCGAGCATTGGGCAACGTGGCCCGTCAAGACCGCCATCCTCACCGGCCCGCGCAAATCGGGCCGCAGCCTGCTCGCGCGGATCTTCGCGGCGAAGAGCGGCGGGACGATCATCGACGATGCCGAGCGCGTGCCCGAAGCACAGCTGTTCCACGCCTGGAACCGCGCGCAGGAGGAGCACAAGCCGCTCCTGATCGTCGCCGACGCAGCGCCGCCAGAATGGAAGGTCAAGCTCCCCGATCTCCGCTCGCGTCTCGCCGCCAGCCCGATTGCGGCGATCGGCGCGCCCGACGACGAACTCATGCGGCTGCTGCTCGCGCACATGTTCGAGCGCCGCAGCCTCGATGCTAGGCCCGATCTGATCGACTGGCTCGCCACCCGAATCGAACGTAGTCATATTACCGTAACGCGAACCGTGGATGCGCTGGACCAGGAGGCGATGGAACGCCGCAAGCGCTTGTCCATTCCTCTCGCACGAACCACACTGACCGAGGCCGGGCTGATCTTCCGGCCGCAATTCGCCCTCGACCTGCCGCTCCTGACGCCACCATAAGACTCCAAAGAGGCCCGATGAACCGTCCAGCGCATATCGTCCGCCAATCGGAAGACGACGACGATCCCATCGGTGCAGAGCCGAACGACCGGTTCTTCAACCGCGAGCTCTCCTGGCTGGCGTTCAACCGCCGCGTGCTGGAGGAGGCGTGCAACCCCGCGCACCCGTTGCTCGAACGGCTCCGCTTCCTGTCGATCTCGGGGTCGAACCTCGACGAGTTCTTCATGGTCCGCGTCGCCGGTCTGAAGGGCCAGCAGACGCAGGACGTGGATCGACGGTCCGCCGACGGCCTCACCGCGGGCCAGCAGCTGACCGCGATCGTCCGCGAGGCCGACGAACTGATGGCCAGCCAGCAGGCGGTGTGGGGCGACCTGCGTGTGCTGCTCGACGAGGCAGGACTGTTCGTGCTGCGGCGCGAGGCGGTCGAAGGCGAGGCCGACGAGTGGCTGGAAACACATTTCCGCGATCAGATCTTCCCGATCCTGACCCCGCAGGCGCTCGACCCCGCACATCCGTTCCCGTTCATCCCCAACCGCGGTCTGTCGGTGATATTCGACCTCGTCCGCCGTTCGGATAACGAGCCGGTCCGCGAACTCGTCATGCTTCCACACACGATGACGCGCTTCGTCCGCCTGCCTGGCGAACCCGCGCGCTACATCTCGATCGAATCGATCCTGAAGCGGTTCGCACCGGTCCTGTTCCCAGGCTACGAAGTCCTCGCCGCCGCCAGCTTCCGCGTCCTGCGCGACAGCGACATGGAGATCGAAGAGGAGGCGGAAGACCTCGTCCGCTACTTCGCCAACGCGATCAAGCGCCGCCGCCGCGGCCGCGTCATCCGCCTGGAACTCGAAACCGGCATCCCGGACGTGCTGGCGGCCGTGCTCAAGGACGAACTCGGTGGCGCCGACGCGATCATTACCGAGAGTGGTAATCTCCTCGGCATCGTCGACCTCGACGGGCTGGTCGACGAAGATCGCCCCGACCTGAAGTTCCCGCCCTTCACGCCACGCTTCCCGGAGCGGATCCGCGAATTCGGCGGCGATTGCTTCGCGGCGATCAAGGCCAAGGACATCGTCGTCCATCACCCGTACGAGACGTTCGAGGTGGTACTCGCCTTCCTCAAGCAGGCGGCGAACGACCCCGACGTCGTCGCGATCAAGCAGACGCTCTACCGCGCCGGCAAGCAGCCCGCGGTCATCAACGCACTGATTACCGCCGCCGAGGCGGGCAAGTCGGTCACCGCGGTTGTCGAACTGAAGGCGCGGTTCGACGAAGAGCAGAACATGGTCTGGGCCTCCGCACTGGAGCGCGCGGGCGTGCAGGTCGTCTACGGCTTCATCGACTGGAAGACGCACGCCAAGGTCTCGCTGGTCGTCCGCCGCGAAGGCTCTGCGTTCCGCACCTACTGCCATTTCGGCACGGGAAATTATCACCCGGTCACGGCCAAGATCTACACCGACCTCAGCTTCTTCACCGCCGACGCCGCGGTCGGGCGCGATGCGGCGCAGATGTTCAACTACATCACCGGCTATGTCGAACCGACCGACATGGCGCGCGTCAGCCTGTCGCCGCGCGACCTCCGCCAGAACCTGATGAACCTGATCGACGTCGAGATCGCCAACGCGCGCGCCGGCAAGCCCGCCGGGGTTTGGGCGAAGATGAACTCACTGGTCGACCCCGCGGTGATCGAGAAGCTGTACGAGGCGAGCGGTGCGGGGGTCGAGATCGACCTCATCATCCGCGGCATCTGCTGCCTGCGCCCTGGCGTGCCCGGTCTGTCCGAGACGGTCCGCGTAAAGTCCGTGATCGGGCGCTTCCTCGAGCACAGCCGGATCTGGGCGTTCGGCAACGGCAAGGCGCTGCCCAACGACGGTGCCAAGCTGTTTATCTCGTCGGCGGACTGGATGCCGCGCAACTTCGACCGCCGCGTCGAATATATGCTGCCGATCCTCAACCCGACCGTCCACGACCAGATTCTCGATCAGGTGATGGTCGCGAACCTGATCGACAACGAGCAGAGTTGGGAGCTAGGCCCCGACGGCGAATACACGCGCGTCGATCCCGGCGACCGCCCGTTCAACCTGCATCGGTATTTCATGACGAATCCTTCGCTCTCCGGCCGCGGCGCCTCGCTCGCGACCAGCAATGCCGTGCCGACGCTGTCGCTCCGCCGCAAACGATGAGCGTCACCAGCGTTCTGTTCGGCAATTCGCCACCGAAAGCCGAGACCGACGATCATCCGCGTACCGGGATCATCGACATCGGCTCGAACTCGATCCGTCTGGTGGTGTATCAGGGACCACCACGGCTGCCCGCGATCCGGTTCAACGAGAAGGTGCTCGCCGGGCTTGGCCGAGGCCTCGCAGCTACCGGATCGATCGAGAAATCTGCGCTAAAAACGGCGCGGGTGGCCCTCGCCCGGTTCGCGGCGGTCGCGCGCGAGATGGAATGCTCGACGCTCCGCACGGTCGCGACGGCCGCGGTACGCGATGCGAAGAACGGCGGCGAACTCATTGCAACCGCCGAACAACTTGGCCTCAAGGTCGAGACGCTGTCGGGCGAGCAGGAAGCCAGCGCGGCCGGTTATGGCGTACTCTCCGCAATCCCCGATGCGGACGGCATCGTCGGCGATCTCGGCGGCGGCAGTCTCGAACTCGTTCGCGTTCGCCGCGGCAAGATCGAGGACCGCGTCTCGTTTCCGCTCGGCGTGCTCCGCATCGGCCCGCTTCGCGCCAAGCGCGGCAAGGTGCTCGAACGCTATGTCGCAAGGCTGGTGCGCGAGGCTGGCTGGACGGCCAAGGGGCAGGGGCTGCCGCTCTATCTCGTCGGCGGATCGTGGCGTGCGCTGGCGCGGCTCGACATGGAGCTGTCGGACTATCCGCTGCCGATCATCCACCAGTATCCGATGACCGCCGCGACGATCACGCGGCTCAGTCGCACGATCCCGCAGCTTTCGAAGCCCCGCCTGAAGGCGATTCCCGGCTTGTCCTCCGGGCGCACGGCGACGCTGGCCGACGCGGCCGCCTTGCTCGGGGTGCTTATGCGCCAGCTCGGCAGCAAGACGACCGTCGTGTCCGCCTATGGGCTCCGCGAAGGCCTGCTCTACGGCGACCTGGAGCCCAAGACCCGCGCGCTCGATCCGCTGATCGTCGCAGCCCGTGAAGAGGGGCGCCTGCTCGGTCGCTTCCCCGAACATGGCGACCTGCTCGACCGCTGGATCGCTCCTCTGTTCGTCACCGAGTCGCCCGCATTGGCGCGCATCCGCCACACCGCGTGTCTGCTCGCCGACGTAGGCTGGCGCGCCAACCCCGAATTCCGCGCCGAACGCGGCGTCGAGATCGCGCTGCACGGCAATTGGGTCGCGATCGACGCGCCCGGTCGCGGGATGCTGGCGCAGGCGCTTTATACAAGCCTCGGCGGCGATCTGGCAGCGGCAGACCCCGTCGGACGACTGGCAACGCCGGCCGCCGTGAAAAGCGCGACCGCCTGGGGCCTCGCGATGCGCCTCGGCCAGCGCATGAGCGGTGGCCTCGCAGGGCCGCTCAAGCGGTCGAGCCTCGCCGACGACGGGATGTCGCTGACGCTCACGTTACAGGCCGATGATCGCGGCTTGTATGGAGAGGCCGTCGAACGTCGCCATGCGGCTTTGGCTGCGGCACTCGGCCGCAAGTCGCTGCTCGCACTGGCCTGAGCTACACTCCTTCCGCGGGTGGGTATCAGCCGCAGGCAAACCGCTCGATACGGCCCTTTGAATCGACGTAGACGTTGAGCCGATCGTCGCGGAAATCCTTCGTCGTCGCGGTGTTCGGTGCGATCCAGCGGAGCGTGCGCGAGCCGGATCGGGTCTGCATAACGTCCGCTCGCGCATCGCTCGCGCGCTTGCCGACCAAGTCACCCAGCGAGTCCGCATTGCAGGCCGTACCGACCGGTGTACCAGCGGGCGAAGCGGCAGGCTTGTCGCCGCGAAACTCGACCGGCGTACACGCTGCCGAGGCCAACAGGGCTGCGACCAGAACGATCCTCATGCGGCATCCTCCGTACGCGTCATCTTGAGCTTCCCGTTGATCACCGCGAACGCGAGGCGACCCTCGACCAGATCGAGCGCATCGCGGCCGAACTGGTCGAACCGCCAGCCTTCGAGCATCGGCAGCCCGGTCCGCACGCCCGCCGCCAGCGCCTCCAGCTCATCGGTGCGTGCCAGCAATTTCGATGCGACATCAATGTCCCGCGAGCGGATCTTCAGGAGCAGCTTGAGGAGGTCGGCAACCAGCGAGCCTTCCTTGCCAAGCCCCGGCTTGCGATCGTCTCGGGGCGGCAGTTCGTCCTCACCAAGCGGTTGCGCACTCTCGATCGCGGCCATCAGCCGTCCGCCGATGTCGTTGCCGGCCCATGTCGCCGACAACCCCCGCACCCGCGCGAGGTCGGCCTGCTTGCGCGGTGGATGTCCCGCCATGTCGCCCAGCGTCTCGTCCTTGACGATCCTCCCACGCGGCAGATCCTTTGCCTGCGCCTCCAGCTCACGCCACCGCGCCAGCGCCTTCAGTCGCCCCAGCACTTCAGGCTTGCGCCCCGAAATCCGCACACGCTTCCACGCAAGATCGGGATCGTTCGCATAATTGGCGATATCGCCAAGTCGCTCCATCTCCTGGTCGAGCCACACCCCGCGCCCCGTCTTGCGCAACCGCTCCAGCATCTTCGGGAAGATCTTCGACAGATGCGTGACGTCGCCGATCGCATATTCTATCTGCCGCGCATCCAGAGGACGCCGCGCCCAGTCGGTAAACCGCGCGCCCTTGTCGACCGCGATCCCGAGCCAGCTGTCGACCAGGTTCGAATAGCCGATCTGCTCGCCTTGCCCCAGCGCCATCGCCGCGACCTGCGTGTCGAACAGCGGGAAGGGCGTCTTGCCGGTGAGGTTGTAGACGATCTCGATGTCCTGTCCGCCGGCATGGACCACCTTCAGCACATCGTGATTCTCGACGAGCAGGTCGAGCAGCGGCTTCAGGTCGATCCCCGGCGCCATCGGGTCGATCGCGGCGGCTTCCTTGTCGTCGGCGATCTGGATCAGGCAGAGCTCCGGGTAATAGGTGCTCTCGCGCATGAATTCGGTGTCGACGCAGACATAGTCGGCGTCGGCCATGCGCGCGCACAGATTGGCGAGCGTGGCGCTGTCGGAGATAAGCGGGTGAATATGCATGGACCCGTCCATAGCGAGGCTCGTCCGGGTTGACAAAGGCGGGTAGGGAAGGGAAGCGCGAGGCACCTGTTTATCGTCCGAGAAGACCCATCATGCACGCCTATCGCACCCACACCTGCGCCGCCCTCCGCCCCGAACAGGTCGGCGAAGAGGTCCGCGTCTCCGGCTGGGTCCACAAGAAGCGCGATCACGGCGACCTCGTCTTCATCGATCTGCGCGATCACTACGGCATCACGCAGATCGTCACCGACGTGTCGGGGCCCGTCTTCAAGGTCATCGAGGGTCTGAAGAGCGAAAGCGTCGTGACGATCACCGGCAAGGTGACCGCACGTGCGCCGGAAGCCGTCAACCCGAACCTGCCGACCGGCGGGATCGAGATCCGCGCGACCGCCGCGACGGTCCAGTCGATGGCTGGCGAACTGCCGATGCCGGTCGCGGGCGAGGCGGAGTATCCCGAGGATATCCGCCTGCGCTATCGCTATCTCGATCTGCGTCGCGAGCGGCTGCACGCGAACATCATGCTCCGCAGCCAGGTGATAACGTCGCTGCGCAACCGCATGAATTCGCAGGGGTTCACCGAATTCCAGACGCCGATCCTGACCGCGTCGTCGCCCGAGGGCGCGCGCGATTATCTGGTGCCGAGCCGCGTCCATCCGGGCAAGTTCTACGCACTCCCGCAGGCGCCGCAGATGTTCAAGCAGCTGCTTATGGTCGCGGGCTTCGATCGCTATTTCCAGATCGCGCCCTGCTTCCGCGACGAGGACGCCCGCGCAGATCGTTCGCCGGGTGAGTTCTACCAGCTCGATTTCGAGATGAGCTTCGTCACGCAGAACGACGTGTTCGCGGCGATCGAGCCCGTCCTCCACGGCGTGTTCGAGGAGTTCGCCGACTGGCAGGGTAAGGGTCGCCAAGTCTCGGCGTTGCCGTTCAAGCGCATCCCCTACCGCGAATCGATGCTGAAATACGGCAGCGACAAGCCCGACCTGCGCAACCCGATCCTGATCCACGACGTCGGCCATCACTTCGTCGATTCGGGCTTCGGCCTGTTCGCAGGGATCGTCGCCGGCGGTGACGTGGTCCGTGCGATCCCCGCGCCGAACACCGCCGACAAGAGCCGCAAATTCTTCACCGACATGAACGACTGGGCGCGCGCCGAGGGGCATGCCGGGCTCGGCTACATCACGCAGAAGAACGGCGAACTCGGCGGTCCGATCGCCAAGAACCACGGCGAGGAAGCGACGCGGAAGCTGATCGCCGAGATGGGCCTCGGCCCGAACGACGGTATCTTCTTCGCAGCCGGCAAGGAGCTGCCCGCGTCGAAGCTCGCTGGCGCAGCGCGGGCGCGGATCGGCGCCGACCTCGGCCTGATCGACGAGAACCGGTTCGAGTTCTGCTGGATCGTCGACTTCCCGATGTTCGAATATGACGAGGACGCCAAGAAGATCGATTTCAGCCACAACCCGTTCTCGATGCCACAGGGCGAGATGGAGGCGCTGGAGACCAAGGATCCGCTCGATATCCTGGCCTATCAGTACGATATCGTCTGCAACGGCGTCGAGCTGTCGTCGGGCGCGATCCGGAACCATCGTCCGGAGATCATGTACAAGGCGTTCGAGATCGCCGGTTACACGCAGGCCGATGTCGACACGAACTTCGCGGGCATGATCAACGCGTTCAAGGTCGGCGCACCGCCGCATGGTGGCTCGGCACCGGGGATCGACCGGATGGTGATGCTGCTCGCGGGCGAACCGAACATCCGCGAGGTCGTGCTGTTCCCGATGAACCAGAAGGCCGAGGACCTGATGATGGGCGCACCGAGCCCGGTCAGCGCGAAGCAGCTGAAGGAACTCAACATCCGGTTGACGGTCGATGGTCCGAAGGATGCCACCAAGGTGGTCGCGCCTAACGCGGGGTGATGAAACTGTCCCTCGCCCTCCGGGGAGAGGGAAGGAGGAGCCGCTTGGCGACGGGAGGGTGAGGGGCGGTTGGTGTCCGCCAACCGCCCCTCACCCTCCCACCCGCAAGCGCGGGCCCCTCCCTCTCCCCGAAGGGGCGAGGGAAAGACGTTATCCCTTCCGCCGCTTTCCCAACCCCGTTAACCATGCAAATACCCCTGCACTGTAAGGGGATGGCATGCTCGACGATCAGATGACACCGACGGCGGCGCCGAGACTCGTCCGCAGCCTTGGCGTCATGGGCGTCCTGTTCCTCAGCCTCTCCGTCGCGACCCCGGCATCGTCGGTGTTCGTCATCGTCCCCGGAATGCTCCAGGTCGCCGGCACCGGCGCAGTCTGGGCAACGCTGATCGCCGGACTCGTCGGCGTCGCCACCGCGTTCGTCTATCCCGAACTCTCGTCCGCTTGGCCGGCCGCCGGCGGCGAGTACGTCGCGGTCCACGCCTCACTAACCGCCGACGACCCGTTCGGGCTCCTGTCGCGCTCCGCGGCGGCACCGCAATGGCCGACTGGATTTCGATCGGGGTGGTAGCCGCGATCGTCAACGCGGTCATCGCCTGCATCCTTGCCTGCGCGCGCTTCTTCTACGGCACGGCTCGCGACGGATCCTGGGGCCGCCCGCTCGACCAGTGGATGGCGCATGTCCACCCGAAGTTCGGCTCGCCTTGGGTCGGCACGCTGCTGGTTGGCGGGTTCGGGATCGTCGCGTGCTTCCTGCCGCTCCAGCTGCTGCTCGTCCTCAGCGGCACCGGCCTCGTCGCGATCTACGCGGGGATCTCCGTGGCGGCGATGGTCGGCAGGCGGACCGGCAAGACCGCCCACGCGCCGTACCAGATGCCGCTCTATCCGCTGGCACCACTCGTAACGCTGCTGGCGCTCGGCTATGTCTGCTGGACGAGTTGGTCCGATCTGGACGAGGGCCGCCCCGGTCTGATCATGACGGCCGCGCAGATCCTGCTCTCGATCGCCTATTATTGGTTCGTTCTGCGTCGTCGCGGCCCGTGGAACGTTCATGGTCCACTAGCGACGGAGAGCAACGCATGACGATCCATCTGGCCGATTACGAAACCGGCGACGAATATGACGGCAAGTACAAGCACGACCTGAAGGAACTTCAGAAGCGTCTCGAACACATCCAGGTCGCGCACATCGTCGGTGGAACGCGCGCGATCATCATGTTCGAGGGCTGGGACGCAGCGGGGAAGGGCGGCATCATCCAGCGCCTCTCCGCCGAATGGGACCCGCGCAACTACAAGGTCTGGCCGATCGCCGCGCCGACCGCGGACGAGAAGGCGCACCACTTCCTCTGGCGGTTCTGGAACCGCTTGCCCGCCTGCAGCAACATCGCGGTATTCGATCGCAGCTGGTATGGTCGCGTGCTGGTCGAGCGTGTCGAGGGATTCGCCAGCGAGGCCGAGTGGCGCCACGGCTATGACGAGATCAATGCGTTCGAAGCGCAGCAGGTCGAAAGCGGCACGACCCTCGTAAAGCTGTTCATCCACACCACGCAGAAGGAACAGGACCGTCGCCTCAAGGCCCGGCTCGACGACCCGTGGAAGCACTGGAAGACGGGGCTCGACGACTATCACAACCGGTCGCGGCGTGAAGAGTATCTGGAGGCGATGGCCGAGATGTTTGCACGCACCGATACCGCGACGGCGCCATGGGCGGTGATCGATGGCAACGACAAGAAGGCGGCCCGGATCGCGGCACTGACGCTGATCGCGGACCGCCTCGAAGCCGGCGTATCAATGGTGCCGCCACCGCTCGACCCGAAGGTCAAGAAGGTGGCGGAGAAGGCGTTAGGCCTTCGCTGACTTTGCCTCGGGGTCGGCTGCCGAAACGAAATTATCGTCGTCGTTGAGCACCAGCAGCTGGCCCTTGTCGATCCCGAAATAAGCGCCGCGCAGTGCGAGTGTGCCGGCAGCCTCGGCTTCGGCGACGAACGGGAACGTGCGCAGATTGGCGATCGAGGTACGGACGGACTCGAGTTCCATCTCGCGTCCGGCCTCGGCGCTTTCGCCGTACTTTGCGATCACCTTGTCGCGTGCACCGTCGAGCAGGCTGACCCAGTCGGACACGAAGCCGCCAGCACCGCGCTCGGCGTCGGCGAACGCCTGCGTCAGCGCAGCCTTGCAGCCGCCGCACTTCTCGTGGCCCATCACGACGATCTCTTCGACCTTCAGCTGGGTTACGGCGAACTCGATCGCTGCCGAAACGCCGTGATGGCCGCCACCGGTTTCGAACGGCGGCACCAAGTTGGCGACGTTGCGGACAACAAACACCTCACCCGGCAACGTGTCGAAAATCTGCGCGGGTTCGACGCGGCTGTCCGAGCAGGCGATGATCATCACCTTCGGGCTCTGGCCGTCCTGCAATTCCTTCCAGCGCTCGCGCTGCTCCTCCCAGGGACCGTCCTTGAAGCGATGATAGCCTTCGATCATTTCCGGAAAGTGAGTTGGCACGGTTAGCCTTCCATATCAGTTTGCGATGCAACATGAAAAACTTGTCATGTTGAAACTGGTTCCACGATTTTATCCCGTTTTTCCGGCCGTTCCAACCGGTCGACGTGATCCACCGCCATTGTCTCTACCGCAGGGCAGGGCTATCTGGCGTCCATGAACGACATGACCCCGATGGCTGCGCCGGTTCGCGCGCGCAAGCCCGACTGGATCCGCGTCAAGGCGCCGACCTCCGCTGGCTTTGCGAAAACCCGCGAGTTGATGCGCTCGAAAAGCCTGACGACGGTGTGTGAAGAGGCGGCGTGCCCGAACATCGGCGAATGTTGGTCGAAGAAGCACGCGACGGTCATGATCCTCGGCGACACCTGCACGCGCGCGTGCGCATTCTGCAACGTTAAGACCGGCATGCCGCGCGCAGTCGACCGGATGGAGCCACAGAACGTCGCCGATGCGGCCGCGCAGATGGGGCTTAACCACATCGTCATCACCTCGGTCGACCGTGACGACCTGCCGGACGGTGGCGCGTCGCAGTTCGTGAAGGTGATTCAGGCGATCCGTGCCTCGAACCCGACGACGACGATCGAGATCCTGACGCCCGACTTCCGTAACAAGGCGCAGGCCGCGATCGAGTCGATCGTCGAGGCGCGTCCTGATGTCTACAACCACAATCTCGAGACAGTGCCGCGGCTTTACCCCACAATCCGTCCCGGTGCGCGCTACTATGCGTCGTTGCGCTTGCTGGAGAGCGTCAAGAAGCACGACCCGTCGATCTTCACCAAGTCCGGCGTGATGCTCGGGCTCGGCGAGGAGCGCCTGGAGATCCATCAGGTGATGGACGACATGCGCTGTGCCGACATCGATTTCCTGACGATGGGCCAGTATCTCCAGCCGACGCCGCGTCATGCGAAGGTCGCCGAGTTCGTGCCGCCCAAGGCGTTCGATGCCTATGCCTCGATCGCCCGCGCGAAGGGGTTCCTGCTGGTCGCATCGTCGCCGCTGACCCGGTCGAGCTATCATGCCGGCGATGATTTCGAGAAATTGCGCGCGAACCGTGACACGAAACTGGGCGTCGCGCGCATCTGATGCCGAAGCATTCGGAAACGCGTCACCTGCCGTACACGCCAGAGCAGATGTTCGACCTGGTCGCCGACGTCGGCCGCTACGCCGAGTTCCTGCCTTGGGTCAGTGCGATGCGGGTGCGCTCGAACAGCGAGACGGAGACGCTTGCTGACATGATCGTCGGCTTCAAGGGCCTACGCGAGACGTTCACGTCTCGCGTCCAGAAGGTACGCCCCAGCGAACTGACCGTTGATTACGTCGACGGACCGTTGAAGTATCTGCGCAACGAATGGCATTTTCGGCCAGAGGCGCAGGGCTGCGCGGTCGATTTCACCGTCGACTTCGCGTTCAAGAACCGGATGTTCGAGATGATCGCGGGCCAGGTATTCGGCGCTGCGCTGCGGAAAATGATCGGCGCGTTCGAGACCCGCGCCGCCGAACTCTACGGCGCCGAATCTTCCGGCGCCGGGGCGTCGGGCAGCAAGAGTTCGAGCGCACACAGCGCAGCCTGAAGCCGGATTCCGCCCCGACCGAGATCGCCGAAATCCTTACGGTCGGCGTGAACGTCGGATGGATCGCGACCCTTTTCCGCACGGCCAAACACGACGGTTCCGACCGGTTTCTTGAGCGATCCGCCACCAGGGCCGGCGACGCCCGTAATGGCGACCGCGATGTCGGCTCCCGATTGCTTGAGCGCGGCTTGCGCCATGCTCCACGCCACCGCGATCGAGACCGCGCCGAACGTTTCGAGCACGTCCGAGCTGATCTTCAGCACGCCGAGCTTCGCGTCATTCGAATAGGTGACGAAACCGACCTCGAACACGTCGGACGATCCGGGAATTTCCGTCAGCGCGGCCGCGACGAGGCCGCCGGTGCAGCTTTCCGCGACCGCGACCCGGCGACCGATCGCGCGGTTCTCCTCGACCACTTTACGCGCGGCGTTGACCAGTTCGGCGGGAAGGATGGTATCCATCAGCGAGTCTCCACCGGGCACAGCAGCATCGCCACCGCGGCGATATCACCGCTGCGTGACTTCTGGGATTTCAGGTACCGCAACGTCTCGACGACGATGCCCGCGGTGTTGCGCGGTGGCAAGGGCTGGAGCAGCGTCACCATCCGGTCGATCGTCCCGCAATCGCGGGTCGCGATCCGCCCGACGATCTGCGGCACCAGCAACGTCGTCAGCAGCGGCCGCGCAAATTCCGAATCGAGCATTGCGTCGACCGCCGGATCGCTGAGCTTGACGATCGCGGCGCGGGCCGCGGGCCAGGCACGGTCGGATTCGATCTGATAGCGGCCGATCAGCGCACTTGACTGTGACCGGATGAGACTGGCCGCGGGAAGCAACGGCGCGCAGACGCGACCGGTTTCACGCAGGATGTCGGGCATCGCGACGAGCGTCAGCGATTCGGCTTCGGGGCCCGTGATGCAGCGCGGTTGCGCCAACGCTGGACTGGCCAACAGCGCGATCGCGGCGAGCGTGGCACCGATCCTCATGCGGGCCTTCATGCCGGCGATCCTGGTACGCGGACGGTCGCGACGGCCTGGGCGGCGATGCCTTCGCCGCGGCCGGTGAAGCCGAGTCGTTCGGTCGTGGTCGCCTTGACGCTGACCCGGTCGAGCGTGAGCCCAAGCAGGTCTGCGATCCGCGCGGTCATTGTTGCACGGTGCGGGCCGATCTTCGGCGCCTCGCACATGATCGTCAGGTCGACGAAATCGATCCGGCCGCGCTTGTCCGCGATCAGCTTGGCGGCGTGCTGGAGGAACTGCGCAGAGTCGGCGCCCTTCCACTGGGGATCGCTCGGCGGGAAATGCGTACCGATATCGCCCGCCGCGATCGTGCCTAGCAGCGCGTCGGTCAGCGCGTGGAGCGCCACGTCCGCGTCGCTATGCCCCGACAGCCCCTTGTCGTGCGGGACCAGGACCCCGCCAAGCCAGAGTTCCTCGCCGACTTCGAGACGGTGGACGTCGAAGCCCATCGCAGTGCGGGTTTCATACGCGACCCGCGCTTCGGCGGCCGCGAAATCTTCAGGGTGGGTGACTTTCTCGAGCATCGCCGAGCCCTGCACCAACGCGACGCCGACGCCAAGCCGCCGCACCATTTGTGCGTCGTCGGTGGCTTCCTCGTCGGCAGGCCAGACGGCGTGCGCGGCGCGTAGCGCTTCGACGGAAAACGCCTGCGGTGTCTGCACGCGGTTTAGGTCGGCGCGGGGCACGATATCTCCGAGCAGGACGGTGCCGCGCGCAAGCGTGTCGGTTACCGGGAGGACCGGAATGGCCGCGTCCCGGGTCTTCAAGGCCGAGACGAGCGAACCGATGACGTCGGCGGACAGGAAAGGGCGGGCCGCGTCGTGGATCATCACGTGCGTCGCGTCGTCGATCGCCGCGAGTCCGTTCGCGACCGATTCGCGGCGCGTGGTACCGCCGATGACGGTCCTCACGCTGCTGCCGAGCGACCCGGCGGCTAGAGCCTGCTGCCCTTCACCGATGATGACGATCGTCTCGGCAATAGCCGGATGCGCGGAAAACGCGTCGTAGGAATAGGCAACCATCGGACGCCCGGCGATCAGCGCGAACTGCTTGGGAACCGATCCCCCGGCGCGCACGCCGGTTCCGGCGGCGACGATGATCGCAACGATACGGTGTGGCTGTGTCATCGTCGCGACCTAGCGGTTCGTCCGGAGGCTCGCCAGTCTTGCGACCGAGCGCGGGGTAGGGTAGGGGGATGCCTCTTTTTCAGGCACATTCATGCGCAACTTGAACCCCATCCAGATCGGTCCTGTTCGGATCGAAAGCCCCGTCGTGCTCGCGCCGATGACCGGCGTCACCGACATGCCGTTCCGCACGCTCGTGCGACGCTATGGCTCGGGGCTGAACGTTACCGAGATGGTAGCGAGCCAGGCGGCCATCCGCGAAACGCGCCAGTCGTTGCAGAAGGCGGCATGGGATCGGCTCGAGGAGCCGGTGTCGATGCAGCTGATCGGCTGCACCCCATACGAGATGGGCGAGGCGGCCAAGCTCAGCCAGGATCGCGGCGCGGCGATCATCGACATCAACATGGGCTGCCCGGTGCGGAAAGTCGTCAACGGCGACGCGGGCTCGGCGCTGATGCGCGACCTGAAGCTCGCTAGCGCCATCGTCGACGCCACCGTCAAGGCGGTCGACGTACCGGTGACGCTCAAAATGCGGATGGGCTGGTGTCACGACAGCCTCAACGCGCCCGAATTGGCGCGGATCGCCGAGGATCTCGGCGTGAAGCTGATCACCGTCCACGGCCGCACCCGCAACCAGATGTACAAGGGCAATGCCGATTGGGGCTTCGTCCGCAGGGTCAAGGAAGCGGTGACCGTCCCGGTGATCGTCAATGGCGATATCTGCACCATCGAGGACGCCGAGGCGGCGATGGACCAGTCGGGCGCGGACGGCCTGATGATCGGCCGCGGCGCGTATGGGAAGCCTTGGGTACTGGGGCAGGTGATGGAGTGGTTCGCCACGGGCCGGCGCATCGAAGACCCGTCGATCACCGAGCAATATGACGCGATCGCAGGCCATTACGAGGCGATGCTCGAACACTATGGGATCGAGACCGGCGTCAACATGGCGCGCAAGCATATCGGCTGGTACACCAAGGGGCTGCCTGGTTCGGCCGAGTTCCGCAACAAGGTGAACCAGGTGCCCGATCCCAAGCAGGTCAAGGCGATGCTCGCCGAGTTTTACGCGCCTTGGCGTGACCTTGCAGCGGCCTGACACCAGTTCACGCGGACGGCCGGGCTTTGCGGAGCTGTTTGCGGCGCTGCCGGTCGCGGTCGTCGTGGTCGATCCGAACCAGCGCGTCGCACATGCCAACGCGCTCGCCGAGCAATTGCTGAACCTGTCCGAACGGCTGATGATCGGCCAACCGCTCGACGCTATAATCCCGCCGCCAGACGATCCGCGCAATCGCGACGGGCACGGCCTCGCGGTCTACGATACCGAGATCTCGACCGCGCGCGGCGTCAAGATCCGGGTGGATTTCGCCGAGACGCAGATTGCCGATTATCCGGGCTGGCGCGCGATCACGCTGCATTCCGCGGCAACCTCGCGGCGGCTCGGCCATTCCGCCGACCGCGCCGCTGGAGCGAGAGCGGCGGTCGGCGCGGCGGCGATGCTGGCGCACGAGATCAAGAACCCGCTGTCCGGCATTCGCGGTGCGGCGCAGTTGCTCGGTGCCGGCGAACTGACGACGCTGATCGTCACCGAGGTCGACCGGATCGCCGCGCTGATCGACCGGATGCAGGATTTCAGCGACACGCGGCCGCTGCCGCTGGCCAGCGAGAACATCTATCCGCTGCTCGGCCATGCCCGCCGGCTCGCACTCGCCGGGTTCGCACGCGGTATCCCGATCGAGGAACGCTTCGATCCCTCGCTTCCGCCCGCCCAGATCAACCGCGACGCGTTGCTCCAGATCATCATAAACCTTCTCAAGAACGCGCGCGAAGCGGTTCGAAACGAACGCGAACCGCGCATCGTCATGACGACCGCCTACCGTCACGGCATCACCATCAGCTCGGCGCCGGGCAAACCGCGTCTGCCGCTGCCGATCGAGATCTGCGTCTTCGACAATGGGCCTGGCGCGCCCGCCGATATCGCCGATCACCTGTTCGATCCGTTCGTTTCCGGGCGACGCGAAGGGCAGGGGCTTGGCCTCGCTTTGGTCGACAAGCTCACGCGCGACATGGGCGGAATCGTCCAGTATGCCCGCGAAGGAAATCCCGAAATGACCGTCCTCCGCCTGTTGCTGCCAAGGGCCGCATCGTGAGCACCGTCCTGGTCGTCGACGACGATGCCGCGATCCGCACCGTCGTCGCCCAGGCGCTCCGGCGGGCGGGGCACGAGGTCACCGTCGCCGACAGTCTTGGGCAGCTCGAACGCGCGCTGGCTAGCGCGCTCCCCGATGTTCTCGTCACCGACGTGATCCTGCCCGACGGCGACGGTATCGACCATGTCCGCAGCGTCGCCGCGCGTTTCCCCCTGCTGCCGATCATCGTGCTGTCGGCGCAGAACACGCTGACCACCGCGGTCCGCGCGGCCGAGGTCGGTGCCTACGAATACCTCCCCAAGCCGTTCGACCTCGACGTCCTGACGCGCGCCGTCACGGGTGCGCTCGCCCGCGGTGGAACGGTGTCCGACGACGATCTCCGCGACGAAGACCGCGCGCTGCCGTTGATCGGGCGTTCGGCGGCGATGCAGGACGTGTACCGGATCATCGCGCGCGTCGTGTCGAACGACCTGACGGTACTGATCTCTGGGGAATCCGGCACCGGCAAGGAGCTGGTCGCGCGCGCGATCCACGATCTCGGCCCGCGCAGTGCCGCGCCGTTCGTGGCGATCAACATGGCCGCGATCCCGCGCGAACTGATCGAGGCGGAGTTGTTCGGTCACGAGCGCGGCGCGTTTACCGGCGCGGCGACGCGCAACGCCGGGCGGTTCGAGCAGGCGTCGGGCGGGACGCTGTTCCTCGACGAGATCGGCGACATGCCGATGGAAGCGCAGACCCGGCTGCTCCGCGTGCTCCAGTCCGGCGAGTTCACCAGCGTCGGTGGCGCCCGCACGATCCGTGTCGACGTGCGGATCGTCGCCGCCACCAACCGCGATCTGTCCGCGCAGGTCGCCACGGGGCAGTTCCGCGAAGACCTGTTCTACCGTCTCAACGTCGTGCCGATCACCCTGCCGCCGCTGCGTGAACGTCGCCAGGATATCGCCCTGCTCGCACGTCACTTTCTCGATCATGCCGCGATCCAGGGACTGCCGCGCCGACAGCTTGCCGGCGATGCGATCACGGCACTTGGCGCGCACGCGTGGCCCGGCAACGTTCGCGAACTCGAAAATCTCATGCGTCGCCTCGCGGTCCTCGCCCGTGACGAGGTAATCGACGCCGACGCGATCCGGATGATGATCGGCACGCAGGTCGACACGAGCGAGCCCGCCGATATCGACATCGCGCAGGCCGTTCGTACGATGATCGATCGGATCGCCCGGCAGGATCCCGCCGCGCTCGACAACGGCACCTTGTACGACCGGGTGATCGGCGAGGTCGAACGCCCGCTGATCGAGGCGATGCTCGCGCGCCACGGCCAGAATCAGCTCCGCGCGGCACGTGCGCTGGGGATAAATCGGAATACGCTCCGCAAGCGGCTAGACACGCTGGGGATCGACCTCGGCGGTGAACCGCTCGCCTGATTGCACCGAAACGGCCATCTTCCGTTCATTATGTGGTTTAAAGGCAACGGTCGACGTTGTATCGGGGCACCGATGATCGCTTCCGCGGCGCTACCTATGGATGAAGACGGGCCTCCGGCCCGGTTTGCCGTGACGCCCACGATCGAGGCGCTCGTCGTGGCTGTGGCGATCGTGATCGGCGTTGCAAGCTACTTCACGATCACGGGAACCGACGCGCCGCAGCGTCTCCTTGAGCCGCCACTGGTAGCGTTGCTGCTGGTCGCGAACCTCGTGCCCGGTATCGCACTCCTGATGCTGCTCGGACGGCGTGTTGCCATGCGCCGCGCCGCCCGGTCGCCCGTCGGTGGCGGCGGGCGTCTCCACGTCCGTCTTGTCGCCCTGTTCTCGATCGTCGCCGCAGTGCCGATGCTGCTGGTCACGATCTTCGCATCGTTGCTGTTCCAGTACGGTGTGCAGTTCTGGTATTCCGACCAGGCGCGCGGGATGCTGGAGAATGCGACCGGGCTCGCCCAGTCGTCGTATGCGCGCCAGCTCAACCGGTGGCAGGAAGCCACCGTGACGATGGCGAGCGACATGTCCGCCTATCTCCGCGAGCGCTCGCTGCAAAGCCCGGATTTCTCCGGCTGGTTCCTCCAGCAGGTCTATTATCGCAGCCTCTCGGAAGCCGCGTTGTTCAAGGTGTCTCCCCAGCAGGGCATCCAGACACTGGCGATCGTCAATCCGTACGAGATCGATTTCACGCGCCGCGTCACGCCCTCGGCGATCGCCGAGCTGCGGTCGGGCAAGAGCGCGGTCGTCGCGGTGACCGGGGATCGCATTCAGACGATCACGATGCTGCCGGGCTCCGACGAACTGTTCCTGTACGCCGGGCGCGTAGAGGATACGAAATTGCTGTCCGAGCAGACGACGCGCGCGAACGACGTGCTGAAGAGCTATCGATCGCTTCTGGCGCGAGCCCGCAGCCTGCAATTGCGGTTCAACGCGGCGCTGCTGCTGATTTCGCTGCTGATCATCGGGATCGCGGTCTGGATTGCGCTTGCCGTCGCTGATCGCCTCGTGCGGCCGGTCGGCGAACTTGTCGATGCGGCCCGCCGGGTCGCCGCCGGCGATCTGACCGCACGCGTCCCCGACCCGCGCAGCCGCGACGAAGTCGGGACGCTGGCCAATGCGTTCAACCAGATGACGGGCCGGTTGGAGGAACAGAACACCGAACTCGTCACCGCAAACGGCCAGCTCGAAAACCGTAGAGCCTTGATCGAGGCGGTGATGGCGGGCGTATCGGCGGGTGTCGTCGCGACCAGTCGCGACCGGACGATAACGATCGCGAACGAATCCGCCACGGGGCTACTTGCGGCGGTCGTGGGTACCGATACTCTGGTCGGCCGCCGCTTGGTCGACGTCGCGCCCGAACTCGATGCGATGCTCGACAACGGTGACCGCGAGGCGATCGTCGAGATCGGGCAGGCAAGCGATATGCGGACGCTCGCGGTCCGGATCGCGCGACCGACCACCGGGCCGATCCTGACGTTCGACGATATCACCCAGCAGCTGCTCGACCAGCGTCGCGCCGCGTGGTCCGACGTCGCGCGCCGGATCGCGCACGAGATCAAAAACCCGCTGACCCCAATTCAGCTTGCCGCCGAGCGCCTCCAGCGGCGCTATGGTGCCAAGGCCGAGATGCAGGACGGCACGTTCTCGCGACTGACCGACACGATCATCCGCCAGGTCGGCGACCTCCGCCGGATGGTGGACGAATTTTCGTCGTTCGCGCGTATGCCCAAGCCTGTGTTTCGGGAGGAATCGCTGGTCGACGCCGCGCGACAGGCGTTGTTCCTGCACGAGGTGGCGCATCCCGCTATCGGCTTCCATCTCGTCAACGACGATCCGGGTCTGGCGCTCGTCTGCGACCGCCGACAGATCGGGCAGGCGCTGACCAATATCGTCAAGAACGCGGTGGAAGCGATTGAATCGCGAGGCGAATCGGGCGGCTCGGTGACGATGACGCTGAGCCAGGATCCCGGCCGCAGCGTCACCATCGCGGTGGCGGATACCGGCATCGGCCTTCCTCCCGATCGCGACCGGATCATGGAGCCGTACGTCACCACGCGCGCGCGCGGCACCGGCCTCGGGCTTGCCATCGTGAAGAAGATCATTGAGGAGCATTGTGGTACGATCGGCTTTTCCGATCGACCCGGTGGCGGTACAATCGTCACCATGATCTTCGACGCCAAGGCGCTGGCCGCGCTCGACCAAGGGGCATCGGCACCCGAGCTGGCAGGGGAGGGCCAGCTCGCCACGATGACCCGCAACCGGATATGATTTGATGGCGCTCGATATTCTCGTCGTGGACGACGAACGTGACATCCGCGAACTCGTGGCCGGCGTGCTCGAGGACGAAGGCTATGACACGCGGGATGCTGGCGACAGCGATTCCGCGCTTGAGGCGATTGCCGCGCGTCGGCCGTCGCTCGTCCTGCTCGACGTATGGCTCCAGGGTTCGCGGCTCGACGGGCTCGAACTGCTCGACGAGATCAAGCGTCGCGATCCATCGATTCCGGTGCTGGTGATCTCGGGTCACGGCAATCTCGACACCGCTGTCGCCGCCATCCGCCGCGGCGCCTCCGATTTCATCGAAAAACCGTTCGAAGCGGAACGCCTGCTTATCATGGTTGCGCGTGCGACCGAGACCGAACGCCTGCGCCGCGAAGTGGCGTCGTTGCGCGCGACGGTCGGCCGCGAGACCGATCTGACCGGCAACTCGGGTTCGATCAACGGCGTCCGGGCGACCTTGAAGCGCGTCGCGTCGACGGGGAGCCGTGTACTGATCATGGGTGCGGCAGGCGTCGGCAAGGAAGTCGCTGCGCGGCTGCTGCACGGCTGGAGTCTACGATCGGACGCTCCGTTCATCATCGTCAGCGCCGCGCGGATGACGCCGGAGCGAATGGACGAGGAGTTGTTCGGTGTCGAGGAAGCCGGCGATCTGGTTCGGCCCGGTCTGTTCGAGCAGGCGCATGGCGGAACGCTGTTCCTCGACGAGATTGCGGACATGCCGATCGCAACCCAGGCGCGTATCCTGCGCGCGCTCACCGACCAGAGTTTCACCCGGGTTGGCGGCACGCGCGTAGTGAAAGTGGACGTGCGGGTCGTGTCTGCAACGGCGCGCGATCTGGTGTTCGAAATCTCCGAGGGGCGGTTTCGCGAAGACCTCTATTACCGGCTCAATGTCGTGCCGGTCACGATCCCGCCGCTGTCGGATCGCCGCGAGGATATCCCGGCGCTGGTCCAGCATTTCATCGCGCACTATGCGTCAGAACGCCGCGTGCCGACCCCGGAGATCGCACCCGATGCGATGGTCGCGCTGCAGTCCTATGACTGGCCCGGCAACGTCCGCCAGTTGCGCAACGTCGTCGAGCGGACGATCATCCTCGCGCCTGGCGACCGGATTGGCCGGATCGATATCGATCTCCTGCCCGCCGAGGTGCTCGGCGATCAGGGTGACATGGGGGCTGCGGGCGGCACCGCGATCATGGGATCGCCGCTGCGCGAGGCGCGCGAGACGTTCGAGCGCGAATATCTGCGCGTCCAGATCCGGCGGTTTTCGGGCAACATCTCGCGCACGGCCAGCTTCATCGGCATGGAGCGGTCGGCCCTGCACCGGAAACTCAAACTGCTCGGGATCACCGAAACACGCGACGAATAGAGCGCCGTAATTTCGCCGCCCTCTGGAACTACGGCCGCATAGATCATAGATCACGTATGGCGCCCGGTAACCGGGTGCATCTCCGACGCTGGGAAACAGCGCCTCGCGGGCAAAGTCCCGCCAAAAACAAAGGGTTATCCCATTGGCCGAAAAACCAGGCTCGCTTCAGGACCTCTTCCTGAACGCACTACGGCGCTCCAAGACGCCGGTCACGATGTTCCTCGTCAAGGGCGTGAAGCTCCAGGGCATCGTCACATGGTTCGATAATTTTTCCGTGTTGCTCCGTCGCGATGGCCAATCGCAGCTGATCTACAAGCACGCGATCTCGACGATCATGCCCGCCGGACCGATGGACGTGTCGGCGATCGTCGACGCGGTCGGAGAGAACCAGAAGAAGCACCCGTTGTTGCAGGATATTTTTCTCAACGCGGTGCGCAAATCCGAAGATAGCGTGACGATGTTCCTGATCAACGGCGTCATGCTGCAGGGCCAGATCGCCGGCTTCGACCTGTTCTGCATGCTGCTCCAGCGCGAGGGCATGGCACAGCTCGTCTACAAGCACGCGGTCTCGACGATCCAGCCGGCGCGCCCGCTGAATCTTGCCGAAGAGCCCACCGACACCGATGATGATGCAGATGACGTGGACCATGACGATTGAGTAGCGGTTTCGAACGCGATCGGGACGAGTTCACCCGCGGCACTCGGGCGATCGTGGTATTACCCGACCAAGGCGACGCTTCGCGCGACGTCGATGCTCGACTTGAGGAGACCGCAGGCCTCGCCGCGGCGATCGGCGTCGAGGTGGTGGAGCGGATCGCCTACCGCGTCCGCCAGCCCAAGCCGGCAACGTTGATCGGCAGTGGTCAGGTCGAGCTGCTCGCGACCCAGGTGCGGATGGAAGAGGCGGGGCTCGTCGTGTTCGACGCGAGCCTCAGCCCGGTTCAGCAGCGCAATCTCGAAAAGGCGCTCGAAACCAAGGTCATCGATCGCACCGGCCTGATCCTCGAAATCTTCGGCGAGCGGGCTGCGACCGCCGAGGGACGCTTGCAGGTCGAGCTGGCACATCTCGATTATCAGGCGGGTCGGCTGGTCCGCAGCTGGACCCATCTCGAACGCCAACGTGGTGGCTTCGGCTTTCTGGGCGGTCCGGGCGAGACCCAGATCGAGGCGGATCGCCGCCTGATCCGCGATCGGATGGCAAGGCTCAAGCGCGAGCTCGAGCAAGTCAGTCGTACGCGGGGGCTTCACCGTGAGCGGCGCCAACGTGCGCCGTGGCCGGTGATCGCGCTGGTCGGCTATACCAATGCGGGCAAGTCCACGCTGTTCAACCGGCTCACGGGGGCCGACGTGATGGCCGAGGATCTGCTGTTCGCGACGCTCGACCCGACGTTGCGGCAGATCCAGTTACCCGGCATTGACAAAGCGATCCTGTCCGATACGGTCGGGTTCGTCTCGGACCTGCCGACGCAACTGGTCGCCGCGTTCAAGGCGACGCTGGAGGAGGTCGTGTCCGCCGATCTGCTCGTCCACATCCGCGATATCGCGCATCCCGATACCGAGGCGCAGCGGACGGACGTCGAAACCGTGCTGGCCGAGATCGGCGTCGACGAGAACACGCCGCGGTTCGAGGTCTGGAACAAGCTCGATCTCCTCGATGGCGATACGCACGAGGAGATCGCCGCGCAGGCTGCGCACCGTGACGACGTCGTCGCGATCTCGGCGCTGAGCGGGGAAGGGGTGGACGAACTGGTCCACCAGGTCGCCGCCAAGCTGACCGGTGCGCATCGTCGCTACAGCATCACGCTGGATGCGACCGATGGCGCAGGCGCGGCGTGGTTGCACGCGCACGGCGAGGTGCTCGGCAGTGCGGATGACGAGTTGGCGACGACCTATGAGGTTCGCTTGTCCGACACCGACTATGACCGGTTCATCCGCCGCGATGCTTGACCGCCTGCCATAGCGCTTCCTTCTGATCGAGCGTCATGGCGGCGAACGCGTCGCCGCCATCGGCCTCGATCGCACGGAACCGGCCCTCGAACTTCGCGTTGCCCGCGCGTAACGCGGCCTCGGGATCGACCCCGAGATGCCGTGCCCAGTTGGTGACGGCGAACAACAGATCGCCGATCTCCTCTGCCACCGTATCTGCACCAGCCTCGCGAACCTCCTCGATTTCCTCGTAGACCTTGGCAAGTGGACCCACCGCATCCGGCCAGTCGAAACCGACCCGCGCCGCACGCTTTTGCAGTTTCTCGGCGCGTGACAAGGCGGGCAGGCCGATCGCGACGCCGGCCAAGGCGCTGGGGTCCGGCTTTTCCGCCCGTTCGCCAGCCTTGATGGTCTCCCATCCCGGCGAGCTCGCGGCGTCGCCGAAGATATGTGGATGCCGCCGCTCCATCTTGTCGCTGATCGTGGCGACGACGTCGGCCAACGTGAATGCACCCGATTCCTCGGCGATGCGGCTGTGGAACACGACCTGCAGCAACAGGTCGCCGAGTTCGTCCTTGAGATCGGCGGGATCGTCGCGTGCGATCGCGTCGGCAACCTCATAGGCTTCCTCGATCGTGTACGGCGCAATCGTCGACCAGGTTTGCTCGCGATCCCATTCGCAGCCCTCCAGCGGATCACGCAACCGCGCCATGATGGAAGTGAGGCGTTCGATCATGGAAAATACCTGTTCGTTGACGATCGACCATGCACTAATGCAAGATCGATAATAAACATTATGTAAAGTCTAGCTTTGTTTCGGTGTCAGGATCAGCGTCGCATTCTCGACCCGCCAGGAATCCAACCGCGATAGAAAGTTCATCCCGATCACATCGGTGTCGCCGAACGCTGGCGATGTCACAACCCCCAGGTCGGTCGCCGTGATCGCCCCGAGCGTCACGCGTTTCACCGTCGCGGTCCGCGCGGTCACGTCGCCGTTGGCGGTCGAGATGACGACCGGAAACGGACTCTCGTCGCTGTCCAGTCCGGCGGCGCGCGCCGTGGCAGCCGACAGCGCCGTCGTCGTGGCACCGCTATCGATCAGCATCCGCCGTTTTACGCCATCTATGTCGACGTCGGCCCAGAAGTGACCGTCGTCCGCCATCCTGATACGCGTTTCGCTCCCGCTGACCTGCTGGTCGCTGATGGTCGACAAAAGTCCTGAAAACCGGTCCCGTTGGCTCGCGATCAGCACCCCGACGGTAAAGATCGCGATCCAGGCCAGCACCATCTTCAGCATCGGCTCAACCGGCAGCCTACGCGCGGCGAGCGCCGACAACGGCAAGATCAGCATGATGGCGTACAGCGCGAACTGGGCTGCACGATCGTCGGTCATGCGGTGAGCACCAGCCCGTCATAGCCGGGCTCGACACCCGCGGGCAGTTCGGCGCGCAAGGTCGCATAATCCATGCTGTGGTCCATATGGATCAGCGCCGTCCGCTTCGGCTTCAGCGTCTCTACCCAGGCAAGCACCGCGGGCAGCTCCATGTGCGTGGGATGCGGCCGGCGGCGCAAGGCATCGACGACCCAGATATCGAGGTCCTGATATAGGCTCGCCATATCGTCGGTCATGATATTGAAATCGGTCGCATATCCGATCGAAAGACCATCCGCGTCGAAACGCAGCCCGGCGGCATGAATGTTGCCATGCGGTTGATCGGTCACGCGGATATCGATGCCGCCGATCTGCAGCCGATCCGGCAATGCTTTGGCGGCGATCGTCGGCGGATACCCGGCTCGGCCGTGAAAGGCATAGGTGAACCGCGCATCGAGTGCCGCCAGCGTGGTCGGCCGCGCATAGCCGCGGACCGGCGTGCCGGTAACGTGGAACAGTTGCCGCAGATCGTCGATGCCGTGGCAGTGATCGGCATGATCGTGCGTCCAGATCACCGCATCGACCTGGTCGATATCGGCCGCCAGCAACTGCGCGCGCATGTCGGGACTGGTGTCGATCAGTATCCGCGTACCGTCATGCTCGACCAGCGCCGAGGCGCGCGTGCGGCGGTTGCGCGGGACCGTCGGGTCGCACTCGCCCCAGTCGTTGCCGATCCTCGGCACGCCGGAGGATGTACCGGAGCCGAGGATCGTGATCTTCATGCTTCCGCTCCGGCCACCCGCGTCTTGGCGAACAGCGTGTGGAAGTTCTCCGCGGTACGACGCGATAATTCCTCGACATTTTCTCCACGCAGATCGGCGAGGAACTGCGCGGTGTCGGCGACGAACCCGGGTTCGCCGGTCTTGCCACGGTGTGGCACCGGCGCGAGGAACGGTGCGTCGGTCTCAATGAGCAACCGCTCGATCGGCAGGCGTGCGGCCGTTTCTTGCAGATCACGGGCGTTCTTGAACGTCACGATGCCCGAAATCGAGATATAAAGGCCCATATCCAACGCCTTGTCGGCGAAAGCTCCACTCGCCGTGAAGCAGTGGATGACGCCGGGATAGGCCCCCTTCCCCATTTCTTCGGCCATGATCGCGGCGGTATCGTCCTCGGCATCGCGGGTGTGAACGACGATCGGCAGTCCGGTCTCGCGCGACGCGGCGATATGCGCGCGGAAGCTTGCCTGCTGGCGGGCGCGATCCGAGGTGTCGCGGAAATAGTCGAGGCCGCTCTCGCCGAGCCCGACCACCCGGGGGTGCCGTGCCCGCGCGATCAGCTTGGCCGCATCGACGTCGGGATAGGTGTCCGCCTCGTTGGGATGGATGCCGATCGTCGCCCAGACATCGGGCTCGCGCTCGGCGGTGGCGACGATCTCGTCCCATTCGCTCTCACGCGTCGAGATGTTGAGCATCGCCGTCACCCCCCTCGCCCGTGCCCGCGCGAGGACCGCCTGCTGGTCCTCGACGAGGCCCTTATAATTGAGGTGGCAATGGCTGTCGGCGAGCATCAGGCCTCCGCAGGGATTTCGAGACGGGGAAAGACCGGGCTTGGCGGCGCGATCCGGAAGGCCGACGCGGCGACGCGGTCGTACCAGCCATCGTCGTCGATCGCGGCGTGATCGCGCTCCATTGCGCCAATCTGGTCGAGTACCTTGCCCGCCGAGTCCGGCACGACGGGCAGGATCGCGATCGCCAGCATCCGGATCGCGCGGACCAACGTGCGCAACACCGCGTGCATCCGCTCCGGATCGGTCTTTCGCAGCGCCCAGGGAGCTTGAGCATCGATATACTGGTTACACGCGAACACGCCGCGCATCCACGCCTCGATCGCCTGCGACAGCGCGAGATCGGTGAAGCCGGACTTGAACCCGGCGCATGCCACGACGACCTCCTCGATCAGCATGCCGTCCGCATCCTGAACCGTACCCGTCGTGGGAAAGACGCCCTCCAAATTCTTGGCAATAAACGACAAGGTCCGCTGCGCCAGGTTGCCGAAGCTGTTCGCCAGCTCGGCGTTGACGCGCGTCACGATCGACTCCGGCGAATAGCTGCCGTCCTGCCCGAAGCTCACGTCGCGCAGGAAAAAATAGCGCAGCGCATCGACCCCGAACGCGTCCGCCAGCGCCATCGGATCGACGACGTTGCCGACCGACTTCGACATCTTCTCACCGCGGGTAAGAAGGAAGCCGTGGCCGAACACGCTCTTGGGCAGCGGGATGCCCGCCGAGAGAAGGAACGCGGGCCAATAGACCGCGTGGAACCGGACGATATCCTTGCCGATCAGATGGATATCCGCCGGCCAGTATTTAGCCTTGTCGCCGGTCATGTCGGGATAGCCGATCCCGGTCAGGTAGTTGGTGAGCGCGTCGACCCACACGTACATCACATGACCCGGGCTGCCCGGCACCGGTACGCCCCAATCGAAGCTGGTCCGCGATACCGAAAGGTCGTTCAGGCCACCCTCGACGAACCGCATCACTTCGTTGCGGCGGCTTTCGGGACGGATGAAATCGGGGTTGGCGGCGTAGAGATCGAGCAACGGCTGCTGATATTTCGACAGGCGGAAGAACCACGTCTCCTCCGCGGTCCATTCGACCGGCGTACCTTGCGGCGAGCGGCGATCGTTGCCCTCCCCGGTCAGTTCGGATTCGTCGTAGAACGCCTCGTCGCGGACCGAATACCAGCCCTCGTAGCGATCGAGATACAGATCGCCCGCATCCGCCATCGCCTGCCAGATCGCGGCGCTGGCGGCGTAGTGGTCCTCGTCGACGGTGCGGATGAACCGGTCATAGGAGATGCCAAGACGGTCCGCCATCGCGTGGAAATACGACGACATTTCATTGGCAAGTTCGCGCACCGGCATATCCCGGTCGCGTGCGGCCTGGACCATCTTGAGGCCGTGCTCGTCGGTCCCGGTCTGGAACAGGACATCGCGCCCAGCCTGACGCTGGAAGCGCGCGATCGCGTCGGCGGCGACCATCTCGTAGGCATGGCCGATATGCGGTCGGCCATTGGGATAGTGGATCGCGGTGGTGATATAGAAAGGGTCGGCCATGCCGCGCTCCTAGAGCATCGCCCGGAGCAGGTGAAGCCTGCGCAGTCCGATCAGTGGCGCAATGTCGCGACGATCCCGGCCATTTCGAACACGGTCGCCTGCGCGTCGAGCGACAAGCCGATCGCTGCGCCCGCCAGTTCGCGTGCCGCGGCGTGCGCGTCGAGCGCGGATCGCAGCGCCGGCCCCGACCGGGTTCGTGCGGCATCGGCAATGAACGCTGGCGCGCGGTCCAGGAATGCCTCGTAGCGCGGTTGCGCCGCCTTGAGCCCCAGCGACTTTGCGAGCTTCAACCGTCGTCCATTGTCCCGGTCGCCGTCCTGCGCGATCGCCGCGATCGCATCGTCGATCGCGGCGATGTCGAGCCCGGCATACCGGAGCGCACGACCAGGCGCGCCGTCGCTTGCGCGCACAAGCGCGGCGACCTCACCCTCGTCTGCGTCGGGTTGCAACGTCCGGATCGCCGTCGCGACCTCGCCATCGCTGAGTGCCTCGAACCGCAGCAACCGACAGCGCGAGCGGATCGTCGGCAGCAGTCGCCCGGGGGCATGGCTGACGAGCAGAAAGATCGTACCCGCCGGCGGTTCCTCGAGGTTTTTGAGCAGCGCGTTCGCCCCGCCCCGCTCCAGATCGTCGATCGCATCGATCACCACGACCCGGCGCGGGCTCATCGACGGGGTGGTCGCGAACAGCGGTTGCAGCGTGCGAACCTGTGCGATCGTGATGCTCCGCGCGAGATCCTGATCGGGTTTCTCCGGATCTTTCGGCAGCCGCGCAAGCACCCGGAAATCAGGATGGGACCCAGCTTCCATCAACGACCGTGTCCGGTTTCCCTCGGGCACGTCGAACCCGGCCGAGATTGCATTCGGATCGGCTCCGTCGGCCAGCATCTGCATCGCCGCAGCGCGCGCGAAACTCGCCTTGCCGACACCCTGGGGTCCGGCGATCAACCATGCATGATGCAACGATCCGCCACGCATCGCCGCCAGAAAGGCAGCTTGAGCGGCGGCGTTGCCGATGATCGACGTCATGCCGGCAACGCCATCCGCGCTGTGTTCATCAGCCGAAGAAGCCGGTCAGCCCTGCCCATGCGCGACCGAAGAAGCCGGCCTCGGCGACGTCCTTCTCGGCGACCAGCGGCATCGTCTGCTGAAGTCCGTCGGAGGTCGTGACGACCAGATCGGCGATATGCTGGCCAGCCTTGATCGGAGCCTTGATCGGACCGTCATAGACCACTTTGGCGGTCAAGGTCGGCGAGGTGCCGGCGGGCAGCGTCACGGTCAGTGCCTTGGGGGCGACGAGCCCGACCGAAGACGAATCGCCGAGCTGGACCGAGGCGGTCTCGACCTTCTTGCCCTTCGCGACGATCGGCTTGGACTGCCACGCGCGAAAGCCCCATTCCATGAAGCGCACCGACTCTTCGGCGCGCTGGCCCGAACTGGTCAGACCGGCGACGACCATCACCAGGCGACGGCCATTCTGCACGGCTGAGCCGGTGAAGCCATAACCGGCCTCCTCGGTATGCCCGGTCTTAAGGCCATCGGCCCCGGCGACGCGGCCGAGGATCGGATCGCGGTTCGCCTGGGTGATGGCGCTGCCGCCCATCGTCTTGCCCCAGGTGAAGTCACGCTTCGAATAGAATTGCTTATAGAGATCGGGGTAGTTGGTGATCGTTGCCGCGGCGAGCTTGGCGAGATCATGCGCGGTCACATAGGTGACGCCGTTGTCGGGCCACCCGTTCGCGGTGCCGAAATGGCTGTCCTTGAGGCCGAGCTCGGCGGCCTTGCGGTTCATCCGCTCGGTGAACGCCTGCTCGGAACCGGAGATGCCCTCGGCGAGCACGATGCACGCGTCGTTGCCCGACAGTGTGACGATGCCGTACAGCAGATTGGCGACGCTGACATTCTCACCCGATGACAGGAACATCGTCGAACCCGCTGCCGGACCATGCCATTTCGCCCAGGTCTCGGGCCGCACCGTCATCATCTGGTCGAGCTTCAACTCACCCTTCTTGACCATGTCGAACGCGACATAGACCGTCATCATCTTGGCGAGCGAGGCCGGCGGCATGCGGCGATCCGCGTCCCGCGAGAACAGCACCGCGCCCGACGACAGGTCCTCCATATACGCGATCGGCGCGGCGGTCTGGAACTGCGGCGCGGCGGCTACCGAGGGGTGTGCCAGCGCGATGGCGACGAGCGGTGCGACGATCAGCTTCTTCATGGGGTATTCCGTGAGCAAAAGGGAACTCGATCCGTAGGCAGGATGTAACGCAGGTCATAGCCGCGCTCGGCGATGGCGTCACGTGCCGTTGCACGCAAATTCCGCCTAGCGCTCGACCGCGTCGGCGAGCAGGCCGACCGACAGCGCGTAGAAATTCGAGCAGTTATAGTCGAGAATTACGCGGTAGTTGCTCGTAAGCAGATACGCGGTGACGCCGGGGCCGTCGGGTTCGAGCAACGTTGCCATGACGCTGTCGGCGGGCCAGGATCGCGCCTGCGGCGATACGCCCAGCGCGCGCCATTCGGCGATCGTCCGCCAGCCGCTATGGCGTTCGAACACGCGTGGGCAGCGCGGCGAGACCAGTCGGTTGCGGACCGAGGACCGATCGAACCCGGCAGGCACGTTCACCGCGAATCCCCAAGGCTGACCAGCACGCCATCCTGCGTCGACGAAGTAATTGCCGATCGATGCCAGCGTATCCGCGGGGCTGTTCCAGATATCCGCGCGGCCGTCGCCGTCGCCGTCGCGCGCAACGCGCAGATAGATCGACGGCAGGAACTGCGGATTGCCCATCGCGCCCGCCCAGCTGCCCTTCAACTGGTCGCGCGACACACCACGATCGATCATCTTGAGGCCTGCGATGAACTCGCCCGCGAACAAGGACCGCCGACGCCCCTCATAAGCGAGGCTCGCGAGCGATCGGAGGATATCGAAGTCCCCGGTATAGCTGCCGTAATTGGTTTCGTGTCCCCAGATGGCGACCATGATCGATTCCGGCACGCCGGTGCTCCGCTCGATCCGTTCCAACCGATAGCGCTGTGCCTGATACGCCTGTCGACCACGCGCGATCCGCGCTGCATCGACATGCTGCATCCGATACGGCGCGAACGACAGCACCGGGCTGGGCCCGCTCGTACTGCTGCCGGGTTGCTTGCGATCGAGGTCGATGACCCGCTGGTTGAGCGTCAGTCCGGGAAACACCGCGTCGACGGTCCGCCCGCTGACGCCGGCGGCCAGCGCCTGTTGCCGCAACGTACCCATATACGCCTGGAACGCTGAGTCCTGGGTCGTCGGATATTGCGGGGGCAAGTCCTGCGCCGCCGCCGGGTTCGCGAGCCCGCAAACCGCAAGCACCGCTGCCAATCCCATTGCTGTCCCGCGCAATCGCGCCGTTGCTGTCGATGTCCCGCCCATGGACAGGCTCTGCCACAGCCGTCGCCCAACAGAAACCTCGCATCGTCGCACGATCGGCACAGTCAGGCTCGCGCCGGCGTTGCCGACGGCGGACCGGCCGACGTCCGCGGGATCGTCCACCATCTGCATATCGCGCTTGCACAACCCGGCAACTACGCCTAACCGCAGCGCCGTCGGGGAGTGGCGCAGGCTGGTAGCGCACCTGGTTTGGGACCAGGGGGTCGCAGGTTCGAATCCTGTCTCCCCGACCATCATCGGAAAACCGTTGTTTTGCATGCACTTAGCGTTCCGCGCTGTAGTAAGTGCTGGAGCTTTTGCTGTAGCATCAGGCGTTGGATGGCGCCGAGACCTCCGTTTCATACCGAATGCGGTTTCGGCGAGCTTTGCACTTCAAGTTGTAGGTCAACTTCCTGCATACGGCTCGCGGGGGTAGCAGGCACATGGCGAACGAGATTGATTGGGCAGATTGGGCTCAGGCTGCCACCGGGGTCGTTGCTCTTTTAGCCGTTCCCACCTCAATCAAGACCGTTTGGACAAGGCTTCGCTATCGCTTTGACGCCGTGCGCATACCCGACGCATTAGATCGTTCGGGAGGTGAAACGCACTGGACGATAGGGATCAAAAATAGATCCACGACAATGCGCCCGCTGGACGTGGTAATTCATCCTCGACGGCTACGTAACGTAGTAGGATTCGCTTCTATTGAAACGCCGAACGATGGCGGCGTCTTGGTATCGAAAGCCGACTCTTAGTCCGGTTCACTTGACATCAAAGCCGAACGAGTCGCTCGGAATCGAACTATCAAGATAAAGGTAGTCTTCTCTGCTCCAGATATTCCCAAGTTTCACAGTCCCGTTCACAATCTATCCGCAATAATTGATTTGAATACCCGAAGCGGAAATATAATGCCTCACGGCCATGTAGCGACTGCGCATGTTCGCTTGATGATGCTTATGTTTCAATTCGCAGATTTTACCGGCTTTATCTTAATCCGCCTTGGGGTGCTTGCATCTAGTAAGTGAGCCGGGGTGTGCTTGTTGACACGCACTTTTAGCACCTCTGAACAACACAATAGGGTTCCACCCTATTGACGTTCCACCGCACGACTCATCTGCGGGGGAGCAATACGACTATGGGGACGACCAACACCGTCGCGACGGTCACGACGGACGACATTCTTGAACTGAACGCGATCGGCGATGCCATATTTGCGAAGTGGTTTCCGAACCACCGCCCCAGCGATCCAGCGATCCAGCGCCCACAGAGCCACCGATTCACGTCATACAAGAGGCTGATGAGCTTGCTTGTCTCCTTCCTATGGTTGCCTTCTTACCGTGACACCAAACGGTTTGGGCCAGATGTGAGACCATGGACTGCCCTCCCCTAGGCTATGGGGGGGCAGCATCCATTCGAAGACTGTTGCAAATGGAACGATCTCCAAGATAATCATTTTTTGGGTCGCCCAATTCGACCTACGCCATCATAATAGCCTTCCAGCAATCCAAAGTGATCGAGAATGCGTATCGAATTGCTGTGAGCAGCGTTCAGCCTGTGATCCTCGGTTATGGCGATGTTACCGCGTCAGCAGCCAGACAAAGGTCCTTTTTTAACCACTATTCAGTTACGCTAATCGCTGGCTCCAAGCTTGTTCGAGGCGACCCATAAGCCGACATTCGTGGCGCCTTCTAGCCTTCCCAATTTCTGCCATTCATTCATTGGTGTGCAGGCATCTTGAAGTCGTATTGAATGGCGGAAATCAAAGCCGGCGTTCCGAAGGAAGGCGCCCAGCGACGGCTATTGTAAAAAGCCGCCGTTCCGCGTTTGCCCGGAAGCAGCATTTTCTGCGTGCAGCATCTGCCGCTTACGGGCGGCCTTCTTTTGGCAGCCGGCCCGCTCGCAGGAAACGAGCCAATCCGAGATTACAGACACAGCTAGGGGCAAGCCCACATGTTGATTACCGTTCGCGATAACAATGTCGATCAAGCTTTGCGCGCGTTGGTACCCGATTCGTCCCGCCGAGTTAGTCGGCCGGAGGCCCATCGAGCCACATGCCGCGCAAATGTTACGATCATGACCCAAAAGGCGATGCTCAGAACTACGTGCATACTTCCCGAAAGCTGCCGTCCGTTCAGCAATTCTACGGCCAGGAGGGGCAGCTATACGGTTTAGGCAGTAGGCTCGCCGGTAAGATATGGATCCACCGGAACCTCTGCAGGGATGGACACGCGCGGCGACCGTTTTGACACTGCCGAAGCGAGCCATTCAGCGCCGCCCTCCCTATGACGGGTAGAGCCGTCGCCGCGTGTCGCAACACGCCCATAGACGGGGCGCTCGCGATCAGCGGGCGACCCCGCGAACATCGCTGCGATGTTTCCATAGGTACTCGGATCGCGGCCATCGAGGCTAAGCCGGTCGTTCAGATAGCAAGCGGTCGCCCATGCCGCCTGCGGGCTCGGAGTCATCGCAATGATCCGCTTGCCCCAGTACATCCGCAGGTTGTTGTGCATCCAGCCTTTGGCGAGGAACTGACGCTGGCAGGCATTCCACGTCTCGTCTCGCGTCGAACCCGTCAGCATGGCGGCAAGCGTCTCTTGCTCGGGGCGGGGGTCGCTAGCGTGCCGCTCGAGCGTGTCGACCGCCCAGCCTGCAACGCGGTCGTATCGTTCCGGTGCGGCAAGCCCTCGGGCCTGATAATGGAACCACTCCCGCCATCCGAGCAGTTCGTCGGCAAACTTGCGCTTGTGCTGGCTGCCGGCTTGGGCGCCCTGGACAGCGGCCATGATCTCGCGCGGACCAAGGACGCCAAAATGCAAGTAGGGCGACAGGCCACTCGCGCCGTCCGTGCGGGTGGCATCGTTGCGTGCCGACGCATAGCCCGGCAGCACGTCCTCGACTAAGCGGACCAGCCGCGCCTCCGCTGCAACGCGCCCGGCGGGATGAAGAGCACTGACCGGCAGCGAATGATCGATGTCGAGGTTGGCGATCAGGGTAGCAAGGTCGGCCTTTTCGGACCGGTCCGGTGTGAACGGCAACGCCGCGGCATAGGGTTCTGCGTCCGCAACCTCCTCGTCCCAAGCCGCCCAGTCAACGCGTGCTGGCTCGTGAAGGCGCAAGAACGCGGTTCGACCACGGACGTCGTTGCCGATCACCGCCGGTGGCACCAGGCAGGCGGCGTTGACTGCGAAGACCGGCACGTTCACCCGAGCGGCCACCCGCTCCGACTGCCACCGCGCGACGAAGGTGGGCTGGTCCTCCAGCATGATCGCTGCGGCGTCGGCCGCTAGTCTGTAGACCAAGCCCTTCTCGCGCTGTCCCTCGCGATCGATGTGCCGGACGCACGTCAGCCCGCGCTCGCGGCATCCCTCAGCGATATCGAGGCTCGCGCCGAGTATGAAGTGGTGGAGACGGTCGGACGCATACGGATAGTTCTCGCGTACGCCGTGATAGACGAGGACGGGAAGCCGCCGCGCATTGCCGAGGCGGATGGCCGCGTCGATGACCGGGTTGTCGTACGCGCGCAGCGCCTGCTGAAGCCAGCACAGCACGTAGCGTCCGGTTCCTGGCAGCAACCGATCGTTCAACACGCGGACGCGCGATGCCTGCCGCCAGTCGAAAAGGCCTTCGGGCAGGCCAACTGGCACCATCATGAGGTTAGGTCGCGCCGTTGCACCTCGGTCGACGCGATCGTGCCTAAAATTGTCGGTGCGTTACCCTCGAATATGTCGGCCAAATCGAGCAGATCGTCATCCCGAAGCGCGATGATCGACGCCGTGATCTCGGCAAGCGATCTTACCGCTCGCTCCGCCTCAGCGGCTTTCCTTTTTATCCGTGTCTTGAGCATGGTCGACGACTAGCAGAATCGGTTAGTCAATGGCAGTAAGGTACATTACCCGGCGGCGAAAAAGTCTGGCGGTCGCGGAGATTACGCGCTTCTCGACGTTGCCCCTTCGGGGCGGGGCAAGGGAAAGCTGCCATTTCCCCCAGCACGCGACGACCCTGAACGCAACATTCACGGCCATTCGCACACGACCCAAGAACGGACATCCATTAATTTCAGTAGCTCACAGACGTCACCACTCAGATCGGCATGTGCAATCCTATCAAGCCGGAAACGGCATCCAACGTCGCTCGGCGCTCTGGGCAGCGAGCGAGCGACGGTGGTTGATCAAGCGTCAGCGAACGGCGAAAAGTCCATCGCCGCGAGGTCCGTGAGCAGATCAGACCCCGTCGGCTCCCATCCAAGACGCGCCCGAGTCCAGCCACTCGAAGCGATCATGTCGAGCGCGGCGAACGGCGCCATCCAGCCAAAATAGTGCTCGACTTCGTCGTCTGTGACCGAACGGACCGGCAATCCCGATCCCTTTCCGATCGCTTCAGCGATCTCGCGTGCCGTCACTCCTTCCTCAACGGACGCATTGTAACGGGCACCTGGCTCGCCCTTCTCCAATGCCAGAACGTAAAGCTTCGCGACGTCCCTGACGTGTGCAGCAGCCCAGCGTGTAGTGCCCTCGCGTACATACGCCATCGCTCCTGCACGGCGCGCCTCCGCGATCAGCGGCGTGATCAACCCGGCCTTGGTGGTGTCATGCACCTGTGGCAGCCGAATAGTGCGTACGTCAACGCGCTTGGCGATCAGCGCCGCGCCCGCGAGTTCGGTCGCGATGCGCGGATTGGCGTGGCGCGGGTTAAGAACGTCCTCGGTCGCGGGGCCGCCGTTGAGCGGCGTGCCGATGCCGACGCCCGAGGTGATTAGGATCGGCTTATGCGTCCCTGCGAGCGCCTCCCCCATGGCGGCGATGTTGCGTTCGTCCTTTTTGGTGTTCGCGAAGAAGGTATCGAAATTATGGTCGAACGCGCAGTGGATCACCGCGTCGGCCGCCGCAGCGCCACTCGCAAGCGTTTCGGGCTTATCCAGGTCGCCGCGATGGACTTCGACGCCGGCCGCTTCGAGGCGATGGGCTCCCGCGTCGGAGCGGGTGAGGCCAAGTACCTTATGACCTCGAGCGAGGAGTTCGGGAATAACGTGCGAGCCGATAAAGCCGGTCGCGCCGGTTAGAAACACGCGCACGGAGAATCTCCTTGTTGCCAAGGCGACGTATCGCGACCTGCCAGACCGTGTTAAAGTAGTGATCTTATCGTGGTATAGCATGTAACAGGATCGACCATGACCGGTGAGGCGACAAACCCACTCGGAACCTACCTTCGCGATCGTCGAACCCGGCTCGACCCAGTGGCATTCGGGTTCGGCGGCGGGCGGCGGCGTACCCCAGGACTACGTCGCGAAGAAGTGGCAAGCCGCGCCAACATCAGCCCGACATGGTACACGTGGCTGGAGCAGGGGCGTGGTGGCGCGCCATCAGCCGACGTGCTCGACCGCATCGCCAAGGGCCTGATGCTCACCGAGCCGGAACGCGAGCACATCTACATGCTCGGCCTCGGCCGTCTTCCCGAGGCGCACTACCAACCGGTCGACGGAATCAGTCCCCGGCTTCAACGTGTGCTCGATGGCATGGTGCTGAGCCCGGCAATCATCAAGACCGCGATGTGGGACGTCGTCGGCTGGAACCGCGCCGCGGCGATGTTGCTGACCGACTATGCCAAGCTCCCGCGCGAAGGTCGAAACATCCTTCGTTTGATGTTCGGCAGCGACCGTGTCCGCGCCCGGAACGAGGATTGGGACGGCATCGCCCGCTACGTCGTCGGTGCCTTTCGCGCGGACGTCGCGCGGGCGGGTGCCAACAGCAGCGCGGCGACGGCCGATTTGGTCGCCGAACTGTCCAGCGTCAGCCCCGAGTTCGAGGCACTGTGGCGCGACAACGACGTGGTCGCGCACACCGAGGGGGTAAAACGCATTCATCACCCAGATGCCGGGCTGCTTGCCATGGAGTTTTCTTCATTTGCCGTAGAAGGGCGCCCCGAACTCGGAATGATCGTCTACAACCCAGTATCATTGGTGGATGCAGAACGACTGCGCGTAGTGCTGGACGCTCGCGATTGATCGCTGGAGCGATCCAGGCATGGTTGTTGCGACCCACAAGAAGACGTCCGCAGGCCCCTTTGCCATCCAACTTCAGATGTTCATTCAGCATGGGTTTCTACCGCATGCTGAAAATCTACGCGGTGATGCCACTGCTTTTGACTTGCGCCAAGTGAATGCCAGCTAAGCCCATGAGCGCTCCGTAATTATCAGCGCTCTGCGCTGCGGTTTGGCAGCGGCGGCGGCGTCCCCCAATCAAGCGGAAAACGCGCATGGGGGGACGGACGTCGATGGTTTGGCACATGCTGTTGTTCGATCGCCAAGAAAGGGATAGCGCATCCACCAAGTCGTGGCCCCCGTGCTTCGCCGCGGCGAACGCGCAACCAGCGAGGTTAGGAAAGCTCGTGACTATGTGCAGCAGGTCGCTGCCGGCCCCGCCACGGACGCGGATCACCAAAGCCGTTGATCGCCCGCGGAATTGCGTATCCGGAATGGAAATCTCGCTTCGAGCGCGTCAGATACAATAAGCGCCGCTATAGACGCCGCAGCCGCATCGGGATCGTCCCCCGGGCACCTGAAGGACTGCCGCCGCGTCGCCACTCGCTGCAATCGGTGCCCACAATCTCCTTCTCCGCATCGCTGTCTCCAACATCTCCAGCTTTAATAATGAGCCGTGACGCTAGGGCGAATAAAAGAGTTTTAAGGTTTCGGCTGTGCACATCGTGCACCCGGACGTCTATCTACCATGATGAAGTGTACGCGACCTGCAGGTGTCATGCCGGAGCACGGCCTGTCGGCGCTGATGGAGCGCATGCGTCCGGCGCTGATGGCGTTCTTCGTCCGACGTCTGAGCGACCCCGTGCAGGCGGAGGATCTGATCCAGGATCTTTTCATCCGCATGGCGACCATGACCGGGCCGGCGACGAACAATCCCGAAGGCTACATCTTCCAGGCCGCCGCCAATCTCCTGCGCGACAATTACCGGCGCGAGGCCACGCGCTGGCGTTATCTGCAATCGCGCGCGGGCGATCCCGACCTTGCCATCGATCCGATCGACGCCGAGCGCTTGCTGTCCGCGCGGCAGAGCGTCGGGTGCGTCGCGCGGACGCTGGGCGGACTGCCCGACCGCACCCGCCAGATCTTCATCCTCTATCGGTTGGAGGGCATGCAGCGAAAGGCGATCGCCGATGCGTTCGGCATCTCGGTCAGCGCGGTCGAAAAGCATATCGCGAGCGCAATGCGGGCGTTGCTGGCGGACATGGGAGACTCGCAATGACCGCGCCCCGCTCGGACGAGGACATGGTCGTCGAATGGTTCCTGCGCTTGAGCGACGGCAGCATGTCGCCGCAGGACCGCGAAAGACTGCACGACTGGCTGGCCGACGACGCGACCCGTGGCGAGCGACTGGGCGCTGCGCTCGCGGCGTGGGACGCGGTCGAGGCGGACGCCGACGCACCCGAGATGCTGGCGCTGCGACGCGAGGCGCTCGGTGCGGTCCACCGCGCCGGACAACGCCGCTGGCTGCGCACGACGTTCGTGTCCCAGCCCGTCCTCTGGGCGATCGCCGCGGCATTGGTGCTGACGCTGGCGCTTGGGTCGCTGCCGTGGCGGCAGGACGGGCGCGATGAATATCACACCGCGATCGGCGAACGGCGCGTCATCGCGCTGGCCGATGGCTCGCGCCTGTCGCTGGATGCCGACAGCCTGGTCACGGTTGCGTTCACCGCACAACGCCGCAACGTTGTCCTCGAACGGGGCCGCACGCGCTTCAGGGTCGCGAAGGATCCGCTGCGCCCGTTCGCCGTCCGGAGCGGCCGCAATATGGTCGTCGCGACCGGAACCGAATTCTCGGTCGAACGGCTCAGCCGCGAGGTGCGGGTCGCGCTGTTCGAAGGGCGGGTCGCGGTGCTGCGCGATACGCCGCAGGGCCAGACGAGCGAGATCGTCCGGCGCGATGGTCGTAGCGTCACCGCGGAGCGTGCGCTGACGCCCGGCTATGAAATCGGTCTGCCGGTAGCGGGGACGATCGGGTCGATCGGTCCGGTGATAGGCCCTATGAGCGGCGACGGCGAAGGCTGGGGTGCGGAACAGATCAGCTTCACTTCGGAGACGCTCGGCACCGCCGCGGAACGGATGAACCGCTATGCCGAACGGCGACGGGTCACAGTCGATCCCAGCGTTGCGGATGTCCGGATCAGCGGGGTCTTCAACGTCGGCGATGTCGATGCGTTCGCGCGGGCCATCGCGGCGACCTTCCCCGTCGATGCCACCGTCGACGATAAGGAAATCCGGCTAAGCCGACGTCGATGATACCGGTTGGATGCCAAAATAACATCAATCTACGATAATTACGGTAATTTGCTGAGCATCCGCGCACGCCATGCGTCATAAAAGTATAACATGACTAGGGGCGGTTGATGACTGTGACGAAGAGCATGATTCTCGGTGCAAGCTGCGTGACTATCGCGACGATGATGACGGTCACGTCGGTGCAAGCGCAGGCGCGGCAAGCCCAGCGGGTGGTCCGCATCGATATCAAGGCACAGCCGCTGGGTACCGCGCTTCGGTTGCTCGGTCGTCAGATGCATGTGCAGATGGTGTTCGACGAAGCTGCGCTCGGTGGTCGCGTTGCCCCCTCCGTCAACGGTGCGATGACGGCGGACGCGGCAATCGGCCGCTTGCTCCAGGGCAGCGGCCTCACGATATCGCGGACCGGCCAGGGGGTGTATGTGATCACCCGCCCCGCCGCACTCACCCGGGTCGGGATGACGGTGGCGGGGACCGCCCAGAATCTCGCGCCGACCGATACCGAGGTCGACACGGCCCCCACGCCTCCACCCGGCGGCGACATCGTCGTGACCGGATCGCGCATCCGATCCAAGAACCTCGTCGAGACCGCACCGGTGACTAGCGTCACCCAGGCCGACATCAAGCTGCAGGCGGCGTTCAGCGTCCAGGAAGTGCTGAACCGCGTGCCCGCGATCAAGAACAGCGATACCAATTTGTCGAACGGCAACGGACGGCAGCAATTCGATTTCCACGGGCTGGGCACCAACCGCACGCTCACGCTGATCGACGGCCAGCGGATTGGAGTCACCGAAGGCATCGACGCCTCCGTCGTGCCGGTCGGGTTGATCGAGCGCGTCGACCTGCTGACCGGCGGGGCGTCCGCGGTCTATGGCTCGGATGCGATCGGCGGGGTGGTGAACTTCATCCTTCGCAAGGACTTCGAAGGCGTCAACGCGAACGTAAACTACGGCTTCTACAACGCCGACAACCGCGACAACATCGCCGCGCAGGCAGCGCGCAATTCGGGGTTTGCGGTCCCCAGCGGCATAACCAACGATGGCGGCCGGTTCGACGCCAATATCAGCATGGGCAAGAATTTCGCCGGCGGCCGGGGGAATATCTCGGTGTTCGGCGCGTATAGCCAGACCGAACCCGTGCTTGCCTCGTCGCGCTCGTTCTCGGTCTGCCCGATCACCTTGTCGGGCCAGACGGTGGTCTGCGCCTCGCCGTCGTCCGCCACCTCGGCGGGCTATTTCCAGGCGCTTTCGGGCCCCGCCCAGAACGGCAACATCCTGACCAACGCCGCCGATGGCGGCCGCGAATTCGTCCCGTATACGGGCACGAACGGCTATAACTACAACGACAGCTTCTATTTCCAGCGCCAGAACAAACGCTACAACGGCGCGACGTTCCTGAACTACGAAGTCTCGAAGGCGATCCAGCTCTACGCGAACGGGCTGTACCTGCGGTCCGAATCGCAGAGCCAGTCGGATCCCGCGACCATCCAGCCCGGATCGACCCCGTACGACATCAACTGCAACAACCCCCTGCTGTCCGCGCAACAGGCAGGCGCGCTGTGCGGATCGGCGGCCGGCACCAGCACGAACGTCCGCACCGACGTGCGCTATCGCTTCACCGAACCGCAGACGACGCGGTCGTCGAACGAGATCTATCGCGCGGTGGCGGGCGTTCGCGGCGATCTCGGCAGCGCCTGGCATTACGATGTCGGCGGGGTCTATTCGACCACGCTGTACCGGCAGCAGCAGACCGGCCGGATCGACCCGACCAAGGTCGCCAACGCGTTGCAGGTCGTCGACGTCAACGGCACGCCGACCTGCGTCTCGAAGGTCAACGGATCCGACCCGAACTGCGTCCCACTCGACATCTTCTCGACCAACGGGCCGAGTGCCTCCGCGGTGAATTACCTGTCCTATGCGGAGGGCGGCGGCGTGTTCCGCGAACGCTATGAGCAGTGGGTCGGCAATGCCAACGTCACCGGCGATCTCGGCGATTACGGCCTGAAGAGCCCGTTCTCGACCAAGGGCATCAACATCGCGGTCGGCGGCGAATATCGCAGGAACACCTATCGCTCGCGCCCCGACGCCGCGTACCAGGCCGCCTTCGGCTCGACGCCAACAACCTTGTCGAACGAAGCCGCCGACCTGTACGGCGAGATCAACGTGCCGCTGGTCAGCGACAAGCCGTTCATCCGCGACCTGAGCGTCGGCGCGGCGATCCGCGGGTCGAAATATTCGGGTATCGCCAAGGCGCAGTCGACCTACAAGATCGACGGCAGCTGGCGTCCGGTCGAGGACATCCTGTTCCGCGCGAGCTACAACAAGGCGACGCGTGCGCCGAGCATCTACGAGCTCTCGTCCAACGCCAACACGAGCTACGGCACGCTCGATGCGAACACGCTGGGCGATCCCTGCGCGGGCGCCAATCCCGTGGCCAGCCGGGAAATCTGCGCGAGTACCGGCGTGACCACCGCGCAATACGGCTCGATCGCGCAATGTCCCGATTTCCTGTGCACCGTGCGCAACGGATCGGAGGGGCTGGTGACGCCCGAAGTCGCGCACACTTACACCTATGGCCTCGTCTTGACGCCGCGGATGCTGCGCGGTTTTTCCGCCACCGCGGATTATTACAGCATCGAGATCGAGAACGGCATCGGCTATTACCGGGCGATCGATTTCCTGCAGACCTGCGCCAACACCGGCTATGAGTTCTTCTGCAGCCAGCTGAAGCGTAATGCCGACGGCACGCTGTTCAGCAATGCCGGCTCCGCGACGGGCTATATCAACCAGGGGTACAGCAACCTCGGCCGGACCAATGCGCGCGGCTTCAATTTCTCCGCGAACTACGACACGCGGCTGGGCAATTGGGCGCGCTTCTCGACCAGCTACACGTCAACGCTGCAGACCGCGAAGGGCGGCGATCTCGGCCTGCCCGATACCGACTTCAACGTGGTCGGGCTGTTCGGCCCGTATGCGGGTCAGGGCTATCGCCGCTATCAGCATAATTTCCGGTTCACGCTGAGTTCGCCCGAGTCCGCGCAGACGCAGGGGCTGATCTCGGTCAACTGGCGCCATAATTCGGGGCTCAAGAACTCGCGGCTCGACGGCAATCCGATCTTCGGCGAGGACGATCCGACCGTGCCGGACGAATACAAGTATCTGCCTGCTTACGACGTGTTCGATCTCAGCGGCAGCGTGACGATATCGCGCGCGCTGACGCTGCGGGTGGTGGTGAACAACGTGCTCAACCGCTCGGCGCCGGTCCGCCCGAGCCCGCCACTCGAGGCCGCCGAACGCGTCAACACCTCGCCTTCGGTGTATGACTCGCTCGGCCGGTCGATCAGCGTCGGGGCGACGGTCGATTTCTGAGCTGGGTACCAAGTCCCCCGCGTCCGACGGCGTATCGCGTCGCGCCGTCCTGGCCGGGGGTACCGGGTCGGTACTTGCCGGCCTGCTCGCCGGGGTGGGCGATGCGACTGCCGAGCCGGGGACGGACGCACGCCACCGGATCACGGCTGAACAACCCGCCACCGAATGGTTGCTCGGTCATCCGGTCGGCAACGGGCAGCTGGGGGCGATGATGGGCGGCGGAGTCGCGCGCGACGTGCTGTCGCTCAACCACGACACGCTGTGGAGCGGACAGCCAGCTGCCAAACCCGATCACGACGGCCGGGAGGCGCTGGCGGCGGTCCGTCGCGCTGTCTTCGCGGACGACCCGGTGACCGCCGATAGGATCAGCACGGCGCTCCAAGGACCGTTCAGCGCCAGCTATGCGCCGATGGCCGATCTCGACCTCGAAATGGATCACGTCGGGGCCCCGGAGGCGTATCGCCGCGTGCTCGATCTCGATCGCGCGGTCGCCTCCGTCGCCTATCGCTGTGGCGACGTCACGTTCAGCCGCGACCTGTTCGCCTCGCATCCCGACTCGGTGATCGTCCTGCGTCTCACCGCGGATCGTCGGGGGATGATCGATTGCGGCCTCAAGCTGACGAGCAAGCTGCGCGCCACCGCAAACGCCGGCTGCAACCGGATCACGCTGGTCGGCAAGGCGCCGGCGCTGAGCGAACCCAATTACCGCGACGTCCCCGACCCCGTGCGCTATTCGGATACGCCCGGCCACGGCATGGCGTTCGCGACGATCCTGTCGGTCGAGACCGAGGGCGGCGAGGTCACCGCAGCGGACGGCGCGCTGCGCATCCGCGGCGCCACCACGGTGCTAATCCGGATCACCGCCGCCACCGGGTTCCGCCGCTTCGACCTGATGCCGGACACGCCCGTCGAGACCGTCCGCGCATCGGCCGAGCGCATCCTCGCAGCGAGCGCGCGGCATGGTTATGCGACGCTGCTCGATCGCCACATTGCCGATCACCAGTCGCTCTATCGCCGTGCCTCGCTCGAACTGCACGGGGCGGCCGACGACCGCGATACGCCACGCGCGGAACGTCTGTTCCAGCTCGGCCGCTATCTGATGATCGCCAGTTCGCGCGCGCACACGATGCCCGCGAACCTTCAGGGCGTGTGGAATACCGAACTGCGCCCGCCCTGGAGTGGCAACTACACCACCAACATCAATCTCCAGATGAACTATTGGCCGGCGGAGAGCTGCAATCTCGCGGACTGCCACCTGCCGCTGATCGACCATATCGAGCGGCTGGCCGTCACCGGCACGCAGACCGCGCGATCGCTGTACGGCCTGCCCGGCTGGTGCGTGCATCACAACAGCGACCTGTGGGCGATGAGCAACCCGGTCGGTGCGGGCGTCGGCGATCCCAATTGGGCGAACTGGCCGATGGCGGGGCCGTGGCTGGTCCAGCACGTCTGGGAGCATTACCGCTTCGGCGGCGACCGCGCGTTCCTGAAGGCCCGCGGCTTCCCGCTGATGCGCAGTTGCGCGGAGTTCTGCGCGGCGTGGCTCGTCCGCGATCCCCGCAGCGGCCATTTGACCACCGCCCCGTCGATCTCGCCCGAGAACCTGTTCCTGACGGCGAACGGCAAGTCGGCGGCGATCTCGGCAGGCTGCACGATGGACCTCGCGCTGATCCGCGAGCTGTTCGCCAACTGCATCGCGGCGATGGCGGTGATCGGCGATGTCGACGGGCTGAGCGCGCGCCTGACGGAATTGCTCGACCAGCTCGAACCCTACCGTATCGGCCGCTACGGCCAGCTTCAGGAATGGTCGACCGACTTTGCCGAGCAGGATCCGGGGCATCGCCACATCTCGCATCTCTATCCGCTGTATCCTGGCGATGCGATCGACCCGGTCCGGACGCCGCGGCTCGCGCAGGCCGCGCGGGCGTCGATGGCCCGCCGGGAGGCGCATGGCGGGGCCAGTACCGGGTGGAGCCGCGCCTGGGCGACCGCGGTGTGGGCCAGACTCGGGGACGGCGCGCAGGCCGGGCGGTCGCTCTCCGCCTTCATCGCCAACAGCGTCGCGGCCAATCTGCTCGACACCCACCCCGCCCAACCGCGCCCGGTATTCCAGATCGACGGCAATCTGGGCATCACCGCCGCGATCGCCGAGATGCTGCTGCAAAGCCGCGAGGCCGAGATCGCGCTGCTGCCCGCCCTCCCGCCGCAATGGATTTCGGGCCGGGTCGCCGGGCTTCGCGCGCGGGGGCGTAACGAGGTTGCGATCAGCTGGAGCGGCCTGCACGTCGACGCGACCTTGATCGCCGGGGATGAGCGCCTGACGATCCGGATGCCGCCTGGCTTCGAACCGGTGACGGTATCGCACCAGGGCAAGGCCATCCGGCTCGAACGGGACCCGCGCTCGATCACGTTCGCGACCACGCCGGGCCGACCCTACCGCATCGCGCTACGCAGGCGCTCCGACGCCGCATGACTCAAGACTTTCCAGGAGCCGCCATGTCGATCATCACTCGCCGCACCATGCTGGCAACGGGGCTCGCCTCGATGGGCACGTCGAGCGCTTGGGCCGGCAAACCCGCATCCGCAGCAGCCCCCGCCCCCTGGGGGGCAACCCCCTCCCCGCGCCAGCTCGCCTGGCATGCGCGCGAGCAATATGCGTTCGTCCACTTCTCGATCAACACCTTCACCGATCGTGAATGGGGCTATGGCGACGAGGATCCCAAGCTGTTCGCGCCGACCGACTTCTCGGCGGACCAGATCGTCGGCGCGGCCAAGTCGGGCGGCCTGCGCGGGATCGTCCTGACCGCCAAGCATCATGACGGCTTCTGCCTGTGGCCGACGATGCTGACCGAGCATTGCGTGCGCAACAGCCCGTTCCGCGACGGCAAAGGCGACATCGTCCGCGAATTCGAACAGGCGGCGCGGCGGGCCGGGCTCGACTTCGCGATCTACCTGTCGCCTTGGGATCGCAATCACGCGGACTATGGGCGTCCGGCCTATCTCGATTACTACCGCAAGCAGATCGTCGAGCTCTGTACGCGCTATGGCACGCTGTTCGAGTTCTGGTTCGATGGCGCCAATGGCGGCGACGGCTATTATGGCGGCGCGCGCGAGACGCGGAAGATCGATTCGGAGACTTATTACGACTGGCCGTCGATCTTCGCGCTGGTCCACAAGCATCAGCCGATGGCGTGCACGTTCGAGCCACTCGGCTCCGATGCGCGCTGGGTCGGCAACGAGGACGGGGTCGCCGGCGATCCGTGCTGGCCGACCATGGCCAATCACAAGCCGACCCAGGCCGAGGGCAATGCAGGTTTACGCGGCGGCCCGTTGTGGTGGCCCGCCGAGACAAACACCTCGATCCGACCGGGCTGGTTCTACCACGCCGACGAGGATTCGAAGGTCAAGGATCCCCAGCGGATGCTGCGGCTGTTCGACGAGTCGATCGCGCGCGGGACCAACCTGATCCTGAACCTGCCGCCCGACCGGCGTGGTCGCCTCGCCGATCCGGACGTCGCGGTGCTGCGATCGTTCGGTGACGCGCAGCGCGCCACGTTCGCGAAGGATTGCGCCAACGGTGCTGTAGCCTCGGCGGATCACGTCCGCGGGCCGGGCTTTGCCGCGCGGAACGTGCTCGACGGCGATCCCAAGAGCTATTGGTCGACGCCTGATGCCATCCACACGCCCAGCCTCGTGCTAAACCTGCCGCCCGGCACCAGCTTCGATCTCGTGCGCATCCGCGAGTTCCTGCCGCTCGGCGTGCGCGTGGACCGGTTTGCGATCGACATCGATTCCGGCGCGGGATGGTTGGAAGTCGCGCGCGGCGAATGCATTGCGGCACAGCGCGTCGTCCGCTTGCCGGCGCCCGTGGTCGCACGACGGCTGCGCGTGCGGATCGTCGCGGCCCAGGCATGCCCGGCGATCAGCGAAGTCGCGCTGTTCCGACAGGTCGCCCCGGTTGCCGTTAAACTACCCGAAGCCCGTGCGCGAGACGTGTTGCCGTCCTCCGACCTCTCGATCGTCGCCGCGACGGGGTCTGGCGCCGAGACCTTGATCGACAATGATCCGGGCAGCGTCTGGCAGGTTCCGGTCGCCGCCGCCTCGGGAACGGCGACGGTGACGATCAAGCTCGCCAGGCGGCAACGACTGGCAGGCTTCATCCTGACCCCCTCGCGCGCCGTGAACACGGACAGCGCACCACCGAGGCGGTTCGTCGTGGAAACCAGCGTTGACGGTAAAGCCTGGACCAAAGCCGCGTCTGACGAATTCTCGAACATCGCCAACGCGCTATCGCCGCAACGCATCCTGTTCGCCGCCAAGACCGACGCGGGCTATGTACGGATGACGTTCGTCGGCTTGGCGGCGCCGAAAAGCCATATGGCGATCGCCGGTATCGACCTGTTCGGATAGAGGCTCGGACTGACGACTTAGCCTCGTCCGCACTGCACGACCGTGAGGACGTGGTAACCGTTCGTTGAAGGTCATCACGACCTAGTGACAGTCAACGTCGCTTCGAGGCCCCCGTCCGGATGATTATCGAGCGACAATATCGCTCCGGTCGCGGCCGCTTGCGCGCGCGCGATGGTGAGGCCGATCCCGGTGCCGTCCGCGCTCGATCGCGACGTGTCCGCGCGGACGAACGGGTCGAAGGCATGCGCCAGCATCGTCTCCGTCATTCCGGGACCGTGATCGCGGACGGTTATGATCACGACCTTTCCCGCGCGACGGGCGGCGATCTCGGCATTGCCACCATATTTGATCGCGTTGTCGATCAGGTTCGACAGGCAGCGGTTAAGCGAATCGGGACGCGCTCGTACGAGGCTGCCGCAGCCCTGCGTAAAGCAGACGGCATGGCCGAATTCGGCGGCATCGTCGGCCAGGCTCGACAGCAGCGAGTCGATATCGACGGAGGACCAATCCTCGCCGCTTTCCCCGCTCCGCGCGAGATCCAGGCCGCGCTTCACCATCGACAGCGTCGCCGACAGATCCGCCACCAGGCGTTCGCGCAAGGCCTCGTCCTCGACCTGTTCGAGACGGAGCCGCAGGCGGGTCAGCGGGGTCTGGAGATCGTGGCTGATCGCCGCGAGGATGCGGGTCCGCTCGCGCAGGCCCGCCCTCACCCGTTCCTGCATCAGATTGAAAGTGGCGAGCGCCGCGCGAACGTCGCTCGGCCCCCGTTCCGTCACCGGCTCCGCGTCGATCGACCGGGCGAACGCCTCGGCCGCGGCGGACAAGCGCCGTAGCGGCGCCGTCGCGACGCGTGCGACGATCAACGAGAGGATGAACGCCGCAGTGAAGACCAGCAGCAGGAACCGCCAGTCCGTCGTCCAGCTGGGTGGCGCGGGCAGGTGAGGCAAAGCGAGCGCAATCGCGACCGGACGCCCCTGCACGCGCACCGCCAGGAGCCAGCAATCCGGTGCCAGGGGTGCATCGAACCCCGCCGCCCGGGGCCGCGTCCAGAACGGGTCGCCGCCCAGACAGGCCATGCCGGATACGCGGGCGATCGTGGGTCGTGACGCCGGCGTTGCCCGCATGGCCAGCTTCCGGGTCATCTCTTCGTCGGGGGTCGCGATCGGGATCGACGCGCCTTGCAGCAGTTGCGCACCGATCAGCCGGCCATCGCGCAGGTTCGCGATCATGCCGTCCGGGGCATGGTTCAGTCGCTTGATCACATCGAGCGCGCTGGCCACCACGCGCTCTTCGCGGCCGCGATCAAATTCCGCTTGGCGACCCCGCTCCGCGATCAGGATCGACCCGACCAAGGCGATCAACACCCCCGTCGCGAGCGTCAACGCCATACGCCCGGTCAGCGTGCCGAAGAACCGCACGCCGCGCGCGGGCCACCGCGTCATGCGAAGGTCACGGTTGCAGCCAGCATATAGCCCTGGCCGCGAACGGTGAGGATCAGATCCTCCCCATCGGGGCTGAGTTTCTGCCGCAACCGGCTGATCTGGTTGTCGATCGTCCGGTCAAACGCCGCGGTGGCTGCCCGTGCCGGCAGCAGCGTCTCGCGCGACAGCGGACGGCCGACCGACTGGACGAGGCGGGACAGCATGTCGAATTCCGCGGTGGACAGCATCACCACGCTGTCGCCGGGCGCCAGCAGCCGGCGCTTGATCAGGTCGAGCCGCCATCGCCCGAACGCGGCGAAGCGGACCGGTGCGCCCGCACCCGTTTCGCGCGCGCTACGCCTGAGCAGGTTGCGGATCCGGGCGGTCAGCTCGCGCGGTTCGAACGGCTTGGTGAGATAGTCGTCGGCGCCCAGTTCCAGCCCCAGCACCCGGTCGATCGCGCTGTCGCGGGCGGTGACCATGATGATCGCGCCGGCATAGCCCTCGCTTCGCAGTTCGCGACACAGGGTCAGTCCGTCGCCGTCAGGCAAACCGAGATCCAGCACGATCAGATCGATGATGCCTGCCGCGAGCGTCGCGCGGATACCGGACACGTCGCCCGCGGCGCTGAGCGCATAGCCCTCCCGCATCAGTTGCGCGGTCACGAGATCGCGGATGTCGGCGTCGTCGTCGGCGATCAGGAGATGAGGGCGGTCGACGGCAGTCCCAGTCGCAATCTCAGTCATCATCGTCCCAGACGTTCGGGCCGCAGGTCGCGGACGCGGCAGGAGCATAGGTGAGCGTCCGGCGGATGCACAGCACGGCAAGCCGCCAATGCGCGTCCCGCGCTACGTCGGAATGTGCGGCGAGAGATTGCGCCGTCTCGTCCCACGACCGGTTCGACCAATAGCGAAACTCTTCGTCGGCCGTTTTGGCCGGAGGGTTTCGGTTCGTCACAGCGTATCGTCCGAACCGATCGCCTCGTACAGCGTCACGCGGTTGGTCAGGTCGGTCAGGTCGGCGGCGATCGCGGTCTGGCGGGCCGAATACAGCGTTCGCTGCGCGACGAGCGCGGTGAGGAAGCTGTCGGTGCCTTCCCGGTACCGCGCCTCGCTGATCGAATAGCTCTTCTGCGCGGCGGCGACGAGATCCGCCTGGGCCTGTCGCTGGCGCAGGATCGTACCACGTCGGGCAAGACCGTCGGCAACATCGCGATAGGCCGTTTGCGCAGCCTTGCGATAGGTGGCGAGGTAATAGTCGACTTGCGCCCTCGCATAATCGAGGTTGCCGCGATTGGTGCCGCCGAGGATCGGTATGCTGGCCGATGGCGTCGCCGACCACGTCGATCCCGAGAACAGGCTGGTCAACGCGGTGCTGGCCAGCCCCAGCATGCTGGTCAGCGAAATGGTCGGGAAGAACGCTGCGCGTGCCGCACCGACATTGGCGTTCGCCGATTTCAGCTGGTGCTCGGCCTCGACCACGTCGGGCCGATCGAGCAGCACGCTCGACGACAGGCCGGCGGGAACGGTGGCGATCCCGGCATCGAGCGCGCCGAGACTGGTCGGCAACAGCGCGTCCTCGACCGGCCCGCCGACGAGCAGCTCGAGCGCGTTGCGATCCTGCGCGACCTGCGTCGTGGTCTGCGCCGCGTCGGCCTGCGCCTGCGCCAGCAACGTGCGTGCGTCGGCGACGTCGGCACCGCTCACCAGCCCGGTGTCGTGCAGGTCTTCGTTCAGCCGCACCGTCCGCTCGCTGCTGCGCACCTGATCCTGCGACACCTGAAGCAGATCGCGATCGGAGGCGAGCGTCAGATACGCGGTCGCGGTTTCCGATACGACGGTGAACCGCGTCGAGCGCGCGCCGCTGGCAGTGCTCAGATAGGTTTCGAATGCGGCTTTCGAGAGGTTCTTCTGCCGCCCGAACAGGTCGATCACGAACCCGCTCACGCCGACATCGCCGGTGAAGAGGGTCGTGGACCCCGACGATGCGGTGCCGCCGCCGGTGACGGCGCGCGTGATCGTCGCGCCCGCATCGGCCGACAGTGTCGGAAGCTGCTCGGAGCGCTGCACGTGATATTGCGCGCGCGCCGACGCGACATTGGCGACCGCCGCGGCGAGATCCTGGTTATGCGCGAGCGCTCGCTCGATCACTGTACGGAGCTTGGCATCGACGACCAGCGAACGCCACGGCATCCCGGCCGAGGTCGAGGCGTCGGTCGCGGCGTGGGTCGAGGCGTAGGAAGCTCCCGATGGCCATTGCGGCGGCACCGACTCCGCGACCGAGCGGACATAATGGGGGGCGAGGTTACAGCCGGTGAGCGCACTCGCCCCCAGCAACAGCATCGCGCTACGCAACGAGATCATGCCGCTTCCTTTCGCCCGTGGAACAGCCGCGCGATGACGACGAAGAACATCGGCACATAGAAGATCGCGAGCGCGGTGGCGGTCAGCATGCCGCCGATCACCGCCGTGCCGATCGCGATCCGGCTGTTGGCCCCTGCCCCGGTGGCGACCGCGAGCGGGAACACGCCGAACACGAAGGCGAGGCTGGTCATCAGGATCGGCCGCAACCGGGTCCGCGCCGCCTCCAGCGCGGCATCGACGACGTCCTTGCCCCCACGCCGCGCCTCTTCGGCGAATTCCACGATCAGGATCGCGTTCTTGGCGGCGAGGCCGATCGTGGTGATCAACCCGACCTGGAAATAGATGTCGTTGTCGAGCCCGCGTATCGTCACTGCCAGCACCGCACCGACGATCCCGAGCGGGAGCACGAGCAGCACCGCGATCGGCACCGACCAGCTTTCGTACAGCGCGGCGAGGCAGAGGAAGACGATCAGGATCGACACGCCGTAGAGCGTCTTCCCCTGCCCGCTCGCCTGGTTCTCCTGAAACGACAGCCCCGCCCAGGCATAGCCGGTACCCGGTGCCACCTGCTGCTGCAGCTTGACCATCTCCGCCATCGCATCGCCCGAACTTGCGCCGTCCGCGGGCTCGCCCTGGATTTCGTAGGAAGACCGCCCGTTGAAGCGCGAGACGCTGTTCGGCCCCTTCTCCCAGGACAAAGTCGCGATCGCCGAGAACGGCACCATCGTTCCGCTCGCGTTGCGCACGAACCAGCCGTCGAGGTCGCCCGGCAGCATCCGGAACGGTGCATCCGCCTGCATGTAGACGCGCTTCACCCGGCCGCGATCGACGAAGTCGTTGACGTAGATGCCGCCCCACGCACTCGACAGCGCATTGGTCACATCCGCTTCGGTCAGCCCCAGCACCGCGAGCTTGGCGTCGTCGAGCGACACGCGCAGCTGCGGGGTATCAGGCAAGGTCGAGGCACGGACGCGGGCCAATTTGGCATCCTTGTTCGCCGCAGCAATCAGCTTGTCGCGCAGACCCACGAATGCGTCACGGCTCAACCCGCTGGTGTTGGTCAGTTCGAACGTGAAGCCGTTCGACTGGCCGAGGCCGGATATCGCCGGCGGCGTGAGCGGTATGATGGTCGCATCACGGATCGATCCGAACGCCTGCATCGCGCGCCCGTTGATCGCCGTCGCGCTCTGGCTCGCCTGTTTGCGTTCGTCGAACGGCGCCAGGCTGGCGAACGCCATGCCGGCATTCTGCCCCGAACCGCTGAAGCCGAAACCGTTGATCGTGAAGGCGTCGGCGATCGTCGCCTTTTCGGAGGTCGAGAACCAGTTCTGGATCCGATTGCCGACCGCCTCGGTCCGCTCGTTGGTCGCGCCCGCCGGCAGCGTATACATCACCATGATCTGCCCCTGATCCTCGCTCGGCAGAAAGCTCGTGGGCAAGCGGACGAACAGCAAACCGAGGACGACGGTGATGCCGCCGACGATCGCCAGATGCAGCCAGCGCCGGCCGATCACCGACCGCGTACCGTTCACGTACCGCCGCGTGGAGCGATCGAACCAGCGGTTGAACTTTCCGAATGCGCCGTGGCGCTCCAGCGGATCGACGTGCGTGGGCTTCAGCAGCGTCGCGGTCAGCGCAGGGCTCAGGACCAGCGCGACCAGCACCGACAGCAGCATCGCCGAGACGATCGTGATCGAGAATTGCCGATAGATGACCCCGGTCGAGCCGCCGAAGAACGCCATCGGCAGGAACACCGCGGACAGGACCAGCGCGATCCCGACCAGCGCGGACCCGATCTCGCCCATCGAGCGGTTCGTCGCGTCCTTGGGCGACAGGCCCTCGTCCGCCATCACCCGCTCGACATTCTCCACCACGACGATCGCGTCGTCGACCAGCAGGCCGATCGCCAGCACCATCGCGAACAGCGTCAGCGTGTTGATCGAATAGCCGAACACCGCGAGCACGCCGAACGTGCCGAGCAGCACCACCGGCACCGCGATCGCCGGGATCAGCGTCGCGCGCCAGCTCTGGAGAAAGGCGAACATGACGACCACGACAAGGACGATCGCGATCGCCAGCGTCTCGATGACCTCCTCGATCGACAGCTTGACGAACGCGGTGGTGTCGCGCGGATAGGCGATCGTGTAGCCAGCGGGTAGACGGGTCGAGAGTTCGGCCACGCGCGCCTTGACCGCCGCTGCGGTTTGCAGGGCATCGGCGCCCGTCGCCAACTGGATCGCCATGCCCGACGCGGGATGCCCGTTGAGCTTGGCGGAGGCCGTGTAGCTCTCCTGCCCCAGCTCGACGCGCGCGACATCGGCCAGCCGCACCACCGAGCCGTCGGTGTTCGTCTTGACCACGATCTGGCGAAACTGATCGGGGGTCGACAGCCGTGACTTGGCGCGGACGGTGGCGTTCAGCATCTGCCCTTTCACCGCGGGCAGCGCACCGACCTGTCCCGCCGAGACATCGACATTCTGCGCCGTGATCGCCGACTGGACGTCCGACGGCATCAGCTGGACGGCAGCGAGCTTGGTCGGGTCCAGCCAGATCCGCATCGCATATTCCGCGCCGAACACCTGGCTCTGGCCGACGCCGCTGACACGCGCGATATCATCCTGGAAATTGCTGACCAGATAGTCCGCGACGTCGCTGCCGGTCGCCTTGTCGCTCCTGTCGTACAGCGCGACGATCAGCAGGAAGTCGCTGTTCGACTTGGTTACGGTGACGCCCTGCGCAGTCACTGCGGACGGCAGCCGCGCGGTGGCCTGCTGAACCTTGTTCTGAACCTGGACCTGCGCGATGTCGGGATCGGTCCCCTTGACGAACGTGACGGTGATCGACGCCGATCCCGACGAGTCCGAACTGGACTGGAAATATTGCAGGCCGTCGATGCCGGTAAGCTGCTGCTCGATCACCTGCGTCACGCTGGTTTCGAGTGTCTCGGCCGACGCGCCGGGATACGTCGCATTGATCGATATCGTCGGTGGCGCGACATCGGGATATTGCGCGACCGGCAGCGAGCGCAAGCCGACGACCCCGCCGAGCATGATGACGATCGCGATCACCCACGCGAAGATAGGGCGTTCGACGAAGAAGCGGCTGATACCCATCTCAGTTGGTGGTCCCGGGGTTTGTGGAGCCGGCGGCGGCGGTGCCCGTCGTGACGGTCACGGCCTTCACGCTCGCGCCGGGCTGCGCCTTGTCGGTGCCCTGGACGATCAGCCGGTCGCCGGTCCTGAGCCCCGCGGTGATCAGCCACTGTGCCCCGATCGCCTGCCCGGTGGTGACCTGGCGCAGCGCAACCTTGTTGTCCGCGCCGACGACCAGCGCGGTGGCATTACCCTTCGCATCGCGGGTGATCCCCAGCTGCGGCGCGAGGATACCGTTGCGGACGATCGTCTGGGGCACGGTCAGCCGGACGAACATGCCCGGCAGCAGGATACCCTGCGGGTTCGGAAAGCGGGCCCGCAACGTCACCGTGCCGGTGGTCGTGTCGACGCTGACCTCGCCGAACTGGATCGTTCCGACCTGCGGATAGACGCGCCCATTCTCGAGCACGAGGCGGACGGTCGTGCTGGCCGGCAGCACATCGCCCCTGGCCAGGCTCTCGCGCAGGTCGAGCAGCGCGGTGCTCGATTGCTGGATATCGACATAGATCGGATCGAGTTGCGAGATCGTCGCCAGCGCGGAGGTCTGCGCGGCGGACACCAGCGCGCCCACCGTGAAGGCCGACCGACCGATCCGGCCCGAGATCGGCGCGTACACCCGCGTGAAGCCGAGATTGACGTTCGCGGTCCGCAGGCTCGCGCGATACTGCGCGATGCTGGCCTTGGCCTCGCGGTCGGCGGCGACCGCGTCGTCGACATCCTGCCGCGCGACCGCATCGGCGGTCTGGAGCCGATTGTAGCGCGCCACCTTCGCTTGCGCGGTGGCCGCCGATGCCTGCGCACTGGCCAGCTGCGCGGCCGTCTGGTCGCGGGTCGCGCGATAGAGGCGCGGATCGATCTGGTAGAGAGGCTGCCCGGCACGGACCGTAGTACCCTCGGTAAACAATCGGGCCTTGATGATCCCGTCGACCTGGGGCCGGACATCGGCCACTGCGGTCGCGGTAATACGGCCGGTCAGCTCGGTCGTGGTGGTCACGGGCTGCGCGGTCAACGTCACGACGCCGACTTCGACCGGCCCCTGGCGAGGAGGACCGCCGTTTTCCGAACCACCACAGGCAGCGAGCGACAAGACGAGCATCAGCGGGGCCGCAGAGCGCGATGGCACCATCATCATGATCAGCACCGTCTCAATATTTGCGCTGCGGGCAAACGCCTGGCGCGTGCTCGGACAGGATATTGCAACTGTTTCGACCAGCGCAGGCGGAGGGCGTAATGGCGCCCGTGTCGCGCCCGAACCACGGTATAGCGAACCGGTGGGATACGGCATGGTGCGCAAAAGCAGCCATACCGGCGGCGATTTCGAAAGCGAGCATCGTGATCGGACCTTCGTGGTGATCCGCTCAGTTAGCCGTGCAAGCCCTCGCCAAACATGCACGCGAGGTATGATCGTGTAACCATTTGTATCTGGCCGTCTGTTTCGATCGCTGCGCATGACATTGCCCAGCCCCCAAGGAATTGCTTCTCGCCAGAGGCGAAGTAATGAAGGGAAATTCTCGAATCGGTCCTCGTCGCATTCCGCCGTATCGGGTGCATCGGGTGAGAGGACCGATGTGTGGACGGCCTCCCGTTGGCAAGCTTGGATAGTCGCTCCGCATTGCCGGTTGGTGCAGCCATGTGTCCGACCCGTTCGTCCGGAACATAGCGCCGCTGGCCGTAATGCCATTCGCGCGGCTCGGGTCCCGATCATACTCCGCACTCGATGTGCTTGGGTCATTGTGGGTTTTCCGGGTCCGGCGGTTCAGCCAGCATTCCGAACAAGGGCCCAACCCCTTCACGTCGTGGGCCTGCCCCGGTGTCAGGACGAAACATAGCGGGCGCCTCTGACCATCGCATCGGCCGTACAGCCTGGTCGTGAAGCCGCCTCGCGAACGGCCGAGCCCCTCGAATTCCTGATCCCTTTTTTTGCCCGACGCCGCAGTGGTGCGCCCGGACTTCGGTGCTGTCGATCATGTCGGCACCGACATCCCGCTCGACGACAGCGCCCAGGGTCTCCAGCATGGCTTCGAGCACGCCCATCACGCCCAGCGACGATACCGCCGGAACACGCTGTTCCCATTGCCGTATTCATCCGGCAAATGCCGCCATTGCGCGCCTGTCCGCGCCATCCAAACCATGCGTTCGAAATAGGGCGGGTTGTCGCCCGCGGGTCGGCAGCCACGCCTCGCTCCGACGGCAGCAGGGGGCCGATCAGAGCCCACTCCTAATCCGAAACCCCAATCCGCTCGCCCAGCACCGCCTCCAAAAGACAGCCTTGAATCAAGCGATAGACGCGCGCCAACCTTTGTCTACGTGACCTGGTTTGCCGAGGACGTGCCAAACTGACAGCGGGAACGACAAGCGTTGCTGGCTATGTGGCGGAAAACGCGCCACCCGGTCCTATTGCCAATAGCTTGAAAGACCGCCCATGTGCTTTTCGGCTACTGCAAGCTTCGTCGCTTCCGGGGTGCTGGCGACGATCGGTGTGGCGACGTTGCGTCACGTTCGCGAGCCGCGCGCACTACTATTCGCCTCCGTGCCGCTATTGTTCGCAGGGCATCAGTTCTGCGAGGGGCTCGTCTGGCTGGCATTTCACGGCGAGCTTGGTCAGGTTACGCTCGACCGTGCTGTGCTCCTGTTCATGCTTTACGCGCTCGGCGTCCTGCCGACATTGATGCCGGTTGCGGTCGCGTTGATGGAGCCGCAAAGCCGGCGTCGTATCGCGATCGTAGCGCTGACCGTAGCTGGAACTTTCGTATGCGTCTGGAATATCGCAGGCCTGATCCTGTTTCCGATCCGTGCCTTCGTCGAACATTCTTCGATCGCATATCGTAACGCAATGACTAGCAACATGGCGGTGTCGATTGTCTACATAATGGCGACGTGCGGCGCGCTGCTGCTGTCGAGCCACAGTGTCGTCAGAACGTACGGCATCGTCAACATCATAGGGCTGACGCTTGTCCACTTGATCAAGGGCTATGCCTTCGCTTCTGTCTGGTGCTTCTACGCCGCGATCCTGAGCATCACGCTCTATTGGCAGTTCCATCGACGCAAGATCGACTTCGAGACATCGAACGGCGCTTCCACCGCTGACAAGCCATTCGTGCGGACGTGGCTACGAGGAGCCCGAACGTAGGCCGCGAGGTATAAAATACGCGTGATCGCTCGCTGCTTACGGAAGACAATGGTAAATGCGCAGCGGATCGGGGTCTGGGGGGAGGCGATCTGAGCTGTCTGTCTGTCTTTCGACGAAAGCTGGTTAAAGCTGGTCAAGCTGGCGGAAGCGCCCGTCAGCCTGGTTCGCTTGGACCCACATGCAGTCATTCAGGCCGGCTTGCCCGGGTCCGAGCTTCGGACGCTCGTTAACGTGACACGGCCGGGGCGCTACGCGGCCGCATCGACGGCGCGGAACACGGCGAGCATTGGGAGTTTTCTGTCGCGCCCGAACGACGCGTTAGACGGCAGCTGTTATCAGAAGCCGACGTTCAACGTGCGCCCAATCGACAACCTATAAGGACAGAACCCAGGTCCTCAGCGGCCTAGCGGCTTTGGAATCGCGACGGCGCGAATGCGGACGTTCGGCTCGCGTAAATTCATGCTGATGTGAGTTTTACACGACGATAATTCGTAATCGTCTACTTCAGCAGCGATGTTATCTCGCGGTTTGATTTCCGGCATGTAGCCCGATGCACGCAGCATTACACCGACCGGTGGCAAGCCGCTATCGCCTTCACGCCATTCGAACGTCTGCAACCAGGTCATTGCCTCCACGGCCAAGCCACCCGCGAGCCATCGCTGCGACATCGATTGGGGCATATAGGTTCTGGCCTTACTACGGATCGGCGACTTCGGATCATGCAGCTGCGCAGGGTCTGCGGCCAACATCTGGCTAATCCGGTACACGGCATCCTTCGGACGCCGGTTGCCTCCAGGGTCGGGCAAGTCGCCCAACGCCGGGATCTGCGGCCATGCTGACAAGAGCATAATCTCAATGCTCGCCCGTCATTCCTTGCACGGCCGGAACGGCCATATGCTGTGAGAACATGCAAGTCCCCTGGACCCGATTGAACATTCCGGTAACCAGCCAATGATTGTGGAGCAGTACCGGATCAAGTGCTATGAACGCTCTCGGTCTATCGGGATGATCGATCTGACGACGCCGCCCCCGCTTCACATAATCTTCGTCAGTCACGATCTCGATCCATCCCGGCCATTGTACGGCGTCGAGACTGTTCTGGGCGAGATGATCGGTTGCGCGGTGAGCGGTAACGATCAAGGCGTCGTCCGAACCGGCAATAATCCCCTCGGCGACCATGGCATATTCCATTCGAGCCTAGTTCCAAGCCATGCGAGATTAGCCGTTAAAGTGTGCAACGCTACTCACAACACTCGCAAGCCTGTGCATGCTTTCGCTCAGAAAACGTTGACACGTGGAACGGGTAAAGATGCGCGGTGCGCGCATCCGGAATCGCCGCTTCTCGGCCAGAAGCGCTGGCGATACTGTTGCAACAATACAAGCGCGGCTTCGACTTCCGGTCTCCTGTCGGGGTATATTTTGGCATGCGCACGCAATTCTTCCTCAGAACCGTTGAACACCTCGTCAACGGTGTAGATGTCTTCCTCGGGCTCAATCCCGCTAACCTGCTCACCCGCCCAAAGGCGGAAATGCCCCTCTCCATCTGGGTCAGGAATGCGATCGCCCGCCAATAACGGGTCGCCGCCACAATCACGACGATACCGAAGCATCAGGTCGAACACCGTACCTGCTACTCCGTAAATTTCGCCAACGATACATCGTCTTGGTCGAGATCTTGCCAGTCAGTTCATCCTTGGCGGCCTGTACGACAGCATCGAGATGCCAGCCGCCGCGCTGGCGAGTTACGACCAATGGCTTCGAGCCCATCCGCAGGACGCCACGCGCGCCGCCGCGTTCAACGGGCGTTGCTGGGCGCGTGGTCAGCTCAACCGCGAGCTTGGTCAGGCGCTATCGGATTGCAATGCCGCGCTGAAATTGACCCCGGGAAACCCTGCGTATCTAGATAGTCGCGGGTTGATCCGGCTTCGTCGCGGAGAGTTCGACGCGGCGCTGCTGGACTATACGCCGCCCTGAAGGCGAATCCTCGCACTGCGTGGACGCTCTATTCGCGTGGCGTTGCCGCCAACAGGGCGGGACGAGCGGGCGAGGCCGCGAACAACAAGGCGGCCGCTGTGGCGATCGACCCGCGCGTCGCCAATCGCACCAAGCGGATCGCCCTCGAATAGGTTACCCCGCCACGCCAAATCGGTATCTCAGTTCCTGGTCGTCTTGCGCCTTTGCAGACCGAGCGTGCAGGCGCGCGTGCGCACCGCGCTGACGGTTCGGCCGAATGAATTGGCGATATCCGCGACGTCCGCGCCGGACATATACTGCCGTACGAGCTGCCGATCGGCTTCTGGAGGCCAGGATGCATGCGCCATGATCATTCCCCTTTTGGCCCAGCTACGGACACGCACCCGTGTTGGATGCAGCGGTTTCACAGGCGGTCATCAGCCGGGTATTATGGAAGCACGGACCATTTACTCGGACCTACGAAGCGGGGATAAGCTGACCCATGGAAAATACCGCATCGCCGCTCGACCTTTTCACCCGCCTGGAGATCGCCATCGAGGAGCGCAACGAGGCCGCCGAGGCCTTTGACGTGTTCAAGCAAGACTCGGCGATGGCGCATGCGCCCGACCCCGGCGTCGCGCCCGCGGTAACGAGCGATGACGCGGCGGACATGGCGGCGCAGGAAGCGGCGACATTTACCGCCGAGACCGATGCGCTGTTGCGCGGCGCTTCTGATGCGGAATTGCTGGATGCGTATCGGCAGCCGGGTGGCGAGATCGGCAATCCGGTGGCCGAGGCCTTGCTGGGCGAGATCAGGGGTCGCGGCCTGTCGGTCTGAGCGTCCCAAGCCCCGGCATCGGGCTGCGCTATCGATCGCCGGCGATCGCCATCGATCATCGTCTTGCGGGATGGCAGACGACGGCTTGCGCTGTCGCGCGAGGGCGGGCAGTAGACGCGCAAATCCAAGGAGTTCCAGCATGGCAAACAGTCTCGAGATCGACCAGTCGAGCGTTGTCGACAACGACATCGAAAAGCAGATCGAATTCACCGGCGAATTCGACGGCGACGAATATGAGTTCGCGGTGAAATACGCGGTGCTCAAGGAACTCAGCGGCGACGAACCGGAAGACGACGGGATCGAGCTGTTCAACCGTTTCAACGACGACATCATCGACGCCTGCCTCGCCGCGATCGAGCGCAAGCCATCGGCGACCACCGTCGTGGTCGACGAGAACGACCTCGAATAATCACGGCCGGACGGCCGCGATGCTGCGGCCGTCCGGATAGGACCGATCCTCGCGGCATCCCGGCGATCGACATGAATACGGCCTGCGCACCTTCTGAGTGGCAGGCCGTATTCGTTTGAGCCTTCCGCCGGCTCTTCCAGCTTATCGGCGAAGGTGCCTTACGCCGCCATGAACATCTCGGGCGGCAGCGCCATCAGCGACTCCGCGCCGCCCTCGATCTTCCGCCGCAGCGCGCCGGCATCTGGCAGAATCCGCTCGGCATAGAAGCGCGCGGTCACCAGCTTGGCGTCGAGGAACGCAGCCTCGCCCTCGCCCGCCGCCTTCAGCTTGGTCGCGGCGACCGCCATCCGCAGCCACATCACCCCGACCGCGACGATCCCCATCAGGTGCATGTAGCTGACTGCGCCGGCGCCGACGTTCTCGGGGTTCTTCATGCCGTTCGCCATGAACCACATCGTCGCCGCCTGAAGCTGGCCGTTCGCCTTCTCCAGCGCCTCGGCGAACGCCGACGTCGCCGGATCGCCCTTCGCCGCCGCGACGTCGTCCGCCACCAGCTTGAAGAACGCCTGGATCCCGCGCCCGCCATTCTGCGCGAGCTTGCGCCCGACCAGATCCATCGCCTGGACGCCGTTGGTGCCCTCGTAGATCATCGCGATCCGGGCATCGCGGACATACTGCTCCATGCCCCACTCAGCGATGTAGCCGTGGCCGCCGTAAACCTGCTGCGCGTTGGTCGCGATCTCGTAGCCCTTATCGGTGCCATAGCCCTTGATGACCGGGGTCAGCAGGCTGATCATGTCACCTGCGATCTGGCGCTCTTCCTCGGTTTCGGCGTGATGCTCGAGATCGGCCTGGAGCGCGGTCCACAGGATCAGCGCGCGTAGGCCCTCGGTCAGCGACTTGCCCTCCATCAGCATGCGGCGGATATCGGGATGGACGAACAGCGTGTCGGCCTTCTCCTGCGGCTCCTTCGCCCCGGTCAGCGCGCGGCCCTGGCGACGGTCCTGCGCGTACTGGACGGCATTCTGGTAGGCGACCTCGGCCACGCCGAGACCCTGCAAGCCCACGCCGAGACGTGCGGCGTTCATCATGATGAACATCGCGGCGAGGCCCTTCGTCTCCTCGCCGACGAGCCAGCCGGTCGCCGAATCATAGTTCATCACGCAGGTCGAGTTCGCGTGGATGCCCATCTTGTGCTCGATCGACCCGCAGGTGACGCCGTTGCGCGCGCCGAGCGAACCGTCCTCGTTGACGAGGACCTTCGGTACGACGAACAGCGAAATGCCCTTCACATTATCCGGCGCACCCGGCGTCTTGGCCAGCACGAGGTGGATGATGTTCTCGGTCAGGTCATGCTCACCGCTCGAGATGAAGATCTTCGTGCCGGTGATCGCGTACGAGCCATCCGCCTGCGGCTCGGCCTTGGTGCGGATCAGGCCGAGATCGGTGCCGCACTGCGGCTCCGTCAGGTTCATCGTCCCGCCCCATTCGCCCGACACCATCTTCGGCACGTACATCGCCTTCTGCGCATCCGAACCCTTGGCGATCAGCGCGGCGATCGCGCCGTGCGTCAGGCCGGGGTACATCGCGAACGCCATGTTCGACGAGATCATGTATTCCTGGAACGCGGTCGAGACGACGTGCGGCATGCCCTGCCCGCCATATTCGGGCTGATTGCCGAGCGTCGCCCAGCCGCTCTCGACATACTGCTTGTACGCTTCCTTGAAGCCGTCCGGCGTCGTCACCGAGCCGTCCTCGTGCCGCGTGCAACCCTGCTGATCGCCCGACAGGTTGAGCGGGAACAAGACCTCGGCGACGAACTTGCCGCCCTCTTCGAGCACCGCGTCGACGACGTCGGGCGAGGCTGCATCGAAGCCGGGGAGATTGGAATAGCGTGGCAGGCCGACGACATGCTCGAGGACGAAACGCGTGTCGCGAACGGGGGGCGTATACTGGGGCATGGTTTATCCTTGCGGGGTGTCTTGGGCGCGGCTGGCTTCGAGAAGGGCCACGAAACTGGTGAGTTCGTCGATGGCGAGATCTATATCGCGCTTCTGCGCCGTGAGCAGCGCGATCCGCGCCTGGCTGCGCTCGATCACGACCTGGCGCTGCGCACGGCGGCCGTCGCCGAGATCGTAGAGATCGATCATCTCGCGGATTTCGCCGAGACTAAACCCGACGCGCTTGCCGCGCAGGATCCAGGCGAGGCGCGCGCGGTCGCGGTGCGAATAGATGCGCTGCGTGCCGCGACGCTCAGGCGCGATCAGGCCCTCGTCCTCGTAGAACCGGAGCGCGCGCGCGGTGACGTCGAACTCGGCGGAGAGATCGGAGATCGTGAAGCTCTCGCGATCATGCCGCGGTTCGATCACCGCGTAGGATTCGGGAGAGACCGGAGAGAGGGATGCTCGTGTCGCCATCCCGGGACAAATAACTCTCGTTTACGTCAACGTCAATTAGCGCAAAGCAACTTCCCGGCAGATGATCGCCCACCCGTTGAGCGCAACGTCGAGGCCTCCGAGCGCGATTCGCTGATCCGATCCACCGTCACAGCGGCCAGCGATGCCCGGCCGGTGCAGAGCGACTCGCAAGCCTCGGGTATCTCGGGTGGGAAGACGATCCGGTCGCCGTCGAACTTCGCGCCGAATTGGCACGCACCGAAGGCGAGTTTCAGCGCATCCCCCGAGCGCTCGACCGTCCCGGATGCGGCACAGCCCTGATCTTCGCCGTAATCGACGCTGACCCCGATCCGTGCGGTCTTCTCGGTACCGACGACGCAGATCCGATCAGTATCGCGCGCCCAGTATCCTTGCAGCGGCGCGTTCGGGTCCGGCACGATCCCCGCCGTCTCGGCCGCAGCCTCCAGCCGAGCCCCTGCGCTATCCGCAACCGCAGTCTTCGGCTCCCGCCCGCACCCGCACAACACCAGTGCGAGCAACAGCACCCGCTTCATTCGGCCAGCACCAGTCTGCCCCCCTCGATCCGCCGGAAGAAGCATGTCCGCTCTCCAGTATGGCACGCCGGCCCTGCCGCGTCGGCGATCACCCACACCGCATCCTGATCGCAATCGATCCGCAGCTCGGCGACGCGCAGCACGTTCCCCGACGTCTCGCCCTTCTTCCACAGCTTTTCCCGGCTCCGCGACCAGAAATGCGCCTCGCCGGTTGCCTGCGTCTCCGCCAGCGCCTCGGCATTCATGTGCGCGACCATCAGCACGTCGCCCGACACGCGATCGGTGACGACCGCGGTCAGAAGCCCGGCGGAATCGAATTTGGGATCGAGCGTCAGGCCCGTGTCGCGGCTGTATGTCATGCCCCGGATATACCCGAAACCCGCCCCGATGCGACCAGCAGCACGCAATGTTATTACAAACAGGCGACAAGCCCGCCAACCGCTCGTATAGGGCAGCTTCCGCACGACGTGAGATCCGGCATGCAGACGACCAATCCTTTCGATGACGACAAACTCCGCGAAGAATGCGGGGTGTTCGGCGTCTCCGCCACCGATGGCGCAGCCGCGCTCGTAGCCCTGGGGCTGCACGCGTTGCAGCACCGCGGGCAGGAAGCCGCCGGGATAACCACCTTCGACGGCGCCAATTTCCACACCCACCGCGCGATGGGCCATGTCGCGGGCAATTTCGACCGCGACGACGTGATCCGCGCGCTGCCGGGCACCGTCGCCTGCGGGCATGTCCGCTATTCGACGACCGGCGAGACCGCGCTGCGCAACGTCCAGCCGCTCTATGCCGAGCTGTCGACCGGTGGCTTCGCGATCGCGCATAACGGCAATATTTCCAATGCGATGCGGCTGCGTCGCGAACTCGTCCGCCGCGGTTCGATCTTCCAGTCGACCAGCGATACCGAGACGATTATTCATCTCGTCGCGACGTCGAACTATCGCACGCTGCTCGACCGGTTCATCGATGCGCTGAAGCAGATCGAGGGCGCGTATTCGCTGATCGTGATGACGCCGGAGGGGATGATCGCCTGCCGCGATCCGCTCGGCATCCGACCGCTCGTCATGGGCAAGCTCGACGATGCGGTGATCTTCGCGTCCGAGACGGTCGCGCTCGACGTCGTCGGCGCCACGTTCGTCCGGGCAGTCGAGCCGGGCGAACTGGTCATCGTCCAGGGCTCGGAGATCCGCTCGATCCGCCCGTTCGCACCGATGGCGGCGCGGCCGTGCATCTTCGAATGGGTGTATTTCTCGCGCCCCGATTCGATCGTTGACGATCACTCGATCTATTCGGTGCGCAAAGCGATCGGCGCGCAGCTCGCGATCGAATCGCCGGTCGATGCCGATCTCGTCATCCCGGTCCCCGATTCGGGCACGCCGGCGGCGATCGGCTATGCGCAGCAGTCGGGCATCCCGTTCGAGCTCGGCATCATCCGATCGCATTATGTCGGCCGGACGTTCATCTCGCCGGGCGACAAGGTCCGCCACCTCGGCGTGAAGCTGAAGCACAACGCCAACCGCGCGCTGATCAAGGACAAGCGGGTCATCCTGGTCGACGATTCGATCGTCCGCGGTACGACTTCGCTGAAGATCGTCCAGATGATGCGCGAGGCGGGTGCCGCCGAAGTGCATATGCGGATCGCCAGCCCGCCGACGCGGCATTCCTGCTTCTACGGCGTCGATACGCCCGAGCGCGCGAAGCTCCTCGCGGCCAAGCTCGATCTCGGCGGGATGACCGGCTTCATCCATGCGGACAGCCTGAACTTTATCTCGATCGACGGCCTCTACAAGGCGCTCGGCGAGGCGAAGCGCGCGGATGTCCGCCCGAAATATTGCGATGCGTGCTTCACCGGCGACTATCCGACAACGCTGACCGATCATGACGAAGGTTCGGAAGTCGATCAGTTCGCGATGCTCGCCGAACGCGTCATCTGACAATCCCGGAGCGTATATGACGGACAAGCCTCTCGAAGGCCGGCTGGCGCTGGTCACCGGTGCCAGCCGGGGCATCGGCGCTGCGACTGCGATCGCGCTGGCGGCAAAGGGCGCGCACGTCGTCCTGACGGCGCGTACGCCCGGCGGTCTCGAGGAGGTCGAGGCGACGATCCACGGTGCGGGGGGCTCGGCGACGATAGCCCCGCTCGATCTGGCCGAGAGCGAGGCGATTGCGCGGCTGGCGACAGCGATCGGCGACCGCTGGGATGCGCTCGACATCCTCGTGCTCAACGCCGGCATGCTGGGGTCGCTGTCGTCGGTCCCGGCGATCGACCCGAAGGAAATGGCGCAGGTACTGACACTCAACGTCAGCGCGCAGGCGGCGCTGATCGCAGCGTTCGATCCGATGCTGAAGAAGGCGAAGTCGGCTCGCGTGATCGGCGTGACCTCCAGCGTCGGCCGCAAGCCTCGCGCGTACTGGGGGCTCTACGGCGCGTCGAAGGCGGCGTTCGAAACCCTCCTCGGCGCGTATGGCGACGAGATGGCCGAGATCAGCGCAATCCGCACCGCGATCGTCGATCCCGGCGCGACGCGGACCAAGATGCGCGCGCGGGCCTATCCGGGCGAGGATCCGAACTCGGTCAAGGAGCCGACGGTGGTGGCCGACCGCATCGTCGCGCTGGCAATCGAAGGTTTTGAAGCCGGCCATTTCGAGCGGGTCGGCTAACCGTTCTCCTGCGAACGCAGGAGCCCAGGATCACCATCGCCACCCCCCGTTACCCTGGGTTCCTGCGTTCGCAGGAAAACACTACCGCTTCACCAAAGTAACCTGCGCCACATCGATCCCGCCGCCGAGAAACCCGCCCTCGCAATACATCAGATAGTAGCGCCACAACGCCACGAACCGCGCATCGAACCGCGCCGGCAACCGCCCCTCGGCAAACGCAGCATCGAACGCCACCCGCCACCGCCGTAACGTCTCGGCATAGTGCAACCCGAACCCGCGCCGGTCCTCCCACATCAGTCCCCGCGCCTCCGCCAGCGCGCGAAACCGCGGTTCGGACAGCAGCATCCCACCCGGGAACACATAACGCTGGATGAAATCGACGCTGCGCGAATAGGAGTCGAAGATCGCATCGTCGATCGAGATATACTGCAACGCCGCGCGCCCACCCGGCTTCAGCGCGCGCGCGATCGCGTCGAGATACACCGGCCAATATTCCTCGCCGACCGCCTCGACCATCTCGATGCTCGCGACCGCGTCATAGGTCCCGGTGACGTCGCGGTAATCGGTCAGCGCCACGCGCACGCCGTCCAGCCCCGCCGCCGCGATCCGGTCGTCGACCTGCCGCTTCTGCTCGACCGACAAGGTCAGCGCATGCACGCCGACCCCCGCCCGCGCCGCCATCTCGGCGAACGAACCCCAACCGCACCCGATCTCCAGGATCGTATCGCCCGCCCGCGCCCCGGTCCGGTCGAGGATCGCGCGCAGCTTGGTCGTCTGCGCCGCCTCATGCGATTCGGCATCGTCGAACGGCTCGGCGAAGATCGCGCTCGAATAGGTCAGGCTCGGATCGAGCCACGTCTCGTAGAAATCGTTCCCGAGGTCGTAATGCGCCGCGATGTTCTTCCGCGAGCCAGTCGGGTCGTTCCGCCGCATCCGGTGCCACGCCCGCGCCGCCAGCCGCACCACGCCCCCCGATCGCGCCGCGCCCCCGAGCGAGCGGCGGTTGCGCATGAACAGGTCGAACAGCGGCACCGGATCGGGGCTCGACCAGTCGCCTGCCGCCCAGCCCTCGTACCAGCCGACCGACCCCGCCGTCGCCAACCGCACCAGAGCGCGCCAACGATGGACGGTGACGACAGGCAAAGGCCCAGGCGCGCGTCCGCCGATCAGCCGCCGCGTGCCGTCGGGGAGGCGTGCGTCGATCCCGCCGCTCTCAAGCCCCGCGTCGATCCGGTCGAGCAATCGGTGGAAAACCGGCGCGACGAGACGCGCAACCGGGGAAACCTGCGCGGCGGGCACATCATCGAAAGCGGGAACGGCAGTCATCGCGGCGCTCCATGCAACAGGGGCCGCGGCTAGGAAAGAGGCGGCGGTCTGGAAACCGCTGGAAGGCCATTGTCTCAGCCAACGCCACAACACCCCCCCCCCTGAAAGGGAGGGGTTGGGGGTGGGGCGGGCTCCGCTTGATCAGCCGTCATTGGCTCGAACCGGCCAACCCACCCCCGGCCCGCCCTGCGAGGGAGGGAAGCAGACGCGCCCCTACCGCGCGTGCCGCCCGGCCTCTAACGCACGTTCGCGTCCTTCGCGATGGCCGACGATCTTCGCCGGATACGCCTTCGGCCGGCAGCCGGACTCGTCTGGATCATGGATCGCCGCCCCCGACACCTTCGCCAGTTCCGGCACCCACTCCCGAATATAGTCCCCCGCATCGAACTTCTCGGACTGCGACAACGGTGCCATGATCCGCCCGAACATGTTCGAATCCACCCCGGTGCCGGCGACCCACTGCCAGTTCACCGCATTATTCCCGTAATCCGCATCGACCAGGCAGTCCCAGAACCACCGCTCCCCCTCGCGCCAGTCGATCAGCAGATGCTTCACGAGAAAGCTCGCCGTGATCATCCGCACACGGTTGTGCATCCACCCCGTCGCCCAAAGCTGGCGCATGCCCGCATCGACGATCGGATAGCCGGTCCTGCCCTCCTGCCACGCCTTTAGGTCGGCATCGGCCTCCCTGCCAGACCGCCATGGGAGCTTGTCGAACTTGGGCCGCCCGTTCGTGTCGCCGTAATCCGGCATCGCCAGCACGACGCCATCGGTGAAATCGCGCCATGCGAGTTCCTTGCGAAACGTCGTCGCATCGCCGTGTCCATCGACCGCATGCCACACCGCGCGCGGCGAGATCTCGCCGAAATGGAGATGCGGCGACAGGCGCGAGGTGCCCTCGATCGACGGCAGGTTGCGGTCGACGTCATAGGCCTCCACGATTGGCGCCATTGCCCTCGCGTTCTTCAACGCCTGCGCCTCGCCCGGTGTCCAGTCCGCGAACCCCGTCGACCAGTCGGGCTTGGTCGGCAGCAGGTCCCAGTCCGCGAGCTTTTCACTTTCCGGCCATGACGACGGCGCCGGAACCGTCCGCGGTACAGGCTCAGGCTCGCCCGGCGGCATCATCTGGTTCAGGGCCTTCCAGAACGAGGAATACACCTTGAACTGCCCGCCAGACCCCGTCTTCACGTCCTCGACGCGCGCGAGATGGTTGCCGTCATGCAGGCACAATCGATCGCCCAGCGCGGCCTCGGCCTTGCGCCACCACGGCTCGTAATGGCGGATCGCGTGGATGTGCTCGGCGCCGGTTTCCTCCATCAGCGCCGTCAGCAATTCGATCGCATCGCCGCGCCGCAGGATCAGTTTCGATCCCTTGTCGGCCAGCGACTTCCCGAACGCGTCGAGCGTGTGATGCAGCCACCAGCGTTGCGCGCCGCCCATCTTCCATTTGCCCGGCGCATCGTCGTCGAGGACATAGACCGGAATCACCGGCCCCGCATGCGCAGCGGCGATCAACGCGGGTTGATCGTGAAGGCGGAGGTCCTGGCGCAGCCAGAGAAGGGAAGGTGTCGTCATCGCGCGTTCAATGCACCAACCCGCAGTCCGGCGTCACCCGCGGCGGCAAAAGTTTCGCCAAGCGTCATGATCGCCGCGACGTGTCGCTCGGCAATTGCCAGCGCGTCTTCCCCATAGCCGCCGCCGACGGTGCTCGCGAGCGGCACGCCGCGCGCTATCGCCAGCCCTGCGACCAGCCGCTCGCGCCGCGCCAAGCCGTCCAGCGTCACCGACAATCGCCCAAGTCGATCGCCGTCGAACGGGTCGACCCCCGCCTGGTACAGGATCAGGTCGGGCCGAACCTCGTCGAGCAACGGCACCAAGGTCTGCTCCAGCGCCGCGAGATACGTCTCGTCGCCGACCCGGTCTGGCAGCGGCACGTCGAGCGTCGACCGGGCCTTGCGCACCGGAAAGTTCTTCTCCGCATGGATCGAATAGGTCGCGATTTCCGGTCGACCGGCCAGCAACGCCGCAGTCCCGTCGCCTTGGTGCACGTCGCAATCGACGATGAGCACGCGCGCCACGCGGCGCTCGTCGATCAGCCGCGCCGCCGCCACCGCCAGATCGTTGAACACGCAGAACCCCGCCCCGGTGTTCGCGAGCGCATGATGGCTGCCACCCGCCGTGTTTGCCGCAAACCCGTGTCCCAGCGCGAGACACGCTGCAAGCCAGGTCCCATGCGGCACGATCGTCGCGCGCGACGCGACCGACGGGGTGACTGGAAAGCCGATTCGCCGCTCCTTCTCCTTCGGCACGCGCGCGTCCAGCACCTCGGCGACATAATCCTCGTCGTGCACCGCCTCCAGCCACGCGGTTGGTGTGGCCTCGGGCACGTGCCAAGCGACCGCATCGCCCTTGGCGAGCAGCAGGTCACGGATCAGCCCGTTCTTGTTCCAGCGATAGGTCGAACGCGCCGGCGCCGGCGTGACATAGTCGGGATGGTGGACGACGTGGATCATGCTCCATAGGTAGGATCGCGCGCCCCGAGCCCCAAGCGGCCCGACACGGCAACCCTGCGTTCCGGAGACTTAAGTTGATCGATGTTTCAACCCTGCCCTATCGCCCGTGCGCCGGGATCATGCTGATAAACGCGGACGGCCGGATCTTCGTCGGCCAGCGCAGCGACTCGCCGATCGAGGCGTGGCAGATGCCGCAGGGCGGGATCGACCCTGGCGAGAACCCCGAAGCCGCCGCGCTGCGTGAACTCGGCGAGGAAACCGGCGTCATGCCGGACAAGGTCGAGCTGATCGCAGAAGCGCCCGGCGAGTTCGTCTACGACCTCCCCCCCGAACTGCTCGGCAAGGTGTGGAAGGGCAAATGGCGCGGTCAAACGCAGCGCTGGTTCCTCTACCGGTTCCTCGGCAGCGACGCGGATATCGATATCGCGACCGAGCATCAGGAATTCCGCGCGTGGCGCTGGAGCGACCCGGCCGACCTGCCGCGGCTGATCGTGCCGTTCAAGAAGGCGCTCTACGAACAGGTACTCGCCGCCTTCGCGCCACATCTCGGCGCATAATCGCGTCGCCAAGTAGTTCCCATCGTGCGGCGCTGCCGTTACGGAATCCCGCGTGCGCCGCTTATACTGTATCATACTCGCCCCGCTGTTGCTCGCCAACGCGCCCGATCCGACTTCGGTGATGATCCCCGAGACGATTCGCGCGATGCTCGATGCCGCGCTTGAGGCCGGCAACGAGGCGGACGTCGCGACGATCGCCAAATATGCGCGCGCCGCCGATCCGCTCAGCGGCGACGCAGTGTTGGCGATCGCGGAGAAGTGGAAGGCCGATCGTGCTGAACAGCGCACGCAGGTGATCCGCCAGGCGAGCTTCCTCGACCTCTGGAGCGGCAAGGCGGAGGTCGGCGGCTATCGTTCGACCGGCAATTCGGACACCGCAGGCGCGACCGCGGTCATCGATCTCAACCGCGAGGGCCTGCGCTGGCGCCAGAAATTCCACGCCCAGGCCGACTACCAGGAAAACCTCAACATCACGACGCGCGAGCATTACCTCGCTTCGTACGAGCCCAACTACAAGATCGACGAACGCGCCTATATCTACGGCGTCGCGCAATACGAAGGCGACCGGTTCCTCGGCTATTTCAACCGCTATTCGACCTCGATCGGTGCCGGCTACAGCGTGATCAAGACCGCCGGGACGAAGCTCGATCTCGAACTCGGGCCAGCGTATCGCTACACCGAATTCACCGACAACACCGAGCAGAGCAGCATCGCCGCCCGCGGGACCGCGAATTTCAGCATCCGCATCCTCAGCGGACTGTCTGTCAGCCAGGTCGCGTCCGCCTATGTCCAGAAATACAACAGCACGCTGAGCGGGACGACCGCGCTGACCGCAAAGCTGATCGGACCGCTCTCCGCCGCCCTGTCGTACAACGTCCAGTATGAAAGCGAGCCGCCGCTCGGCTCGGTCTCGACCGACACCACCAGTCGCGCCTCGCTGGTCTACAGCTTCTGACGCTGTTCCCTCGCGCGCCTGGCCCCGCTAGGGTCGCGCGATGAGGGGACTTTCAACGATCGAGCGCGACGCCGTCGAAACGGCGCGCGCGATACCGATGCTGGCGCAGGTCGAGACCTGGGCCGCGGTCAACAGCGGCACGCGTAACCTGGCGGGGCTGGCGACGATGGCGGGGCTGCTGGGCGACGCATTCGCGCGATTGCCGGGCGCGATCACGCTGGTCGAGCCGACCCCGGTCGACAGCGTTGCATCCGATGGCGTCGTCTCGTTGATCGAGCACGGCAAGCATTTGCATTTGGTTGTCCGGCCGGGCGCGCCGGTACGGATGCTGTTCACCGGGCACATGGACACGGTGTATCCGGTCGATCACGCATTCCAGTCGCTCCGCTGGCAGGATGACGGCAGCCTCAACGGCCCCGGTGTCGCGGATATGAAGGGCGGGCTGGCCGTGATGCTCGCGGCGTTGACTGCGGTCGAAGCCACGCCTTTGGCCGGGCAGATCGGTTATGACGTGGTGATCAATTCGGACGAGGAAACCGGCTCGTTTTCCTCCGCCGCGCTCCTCGCCGGTGCCGCGCGGGGCAAGGTCGCCGCGCTCACCTACGAACCCGCGCTCGCCGACGGCACGCTGGCAGGCGCACGCGGCGGGACCGGCAATTTCTCGGTCATCGTCCACGGCCGCAGCGCCCATGCAGGCCGCAACCCCGACGACGGGCGCAACGCGATCGTTGCCGCGGCCGATATCGCGGTGCGCCTGTCTAAGGCCCAAGGCCCGCGTCTGGCGGTCAACCCGGCGCGGATCGAAGGTGGCGGGCCGAACAATGTCGTTCCCGACCTCGCCATCCTGCGCATCAACTTCCGTCCCGCCACGCTCGACGAGATCGCGCGGGCGCAGGCGCATATCGACTCCGCGGTCGCGATGGTCGCCGCCGAGCATGACGTCCGGATCGAGGTTCACGGTGGCTTCAACCGCCCGCCCAAACCGATCGACACGGGCGCCGCGCGGCTGTTCGACCTCGTCAAGGCGTCGGGCAGCGACCTCGGGCTCGACATCGCCTGGAAAGCGACCGGCGGGGTGTGCGACGGCAACAACATCGCCGCGGCGGGCGTGCCGGTGGTCGACACGATGGGCGTGCGCGGCGGCGCGATCCACTCGGTCGACGAATTCATGATCCCCGACAGCCTGACCGAGCGCGCGGCGCTGTCGGCCGTCACCATCTTGCGTATCGCGGAGGGCCGTTTGTGAGTTTCAGGATCCGGGCCGCGGTCGACGACGATCTCCAGCATCTCTACGAGATGGCCAAGCTCACCGGCGGCGGCTTCACCAATCTGCCGCCCGACCGTCGCGCACTGACCGCCAAGCTCGAGCGCAGCCACGCGGCGTTCGCGCGGACCGACGGCCCGGTCCAGGACGAGCTGTTCGTGCTGGTGCTCGAGAATGTCGAGACGAAGGAAGTGCGCGGCACCTGCCAGATCTTCACGCAGGTCGGCCAGAGCTACCCGTTCTACAGCTACCGGATCGGCCAGCTGACCCAGCACAGTCGCGAGCTGAACCGGACGTTTCGCGCCGACATGCTGACGCTCGCCACCGATCTCGAAGGCGCGAGCGAGGTCGGTGGGCTGTTCCTTCACCCCGGCGAACGCGCCGGTGGTCTCGGCCTGTTGCTCGCGCGCAGCCGCTATCTCTTCATCAAGATGCACCGAGCGCGCTTCGCCGACCGCATTCTCGCCGAACTGCGCGGTGTGATCGACGAAGCGGGCGGCTCGCCGTTCTGGGACGGCCTCGCCGGGCGGTTCTTCGGGATGAATTTCCAGGACGCGGATCAGTTCAATGCGATCAACGGTCACCAGTTCATCGCCGACCTGATGCCGAAGCACCCGATCTACACCGCGATGCTTACCGAGACCGCGCGCGCCGCGATCGGCCTGCCCCACCCCTCGGGTCGCGCCGCGATGCGCATGCTCGAGAACGAAGGCTTCGCATTCGAGAACTATGTCGACATCTTCGACGGCGGCCCGACCATGACCGCGCGCACCGACCGCGTCCGCACGATCGCCGAAGCGCGCGAAAGCCGTGTCGCCGCGATCGGCTGCGACGCCGGTACGCAAGCACTTGTCGCGACCGGTGAGCTTGCATCGTTCCGCGCGGCATTCGGCGATGTCCGGGATGCCGAGGACGGGATCATGCTGGCAAAGGATTGCGCCGACGCCCTGCAGATCGCCGAGGGTGACACGGTCCTCCATGTCGATCGCGTATGACGGGCTGACCTCAAATCCGTCGGGTTAATTTACAGTTAACCATTTGGAGAAGGGCTGAAACGGCGCAATTCCGGGCTTGGTACGGCTCTTGCTGCTGTCCGGGCATGTGGACACGATTTGCTCGACTCTTCATCGTCAAGACCAAGTTCGAAGCGTTCCTCGTCATCTATGGCCTGGGGCTCGGCGCCGTCGAACGCGGCATGCACTATCTTCAGCAATATCCGGGCTACGGAGGTTGGATGCTGTTCGCCGCGTGCCCGATCGCGGTCTTCATGGCCGGCGGTCGGTTGATCGACTCGGTGGACCAGTCGCGCGATCGCTAGCCGTGCTGCTGCGCGAGATGGAGATAGCGCGTCGAGAAGTCCGCCAGTTCGCGCAGCGCATCCCAGCGCGGGAAGCTGATCCGACGTCGGTTTCGCGTGATCAGTCCGTCGGATTCGAGCGACTTGATCGTCCTGTTGACATGCACTGCGGTAAGACCCAGCGCATCGCCCAGCTGCTCCTGGCTCATCGGCAGTTCATAGCCTTCGGGACCCGTCAGCCCCTGCATATCGAGTCGGATGGCGAACTCACATAGGAAGTGGGCAAGTCGTGACCGCGCATCGCGCCGGCCGATGTTGAGGATCCATTCGCGAAAGATCGATGCTTCGACCAGCGTGTTCACGAAGATCGCATTGCCGATCCCCGCGCGCGACCGCGCCAGTTCGCGGAGCGCGTTGCGGGGAATCGTCGCGATATCGGCGCGGGTCAGTGTTTGGACGTTATGGTCGGCGACATCGAGAAACAAATGTTGGAAATCGAGCGCCTCGCCCGGAATATGCATAGACACGATCTGCCGCATGCCCGACCCGGTCAGCTTCTGACGATAGGCGAATCCGGTCAGCAACACCGCGCATTGCTCGGGCGCATCGCCCTCACGGACCAGATAGGACGACGCTTCATACGTCCGGCAGGTATGCGGAAGGGCCAACAGCGCCGCGCGATCCTCGGCATCGAGCACGGCGTGCGTTTCGAGTTTGCGGACCAACAGGGACAGCGGCCCGGACATGACACTCATCAGTGAATTCCCGCAGATATCGGGGCGGGAGCACAAGCCACTCTCGGTCGTCAGAGCCCAAGCATCGGCTGACGATAACGTCGAATAACATAAACCGGAGTTTACTATTCACATATTTGTTACGAAATAAAAAAATAACGCTAATAATGGCCTGAGAGATCGACTGAATTGATAATTGATAAATAGTATATTATCGCGAATTCACTTCCACTTTATTCGTAGAGATACTGACTTATCGTGATTCTATTTCACAGCAGAAGGCGCTGATATTCGGCCAATTTCGAAGAACGAGAGTAGGATATCCGTTCAATCGGATGACGTTGCGACTATGGATTATTGGTGGAATGATTGGTGGACTGCGGGCTTTTCCACCGCTGGATCAGTCCCGCGAAGACCATATCGACCGAGTCGACCTGCGCCGCGAGACGCTGATGCAAACGCCCGGCCTCATCCCGAAATCGGCGGGCAAGCGCGTTGTCGGGGACGATTCCCAACCCCACTTCGTTCGACACGAAGATCGCGCGCCCTTTGAGGCCTCTTACTACGGTGAGCAGTTCGGCGGATCGTACCTCAATGTCCTGCTCGCCGAGCAAAAGGTTCGACATCCAGAGTGTCAGGCAGTCGACCAGCATGACGTTGGCCGCCGCATCGGTAGCTATCAGCGCATCGGCGAGCGCGACCGGCGCATCGATAGTTCGCCAGCGATCGTCGCGATCCGAGCGGTGGCGGGCGATGCGATCCGCCATCTCGTCGTCGAATGCCTGTGCCGTCGCGATGTAGATCAGATCTCCCCCGTTCGAGACAGCACGCTCGGCGATCGCCTGGGCGTGACGGCTCTTGCCCGATCGCGCACCCCCCAGCACGAACAGGGTTTTGCCGAACGACGCGTCCACCGAATACATATTACAGGTCCTTCACGCTTGCGGCTCGGGAGCGGAATGACGATGACGCCGGGAAGATCAAGCGAAAGCCCGTTTGATCATGTGAAAGATGATATGTCGGCACTGCGCTTTCACGGGGGAAGGATCGATGTCGCTGCGCAGCTGTACCCCGATGCGCCGCGGCCGTGGCTGGATCTATCGACCGGAATCAATCCGCGGCCGTGGGCGCCGCGATCGCCGATCGCGGTGGATATCACCGCGCTGCCCTCGCCTGCCATGCTGATCGAGCTTGAAGCCGTGGCGGCCGACGCGTTCGGTACCAGCCCGGACCGCGTCGTCGCGCTCCCGGGCAGCGAACTCGGGTTGCGATTGCTGCGGACGCTCGACCTGCCCGGCCCCCTGCGGTTCGTCACGCCCGGTTACGGTACGCATGCGGAGGCCTTGGAGGGCGCGTCCGGGATCGCACGCGACGCGATCGACGTCGTCGCGACCGGGACGCTCATCCTCGCCAACCCCAACAATCCCGATGGCCTTCTCGACCCGGCGGACCGCCTCCTGTCGATCGCGCGCCGGGGGGCGTCGCTGATCGTCGACGAAGCGTTTGCCGATGCTGTGCCGGGGACCAGCATCGTCCCGCATCTGGTGCCCGAGGACCGGGTGATCGTGCTCCGATCGTTCGGGAAATTCTTCGGGTTGGCCGGGCTGCGGCTGGGGTTCATGATCGCACCCCCAGCCTATGCGGCGGCGATGCGCGTGCGACTGGGTAGCTGGCCGGTGTCCACCCACGCGATCGCTTACGGGATAGCGGCGTATCGCGATACCGCATGGGCCGCGGAGGCCCGTATGACGATTGCAGAGCGCGCGGGCCGGCTCGACGCGGTGCTGCGGCGTTACGGGCTGTACCCAACCGGTGCGTGCCCGCTGTTCCGTCTGGTGGAATGCGCGAACGCAGACGCGCTGTTCGATCGTCTTGCGCGCGCCGGTATCCTCACACGACCGTTCGCCTATGCACCGCAATGGCTACGGATGGGCGTGCCGGCCGACGACGACGGTTTCAACCGCCTCGACGCGGCACTAGCGCATGACTGAACCCGTCGCACTGGTGGCGTTGGCGGTCGACATCGCGGTTGGCTGGCCGCCTGCGGTGTACGCATGCGTGGGCCATCCGGTCGGCGGGTTCGCGCGAATGATCGGATCGGCAGAAACGCGGTGGAACCACGCTTGCGGGGCGTTCTGGAAACGCCGGGCTGCGGGCGTCGTGACCATCGTCTTGCTGATCGTCGTCACGATCGCCGCCGCCGTTGCCCTGGCCTCGATAGCGCGCCTGATCCTCGGGCCGTCCGCCTGGATCGCAATCGGACTGATGGCCGCGCCAGGGCTCGCGATCCGGAGCTTGTACGATCATGTCGTACCCGTCGCCGACGCGCTCGAACGCGGCGATCTCGAAGCCGCGCGGACTCGAGTGGCGATGATCGTGGGCCGCGATGTAGCCTCTCTCGACGAGGCCGGCGTCGCGAGGGCGGCGATCGAGAGCTTGGCGGAAAGCGTCTGCGACGGCGTGGTCGCGCCGCTGTTCTGGCTGCTCGTCGCCGGTCTGCCGGGGATCTGGGCCTACAAGGCGATCAACACCGCGGACAGCCTGATCGGCCACCGCGAGGAACGATGGCGCGCGTTCGGCTGGGCAGCGGCGCGGACCGACGATGTCGCCAACCTGATCCCCGCGCGGCTCAGTGGGGTGCTGCTGTGCGTTGCCGGGTTCGACGGGTGGCGGACGATGTGGCGCGACTCCGACAACCACGCGTCGCCGAACGCCGGCTGGCCCGAGGCGGCCATGGCCGGTGCGCTTGGCCTGAAGCTGGCGGGGCCGATTGCGTATGACGGCGTGAGCGTCGCCAAACCGCATATCGGCGATGGCCGCGTGGCGGTCACCGCGACCGACCTTCGCCGTGCGCTCGCGATCTATCGGCGGACGTGCGTCCTTCTTCTCATCATTGCGGGCGGTATCGCATGGGCGCTCTGATGCTCCAGGGGACCGGCTCCGATGTCGGCAAGTCGGTCCTCGTCGCTGGGCTGTGCCGCGCGTTCGTCAATCGGGGGCTGTCGGTCCGGCCGTTCAAGCCGCAGAACATGTCGAACAACGCCGCGGTGACCGCCGACGGTGGCGAGATCGGCCGCGCGCAGGCGACGCAGGCGATCGCCTGCCGGATCGAGCCGAGCGTCGACATGAATCCGGTGCTGCTGAAACCACAGGGCGACCGCACCTCGCAGTTAATCGTCCGCGGGCAAGTGCGCGGGACGCTCGCCGCCGACCGCTGGCGTGAGGGCCGCGAGGGATTGCTGGTCGACGTGCTCGACAGCTTCGCTCGGCTGTCGGCGACGTGCGATCTGGTCATCGTCGAAGGCGCGGGCAGCCCGGCGGAGATCAACTTGCGGGCCGGCGATATCGCCAATATGGGGTTCGCGCGCGCCGCTGACGTGCCCGTGGTGCTGGTGGGCGATATCGATCGCGGCGGCGTCATCGCGGCGATCGTCGGCACGCGCGCGGTGATCGATCCCGACGACGCGGCGATGATCCACGGTTTCCTGATCAACAAGTTCCGCGGCGATCCGGCGCTGTTCGACGACGGTTATCGCGCGATCGAGGCGCGCAGCGGGTGGCGCGGATACGGGGTCGTGCCCTGGCTCGCCGACGCGGTCCGCCTGCCGAGCGAGGATGCGGTGATCCTCGAACGGCCGACCGCCAGCCAGAGCCGACGCGTGACGATCGCCTGCCCGATCACGCCGCGGATCGCCAATTTCGATGACCTTGAACCGCTTAGGCTGGAGCCTGGCGTGGCGCTGGTCATGGTGCCGCCGGGGACGCCGATCCCGGACGCCGACATGATCGTGCTCGCAGGGTCGAAGGCGACGATACCCGACCTCGCCTTCATCCGAGCGCAGGGCTGGGATATCGACATCCGTGCGCATCATCGCCGCGGCAAGCCGGTGCTCGGGCTTTGCGGCGGCTATCAGATGCTCGGCCGCAGCATCGCCGATCCGGGCGGCATCGAGGGCCCGGCTGGGAGCGTCGACGGTCTTGCATTGATCGATGTCGACACAGTCCTGACCGGGCGAAAGACGCTTGAACGGGTGCATGGTCGCGCACGAGGCGCTCCCTTTGAGGGTTACGAGATGCACATGGGCGTCACGACCGGCGGCGCGACCGGTCGCCCCGTCGGGCATCGCGCCGACGGCAGCCCCGAGGGCGCGACCAGCGCGGACGGCCTCGTGTCGGGAAGCTATATACACGGCCTGCTGGCGCTCGCCGAGCAGCGCGCCTCGTGGCTCGCCCGCCTCGGAATCGACGCGATCGGTCCCGATCATGCCGTGTCGATCGATGCTGCGCTCGATGCGATCGCGGCAACGCTTGAGCGGCATGTCGACCTCGACGCCCTGCTCGCCCTATCGCAGCGCAGCGGCTCCCGCGCATATCGCGAGTAACAGCCCGGTCTCGACGAGTTCGATCCCCGCCCCGTGCGCGTCGCCGGTGATGCCGCCGATCTTGCGCTTCAGCCACGCAGCGAATCCGAAGATCAGGATCGGCGCGGCGATCAGCGCGGGTACGAAGACGCTCGCCAAGAGCAACAGCAGTCCCCAGCCCACCAGATCGCGGCCCCTAACCGCTTGCGATACCGCTTCGCCGAGCCCTCCGGGGCGGAGCGGCGGCAGCAGCCGCGCCCATAGCAGGGGCCCGGCCCGCGCGACGCCGGGAACGAGGATGAGCGGCCCCCACGCCCCGACACCGATCGCGTGGAGCGTGACGAGCTTGGCGAGGATCTGTCCGACGATCGCGACGACACCGAAGCTGCCGATATGCGGGTCGGCCATGACCTGAAGCAACCGCGTCCGATCGCCGTGCGCCGCGCCCAGGCCATCGGCCAGATCGCCAAGACCGTCGAGATGCAATGCCCCCGTCACCGCGATCCATACCAGCAGCGCAGCACACGCACCGATCCAGGGATCGATCAGCGACCCGGTCCAGCCGGCGCCCGCGATCAGCGTGCCGATCGCCAGACCGACCAGCGGATACAGCCGGATCGCCGTCGCGAAATCGTCGGGTGCGGCCGCGACGTGCGGCATCGGCAGCCGTGTGAGGAATCCGAACGCGACGATCAGCCGCCTCAAGTCGCGAGTCCGACGATCTGAACGAAGGGCGGCGCGGCCAGCTCGCCACTCGGCCACACGCGCAGCGATAGCAGCGCTGCATAGGGCAGGTCGAACGCCCAGATCTGGCGCCGGTCGAACCCGCACAGCGCCGCAAGCGCCGCCCGGATCGCGCCGCCATGCGTCACGACCAGCGTCGAGCTGCCCGACAGATCGGCCAGCGCGGCGGCGACGCGCTCTTGCAACGCGGACCAGCCCTCGCCGCCCGGCGGCGGCGCCGCGTCCGGATCGTCGTAGAACTGTGCCAACGCCACAGGATCGATCGACGACGGCGCCTGACCGTCCCAATCGCCGAAATCCAGCTCACGCCAACGAGGGTCCTGCCCGACCGTAAGCCCAAGCGGCGCCGAGATTGCGCTCGCGCAGTCCCGCGCGCGGACGAGATCGGACGAGACGATATGGTTGACTTCCAGCCCCGACGCCTGCGCCAGACACGCGGCAATCCCGGCTTTGGTAACCGGATCGTCGGTCCGGCCGAGCAGCCGCCCCTCCCTTTCGGGTGCGCCATGCCGCATTAGAAACAGCATGTACGGCGTCGTCATGCCTCCGAAACGCCCGCTTCCGCAAACGTCGCCATGCCGTCGTGAACGGCCAGGGCAGCGCGGACGAGCAGGGTCGCGACCGCCGCGCCGCTGCCTTCGCCGAGACGCATGCCGAGCGACAGCAACGGATCGAGCCCTAATGCATCGAGCAGGCGGGTATGGCCGGGCTCGATGGAGCGATGTCCTGCCAGGCAATGCGCGACGATGTCGGGATAGGCCGCAGCAAGCGGCGCGACCGCCGCACTGCAGATGAAGCCGTCGAGCATGACCGGCACGCCTCGTAAACGGGCCGCGACCACCGCACCCGCAATCGCTGCCAACTCACGCCCGCCGAGACGTTGGAGGATCTCGAATGGCGTCGTCAGCGATTTACGGTGCAGCGCGATGCCTGCGTCGATCGCCGCGATCTTTCGCGCGACGCCGCTCGCGTCGACGCCTGTTCCCGGGCCGACCCAGTCCGCTGGGGCTGCGTCGAAACTGGCAGCGCACAGAGCGGCCGCGACGGTCGAATTGCCGATCCCCATCTCGCCGAGGATCAGCAGGTCGATGCCTTCGGGGACGGCCGCCGCGCCGATGTTGATCGCGGCTAGGCACTCCGCTTCGGACATTGCGGGTGCCGTTGTGAAATCTGCGGTTGGCCGGTCGAGGTCGATCGCGACGACCGCGAGGTCGATCGCCGCCGCCGCGCACAGCGCGTTGACCGCGCCGCCGCCCTGCTCGAAGTTCGCCACCATCTGTGCGGTGACCGCCGCCGGGAACGCGCTGACCCCCCGCCCGACGACGCCGTGGTTCCCCGCGAAGACGATCCCCGAAACGCGGTCGAGCCGGGGCCGCGCATGGCCCTGCCATCCGGCCATGAAGATCGCGATATCCTCCAGCCTACCAAGCGAACCCCGCGGCTTGGTGAGGCTGTCCTGACGCGCGGTCGCGGCGGCACGTGCCGCCTCGTCCGGTTGGGGTAGCGCGGCGAGCGCCGCTAGAAACGCCGATGGCGACGCGAACGCGGTCATTCGACGATGAACCCGGCGGGTGGGGTGCGGGTGATGAAATGTCCCTTCACCCCCTGCGGCCATTGCTTGAACGGCACCTGCCCGAACGCGCTCTCGCCGTACAGCCGCGCATAGTCGAGGATCGCGCGCGCGGCGTCTTCGCTGGGCTCGAACCGGCCGAGGACATAGCCGACCTTAGCCGGGGCACGCAGATGGATCGTGCAGAAATCCTGGCACGCGAACAGGCACGGCATCTCCTGCACCGCGACGTCGGCATAGGCCGGATCGCTCGCCTGCACGGTCTTCAACGCCTGGACGAGCCGCGCGCCGCCGCGCTGGCCCTCGTCGTCGTCACGTGCGTCGGTGGAATGGCGGCAGGTGTTGCACGCGACGACCGCGACGCCATCGGCAACGGGCTTCAACATGCGAGCGCTCGGGCGCAAACGAGCGGAAAATGAAATACAATCGGCATAGGACCCCCTTCGGACAGTCGATCCCGCACCGCGCGAAGGGCGAAAGGCGCACGCCTCCAGCCTCCGCGCGACGCGAAGCGATGTCGTCGCGCGGGGTGTTACCCGTCCGTTCGGCGCACCCTGGCCGGACGAAAGACGACCGCGACGGGCAGGTCTCCTGGCTCGCGGGTCAGCGCCGTCCGCGCCGCCTTCTCGGGAAAACCCAATGGCATGTGGCACGATGGCTCGCCGCGTACAGTTGCAGGGGCAGCCGGGTGTTTCCCGTTCCCATTTTCATTTCCGTAGGCGTTGCCGCCTCCGGAAAACCTGTCGCGGGTCGAGCGATACGCGGGAGGCTTGGGGGACGCAAGACGGCGGTGCGCCGTTGGGCGTTCTCACCAGCAGTTCCGTCAACCCCGCGTCATCCTGACGAAAGTCAGGACCCAGGGTAACAGGCGGCAACCTTCGTGGCTCTAGGTCCTGCCTTTCGTCAGGATGACGGGGCGTTGGTGGTCCGCCTCGTCACGACTCAATCGCCGCCTGACTTGCCTAGAACTCCACGCCCGCCTGCGCCTTTACGCCCGACCGGAACGGATGCTTCACCTGCGTCATCTCCGTCACCAGATCCGCCATCTCGATCAGCGCATCCGGCGCGTTCCGCCCGGTCACCACGACATGCGTCATCTCGGGCTTAGCCGCCAACGCCGCGAGCACTTCGTCGACCGGCAGATACTCATACCGCAGCACGATGTTCAGCTCGTCCGCCACCACCATCGCATAGGACGGATCGGCGATCATCCGCTTGACCTCGTCCCACGCCTCGCGCGCCACCGCGATGTCGCGCGCGCGGTCCTGCGTATCCCAGGTGAATCCCTCCCCCATCGGCTTGAACTCGCACAGGTCGGGGAACGCGTCGAAGATCGCCTTCTCGCCGGTCGCCATCGCGCCCTTCACGAACTGCACCACGCCGACTTTCCGCCCATGCCCGATCATTCGCACCGCCATGCCGAACGCCGCGGTCGACTTGCCCTTGCCCTTGCCGGTGTGGACGATGATCAAGCCCTTCTCGATCGTCTTGCTCGCGACGATCCGGTCGTGGACCTCCTTGCGCTTGGCGCTCTTGGCATTCTGCTCGTCGTCGGTCCGCATGATCATGTCCTCTCCCGCTCCCGATGGCGGATCGCGCTGCGCGGCGCTAGAGCGGGCGGCATGCTCCGCATTACCGACCTCAAGCTCCCGCTCAACCACGCCGACGAAGCGCTCCCCGCCGCGATCCGCGACCGGCTGCGCGTCACCCCGCGTGACCTGATCCGCTACACCATCGCCAGACGCGCGCACGATGCGCGCGACAAGATGGACATCCAACTCGTCTATTCGGTCGACGTCACGCTGAAGAACGAGGACACGGTCCTCACGCGCTTCCGCAAGGATCGCCACGTCCAGCGTACTCCGGACACCGGCTATCGTTTCGTCACGAAGGCCGGCCCGAGCTACACCGGCACCCGCCCGGTCGTCGTCGGCGCAGGACCCTGCGGCCTGTTCGCCGGCTTGATCCTCGCGCAGATGGGGTTCCGCCCAATCATCCTCGACCGCGGCAAAGTCGTCCGCGAGCGTACCAAGGACACCTGGGGGCTCTGGCGCAAGAGCGTCCTCAACCCCGAATCCAACGTCCAGTTTGGCGAGGGCGGCGCCGGGACCTTTTCCGACGGCAAGCTCTGGAGCCAGATCAAGGACCCGCGCCATCTCGGGCGCAAAGTCCTTACCGAGTTCGTTAAAGCCGGCGCGCCGCCCGAAATTCTGACCGAGGCACACCCGCATATCGGCACCTTCCGCCTCGTCACGATGGTCGAGAGCATGCGCGAGACGATCGAAGCGCTCGGCGGCGAGTACCGCTTCTCGACCCGCGTCGACGGTCTCGACATTGTCGAGGAGGCCGGCAGCCGCCAACTCCGCGGCCTCCACCTCAGCAATGGCGACTATCTCGAAGCCAACCACGTCGTCTTTGCGGTCGGCCACAGCGCGCGCGACACGTTCGAGATGCTCCATGCCAAGGGTGTCCACGTCGAAGCAAAGCCGTTCTCGATCGGCGTCCGCATCGAGCATCCGCAGTCGTGGATCGACGAAGCACGGTTCGGCCCGTGCGCGGGCCATCCCGATCTCGGCGCGGCGGCGTACAGCCTGTCGCATCACTGCAAGAACGAGCGGACCGTCTACAGCTTCTGCATGTGCCCGGGCGGCACGGTCGTCGCCGCGACCTCCGAGGAAGGTCGCGTCGCAACCAACGGCATGAGCCAATATTCGCGCAACGAACGCAACGCGAACTCCGGCATCGTCATCGGCATCGACCCCGAGCGCGACTATCCCGGCCACCCGCTCGCGGGGATCGCACTGCAACGCCATTGGGAATCGCGGGCCTATGTCGCCGGCGGCTCGAACTACAAGGCACCTGCGCAACGCATCGGCGATCTGCTCGCGGGGCGACCATCGACCGCGCTGGGCTCGGTGATCCCGTCGTATAAGCCGGGCGTCCACATGACGGACCTTTCCGAATGCCTCCCCGAGTTCGCGATCACCGCGTTGCGCGAAGCGCTGCCCGCATTCGGTCGTGAGATTCCTGGTTACGATCATCCGGACGCGGTGTTGACGGGAGTGGAGACGCGTACGTCGTCGCCGGTTCGGATCACGCGCGGCGACAATTTCGTGAGCCTCAACACCGCAGGGCTTTTCCCTGCGGGCGAAGGTGCCGGCTATGCGGGGGGCATCCTGTCCGCGGCGGTGGACGGCATCAAGGTGGCGGAAGCGGTCGCGCTGAGCATGGTAGGCGCAAACCCCGAACACACCGCATCGACCAGTCTAGCGAACTCCAACCACCCCGGCGAAGGCCGGGCCCCTATTGGGGGACGGCATTAAACTTTGAAACTTTGGGCGGTCTGCCCTTATAAAACCCGTCCAATTGGGCCCCGGCCTCCGCCGGGGTGGTACGGTTAACAGCCCGACAACAGTGTTCGTACTTCACTCCTTCGCCCGATCAGGCCGCACCTTGATCAACCATGCCTTTGGAAACCCGGTCGGCTTCGCCACCCCGTTCAGGCGGCGCGCACTGATTAGCGCCACGCGCTTCAGGATCATCTGATCCTTGAACGCATCCATTCCACCGCCAGTCGGCTTGGCGAGAATCCGCTTCACCACGTCCATCCCCGCAATCACATGCCCGAACGCCGCATAGCCGGGATAGCCCGCGCGCGCGTCCATCGCCGGTGCCGGGCCGACGGTGATGAAGAAATTGCCCCCCGCCGAGGCCGGGTTCATGCCCCTCGCCATCGAGATCGTCCCGTCAAGATGCTTGATCCCGGTCTGCGCGGTCGTCTCGAGCGGAAATGGCGGCAGAATGCGCCGCGCATCGGTACGGATCCCCGCCTGGATGAAGCCTGTCTTCGGCGAGGACTTCTGCCGGCTCGCGCGGTAGAAATCGGTCCCGTCGAAGCGTCCGTCATCGACATATTCGAGGAAGTTCTGCGTCGTCTTGGGCGCATGCCGTGTATCGAGCGCTAGCAGGATCGGCCCCTCCGACGTGACGAGGCGGACCCGAACGATCCCCGGCTGGGCGGTCGGCGTGGCACGCGACGCAGGTTGCGCCCAGACCGGAGTCATGAGGCTCAACACCCCCGCCAACCCTATGAGAAAACGGCGCATGTCGGTCATTCCTATAGCGACTGATCGGGGCCCGCTAACCGCCAGGCGATGCCGACGCAACATCGGCAGGCTTGGCGCACGCTGTCCGACGGCACCCGGCTCTTGAATTTACCCGCCGACCCAGCCAATTCCCGGCCGTCGTTACCCATAAGAGAGCCGTAACAGCCCATGACCAACGAAACCGTCCAAGCCGCTGAGATGCAGCCCGCGGAAACTCACGCGTTCGAAGCCGATGTCTCGCGGTTGCTGCACATGATGGTGCATTCGGTCTATTCCGATAAGACCGTGTTCCTGCGCGAGCTGATCTCGAACGCGGCCGATGCGTGCGAGAAGCTGCGCTACGAGGCGTTGAGCGCGCCCGATCTGCTCGGGGACGAAGCCCGTACGCAGATCGCGATCACGCTCGATCCCGACGCGAAGACGCTGACGATCGAGGACAACGGCATCGGCATGACCGCAGACGACATGGCCGAAGCGCTCGGCACGATCGCGCGGTCGGGCACCAAGGCGTTCATGGACCGGATCGCCGCATCTTCCGGCTCGGAGGGCGCGCAGCTGATCGGCCAGTTCGGTGTCGGCTTCTATTCGGCGTTCATGGTCGCATCGAAGGTCGACGTCGTCTCGCGTCGCGCCGGCGCAGACACCGCCTCGGGCTGGTCGTCGGATGGCCTCGGTACCTACACGATCGCGCCGATCGACACTGCCGGCGCCCCGCCCCGCGGAACCCGGGTCGTGCTTCATCTGCTCGACGATGCCACGTCCTATACCGAGCGCTACACCGTCGAGCGGCTGATCAAGGACCAGTCGGGCCACGTGCCCGTGCCGATCACGCTGCGCGAAAAGCCCGATGCCGAACCGGTCGAGATCGCCGACGGCGCTGCGCTGTGGACCAAGCCGAAGGCGGATATCACCACCGAAGACTATGCGGACTTCTATCGCAGCGTGTCGGGCCAGTTCGACGAGCCCGCGCTGACGCTCCACTACCGCGCGGAGGGGCTGCACGAATATTCGGTGCTCGCCTACGTCCCCGGTGCCAAGCCGTTCGACCTGTTCGATCCCGATCGCAACGGCCGGATGAAGCTGTACGTGAAGCGCGTCTTCATCACCGACGATGCCGAGGTGCTGCCGCGTTACCTCCGCTTCATGCGCGGACTGGTGGACTCGTCGGACCTGCCGCTCAACGTCTCGCGCGAGATGATCCAGGAGAGCCCGATGCTCGCCGCGATCCGCAAGGGCGTGACCGGGCGCGTGCTGGCCGAACTCGACAAGCTCTCGACGCGTGATGCCGACGCGTATGCCAAGATCTGGGAGAATTTCGGCGCGGTCTTGAAGGAGGGTTTGTACGAGGATTTCGAACGGCGCGAGGCGCTGCTCAAGCTCGCCCGCTTCAAGACCACGACGTCGGCCGGCGCATGGCGCTCGGTAGCCGACTATGTCGCGGCGATGAAGGAGAACCAGACCGCGATCTATTACGCGGTCGGCACCGATCTCGATCGGCTCGAGGCGTCGCCGCAGCTCGAAGGGTTCCGCGCACGCGGGATCGAGGTGCTGCTGCTACCGGACTCGGTCGACGGCTTCTGGGTGACGGCGGGCATCGATTTCGATGGCAAGCCGTTCAAGTCGGTCACCCAGGGGGCGGCCGACCTGAGCCTGATCCCGCTCGCCGATGGCGCCGCGGCACCGACCGCCGACGCCACCCCAGAAGTCGCGGACTTCATCGCATTCGTGAAGACGACACTCGCCGATGCCGTGTCCGAGGTTCGCGCCTCCGAGCGGCTGACTGACAGCGCGGTGTGCCTGGTCGCGGCGGACAGCGGGATGGACCGCCAGCTCGAACGGATCCTCGCGGCCAGCGGTCAGGCGATGCCCGCCGCCAAGCCGGTGCTGGAGATCAACCCGCGCAGCCCGTTGATCGCTAAGCTCGCCGCGCTCGGGGAGGACGAGACGGCGCTGCGCGAGGATGCCGCGCACCTGCTGTTCGACGAAGCGCAGATCGCCGATGGCGAGCGTCCGATCGATGCGCGCGCCTTCTCCGGGCGCCTGTCGCGGCTGTTCGAGCGCGCGCTCGGTTGAACATCCGGGGCCACGGTTCCGCAGGATTTGCGGAACCGTGGCCCAGCGACTAGTCCGCTCGCAAAGTTCAAGGAGCAGGACATGTCGCCCATAGTAGACCGCCGCCAGCTGCTGACCGGTGGCGCGGCCATCGCCGGCCTGTCGCTCGGCTCGACCGCCGCATTCGCGCAGAGCGACCGAATCGAGAGCCTGATCGCCAAGATGACCCCGGCCGAGAAGGCGGGGCAGCTCAGCTGTTTCTCCGATCAGATCCGGCCGATCGGCGTGCCCTTCAATCCCGGCCTCGCGACTGGTGGTGCTGCCGAGCAGATCGCCCGGATCAAGACCGGCCAGATCGGCATGCTGTTCAACGGAGTTGGCTACACCGGCGCGAAGGCCGCGCAGGACGCGGCGATGGCGACGCGGCTCAAGATCCCACTGATCTTCGCGGGCGACGTCATCCACGGCCTGCGCACCGCGTACCCGCTGCCGATCGCCGAAGCCTGTGCGTTCGATCCCGACCTTGCGATGCGCACCGCGCGCGCTGCGGCACTGGAAACCACCGCGCTCGGGATACACTGGACGTTCGCGCCGATGGTCGACGTCGCCCGCGACCAGCGCTGGGGTCGCGTTGCCGAAGGCTCGGGCGAAGACCCATATCTGGGCACCCAGCTGGCGAAGGCGCGCGTTCGTGGCTTCCAGGGTGACAACCTCCGCGACCCGACCCGCGTCGCCGCCTGCGCCAAGCATTTCGCCGCCTATGGCGCGGTATCCGGGGGACAGGATTACAACTTCACCGAAATATCGCCCGCCACGCTGCACGAAGTCCACCTCGCGCCGTTCAAGGCCGCGGTGGACGCGGGCGTCGCCACTTTGATGAGCGCGTTCAACGACATCGACGGTGTTCCTTCGAGCGGCAATCACTGGCTGATGACCGATCTGCTGCGCGGGCAATGGCGCTTCCGCGGCATGGTCGTCGGCGACTATACCGCGGACGAGGAACTGATCGCGCACGGCTATGCCAAGGACGGTCGCGACGCCGCGAAGAAGGCGTTCATGGCCGGGATGGACATGGCCATGCAGTCCAACCTGTTCAATCTGTGGCTGCCCGACCTCGTCGAGAAGGGCGACGTCCCGCTCGCACGGCTCGACGAAGGCGTCCGCCGCGTGCTGCATCTGAAGGACGCGATCGGGCTGTTCGACAATCCTTATCGCTCGGTCAGCCAGAAGGCCGAACGCACCAGCGTCTCGACGCCCGCCATGCTCAAGCTCAGCCGCGAGGCGGGGGCACGTTCTATCGTGCTGTTGAAGAACGACGGCAACCTGCTGCCTTTGAAGAAAAACCCCGGCAGGATCGCGCTGATCGGACCGTTCGCCGAGGATCGCCAGAACGTCGTCGGCACGTGGGCGTTCATGGCCGACGAGAAGCTCAACGTCTCGGTCGCTCAAGGCCTTCGCGCGCGGGGCGTCGCCGTGACGACGGCGCCGGGTTCGGCGATCGAAGCCCCCCTCCCCGGCGGGATTGCCGCCGCGGTTGCGGTGGCGCAGGCCGCCGATATCGTCCTGCTGGCGATCGGTGAGTCGCAACTCATGTCGGGCGAGGCGCAGTCGCGGGCCGATATCACGATTCCCGCGCCGCAGATGGCGCTGGCCGAAGCCGTCGCCGCGACCGGCAAGCCCGTTGTCGTCCTGCTCCGCCACGGCCGCGCGCTTGCGCTTCATGGTGCCGTCAAGAACGCGCCCGCTATCCTAGCGACCTGGTTTCTCGGCTCGCAAAGCGGCCACGCGATCGCCGACGTCCTGTTCGGCGACGTCAACCCGTCCGCCAAGCTGTCGGCGAGCTTCCCCAACGAAAGCGGCCAGGAGCCGTATTTCTACAACCACAAGAACACCGGCCGCCCGGCGCCGGACACCGGCAGCCAGGAATACAAGTCGCGCTACCGCGAGACGAAGAACGAGGCGCTGTACCCGTTCGGTCATGGTCTGAGCTACACGAGCTTCGCGGTATCGAACGTGTCGGTCCCAGCGAGGATGACCGACACGCTCAGCGTGCAAGCCACCATCACGAACACCGGCGCCCGCGCGGGAGACGAGGTCGTCCAGCTCTACATTCACGACCGCGTCGCCAGCCGGACGCGGCCCGTCCGCGAACTCAAGGCCTTCGCACGCGTCTCGCTATTGCCCGGCGCGTCCAAACGCGTGACATTGACCCTGAAGCGCGAAGATCTCCGCCTCTGGGGCGACGGCGATTGGGTGGTCGAGCCGGGGATGTTCGATCTCTGGGTCGCGACGAGTTCGATCGACGGCGAGAAACGAAGCTTCGAACTTGCATAGCCTTGTCTCCCCGCGAAGGCGGAAGCCCGATTTTGGTCATTGCCGTCGCGGGCAACACGTCTACATCCGCACGACCCGGTTTCCGATCCGCTCTGCCTCCTCGGGGTCGTGCGTGACCATCAGGATCGGCAGGCGCATGACATCGCGGACGTGTTCGATCGCCAGCATGATCTCTTCGCGGCGCGCGCGGTCGAGCGACGACAGCGGCTCGTCGAGCAGCAGGAACCGCGGCTGGCTGAGCAACGCACGGCCGATCGCCACGCGCTGCGCTTCGCCACCCGAGAGCGTGCGCGGCCAGCGGTCGAGCAGATGGCCGATGCCGAGGAAGTCGATGATGTCCTCGAACCGCTCCGCCTCGCCGCGGACGCCATAGAGCAGGTTCGCGCGGACGCGCATGTGCTGGAACAGCCGTGCTTCCTGGAAGACATAGCCCGCGCGACGGCGTTCGGGGGGAATATCAATGCCATCGCCGAACAGCGTCTCGCCGTCGACCGCGATCCGCCCGCGATCCGGACGCAGAAGCCCGGCCACCATGTTCAGCACGCTCGACTTGCCGATGCCGGACGGGCCGAACAGTACCGTCGCGCCATCGCCGGCCTCCAGCGTCAGCGAGACGCGAGCGTCGCCCAGTCGCTTGTCGATGTCGATCTCAAAGGACATGGAGCCCCCGTCCCGCCCGCCGCGTCAACAATTCAGACGCGATCAGAGCGATCAGCGACAACCCGACGGAGATGAAAGACAATCGCCAGACCATCGCGTCCGCCCCCGGTTGCTGCAACGCCGAGTAGATCGCCAGCGGCAACGTCTGCGTCTCGCCGGGAACGTTTGAGACGAACGTGATCGTCGCGCCGAACTCGCCGATCGATCGCGCGAAGCCGAGCACCGCACCCGCCAGCACGCCGGGAATACTGAGCGGCAATGTCAGCGTCCAGAATACGCGCCATGGCCCCGCTCCCAGAGTCCGTGCGGCGTTCTCCAGCCGTCGGTCGACCGCCTCGATCGACAACCGCATCGCGCGCACCATCAGCGGCAACGCCATCACCCCAGCCGCGATCGCCGCGCCGGTCCAGCGGAACAGCACCGTTACGCCGAACGAGTGTTGCAACCACCCGCCGATCGGTCCGTTGGGCCCGAACGCGAGCAGCAGCATCCAGCCCGTCACGACCGGCGGCACGACCAGGGGCAGATGGATCGCCGCGTCGACGATCACTTTTCCAGGAAACGCGATGCGCGCGAGAACCCAAGCGAGCGCGAACGCGACCGGCAAGGTCACGAGCATCGCCACGCCACCGACCTTGAGCGACAGCGCGACGATCCCCCATTCGGTCGCGTCGAGCATCTAGCGCGCGGAGAATCCGTAGCGGACGAAGATCGCCTTGCCCTCGCGCGAGATGAGGAACCTCCGGAACGCCTCCGCCTCGGGATTGGTCGACGTCTTCAGCCGCGCGATAGGGTAGGTGATCGCGGGGTGCGTATTGTCTGGGAAAACGCCGGCGATCCGTACCTTGGAGGAGGCCTTTGCGTCGGTCGCGTAGACGATCCCGAGCGGCGCCGCCCCGCGCTCGACCAGTGCGAGCGTCGCGCGTACGTTCTCGGCGCGGACGACCCTTGGCGAAACCTGCGCCCATACGCCGAGCTTTTCGAGCGACGCCTGCCCGTATTTTCCGGCGGGTACCGCGGTGTCCGCCATCGCCAGCGGCCCCGCGGTCAATACGCGGACGAGCGCGGCGGGAGGCCGCACCGGGATCCGGACCTTGCTGCCCGCCGGTGCGGCGACGACCAGACGGTTGCCGAGGAACGTGACGCGGGTCGTGGCGACGATCAGCTTCTTCGCCGCGAGATCGTTCATCCAGTCCTCGTCCGCCGAGACGAACAGATCCGCCGGTGCTCCCGCCTCGACCTGCCGCGCGAGCGCCGACGACGCCGCAAACGAAATGGTCGGCTTAGCGTGGCCCTTCTTCGCCCAAGCATCGGCGGCGGCGGTCATCGATTCCTGCAACGAGGCGGCGGCGAGTACCAGTGGCGAACGTTGCTGGGCCTGCGCGCCCGTTGCGGCAAAACTGACCGACATCGCCAATGCCACTATCGAATACCGCATTTGCTTAGCCCCGAACCTCATGCTCCCCGACTATATAGGGTTTCGCCATAACGCCAGCCGCTGCGAGACGTTGCTTGCGATACCTTACTTCCCCGGCGAAGACCGGAGAGGTGTTTGGTTGAGGGGGTGAACGGGAGAGCCCGGGATCGAAATCCCGTACTAGTTCGCCGTCACCCGCCCGGTTCGCGCCAGTTTTCCCCAGCCCACCAACGGACCCCGCAGCGCCTGCGCGATCGCCTTCAGCACGACGTAATACATAACCTGGCGATAGCCGATCCGCTGCGGGATCAGCAGCCAGAGCAGTCCCCAGCGTTCCTTGCGCTCAAGCGCGAAGGCGATCGTCGCGGCGAGCACGTCGATCGCGGTGAAGATCAGCCAATAGGCGAGCATCGTGTAGACGTCGTGGCTGGTCTGCTCCCAGCCATGCGCCTGCACCGACAGATAGGTCGAGGCGAAGCTGACCAGCAGCGCGAGATCGATGATCGGCGAGATCGAGGCGAGCACGATCTGGAACACGATCGCCTGCGGCAACCCGACCCAGCCGAGCCCGCGGGGATGCGAACTGCCGATCGCCGAGCGATGCTTGTAGAGGCACTGCAACGTCCCGAACGCCCAGCGGAAACGCTGTTTGGCGAGCGCGCGAATCGTCTCGGGCGCCTCCGTCCAGGCGATCGCGAACTGGTCGTACTGCACTCTCCAGCCGTGGCGCTGGATCGCGATCGTGAGATCCTGATCCTCCGCGAGCGTGTCGTCGGGATAGCCGCCGACACTGCGGATCGCTTCGAGGCGCCAAGCGCCGACCGCGCCAGGCACTACCGTCATCGCGTTGAGCCGCGCGAGCGCGCGGCGTTCGAGATTTTGCGCGGTGATGTATTCGAGCGCCTGCCATTTAGTGATCAAATTGACGCGGTTGCCGACCTTGGCATTGCCCGCGACCGCGCCGAGTTCGGGGTCGACGAACCAGCGCGCGAGCCGGGCGATAGTCATCGGTTCGAACTGCGTGTCGGCGTCGAGCGCGATGACAATCTCGCCGCGCGCGAGGTCCAGCCCGCGGTTGAGCGCGCGCGCCTTGCCACCGTTCTCCAGCGTCAGCAGGCGGACGCGGTCGTCGCTCGCGAACGCTTCGGACACGACCCGGCTGGTGCCGTCGCTCGAGCCGTCGTCGATCACGATCACCTCGATCGCGACGTCGTTCGACGCCAGCACGCCCTGCACCGCGCGGACGATCACGCGCTCCTCGTTGAACGCCGGGATCATCACCGTCACGAACCGCGACGGATCGATCGCCGGGAATACCGTCTTCAGCTCGCGCCGGGCCTGAATTAGCGCCAGCGCCGACAGTGCGAGCGCGCGGAGGATGCCGATCGTGATCGCGACTCCGAAAATCCAGCGAAGCGCAACGACTAGACCGCCGAGTATGCTGAACAACGCAAGATCGGCCATCGCGGCGACACGGTCGCTCGACGAAATCACCGGCATCGCCGCATCGCGCGACAGGCCTGCAAGCGTCGAGACGGGCACGAAGCTGTACCCCATCGCGCGCAGCCGCTCGATGATCACCGGCAGCGCGGCGACGGTCTGCGCGCGATTGCCGCCGGCGTCGTGGAGCAGGATGACGTTGCCGCTGCGCTCGGGATTGCCCGCCTCGACGCCCGCGATCGTCCGGTCGATGATCGCCTGCACGCCCGGCCGCTTCCAGTCGTCCGGGTCGACGTGGAGACCGACCGAGATGTAGCCGCGCTGCTGCGCTTCGAGTGCAGGCAAGATCTCGTCGGCGGTGCTCGGCTCGGCATCGCCGAAATAGGGTGCGCGGAACAGCCGCAGCGATCGCCCGGTGAACGCCTGGAACAGCCGCTGCGTCGCGTTCAGCTCGTACTTCACCTGCCGTGTCGAAACGTTGGCGAGATTGGGGTGCGTATAGGTGTGACTGCCGATCTCATGCCCCTCGGCGACCATCCGCTCGAGCAGCGAACGCTGCGTCAGCGCATTTTCGCCGATCACGAAGAACGTCGCTGGCGCATGCTCGCGCTTGAGGATGTCGAGGATCTGCGGCGTCCACTCGGCATCTGGGCCGTCGTCGAAGGTCAACGCGAGCTGTTTCGGGCGATAGCCCGTCCGCTCGACCACGTACGGCGAAGGCATCCGCGTGAAGTTTACGTCGGCGATCGTGCCATCCTTCGCCGGCACCGCATCGCGGATGCCCGTCACGGGCTCGGCGGCGATCTTGAGGATCTCGCCGCTGCCCTCAATATCGACGTTCGTGCCTGCGGGCATGGTGTCGATCGAGTCGGGGATCGGCAGTTTCCGGTGATCGCGCCCCCAGATCGTCCAGAGCCCGGGGTCCTCGGACCCCAGCCGCCACAATGCGACGCTCCCGAGCCCGGCCTTTTGCAGGAAAGCGATCTGGTTGTACGCCGATGCCGCATCGAGCAGCCAGACCTGATGCTTCACGCCGCCTTCGGAATAGGCGAAGCTGCTGTTGCCGCTCGCTTTGTCGAAGGTCGGGACGGTGCCGGAATCAGACGCGTTCTGCCACGCTTGCTCGACGTCGAGCGCGTCGCCATTGCCGCTGTCGGCGCCCGCATGCCAGTCATAGGCGTACGAGCCGATCGCGACGACGAGCTTCGACGGCGGAATGCCGCGCGCCGCGTCGGCGACCATGTGTGCGAACCAGCGCTGCGATGCGATCGGGCCGGGCGCGCCGCTCGTCTCGTGCTCGTCATACGCCATCAGGAAAATCTTGTCGGTCACCTTGGCATAGGCGGGCAGGTTCCAGTCGGGGTTGGCGACCGGCGCCGCGATGGCGACCACCCAGCCGCGGCTCGCGAACCGCGCGCGCGTCTCGGCGAGGAATGCGCGATAGTTGGGTTGCGCCGATGCGGGCAAATCCTCGAAATCGTAGAACACGCCGCCGGCATGGTTCGCGCTGAGGAACGGCACCAGCTTGTCGAGGAACGCCGCGCGCGCCTTCGGGTCTGCGAACAATGCTGCGCTGCCTGCGCCGTCCCAGTTCCCGTCGACCGCGTTCTGCACCATCGGCAGGATCATCGGGCGGTGGACCGCCTTGTTGAGGATGTCGCGTCCGGCCTGGTCGCGGAACACGGTGATGCTGTGGTCCTTGCCGGTGATCGAGACCCAGCCGGGGATCAGCCAGTCGAGCTGTTCGACGTGCCGCGCGAGGCTGGCGGTGCTCGCCTCGTCCCACGGCGCGTGGAAGGCGATCGCCAGCGCAGGGTTGGCGCCGTTGCCGACACCGGGCTTCGCCGCGCTCGTCCCGAACAGTTGCTTGGCATAGTAATTCAGGTCGCGCCGGGTCTCGCGAAGGATACCGCCGCGCGGCGCCGGCAGCTTGTGGAGCGCGGGGTGCTCGGGCTCGATCGGCAGCAGCGGTGCGGTCGGCACCGCGCCGATCGAGACGGCGAACACCGCGATCGACAACAGCAGCAGCACGACGAACGCAGCGACGCCAAAGGTGAACCGCCGCCGCCGGCGGCCACTGGCATCGTAGAAGACGGGATTGAGCGACATGATGGGGAGTATCAACCGGCGGAAGGAAAACGGCAAATTTCTATTTTAGGTCGCTACAGCGCGAGGCCGCCGGCCGCTGCTGAAAAATGCGTCACGCGGCTGCCAGGGGCCTAACGGGAATTCGCTGTATCCCCTCCCGCATGCTGGAGGGGACCGAGGGGTGGGCACCCGGCCCGAACACATGCTGCGCTTGACGACAGCGCGAGCCAGCCCACCCCAGCCCCTCCCGCTCACGGGAGGGGGAAGGATCAGCGGAACTTGCCGCTGAGCGAGACGCCGATGATCCGCGGTTCGTTGAATACCGCCGCCATGTAGTTTTCGATCACGCCCTTGAGGTTCTTCTCGCCGGTGATGTTGCGCGCGAATACCGCGAACTCATATGCATCGTCCGGTGCGGCGTACCCGATCTTCAGGCCGCCCTCGAAGTTGCCGTTCGCGGTGAACTCCTTGGTCTTGTACAGCACGAACTGCGTATAGCCCTGGATGTTGAAGTCGCCCGCGATGAACGCGCGACCGCCATTGCCGAGCGGCTGGTCATAGCGGGCGTTTAGGTCGACGTTATACTCAGGCGCGTTCGGCAGCGGGTTGCCATTGATCTGCGCGAACGTGTTGGCGCCGACCTTGATCGTCGGATCCTCGACGGTGCAAACCACCACGCCGTTCAGGATGCAGACCTGCGCGTAGACGTTCTTGTCGCGGATCTTGCTGTGCAACAGGCTGAGGCCCGCGCCGAGCGTCAGGTTCGGCGCCGGCTTCCAGTTCGCCTCGGCTTCCATGCCGTATGCGTCCGCCTTGTCCGCGTTGAACAGCACGCCGTTGCCGTTCACGTCGTTGCCGTTGAGCTGGATGTCCTTGACGCGGTAGGCGAAGACCGTCGCGTTCAGGCTCAGCGTGTTGTTCAGCAGGCGGCTCTTGACGCCACCCTCCCACGACAGGATCGTCTCCGACTTGGCAGTCGTGAAGTCCGAGTTGAACACCGCCGACCGGCCCTGGATCGTCGGCCCGCGGAAGCCTTCGGCGACGCGCGTGTAGAGGCTGACGTCCGGGCTCGCCTGGTACAATAGGCTCGCATCCCAGCTCGGCTTGGTCGCCTTCAGCGTCACATCGGTGCGGCCGCGATACGTGACGACGCCTGCCGCCGTATCCGCGGTCTTGAGCAGCTGCGTGCGCTTCTTGTCCTCGGTGACGCGACCGCCAACGGTCAGCGTCAGCTTGTCGACCAGTTCATAGCTGACCTGCCCGAAGCCCGCCCAGGACGTGTTGACGTCGTGCAGGCGGACCCAGTTGTTGGGATTGCGCGCGGCCGTCGTCAGGAAAAACCCGCGCTGGTAGAAGTCGGTGATGTCGCGCGTGTCGAAATACAGGCCGCCGACCTGCCAGTTGAACCGACCGCCGGGGGTGCCCGCAAGCCGGACTTCCTGCGACCACTGATCGAGATCGCGGATCTGGCCCTGCGACTGGCCGAAACCGTTCGGCTGACCGCCGACCGGGAAGTTCGCGGCCGCACCGCCATCGGTATCGCCGCGGCTGAAGCCAGACGTCGTCTCGTACGCGGTGATCGAGGTCAGCGCAGCGGGACCGAAGTCGTAGGTCGCGCGAGCCGAACCGCCATAGGTGGTGTAGCTCTGCGGGTTGTCGTTGCCTTCGTCATACGAAACGACGTTGCGTGGCTCGGCCGAAACGTCGTTCGAACCCTTCTTCAGCGCGCCGCGGTGGAACAGCGTCGAGGTACCGTCATACCAGCGGGCATGGCCCGACAGGTCGAGCGAGAACGCATTGCCCGGGGTCAGCGCGAGCTGCACGCGAATATTGCGGTCGTCGAAGCCGCCCATCGCGTCCTTGCGCGGCGTCGCTGTGTTGTCGGCACTGACGCCGGCGAACCGGTTGTCGACATAGTTCTCGCGGTGCTGGATCAGCGTCGAGAGACGGATCGCCAGAAGGTCCTTGATCAGCGGGCCGCCGACACCGGCGTCGAGGCTGACGCTGTTGTACGAACCGACCGAGGCCGACGCGCGACTCTCGAAGTCGTTGGTCGGCTTGTTGGTGTCGAACTTGATGATGCCAGCGGTGGTGTTGCGCCCGAACAACGAGCCCTGCGGACCGCGCAGCACTTCGACCTGGCGCACGTCGAACACGGGGTTCGACTTCAGCACGACATGCTCGAGGATCACGTCGTCCTGGATGATCGTGACCGGCTGCGAGGCGCCGAGATAGAAATCGATGTTGCCGAGACCGCGGATGTAGAAGCGTGGGAAGATGCGACCGGTCGTCGACTCGACGTACAGGCCGGGGACGCGGCCCGACAATGCGAGCAGCGTGTCGTCGCCGCCCGAGGTGTAGGTGCGCAATGCGTCACCCGATGCGACGCCGACCGACAGCGGCACCTTCTGGAGGTTCTCGGAGCGACGCTCGGCGGTGACGACGATGTCGCCGAGACCTTCCTCGGGAGCGGCCTGCTCCTGAACGGGCGCGGCCTGCGCGAACGCGGCCGAACCACCCACAACCGAACCAAACGCGACGCCGAGCATCAGCGCCGACTTAACGACCGAAATCTTCAAAGTTTTTATTCCCCAATTGTGTCGCGCCGTCCCTGACGACCGGCCGCACATCCTAAAAATACAACGTCGCTAATCGTCGTCGACCGCCCTCCCCGGACGGCCCGACGACGCCTAGCGACGCTCACTCCCCGTTCCGGCGGTTAGGCGGGGATTGTGTTGGTATGATGACAGTTGGTGATGGCGTGGTCGGGCGAGCACAGGTTTGCAACATGGTGCGATATTTTTGCCGATAGCGACCGGTAGAGGCGCCATGCTAGCCTCATCCAATGGACCTGCTGATGCGATTTTGGCTGACCATCCGGCACTCGGGGTGGTTCGAGCCCAGTACGACCGGCGGCATCTTCCCGTTCCCCTTCGCCTGGCAGGCCTGGGCGATCATGGCTGCGTTTATGGCCGCGATCGCGGCGAGCGTCATACTGCACGGCGAAGCGGCGTGGCTGACGCGGATTATCCTTTGCGTCGGCTACATCGCATTCGGGATCGCGACCTACGAGTGACCGCGGGCCGCCAGGTCAGCTTCAGCAATCTCCGCCTGTTCGATCGGTAGATGCCAAAACCGATTTCATGACAGCAACGGCATCTTCACGCGCGATCGATGGACGAGCATCCGCCAACGACCGCGACCTTTTTGCGCAACCAGCGATCATAGACTTCGCTGAGATCGAGGATCCGGACTCGAGGGGTTTTGGTGATACTCGCGCCATCAGGCAAGCCTAGGTCTGTCGCTACCGAATGCAACGGAGTGGCGCCGCGGCAAAGCCGCGCCGTCGGACGACACGACCGAGTACCAGGTCGGCCGGTCGCCGTCCGGCTAGACGCTTGTCCTCGTCCAAGCAAAGCTTGGCTTCAGGCGTCGTCGCCCATCCTCAGCGCTGCGATAAACGCCTCCTGCGGAATGCTGACCGAGCCGTATTCGCGCATCTTCAGCTTGCCCTTCTTCTGCTTTTCCAGAAGCTTCTTCTTGCGACTGGCGTCGCCACCATAGCATTTGGCGGTCACGTCCTTGCGCATCGCGCTGATCGTCTCGCGCGCAATCACCTTGCCGCCGATCGCCGCCTGGATCGGGATCTTGAACAGGTGGCGCGGGATCAGTTCCTTGAGTCGCTCGACCATGCCGCGACCGCGGACTTCGGCGGTGCCGCGGTGGACGATCATGCTCAGCGCATCGACCGGCTCCTCGTTGACGAGGATGCCCATCTTGACGAGATCACCCTCGCGGTAGCCGATCTGGTGATAATCGAAGCTCGCATAGCCCTTCGACATCGACTTCAGCCGATCGTAGAAATCGAATACGACCTCGTTCAGCGGCAGTTCGTAGGTCGCCTGCGCGCGACCACCGACATAGGTCAGGTTCTTCTGGATGCCGCGGCGATCCTGACACAGCTTGAGGACGCTGCCGAGATACTCGTCAGGGACGTAGATCGTCGCCTCGATCCACGGCTCGCTGATCGTCGCGATCTTGTTAGGCTCCGGCATGTCGGCGGGGTTGTGCAGCTCGATATGCGTCGTGCCGGACGGATCGGGGTGGGTCAGCTCGATCTCGTAGACGACAGACGGCGCGGTGGTGATCAGGTCTAGATCATATTCGCGCGTCAGCCGTTCCTGGATGATCTCCAGATGCAGCAATCCGAGGAACCCGCAGCGGAAGCCGAAGCCCAGCGCCGCCGACGTCTCCATCTCGAACGAGAAGCTTGCATCGTTGAGGCGCAGCTTCGAGATGCTCTCGCGCAGCTTCTCGAACTCGGCGGCATCGACCGGGAACATCCCGCAGAACACCACCGGCTGGACTTCCTTGAAGCCCGCCAGCGCCTCCAGCGCAGGCCGCTTCGCATCGGTGATCGTGTCGCCGACGCGGGTCTGTGCGACCTCCTTGATCTGCGCGGTGATGAAGCCCATCTCGCCGGTGCCGAGTTCGGTCAGCTGCTCGATCTTCGGACGGAAACAGCCGACCCGGTCGACCAGATGCATCGTGCCGGTCTGCATGAACTTGATCTGCTGGCCCTTTTTCAGGACCCCGTCGATCACGCGCACCAGGATGACGACGCCGAGATACGGGTCGTACCAGCTGTCGACCAACATCGCCTTCAACGGCGCCTCCGGGTCGCCGCTGGGCGGCGGGATCTTGGTGACGATAGCTTCGAGGATCTCGACGATGCCGATCCCGGACTTCGCCGACGCGAGCACCGCCTCGGACGCGTCGATGCCGATCACGTCCTCGATCTCCTTGCGCACCTTCTCGGGCTCGGCGGCGGGGAGATCGATCTTGTTGATGACCGGCACGATCTCATGGTCGTGCTCGATCGACTGGTACACGTTGGCCAAGGTCTGCGCCTCGACGCCCTGCGCGGCATCGACCACCAGCAGCGCGCCTTCGCACGCGGCGAGGCTGCGGCTCACTTCATAGGCGAAGTCGACATGCCCCGGCGTGTCCATCAGGTTGAGGACGTAATCGAGGCCGTCCTTGGCGTGATAGGCGAGGCGCACGGTCTGCGCCTTGATCGTGATCCCGCGTTCCTTCTCGATGTCCATGTTGTCGAGCACCTGCTCGGACATTTCGCGCGCGGTGAGGCCGCCAGTTTCCTGGATCAGCCGGTCGGCGAGCGTCGACTTCCCATGGTCGATATGGGCGATGATGGAGAAATTGCGGATGCGGTCGAGCGGAGTCATGCCGCGCTCCTAGCAGCGACGTCGCGCGGGGGATAGACGCGGACACGGCCGATAGACACACGCGTTATTTGTCTTGATCGTTACCGATGTCGCGGCTAGGGCGCTCACCGGCAATGTTGTCGGGGCGTGGCGCAGTCTGGTAGCGCACTGGTCTCGGGGTCCAGGGGTCGTAGGTTCGAATCCTATCGCCCCGACCATTGCCTATTTTTTGGGTTCAGCCCTGATTTCCCCGAACATCCTTCATCAGGCGTGGCGATTCCCGCCGCATCGGTCCCCATTTTCACGGCGCGTACTGGCTTGATCGCACCGCAACGGGCTATCGGTTGGAAATAGGCCGACAGCAGGGAGAGGATTGTCGTGATCGAGGTCAATTTCGACGGACTGGTCGGGCCGACGCACAATTATGCCGGGCTCTCGATCGGCAATCTGGCCTCGGCGAGCAATGCAGGCGCGGTCTCGGCGCCTCGGGTGGCCGCACTCCAGGGTCTCGGCAAGATGCGGCGGCTCATGGCGTTGGGGTTCAGGCAGGGGATCTTTCTCCCGCATGTGCGTCCGAATATCGGCTGGCTGCGGACGCTGGGCTTTGCCGGCAGCGATAGTGAAGTGCTTGCAACCGCGTGGCGCGCGGATCGCGCACTCGTCGCAAACGCCTTCTCGGCATCGGCAATGTGGACCGCGAATGCCGGGACGGTGTCGCCAGCGCCAGATACCGCGGACGGGCTCTGCCATGTCTCGGTGGCGAACCTGTCCACCATGCCGCACCGGGCGAGCGAGTGCGAACAGACCGAGCGTCAGTTGCGGCTTGCATTCGGCGATCCGCGCTTCTTCCGGGTCCATGCTCCGGTCCCTGCAGCCTTTGGCGACGAGGGTGCCGCAAACTTCATGCGGATCGTGCCGCAAGCGGGCGGCGCCGGCGTCGAGATCTTCGTCTATGGCGAGGGACACGCTGGCGGCTTCCCGGCTCGCCAATCGCGCGCCGCGAGCGAAGCGGTCGCGCGGCGCCACGGCCTCGACCCTGGGCGCACGCTGATGGTCCGGCAGAGCGACGCCGCGATCGCTGCCGGCGCGTTTCACAACGACGTCGTGGCAGTCGCAAACGGGCATGTCCTGTTTACGCACGAGCACGCCTTCGCCGATCCGGCGGCATTCTACAGCGAACTTAAGGCGATCGTTCCGGACGTCGCGATCCTCGCGGTGCCAGCCGAGCGGGTCAGCCTGAAAACCGCGATCGGAACCTATCTGTTTAATTCCCAACTCGTCACCGCGGCGGACGGCATGATGACCCTCGTGCTTCCTGCCGAAGCGCGGGAGAATGCCGCGGTGTGGCGCTGGCTGACCGAGCAGGTCGAGAGCGGCGGTCCGATCCGCCGGCTTGAAGTCGTCGATGTGCGGGAATCGATGCGCAACGGCGGTGGCCCCGCTTGTTTGCGGCTGCGAGTCCAGGTCGCCGAGGATGCCCTGGCCGCGATCGACCCGCGGTTCATGCTCGACGAAACGATCTGCGGCCGGATCGAAGCGGTCGTCGCGCGCGAATGGCCGGAGGCGATCGGCTTCGACGATCTCGGCGATCCGCGCCTGTGGGAGCAGTGCGCACGGGCACGCGCCGCCCTGATCGAAACGCTTGGTTTCGGACCCGACGAGATCTGAGCCAGAACTGGAAGAAGCGCCCCGCCCGTCCGTGCGACACTCTCGTATCCGGGCGGGGCGCCGTGGACGCTGCATCGATCCGACGCACGTCTCTATCGGCAAGCTAACACGGCAGGCGCCATTGAAAATGTCCGTGAGGCACGCTTGGCGGTCGTCTATCCCGATTATCGCCCGGTATGCCGACGATCCGCCGAGCGGGCGTCCTCGGTGGGGACGGTCGGGTCGCTCGCGCCGGGAAGCTTCACTTTGCGGAGCGCGGCGATCGCCTGCCGCGCACCGGGCGGGGCAACCTGAACGAACAGCGCGAACAACGCCTCGTCGGTGAGCGTGTCGATCGCGACCCCCAGCGGCAGGGCGATCGCCTGCCGACTGCGCGCGCCGGGTTGCGCTTCGATCACGATCGTCCGCCATGCCATCCCGACCGGCGGCTCGCCGCCGACGTCGCTGAACTCGCCTGGGATCATGGTGCGGAGTCGCAAGCGGCGGTCGGGGTTCCTGGCGAACCACGACACGTCCCCTGCGGCGGCGATTTCCACCGCGATGCTGTGTACATTCATATCGCTACCTCGCTCCGATCGCGCGCTCTTGACCGCGCGGGTGTTACCGACCCGCCGCAGATACAAGCGAGAAATCGCCACGCCGCAACTTACTATTGATAATAGTTATCATAAACATTAGCGGGGCGGTTCTCGATAAGGAAAACCCATGACACGTCGTCGCTTCGGCACCGCCCTCCTGCTTGGTACTACGCTCGCCGCTTTGCCGGTGCAGGCGCAAGTTCGGACAGAGGACGGCGAAACCGGCGCGATCGTCGTGACGGGTCAGCATGCGCGCGGTCAGGCGTCGTCGGGTACCAAGACCGATACGCCGCTGGCCGAGACGCCGCAGTCGATCAGCGTCATCACCGCCGACGACATTGCCGGGCGCAGCCTGCAAAACCTCAACCAGGCGCTGCGCTTCGTCGCCGGTGTCACGCCGGAAACGCGCGGCGCGAGTGCGGAGGTCTATGACCAGTTCAAGCTGCGCGGGTTCGATGCGCCGGTCTATCTCGACGGCCTGAAGCAGTTCGGCAGCGCGTCCGGTTACGCGGTCCCGCAGATCGACGTCTCGCGGCTCGACCGGATCGAAGTCATCAAGGGCCCCGCTTCGGTGCTCTACGGCCAGTCCAGCCCCGGCGGGCTCGTCGCGGAGTCGAGCAAGCTGCCGCTCGACCAGGCGTTGTACGGCGCGATCGGCGGCACCTACGGCAACTATGATCTCTACCGTGTCGATGCCGATATCGGCGGCCGTGCCGGTGATGGCGTCCTTTGGCGGATCAACGGAAGCGTCAACGGTGCCGACACGCAGCAAAAATTTGGCAAGCGCGAGCGCCAGACGATCTCGGGCGCAGTGACCGTCGGCGCGGGCAGCTCGACCAGCTTCACCCTGCTCGGCGCCTATTCGCACGACCCGTACAACGGCGATTACGGCGTTTTCCCGGCCAGCGGCACGCTGATCGCCAACCCCAACGGCAAGCTCCCGACCAGCTTCGACGGCGGCGAGGCGGGCAACCGGTTCAGCCGCGAACAGGCCGCGCTCACCTATATCTTTCGCCACGATTTCGGCGGCGGCTGGGCGTTCCGCTCTTCGGGCCGGTATCAATATGTGAAGTCGAACCTCGGCCTGATCTATACCGCGGGTGGCCTCGACGCGACCGATCCGACGCAGCAGACCTATAGCCGCGCCTCCTATGCGACGCGCGAACAGCTCAACAACTGGACCTTCGACAACCAGCTGACCGGCACGGTGCAGACCGGTCCGGTCAAGCATACGCTGTTGTTCGGTGTCGATCGCCAGGTCGCGCATTCGGCCGAGGTCGCCGCGTTCGGCACCGCGCCATCGATCAACGGTTTCGCCCCGGTCTATGGCACGGCGGTAGTGCCGACCACGCCCGACGCGATCGGCGGGCAGTTCACGATCGACGTGCAGCAGCGTCAGCAGGGCGTCTACGCGCAGGACCAGATGTCGCTTGGCGACCTCCGCGTGGTCCTCAGCGGGCGGCAGGATTGGGCGCGTGCGCATCAGGACGGCCGCGACGTCAAGCACGATAAGAAGTTTACGTATCGCGCAGCCGCTCTTTATACACTTCCGTTCGGTCTTGCGCCGTACGTCAGCTATTCGACCTCGTTCGAACAGCAAGCCAGTCCAGTGACGAGAAGCGACGGAACATCGGGACTGGCGGACCCATCGCTCGGCAAGCAGCTTGAGGCCGGTGCGAAGTTCACCGTTCCCGGCACCCAGATCCTGCTCTCGGGTGCGTGGTTCCGGATTGACCAGACCAATGTCCTGACGAACACACCCGATTTCAGCGTGTCTCGGCAGACGGGCGGCGTTCGCTCGCAGGGTGTCGAGTTCGAAGGGAGCGCCCCCCTTCCCTACGGGTTCGACGCGCGCGTCGCCTATAGCCGCCAGCGCGTGAAGGTTACGAGCGACGCCGACGATCCGTCGCGCGTAGGTCGCGGACTCGAGACGGTCGGGCGTGGCGGCACGACGCTCGCGCTGAATTGGTCCCCGCCCGAGGGTGGCATTGCAGGGCTGACGATCGGCGCCGCTCTGCGCCATGTCGATCAGGTCTACGCCGGCGTCACGCCGGGCGAAACCGTCGGACGCAACAGCCCGTCCTATACCGTGTACGACGCGCTCATCCGCTACGACCTGGCGAAGTTCGCCCCCTCGCTCCACGGCCTGAGCCTGGCGATCAACGGCGCCAACATCTTCGACAAGAAGTATCTGACGTCGTGCTTCGCCAACTACAACTGGTGCTGGTACGGCAACCGCCGGACCGTCCAGGCGACGATCGGCTATCGCTTCTGAGGCGGTAACGACGAGACATCCTGGCCGTTCGACATTTGGTCATCGGTCGGGAGCAAGGAAGTCTTCGGGATGACGACGTCAGCGTAGCGATCCGGTATAGTCGCCCAATGCTGCCGATCCTCTACAGTTTCCGACGATGCCCCTATGCGATGCGGGCACGGCTTGCGATCGTGGTGCGCGCGCGCGGTGTCGAACTGCGGGAGGTCGTCTTGCGCGCCAAGCCGCCCGCGATGCTCGCGGCATCACCCAAGGGTACGGTGCCGGTGCTCGTCCTGCCGGACGGGGCGGTGATCGACGAGAGCCTCGCGATCATGCGATGGGCGTTCGCCTCCGGCGAGGTCGCGGGGGATGGCGAGACGGATCCGGATGCGTTGATCGCCACGAATGACGGCGCGTTCAAATATCACCTCGATCGGTACAAATATGCCGACCGCTATGGGGTGAACCGTCTGGAGCATCGCGCGGGCGCCACGGACATCCTCGCCAACCTCGACCAACGGCTGCGCGTCGCCGATCATCTCGGACGCGACGCACTGTCCCTCGTCGACCTGGCGATCATGCCGTTCGTGCGCCAGTTCGCCGAAACCGATCGATCGTATTTCGAGGGTTTGCCGATGCCGGGTTTGCAGGCCTGGCTGACGCGGCATCTGTCGTCGCGGCTCTTCGAACGGATCATGGTCCGCCCTCCGCCGTGGACCGAAGGCGATCCATCAACCATCTTTCCGGACGACGCCTCCTGAGCGGCGATCGACGACGATCGACGACGATCGCCGCTCAGGGTTCATCACCGCGTCATTTCGCCGAAGCGGCAAGCCCACGATCTTCGAGCATCGGGCCGATATCGGGGTCCTTGCCGTAGAACGCCTTGAACATCGGACCGTAGTCCTCTGTATGGCCCTTCGACAGGATCATGTCGCGGAAGCGCTGGCCGTTCGCGCGAGTCAGCCCACCATGCGCCATGAACCACGCATACGCGTCGTTATCGAGCATCTGCGTCCACAGATACGCATAGTAGCCGGCCGCATAGCCACCCGCCCAGATGTGCGCGAAATAGCTGGTACGATAGCGCGGGGGCACGTCCTTCGTGTCGAGACCCATCGAGTTCAGCGCCTTGGTCTCGAACGCATCGACGTCCTGCGGCCCCGCCGACGCCGGCAGCGAGTGCCAGTCCTGGTCGAGCGTCGCCGCCGCCACCAGTTCGCCCAGTTCATAGCCCTGGTTAAACTTCGCCGCGTTCTTGATCTTCGTCACCAGCGCCTGCGGCATCACCGCGCCGGTGCGATAATCCTTGGCATAGTTCGCGAACACCTTGGGATCGAGCGCCCAATGCTCGTTGAACTGCGACGGGAACTCGACCCAGTCGCGCGCGGTGTTGGTGCCCGACACCAGCGGATAGGTCTGGTTCGCGAACAGACCGTGCAGCGCATGGCCGAACTCGTGGAACATCGTCGTGACGTCGTCGAACGTGATCAGCGCAGGCTGGCCCGGCGCGGGCTTGGTGAAGTTGCCGACGTTATAGACGACGGGCTTGGTCTTCAGCAGCTTCGACTGGCCGACGAAGTTCGACATCCACGCGCCGCCAGCCTTGTTGTCGCGCTTCCAGTAATCGAAATACATCAGGCCGAGTTCGGAGCCGTCCTTGTCGTAGACGGTGAAGACGCGGATGTCCGGCTGGTAGGTCGGGATGTCGCGGCGTTCCTTGAAGGTTACGCCGTAGAGCTGGTTCGCGGCGAAGAACACGCCGTCGGTCAGCACGCGCGAAATCTCGAAATACGGCTTCAGCTCGTTCTGGTCGAGGTCGTACTTGGCTTTCCGCACCTTGTCCGAATAGAAATCCCAGTCCGACGGCGCGAGCGGGAAGGATGCGCCGGTCGCGTTTATGGTTTTCTGCAACTCGGCCGCCTCGAGACGCTGTTCCGCAGCGGTCGCGGGGACGAGCTGCGTCATGAAGCCCTTCGCCGCCGCCGGGGTCTTCGCCATCTGGTCGTACAGCGAGTAGGCGGCATAGTTCGGATAGCCGAGCAACTGCGCCTTCTGCGCGCGCAACTGTGCGATCTTCTGGATCAGTGCGCGCGTATCGTTGGCATCGCCACGCTGCGACCGGTTCCAGCTCTTCTCGAACAGCGCCGCGCGGGTTGCGCGATCTGAGAGCGAGGCGAGCGCGGGCTGCTGCGTCGTGTTCTGGAGCGACAGCACGTATTTGCCGGGCATGCCGCGCTCCTTCGCGCCTTCCGCGGCGGCGGCGATCTCGGCATCGCTCAGCCCGGCGAGCTTGGCCTTGTCGTCGACCACCAGCGCGCCCGCCTTGGTCCCGGCGAGCAGCTTCTGCTGAAAGTCGGTCGTCGCGGTCGAGATCTGCGTGTTGAGCAACCGCAGCTTGGCCTTGTCGGCATCGTTCAGCTGCGCGCCGGCGTGGAGGAAGTCGTTATGGTAAATCTCGAGGACCTGCTTCTGCTCGGCATCGAGACCGAGCGAATCCTTCTTCGCATACAGCGCCTGGACGCGCGCGAAGAGCTTCGGGTCGAGATAGATCGCGTCGCTGTGCTGCGCGAGCTTGGGCGCCTCGGCGGACCGCACCGCGTCGAGCGCATCGTTGGTGTTCGCCTGCGACACGCCGAAGAACGCCTGGCTCGCGCGGTCGAGCGTCCGGCCCGACCGCTCCATCGCCTCGATCGTGTTGGCGAAGGTCGGTGCCGCGGTGTTGTTCGCGATCGCCTTCATCTCGGCGATCTGCTCCGCCATGCCCTGCTCCAGCGCGGGCTGGTAATCGGTGTCCTTGATCTGATCGAAGCGCGGTGCCTGGAACGGCAGCGTGCTGGGGACAGTCAGTGGATTGACGCGCGCCGCCTGGACGGGCGCTAGCCCCGCGAAACAGCAGAGGATGGCGGCGGAACGGAGCAAAGTGGAACGCGGCATCGGTGTCTCACAAAGACAGGAGTGATGACGCGCTTCTTGCATGGACCGTCGCAGCGTTACAATGTCTCAATTAGCCTGCGCCCGATATCCCCAGGGCCCGCGGGACGGCATCGGCAACGCCGCCCCGCGGGTCCTATGCCGCGCTCCCGTCAGACGATCTTTTCGAGCGGCTGGTTCGGGTGATCGGCATACGCACGGAAGCGCGCCGCGCTGCCTTGCGTGTAGGGCTTGGCGAACACCGTCGACACCGTAACCGAATCGCCGGTCGCATGCTCCGGCGTCAGCGTCAGCAGCGTGAAGCCCTTCAAATCCTGGTCGCAGAACCGGACTTCGCCCTTGTTGGCGTCGGCGATGAGCGTGCCGATACCGGGCAGCAGCGAGCCATAGGACGGGCTGGTGATCGCGGTGCAGCCGAACTCCGCGGCGACCAGTTTGCCCGAGGCATCGTGCAGGTCGTTCGCCCATGCCGCGTGGCTGTCGCCCGACAGCACGATCGGCCGCGACTTCGCGCGCTGGAACGCCGCGTAGAGGCGCTCGCGGGCGGGCGGATACCCATCCCAGCTGTCGAACCCGAACGGCAGGCCGGCACGGTACGAGGCGACGCTCGCGGTCAGCCGCTCGCGCCACATTGCGGGCAGCTTCGCCATCGTCTCGGCGAACTTCACCGGCCCCAGCTGGCGTTCCATGTCGGGCCCTGCGACCTTCGCCATTACCACCTGGTTGCCGAGCACCTGCCACGGCTTGCCCGCCGCGACCGAGCTCGCCATCGTCTTCTCGACCCAGGCGAGCTGCGCCGGGCCGAGCAGTTCGCGATCCGTCCGCGCGCGCTCGGCGAGCATCGGTGCGTATTCGGCCTGCGTGATCTCTTCGCCCTTCGACACCACCTGGTGACTGCGTGCGAGCAGCCGGGTCTCGACCATCACCAGCGTCGCGAGATCGCCGAACTCGAAGCTGCGGTTGATCGCCGCCCAGGGCTGGCCCGGCTTGGGATCGCGGATCGGCATCCATTCGAAATAGGCCTGCATCGCCGCCGCTTTCCGCGCATCCCAGTCGCCTTCGGTCTTGGGATCGTGGTTCTCGGCGCCGTGCATCCAGTCGTCGTTGGCGACCTCGTGATCGTCCCACACGCAGATGAACGCGGCGCGGGCGTGTGCAGCCTGCATGTCGACGTCGCGCTTCACCTGCGCATGACGCATGCGGTAGTCGGCGAGGCTCACGATCTCGTGGCGCGGCTCGACCAGGCGATCGATCTTCTTGGCGATGTCCGCGCCGTAACCGTCGACGCCGTATTCATAGATATAGTCGCCGAGGTGCAACACCGTGTCGACGCGGTCGAGCTTGGCGATCGCGTCATAGGCGTTGAACAGCCCGCCTGCGTAGAGCTGGCACGAGACGACCGCCATCACGACATCGGCGACCTTGCCCTTGGGTAGCGTGCGGAACCGACCGACCGGCGAGCGCGTGCCGTCGGCGGCGTCGAACCAGTAGCGATACTCGCGGCCCGGCTGGAGCCCGGTCGCCTCGATCTTGGCGGTGAAGTCGCGCGCGGCGCGGGCCTTGACGCTGCCTGAGCGGAGCGGCTTGCCGCCTTCTGTTTCGGCGACGTGCCACGTCAGCGCGATGTCGCCCGCTTGGCTCACCTCGACGGGCGTCGCGCGGGTCCACAGGATGGCACCGTCGAGCGAAGGATCGCCGCTCGCGACGCCGTGGTCGAAGCGCACCTTGGCTGCGCCGGCTGCGTGCGTCGCGGCCGAGGGCAGCGCGAGCGTCGCACCGGTACCGGCGAGTTTCAGCGCAGTCTTCAAAGCATCGCGGCGGTTGATCGTCATTGAACAGGGCTTTCGTTATTAGTCACCGCCGCGTTAGGCGCACTCCGCTACACTCCGGTGGCAACCCTGTGACAGTGGTGTGACTGGACTGTCATCTTGCTTTCATGAAGAGGCCGTTTAACCGTCATGTTGGCCGACTAGTGCCGTCCCACGAATACGGGGGACACAATGATACGCATATTTACGCGGCTCGCTATCGCGACGCTCGCCACGACCTGCTCGACCGCGGCGCTGGCCCAGGCGACAACGGAGTCCGGAACCCAGCCCGGCACGGAAACCACGGCTCCCACCACCCCGAACGACGAGATCGTCGTCACCGCGCAGAAGCGCGAACAGCGGATCGCCGACGTGCCTGTCACCGTTACCGCGATCACCGGCGCGAAGATGGCGTCGATCGGCGTCAATTCGCTGAGCGAAGTCGCCGCGTACATTCCCGGTCTGCAGATCCAGGAGCAGAGCGCGAACAACCCGGGCTTCGTGATCCGCGGCATCACCTCGGACAACGGCTCGTCGCAGCAGGGCGCGCGCGTCACGCTGTATTACAACGGCATCGACATCAGCCGGTCGCGCGGCGCCTATCAGGACCTGTTCGATCTCGAGCGGATCGAGGTCGTGAAGGGGCCGCAGGCGACGTTGTTCGGCACCGCCGCGGCGGTCGGCGCGATCAGCGTCATCTCGGCGAAACCGCAGCCCGGTGTGTCGGGCGCGATCAACGGATCATACGGCAATTTCAACCGCACGCAGGTGTCGGGCTTCCTCAACGCCGGCAACGACGTACTCGCCGGGCGGATCGCGTTCGCCTACAAGTACCGCGACGGATACGTTCGCAACATCGCCGGCGATCCGAACGTGCCGAACCAGAACCAGGGCGGCGTCGATCAGGACGATCTGAACGGCCAGGACCAGCGCGGCCTGCGCGGTTCGCTGCGCTATCGCCCGAGCGACAGCATCACCGCCGATCTCGTCCTGACCTATGACGGCCAGCGCAACCCCGGCACAGCGTTCAAGAGCCGCGCGCATGCCCCGACCGGCGGGCAGACCGGCGATTACGGCTACGCCGAACTCTCGGGCTCGCCGTACAGCGAAGCCGTGCTCGGCGCGCGCAAGCTCGGGCTCAAGCGCAACGTCTATGACGCCAATCTGACGATCACAGCGGACCTGTCACCGGGGATCACCTTCACCACCGTCAACGGTTATCGCCGGTTCGATTCGAACGAGGTGTTCGATGCCGATGGTGGCCCTGCGGCGTATCTGGAGTTCGCCGAGGACGCCAAGGGCGACCAGTGGAGCCACGAGAGCCGCTTCGCCTTCGAAGGGCCGAAATACCGCGCCTCGGTCGGCTGGAACGCGTTTTTCGAAAATGGCTATCAGCGCGTCCCGTTCGCGACCGAAGAGGGCACGTATCTCGCGTGCTCGGTCGCGGCCGCCTACGCGCCGATCCGCGCGGCGCTCAACGGTGCCGGCATCGCCACAGGTACGTCCTGCGTTGCACCGAACGGTACGATCCCGGCGACGCGGGCGACCGCGGCGCTCACCGGTGGCCGTGCAACCGCAATACCTTACGCCTCGGTGTTCACCAACTACGGCAACAACGACACCTATTCGGTGTTCGCCGACGCGACCTACATCCCGGTACCCGCGCTCGAACTGACCGCCGGTGCGCGCATCCTGATCGAGGATCGCCAGTCGGGCTATGCGTCGGTCCAGCCGAACTCGGTGATCCTCGCGGCGCTCGGCATTCGCACCAGCCTGCTCGGCACCGCGAACACCAACGGCAACAAGTTCGTCGCCGAGAAGAGCTTCACCGCGATCCTCCCGCGCTTCAACGCGCTGCTGAAGCTCAACGACGACGTCAATCTCTACGCGACGATCAGCAAGGGGCGCCGCTCGCCGGTCGTCCAACTCGCCGCGCAGAACACCGCGTTCGGGGTCGGTCCGAATTTGCAGGTCGTGCCGCAGGAAAACGTCTGGAACTATGAGGGCGGAATCAAGGGTCGCGTCGGGCCATTCACCGGTGCGGCGTCGGTATTCTACCAGACCTATGACGGCTTCCAGGTATCGATCACCAACAACGGCGTCACCACCACGCAGAGCGCCGGATCCGCCAAGAACCTGGGCGTCGAGCTCGAAGGCAATCTGAAACTCGCCTCGTATCTCTCTGCCTTCGCGACATTTGCCTATATCGATGGCGGCATCGGTGACGAGGCGGCGAACGGCGTGTTCGCGGGCAATCGCTTCCGCCTTCAGCCGGAGACGACCGCATCGGGCGGCCTCATGCTGCGCCTGCCGGTCGGTGGTGCGACGCTCTACGCGACGCCGAGCATCAACTACCGGACCAAGGTGTTCTTCGAGCTCCCGAACAGCCAGGCGGTCAGCACGCCGGGCTACACGCTCGTCAACGCGCGCGCCGGGCTCGAGTTCGCGGAAGGCCGCTACAGCGTCGGCGGCTTCGTCCGCAACGCGACCAACAAGCGCTATCTGATCGACGCGGGCAACACCGGTGGGGGCTTCGGCATCCCGACCTACATCGCCGGCGAACCGCGCTTCTACGGCATCGAGCTGGGCGCGAAGTTCTGATCCGCACTTGCACGACGACTGCGACGACACTTTTCCGGGGGGACCATCCATGACGTTCGAAACCATCTATACCGACGGCGATATCGACACCAATCCGACCGCCAACCCCCATCTCAACGACCTGATCGAGGTGCGCTATTCGCGTCGCCAGACCTTGATGGGTGGCATGTCGGCCACCGCCGCGGCGGTGTTCGGCGGCATGCTGCTGACCGGCTGCGACGACGACAAGGACAGCGGCGCGAGCCCCGTGACGGTCACCGCGACCGCCGGCGGCAGCTCGTCCGCCGGGCGTGTCGCGACCCTGACTGGTGCCGCGATCGGCCAGGTCGACAGCGTCAGCTGGACGCAGACCGCGGGCCCGAGCGTCACGCTGGCCGGCGCGACCACGACCGTCGCGACGTTCGTCGTACCTGGCGCCGCCGCCGGCACGGTGCTGAGCTTCCTGTTCACCGCGACGTCGGCACGCGGTTCGGTCACCGCGACAACCAGCGTAACCGTCGGTGCCGCCTCGCTCGGCTTCACCGCCGTTGCGAAGAGCTTAGCCGACGTCGTCGCGGTGCCGACCGGCTATGCCGTCACCGTGCTCTACCGGCTCGGCGATCCGATCGGCAGTGGCGTCGCGGCCTATGCCAATGACGGCAGCGACACGACGTTCTCGAAGCGCGCCGGCGATCACCACGACGGCATGAGCTATTTCGGCCTGTCGACCGCTGGCACGCCCGATCCGGACGGCAACACGCGCGGTCTGCTCGCGCTCAACCACGAGAACATCACGCAGGCCTATCTGCATCCGAATGGCCCGACCACGACCGGTGGCGTCCGCCCAGAAGCCGAGGCCCTGAAGGAGATGGAGTGCCACGGCGTGTCGGTGATCGAGGTCAGCCGCGCGAGTGCGTGGAGCTACGTCGCCACCTCGTCGTTCAACCGCCGTATCACGCCGCTGACACCGACGAGCTTCTCGGGGCCGGTGCGCGGTGCCGACAGCCTCAAGACGCGCTACTCGCCCGACGCCACCGCAGGTCGGGGCACGATCAATAATTGTGCAAACGGCACAATGCCTTGGCACACATACCTCACGAACGAAGAGAACTGGGTCGGCTATTTCAAGCGCGAAGTCGGTGACGCCGCGCGGCGTGCGGCGACCGGCGCGGTCGGCGTGAAGGCCAACACCTCGCTGACCCGCTACGGCAAGTCCGAGAGCAACACCGGCGGCAATTACGGGTGGTCGACGGTCAAGCCGGCGGATACGACCAGCACGGTCTATTCGCGCTGGAACATTACCGCGCAAGCCGGCGCGCCAGCCGACGGCACCGGCGATTTCCGCAACGAGATCTTCCAGTACGGCTGGGTGGTCGAGATCGACCCGTTCGATCCCGCCTCGACTCCGCGCAAGCGCACTGCGCTGGGCCGGATGAACCACGAGGGGTGCCAGATCGGCCGGACGATCGCGGGTGTGAAGCCGGCGTTCTACATGGGCGACGACGCGCAGAACGAGTATATCTACAAGTTCGTATCGGCCACCCCGTGGTCTGCGGCGGATGCTAGCGCGGCGAACCGCTTGGCGATCGGCGACAAGTATCTCGATACGGGAACGCTTTATGTGGCGAAGTTCGCGCCGGATGGCAGCGGGCAGTGGTTGCCGCTGGTGTTCGGCCAAGGGCCCCTCACCTCCGCCAATGCGGCCTATCCGTTCGCCAGCCAGGTCGACGTGCTGATCAACACGCGGCTTGCTGCCGATGCGTTGGGTGCGACGCGGATGGATCGGCCGGAGTGGACCGCGGTCAATCCGGCGACCGGCGAGATGTACTGCACGCTCACCAACAACTCATCGCGCACCGTTGCGACCGCGGACGCGCCCAACCCGCGCGCCTATGTCGATCCGAAGACCACCGGCGGACAAACTACCGGCAATGCGAACGGGCACATCATTCGCCTGCGCGAGACCGGCGATACATCCGAGGCGACGACCTTCGCCTGGGACATCTATGCTTTCGGCGCGGGCTCCGATCTGGATGCGACCAACATCAACCTGTCGGGCCTCGACGCGACCAACGACTTCTCGTCGCCGGACGGCCTGTGGTTCGGTTTGCCGAGCAACGCCTCGGGGACGATCGCGCCGGTGATGTGGATCGAGACCGACGATGGCGCGTACACCGACGTCACCAACTGCATGCTGCTCGCCTCGGTGCCGGGGATCGTCAACGATGGCGGCACACGGACGGTGACGAACACGATCGGTGCCGCGACCGGTTCGGTTACCACGCGGGTCGGCAAGGCACCGGGGGCGGCGCTGCGGCGCTTCCTGGTCGGACCGAAGGAGTGCGAGATCACCGGCATCCACTCGACGCCGGATGGGCGGTCGCTGTTCGTGAACATCCAGCATCCGGGTGAGAATGGCGGGCCGACGAACATTACGAGCAGCTGGCCGGCGAACCAGGCGGGTGCGGTGACGACACCGTCGCGACCGAGGTCGGCGACGATCGTGATCACGAAGACGGACGGGGGTGTGGTGGGGCTTTAAGCTTCGGGTCGCTCACGATCCTCCCCCGCTAGGGGGGCACCGAAGGTGACGGAGGGGGAGGATACGGAACCTACGTTTCCCCTCCCTCCCCCTCCGTCTGGCATGCGCCAGCCACCTCCCCCTGGCGGGGGAGGATTGTAAGGTTCCTCGCCCCATGGGGCGTGCCCCGTACCGTACCGTACCGTACCGTACCGTACCGTACCGCCCCGGCGGAGGCCGGGGTCCAATTGGGAGACGTTGCTGATTGGCGCTGCGCGTCGTTACCTCGACCTTGCCAATTGGGCCCCGGCCTTCGCCGGGGTGGTGCAGTGCCGCAGGATGCCATCGTTTCAGTTGGTTGGCGCTCATTCCTCACGAACAGCCACAGGTGTCAGACCGACCCGTCCGGAATTCGTGCGAGCGCTTCCTGCTCGATCTTCTCCAGTTCATCCCGCGTCTGGACGATCGCCTCGCGTTGCGCGTCGAGCAGATCGATCCGCTGGCGACAGCGTTCCGCCAGCGCGCGCATCTGCTCCACATGCTGCGGGTCGGCGTCGTAGAGGTCGAGGAACTCCTCGATGTCGCGCAGTGTGAAACCGAGACGTTTACCGCGCAGGATCAACTGCATCCGTGCGACTTCGCGCCGCGTGTAGACTCGCGTCGTGCCGATCCGACAGGGCTCGATCAGCCCCTTGTCCTCGTAGAACCTGAGCGTCCGCGCGCTCACGCCGAGCATGCGCGAGACCTCCTGTATGCCGGTAAGATCGTCCTGTCGGTCGTTCACGCGTTCACTCCCCTCGCCTCCGCCGCTGCGGCCTTTGCGGCCTCTTCTGCGACAAGTTCCTTTTTGGATAACTTGCCGATCAGCGTCTTGGGGAGACTGTCGCGGATTTCGACCTCGCGGGGAAGCTCGATCTTACTGATCTTGTCGCGGAGAAAATCGCGCAGTTCGAGCGGGGTAGCGACCGCGCCTTCGGCCAGCACGACGAACGCCTTGGGAGCTTGCCCGCGGTATTTGTCGGGCACGCCGATCACGACCGCTTCGAGCACCGCGGGGTGTTCGTACAGCGCTTCCTCGATCACGCGCGGATAGACGTTGTAGCCGCCGGCGAGGATCAGGTCCTTGATCCGGTCGACGATGAACAGATAGCCGTCCGCGTCGAGGTGGCCCACGTCGCCAGTCCGTAGTGCGCCGTCCGCGAACAGCTCGGCGGTGGCAGCAGGCTTGTGCCAATAGCCCTGCGTGATCTGAGGGCCGCGGGCGCAAATCTCGCCATTCTCGCCGATCGGCAGCAGCCGGGTCGGGTCCTCGCGGTCGCGGATCTCGATCGTCGTGCCGGGGAACGGCAAGCCCGCGGAGCCCGGCTTGTTGATGCCATCGATCGGATTGCAGGTGATGATCGGCGAGGCTTCGGACAGGCCATAGCCCTCGACGAGCTTGGCGCCGGTCGCGGCCTCGAACGCGGTGCGGACCTCGGCGGGGAGCGGCGCGCCCCCCGAGATGCACGCGTGGATAGAGGATAGGTCGATCTTTTGCGTCTCGGCGGCGGTGGTGATCGCCGCGTAGATCGTCGGCACCGCGGGGAAATAGCTCGGCTTGGTGCGGTCTATCGTCTTGAGTAGCTGACCGAGCTCGAAGCGCGGCATAAGGATCATTTCTGCGCCCGCGCGGATCGAATAGGTCAGCACGGTGGTCAGCGCGAAGACGTGGAACAGCGGCAGCGCGCCGAGCACGCGGTCCTGATGCGGCTGCTCGCCGCCGACGAACACCATCATCGCATCGGCGTTCGACACCAGATTCGCGTGGCTGAGCATCGCCGCCTTGGGCTCGCCGGTGGTGCCGCCGGTATATTGCAGCACCGCGACCTCGTCCGGCGTGACCATGACGGGGGTTGGCGCACCCTTTGCCTTCAGCAGCGAGTCGAACGTGCAGTGGTGCGCATCGCTCGGCGCATGGCCGATCTCGGCGCGCTTGAAGATGCGGTAGGCAATCGACTTCAGCGTCGGCAACGCACCCGCGATCGGGCAGGTGATGACGTGCTTCACCCTCATCTGCCCCGCGACCTTGAGGACGCGCGCGTGGATCTCCGAGATGTCGCAGGTGGCGATGATCGTCGCGCCCGAATCCTCGAGCAGATGCGCCAGCTCGCGCTCGACATAGAGCGGGTTGACGTTGACGACGATGCCGCCGGCCTTGAGGATCGCGAAGAACAGGATTGGGTAATAGGGCGTGTTCGGCAGGCATAGCGCGACGCGCGTCCCCTTCACGACGCCAAGATCCTGAAGCCCGCGGGCGGCCCGATCGACCGACTCGCCGAGCGCGGCATAGGTCAGCGTCCGACCCATGAAATCGAGCACGTTGCGCGACCCGAACCGACCCACCGACGTGTCGAGCATGTCGCCCAGCAGCCGCGGCTCGCCCAGCAACGGTACGCCGATCGCCTTGCCCCCGGAAGTGTCCTGCATCTCGCTCTCCATAAGATGGTGTGCGTAAGCCATATTGTCGGCCGCTTCACCTTGACGTAAAGGTGAGGTATCGCACCTTAAGGGTAACCCGCAAGCGTTAACCGGGTCGACCGCAATATGAGAGGATCATCGTGACCAACGTCGTCATCGCCGGGTACGCCCGTTCGCCGTTCCACCTCGCCGGCAAGGGCGATCTCGCCCGCGTCCGTCCGGACGATCTCGCCGCGCAGACGATTCGCGGGTTGCTCGACAAGACCGGCGTCGATCCGGCCGAGATCGAGGACATCATCCTCGGCTGCGCGTTCCCCGAGGGCGAGCAGGGCCTCAACGTCGCCAAGCTGATCGCGCAGATCGCCGACCTGCCGATCTCGGTCGGCGGGATGACGGTCAACCGGTTCTGCGGATCGTCGATGAGCGCGATCCACATCGCCTACGGCCAGATCGCGGTCGGTGCGGGCGAGGCGTTCATCTGCGCCGGGCTCGAATCGATGAGCCGCGTGCCGATGGGTGGCTACAACCCCCTCCCCAACCCCGCGCTCGCGAAGAAGAGCGCCGGCGCGTACATGGGCATGGGCGAGACCGCCGAGAACGTCGCGCGGCAGTACCAGATCACGCGCGCCGAGCAGGACGCGTTCGCGGTGAAGAGCCAGGATAAGGCCGCCGCGGCGCGCGCCGATGGCCGCTTGTCCGACGAGATCGTGACGATCCAGACCAAGGCGGGCCCGGTCAGCCAGGACGGCACGATCCGCGCCGGTACGACGACCGAAGCGCTCGCCGGCCTGAAGCCCGCGTTCAGCGCGGATGGTTCGGTGACCGCTGGCACCTCGTCGCCGCTGACCGATGGTGCATCGGCAGTGCTGGTCACCTCGGAGGAGTTCGCGAAGAAGCACGGGCTGACGATCCTCGCGCGGATCAAGTCGATCGGCGTGTCGGGCTGCGCGCCCGAGACGATGGGGCTTGGCCCGATCGGCGCGTCTAAGAAGGCGCTGGAGCGTGCCGGCATCACCGTCGCCGACCTCGATGTGGTCGAGATCAACGAGGCGTTCGCGAGCCAGGCGATCGCCTGCATCCGCGACCTCGGGCTGAAGGACGAGACGATCAACCTCGATGGCGGCGCGATCGCGATCGGTCATCCGCTTGGCGCCACCGGCGCGCGGATCGTCGGCAAGGCGGCCTCGCTGCTGGCACGCGAGGGGGGCCGCTATGCGCTGGCGACCCAGTGCATCGGCGGCGGTCAGGGCATCGCGACGGTGCTGGAGCGCGCATGATGGTCGACGCTGTGACGAAGGTCTGCGTCATCGGCGCAGGCGTGATGGGCGCGGGTATTGCGGCGCAGGTCGCGAATGCCGGCATCCCGGTGCTGCTGCTCGACATCGTCCCCCGCGAAGGTGATGACCACGACGCAGTGGCCAAGGGCGCGGTCGCGAAGATGCTCAAGACCGACCCGGCGCCCTTCATGTCGAAGCGGGCGGCCAAGCTGGTCGAGACGGGCAACATCGACGATCACCTCGACCGGGTCGCCGAATGCGACTGGATCGTCGAGGCAATCGTCGAGCGGCTCGACATCAAGCAGGCGCTGTACGCGAAGCTCGAGGCGCTGAAGCGTCCAGGCACCGCGGTGTCGTCGAACACCTCGACGATCCCGCTCGGCAACCTCGTCGAGGGGCGCACGGACCAGTTCAAGGCCGACTTCCTCATCACGCACTTCTTCAACCCGCCGCGCTACATGCGGCTGGTCGAAATCGTCCGCGGTGAGCATACCGACGTCGCGGTCGCGGAGAAGGTCGAGGATTTCGTCGATCGCTTCATGGGCAAGCGGATCGTCCGCGCGAAGGACACGCCTGGCTTCATCGCCAACCGCATCGGCACCTACTGGCTGGCGATCGCGATCAACGCGGCGATGGATCAGGGGCTGACCGTAGAGGAAGCCGACCAGATCGGTGGCCGTCCGATGGGTGTGCCGAAGACGGGGATCTTTGGCCTGGTCGACCTCGTCGGCGTCGACCTGATGCCGTTGCTGTCGAAGAGCCTGTCCTCGACGCTGCCGGCTGGCGACCCGTATTTCGATACGGTGCGCGAGTTGCCGCTGGTCGACAAGATGATCGCGGAAGGGTTCACCGGCCGCAAGGGCAAAGGTGGGTTCTATCGCTTCGAAAAGGCGACGCGGACCAAGCTGTCGCTCGATCTCGCGACCGGCGAATATCGCCCCAAAGCCAAGCCGGCTGAACTCCCCGGCAAGACCGGCAAGGACCTCGCGGCGCTGATCGCGGAGCCGGGTAAGATCGGCACCTATGCGTGGTCGATCCTCGGCAACACGCTGTCCTATGCGGCGATGCTGGTCGGCGAGGCGGCGGACGATGTCGTCGCGATCGATGACGCGATGAAGCTCGGGTACAATTGGAAATACGGGCCGTTCGAGCTGATCGACCGGATGGGCCCCGGCGTGCTCGCCGCGCGCCTGGCCGAGGAAGGTCGCGACGTTCCTGCGATCCTGACGACCGCGGGCGATCGTCCGTTCTACCGTGTCGAGAACGGGCAGCGTCAGTATCTCACGGCTGGCGGCGAGTATGCTGACGTGCCGCGTGCGGACGGCGTCGAACTGCTGGAGGACATCAAGCTCCGCTCGCAGCCGATCCTTCAGAACCTGTCGGCGTCGCTCTGGGATGTCGGTGACGGCGTCGCCGCACTCGAATTCCACACCAAGATGAACGCGCTCGACGATCAGGTCGTGGCGCTCATCAACGAGGCGATCCCGGTCGTCCGCGAGCGTTTCAAGGCGCTGGTGGTGTATAACGAGGCGTCGAACTTCTCGGCAGGCGCGAACCTGGGCGCGGCGATGTTCGCGGTCGGGGCCGGCCTTTGGGACATGGTCGAGGCCAGCGTTGCGGGCGGGCAACAGGCGTACAAGGCGCTCAAATATGCGCCCTTCCCGGTCGTCAGCGCACCGGCCGGTCTCGCGCTCGGCGGCGGGTGCGAGATCCTGCTCCACTCCGACGCGGTGCAGGCGCATGCCGAGACCTATGCCGGCCTCGTCGAGTGCGGCGTGGGTCTCGTCCCCGGTTGGGGTGGCAATGGCGAGATGCTTGATCGCTGGACCAAGTCGGGCATGGTGCCGAAGGGCCCGATGCCGGTGCTGACCAAGGTGTTCCAGGCGGTCTCCACCGCGCAGGTCGCCAAGTCGGCGGCAGAGGCGAAGGAAATGATGATCCTGCGCAAGGACGACGGCATCACCATGAACCGCGACCGGTTGCTGGCGGATGCCAAGGCCAAGGCGTTGTCCCTGGTCGAGGGTTATGCGGCACCGGAGAAGCCGACCTTCCGCCTTGCCGGGGAGAGCGGCCGGACGGGGCTGAACATGGCGGTGGCGGACTTCCACAAGAAAAGCATGGCAACCGACTACGACCTCGTCGTCGCGGATCGTCTCGCCGAGGTGCTAACGGGTGGCGAGGCCGATCTGGTCGATACCGTGACCGAGGACCAGTTGCTCGACCTGGAACGCGCGGCGTTCATGGCGAGCGTCAAGGATCCGCGGACGCAGGCGCGGGTCGTTCACATGCTGCAAACCGGCAAGCCCCTGCGGAACTGACCCTGTTCCCCCGCGGAAGCGGGGGCCCAGGATCAAGCAGCGCTGCGTTCGTTACCCTGGGCCCCCGCCTGCGCGGGGGAACGACAAGTCCATGAACACTTTTTTACTCGCCGGAATCAGTAAGAAGACTTGACTTGTCTTCGTACAATTCTAATCGCAAACAATGATTGCCGTATACGGCAACAAGGTCGCGATAACGTCGACGGCCTGACGAGATTTTAACGACCGTACACATACGGCGTGCCCACATCCAAGGAGAGGATAGAAGATGTCCCTGTTGCTAGTCACTGCCCTGCTCGCCGGTGCGCCCGCTACCGCGGACACCGTCATCGGCCGCTGGAAGACCGAGACGCACAACGCCATCGTCGAGATCGCCCGCTGCGGCCCGTCGATCTGCGGCAAGATCCTTACCTCCGACGCGCTGCGTGCGAACCCTTCGATGAAGGACGCGAACAATTCCAACACCGCGCTGCGCAACCGCCCGATCCAGGGGATGCAGATGCTGAGCGGGTTCAAGCCCGACAAGGACGGCGTCTGGAGCAGCGGCCAAGTCTACAACGCCGAGGACGGCAAGACCTATAGCGGCAAGATCACCCCGCTCGGCGCGAACCAGCTGAAGCTGCGTGGCTGCGTGTTCTTCCCGCTCTGCAAGACCCAGACCTGGACGCGCGTGCGCTAAGGCGCGGCGCTTCCTCTTCGCTACCATCCGTCTCAATCAGTATAGCTTTCAGGATCTCGTCCATGACCTTGCGCACCAAAGCCCCGCTCCTCGCCGTCTCCGCCCTCGTCTCGGCGTTCGGGTTCGCCAGCACCGCCTATGCCGATGCCTTCTATCTCGAGGCGCAGTCCGCGCGTGGCGCCGGGCGCGCCTTCTCCGGCGAAGGCGCCGATACCGGCCCCTCGTCGCTGTGGTGGAACCCCGCCGCGATCGCCGGCATCCGCGATGGCAGCGCTGCGATCAGCGCCACCGCGATCCTGCCCAAGGGCGACGTGATCGACAACGGCACGCTTATCCGCCGTCCAGGGCAGGCCTTCGCCCCAGTCGGCGGCAACGGCACATCGCGCGATCCGATCAACAACGGGATCGTGCCGTCGGGCGCGGTCGCCTATCCGCTGACCGACCGGATCGCGATCGGCGTTTCGGTGACGTCGCCGTTCAGCTTCACGACGAACTACGAGAAGAACAGCTGGGCGCGCTACAGCGCGGACAAGACCCGGTTGCGGACGATCGACATCCAGCCGTCGATCGGCGTCGCGGTGACCGACTGGCTGCGCGTCGGTGGTGCACTGAACGTGGAATATACCGACGCCACCCTCAACAATGCGCTGCCCAACGTGTCGGCGGCGCTGCCGGACGGCTTCCAGCAGCTCAAGGGCGATGGCTGGGATTTCGGTTGGACCGCCGGCGTACAGCTGCATAACGACTTCGCCACCGTCGGCATCAGCTACAAGTCGAGCATCCGCCACAATCTGAAGGGGAGCCTCGACATCTCCGGGCTGGTCGGTCCGCTGGCGGGTTCGAACGTGTCGCTCGACGGCGCAAAAGCGAGCTTCAACACGCCGGGCCAGGTAATCGTCGCCGGCCGTGTCCGCGCCACCAATGCGCTGACGCTGAACGCACAGGTGGTGGCGTACAATTGGAGCAAGTTCGACACGATCGATCTCGGTGCGCCGCTGAACACCGCGATCCCCGAAAACTATCGCGACAGCTGGAGCCTTGCGGGCGGTTTCGATTATGACGTCACCCCCAAGGCGACGATCCGTGCCGGCATTCAGCGCACCAAGACGCCGACACAGGACGGTCTGCGCGACGCGCGCGTGCCCGACGCCAACCGCTGGACCTACGCCGCGGGCGGTTCGTACCAGCTGACCTCGCACATCGCGCTCGACGCGGCGGCGAGCTATGTCGACTTCGCCGATACGACGATCGACCGGGTAACCGCTGCCTATGCGGGAACCGCAGCGCAGACGCCGATCATCACCAACGGCTTCCTCCAGAACGCGCACGCGGTCGTGCTGTCGCTGGGTGGCCGGGTCACCTTCTAAACGCGGTCCGGCGCCCGATCCTCCCCCCTTTGCGGGGGAGGATTTTATACTTCGACCAGCCTCAGGCCTTCGGCATAGATGCGCTGCTTGGCCGCGTAGGCCGAAGCCGACATCTTCAGCGCAGCTATCGCCTCCGACGACAACTGCCGCACAGCCTTGGCCGGCGACCCGACGATCAGGCTGCCTGCGGGAAACACCTTCCCCTCCGTCACCAGCGCGTTCGCGCCGATCAGGCAATTCTCGCCGATCATCGCGTGGTTGAGGACCGTCGCGCCCATCCCGACCAGCACGTTGTCGCCGATCGTGCAGCCGTGGAGGATCGCGTGATGGCCGATCGTGCAGCCCTCGCCCACGGTCAGCGGCGCACCGGGATCCGAGTGCAGCATCGCGCCTTCCTGGATATTGGTCCGCGCACCGACCAGTATCGGCGTGTTGTCCGCGCGGATCACCGCCCCAAACCAGACGCTCGCACCCTCCCCCAGCCGTGCGTCGCCGATGACGTCGGCGGACGGCGCGACCCAGACGTCGTCGGCCAGCGTCGGTCGTTTACCCTCGATCGCGTAGAGTGGCATCAGGCGGCGTCCCTTTCCTTTGCCCGCGCGCGATACGCGTGGAGCAGTGGTTCGGTATAGCCGCTCGGCTGCGTGAGACCATCGAACACAAGCGCGCGGGCGGCCTGGAACGCGAGGCTCTCGTCCTCATGCCCTGCCATCGGCCGATACAGCGGATCGCCCGCATTCTGCGCATCGACCTTCGCCGCCATCCGCCGCAGCGCCGCATCCGCCTCGTCGGGCGTGGCGATGCCGTGGAGCAGCCAGTTCGCCATGTGCTGCGAACTGATCCGCAGCGTCGCGCGGTCCTCCATCAGGCCGGTGTCGTGGATGTCGGGCACCTTAGAACAGCCGACGCCCTGGTCGACCCAGCGCACGACATAGCCGAGGATGCCCTGCGCGTTGTTCTCCAACTCCTCGCGAACCTCGTCCGGCTGCCAATTGTGCCCGGTCGCGACGGGGATCGTCAGCAGCGCATCTAGCGGCTCGATCGGCTCGGCCTTGCGCTCCGCCTGCCGCGCGAACACGTCGATGCGGTGGTAATGCGTCGCGTGCAGCGTCGCCGCGGTCGGCGACGGCACCCAGGCAGTGTTGGCGCCGGTCATAGGATGCGCGATCTTCTGCTCGAGCATGTCCGCCATCCTGTCCGGCGCGGCCCACATGCCCTTGCCGATCTGCGCCCTGCCGCTGAGCCCGCAGGCGAGCCCGATCTGGACGTTGCGATCCTCATACGCCTTGATCCACGACGAGGCCTTCATGTCGCCCTTGCGGATCATCGGGCCCGCGCGCATCGACGTGTGCATCTCGTCGCCGGTGCGATCGAGGAAGCCGGTGTTGATGAACACCACCCGGTCCTTCACCGCGGCGATGCAGGCGGCGAGATTGGCCGACGTGCGCCGCTCCTCGTCCATCACGCCGACCTTGATCGTGTGGGGCGAGAGGCCGAGCAGGTCCTCGATCGCATCGAACAACCGGTTGGTGAAGGCGGCTTCGTCGGGGCCGTGCATCTTCGGCTTGACGATGTAGATCGAGCCCGCGCGGCTGTTGCGGATCGGGCCCGTGCTCTTGAGGTCGTGCAGCCCGATCAGCGACGTGACGATGCCGTCGAGGATTCCCTCGGGCGCCTCTTGGCCGTCGGCGAGCAGGATCGCGGGGGTCGTCATCAGGTGGCCGACGTTGCGGACGAACATCAGGCTGCGGCCGGGCAGCGTGAAGGCGCTGCCATCGGGGGCGGCATACTGCCTGTCGGGTTCGAGAGACCGCGTGACCGTACGGCCGCCCTTGTCGAAGCTGGCGGCCAGGTCGCCCTTCATTAGGCCGAGCCAGTTGGCGTAGGCGGCGACCTTGTCCTCGGCATCGACAGCGGCGATCGAATCCTCGAGATCCGCGATCGTGCTCAGCGCGGATTCGAGGACGACGTCGGCGAGATTTGCAGGATCGTCGCGCCCGATCGGATGCTGAGGATCGATCACCAGTTCAATGTGCAGGCCGTTGTGACGCAACAGGATATTGGCGACAGCATGCCCGACGAGCTGGCTCGGCTCGGCAAGTTGAGGCGTGCCACCGGTCCAGTCGCTCCACGACCCGCTCGCTAGCGGCACAGCGTCATCGAGAAATGCCTTGGCCCAGGCAATAACCTGCGCGCCTCGGGCGGCGTCATAGCCCTTGCCGGACGCCGCGCCAGGGATCGCGTCGGTGCCGTAGAGCGCGTCGTACAGGCTTCCCCAGCGCGCGTTCGCGGCGTTGAGCAGGAAGCGCGCGTTGAGGATCGGCACCACCAACTGCGCACCGGCGAGCGAGGCGACCTCTGCATCGACGTTGGTCGGCGCGACCGCGAACGGCGCTGGCTCGTCGACCAGATAACCGATCTCGCGCAGGAATGCCTGGTACTCGGGCTGGTCGATCGGTTTGCCCGCGCGGGCTTCGTGCCACGCATCGATCTTCGCCTGGAGGTCGTCACGGACTGCGAGCAGCGCGGCGTTCTCCGGCGCGAACCTGCCGTAGATGTCGGACACGCCCTGCCAGAACGAGGGCGCCTCAAGGCCCGTGCCCGGCAGCGCCTGCGTCTCGATGAAGTCCACCAGCGATGCGGCGATCTTCAGACCCGCCCGATTCTGATAGCTGTCGATCATCTCGGCCATGCTGCTCTCCTATGCTCTGCGAGCACGATAGACGTCCGCCACCTTCGCCACTAGACACTATAAACCGAAAGCTGTTGATCGCCTGGAGAACGAATGGACCCCGACATCGTCCTCTTCGCCGAGGTCGTCCGCACCGCCAGCCTCAGCGCGGCGGGGCGATCGCTCGGCATCTCGCCGGCAATGGTGTCGAAACGGATCGCGCGGCTGGAAGCGCGGCTCGGCGTGCGGTTGCTCAACCGGACCACGCGGCGGCTCGAACTGACCGCTCGGGGGGCGGCGTATCACCGCGACATGGTAGAGATCCTCGCCGCGATCCGCGACGCCGAGGCGCGCGTGTCCGACCGCGCCGAGACGCCGGCGGGGCCGCTGCGGGTCAGCGCGCCGACCTCGTTCGGCCGTCTCCATATTGCGCCGCATCTGAAGCCGTTTCTCGACGCGCATCCTGCGATCGAACTCGACCTCGATCTGTCCGACGGTTTTGCCGACGTAATCGGCGACCGGCTCGACCTCGCCATCCGGATCGCGCCTGCCGTGCCGCCGAGCCTGACCGGCTATCGCCTCGCCGACAGCCGCCGCGTCCTCTGCGCCGCGCCGGACTACGTTGCGCCAAACGACGCAGCCGACCTCACGAAGCACCGCCTGCTCGCGGCAAAAGGCCAGATGCCGTGGCGGCTTACCGGACCGGACGGCGACGTCACGATCGACCGCCCCAGCTACGTCGCGACCAATTCCAGCGAAGTCGTCCGCGAACTCACGCTGGCAGGCGTCGGCATCGCGCTGCGCTCGCTATGGGATGTCAGCGCGGACCTTTCGAGCGGCCGCCTCGTCCGCATCCTGCCGGAACTGGCCGGGTCTGCGGACGTGGGAATTTATGCAGTCCATGCGCGCGGGCCGGTGTCGTCCGGTACCACCGCGCTGCTCGATTACCTGCGTGGTCTCTGGTCGCCGACGCCGCCGTGGGAGTCCTGAACGAGGTTGATCGTCACCGCATCGATCCGTCTCAGCATCGCGACGAACTGCTCGACCTCCGCGCCTGAGAACCCGGCAAAGATCCGCCGCTCCAGATCGAGCGCCTTCGGTGCGACTGACGCATAGAGCGTGTGGCCGTCGTCCGTGAGTCGCAGCAGATGCGATCGCCGATCTTCCGGGTTCGCATGCCGTTGCATAAGCCCGCGCTCGACCAAAGCGATCGCCGCGCGGCTCACCGTGACCTTGTCCATCCGCGTCTGCTGCCCGACCTGCTGCTGCGTGATCCCGCCGGCCTCTGCGACCACCGTGACCAGTCGCCACTCGGGGATCGTCAACCCGAACAACGCTTCGTACGTGTCCGCCACCGCCTCGCTGACGAGGTTCGAGGTGATCGACAGGCGATACGGGATGAAATCGTCCAGGACGAGTGCGCGGTCAGCCATGTTGAAATCGTAACGATTGACACCAGTTGTTCAACCCGCCAGATTGGTAACAACGGATACCATTCTAAGGATCGAGTCATGGACCATATGCCCCATTCTGATCATATGGACGTAAACCCGATGGGTCTCGACGGGTTCGAGTTCGCCGAGTTCACCTCGCCCGATCCCGACCGGATGGCAGCGCAGTTCGAGCAGTTCGGCTTCGTCGCCGCCTCGACCCATCCGACCAAGGCCGTCACGCGCTACAAGCAGGGCCGCATCAACCTGTTGCTCAACCGCGAGGACGGCGGCCACGCGGCGGAGTTTCGCGCTGCGCATGGTCCGTCCGCGAGCGGCATGGCGTTCCGCGTCCATGATGCCAAGGAAGCCTTCGACGCGGCGCTCGCACGCGGCGCCAAGGCGGCCGATGCCAGCACGGGTGCGCTCGGCGAGGGCAGCTATGTGCTCGAAGGAATCGGCGGTTCGCTGCTGTATCTCGTCGACAAGCATGGCGCAGCCGGCAGCCTGTACGACGACTGGAACGCGGTTCCGGGCGCGGCCGAAGCCGAGGCTGAGAACAATGTCGGGCTCGACCTGCTCGATCACCTCACGCACAATGTGAAGCGTGGCCAGATGCGGACCTGGGCCGAGTTCTACGGCCAGATCTTCGGCTTCGAGGAGCAGAAGTATTTCGACATCAAGGGCAAGGCGACCGGCCTGTTCAGCCAGGCGATGATCGCGCCCGACCGTGCGATCCGCATCCCGCTCAACGAGAGCCAGGACGACAAGAGCCAGATCGAGGAATTCATCAAGGATTACAACGGCGAGGGCATCCAGCATCTGGCACTGACGACCGACGACATCTTCGAGACGGTCGAGAAGCTGCGCGCACGCGGCGTCAAGCTGCAGGACACGATCGAGACCTATTACGAGCTGGTCGACAAGCGCGTGCCGAATCATGGCCACGACTTGGAGCGCCTGCGCCGCAACCGCATCCTGATCGACGGCAATGTCGGCGAGGAGGGACTGCTGCTGCAGATCTTCACCGAGAACATGTTCGGGCCGATCTTCTTCGAGATCATCCAGCGCAAGGGGAATGAAGGCTTCGGCAACGGTAATTTCCAGGCTTTGTACGAGAGCATCGAGCTCGACCAGATCCGCCGCGGGGTGATCACGGTCGACGCGTGAGTGCTTAAACCCTCTCCCCTTGGGGAGAGGGAAGGCGCGCCAGCGCCGAGGGTGAGGGCACGGGGTGAGGCCAGCACGTGCCTTCACCCTTCCGCCGCGTAAGCGCGCGTCTCCCTCCCTCTCCCCCGAGGGGAGAGGGCAAATAAGAGTTTGAACGGCCGGCGGTTCGGGCGTTGATCGGAACAGGTGACGGAGAGGAAGCCATGACAATTCACCAGCCGACCGACGCCGCGGGCGAGACCGCCGGCCAGACTGAGTACCTACCCGGCTTCGGCAACCACGTATCGACCGAGGCGATCCCCGGCGCGCTGCCGATCGGGCGCAATTCACCACAGCGCCCCGCCTTCGGGCTCTATACGGAACAGCTCTCCGGCACCGCCTTCACCGCGCCGCGTCCCGAAAACCGCCGCAGCTGGCTCTACCGCATGCGCCCGACCGCCGAGCATCCGCCGTTCGAGCGTTATGCCGGCGCCAAGCGCTTCGCCCCCGGCACCACCGACGCGCCACTCGCACCCAACCGCCTGCGCTGGGACCCGATCGCCGCGCCCTTCCCGAGCACCGACCTGATCGACGGCATGACGACGATGCTCGCCAACCGCGATCCCGCCGATCTCGAAGGCGTTGCGCTGCATGTCTACGCTGCCAACACCGACATGACCGACCGCGTGTTTATGGATGCGGACGGCGAACTGCTGTTCGTGCCGCAGGCCGGACGACTGCGGTTGCTGACCGAACTCGGCCGCATCGACATAGCGCCTGGCCAGATTGCGCTAGTCCCGCGCGGCGTCCGGTTCCGCGCGGAACTCCCCGATGGCGAAGCGCGCGGCTATGTCGCGGAGAACCACGGCGCGCTGTTCCGTTTGCCCGATCTCGGCCCGATCGGCGCCAACGGCCTCGCCAACCCGCGCGATTTCGAGACCCCGGTCGCGTGGTTCGAAGACCGCGACGAGCCGGTCGAGGTGGTCCAGAAGTTCATGGGATCGCTGTGGACTACGACGCTCGATCACTCGCCGCTCGACGTCGTGGCGTGGCATGGCAACCTCGCCCCATGGCGGTATGACTTGTCGCGGTTCAACACGATCAACACGGTCAGTTTCGATCATCCCGATCCTTCGATCTTCACGCTTCTGACCTCGCCGAGCGACGTGCCCGGCCGGGCTAATGCCGATTTCGTGATCTTCCCGCCGCGCTGGATGGTCGCCGAGGAGACGTTCCGGCCACCATGGTTCCATCGCAACGTGATGTCCGAAGCGATGGGTCTGATCACCGGCGCGTACGACGCGAAGGCCGAGGGGTTCGCGCCGGGTGGTATCTCGCTGCACAATCTGATGTCGGGTCACGGGCCGGATCTGGCGAGCTGGCAGGGCGCGAGTGCGGCGGACCTGAAGCCGCACAAGATCGATGGCACGATGGCGTTCATGCTGGAGAGCTGCTGGCCGTACGCGCCGACCGCCTATGCGCTGGAGCATTCGCAGCTGGATTACGACGCGGTATGGTCCGATTTCCCGAAAGCGGTCCTGCCGAAGTGAGCCTGACGCTGCACGGCTATTGGCGGTCGACCACGGCCTACCGGGTCCGGATCGCACTGGCGCTAAAAGGCATCGCGTACGAAAAGGTCTCGCACGATCTGCGCACCGGAGCGCAGCGCGAGGTTGGGTATCGGAGGCTCAATCCTCAGGGGTTCGTCCCGGCGCTGGAGACGGACGATGCAGTCCTGACGCAAAGCCCAGCGATCCTCGAATGGCTCGGAGACGTGTATCCCGATCCCCCGCTGCTCCCCGCCGACGCAAACGGCCGGGCGATCGTCCGCGCGATGGCGTCGACGATCGCCTGCGACATCCACCCGGTGAATAATCTGCGTATCCTGAACGCCTTGCGGACAGAGTTCGGTGCGGACGAGGCGGCCGTGAACCGATGGATCGCACGCTGGATCGGCGACGGGTTCGCTGCGCTGGAGACGCTGATCGCGCGGCACGGTGACGGTTTCGCGTTCGGTGCGACGCCGACGATCGCCGACTGCCATCTGGTGCCGCAGGTCTATTCGGCCGAGCGGTTCGCGGTCGATCTTTCGCCCTATCCGCACCTCAAGAGCGCCGCCGACAACGCCCGCGCCCTCCCCGCCTTTGCCGCCGCGCATCCGGACCGACAGCCGGACGCTGACCGCGCATGAGCGACGGGGAACGGCTGACCGCGACGCCCGGCGGGATCAAGCTCGCGCCGCTCGATGCAATCGCCGAGGGCAAGGCGCGAAACTTCGTGCTCCAGATGCGTGCCGGGCGCTTCCACGGCTTCGTCGTGCGTAAAGACGCCGCGGTGTTCGGCTATGTCGATCGCTGTCCGCATATGGGTCTGCCGCTCGCGCAGGTCCTCGACGACTATCTCACGCCGCGCGGCGATCTGATCGCGTGCAGCTGGCACTCCGCGTTGTTCGAGATCGAGAGCGGCGCGTGCGTCGGCGGACCGTGCGGGGGAACGCGGCTGATGCCCTGGCCGGTCGCGGTGGTCGATGGGATGATCGTCACCGCAGGCTGACGCGGGGGGCGACTTGCGTTAAGGTAGCGTACCTCCTCCCCCCTGCATGATGAACCGATGACCGAAACCCTGCCCATCCGCGTCGTGGCGCTTTACCGCTTCACGCCGTTCGCCGACATCGCCGCGATCCAGCCGCCGCTCGCGCTCGTGTGCTGTTCGAACGGGGTGAAGGGGACGCTGCTGCTGGCCGCTGAGGGGATCAACGGGACGATCGCCGGCTCCGAAGAGGGCATCGATGCGGTGCTCGCGCATATCCGCGCACTGCCGGGGTGCGCCGACCTCGACGTCAAGGAATCGCGCGCGGAGACGATGCCGTTCCACCGGATGAAGGTTCGGCTGAAGCGAGAGATCGTGACGATGGGCGAGCCTTTGATCGATCCGCTGGAAGGCGTCGGCCATTATGTCGAGCCCGAGGACTGGAACGCGCTGATCGCCGAGCCGGGGACGATTCTGATCGACACGCGCAACGATTACGAGGTCGCGGTCGGCACGTTCGCCGGCGCGGTCGATCCGCAGACGCGGACGTTCCGGGACTTTCCGGCGTGGTTTCGCGAGCATCGTGACGAACTCGTCGGGGACGGCCCGCCGCCGAAGATCGCGATGTTCTGTACCGGGGGGATACGATGCGAGAAGTCGACCGCGTTCCTGAAGGCCGAGGGGCTGGATGAGGTGTATCACCTCAAGGGCGGCATCCTGAAGTATCTGGAGACCGTGCCCGAGGCGGAGAGCCTTTGGGAGGGGGAGTGTTTCGTATTCGATCAGCGGGTTGCCGTTGGGCATGGGCTTGCGTTGGGGACGCACGCGCTGTGTCATGCGTGCCGGATGCCGGTGAGTGTCGCGGATCGGTCGTCGCCGCTGTATGTAGAGGGGGTGAGTTGCCCGGCGTGTCATGACGCGCGGGGCGAGATGCAGCGGGCTGGGTATGCGGAGCGCGAGCGGCAGGTGCGGTTGGCTGAGGCTCGGGGCGAGGCGCATGTCGGGGCGGTGTTGCCGAAGACGCATGGGCCGGATGACACCCCCCAGACGACCGATTGACGTCCACCCCGGCGGAGGCCGGGGCCCAATTGGGAGGTCGCAGTAACGAAGGACGGCGCATCGTTAATGCCGTCCCCCAATTGGGCCCCGGCCTTCGCCGGGGTGGAAGCCTCCCGTTGCTAGGCTGAAAACCGCGCCGCCAACGCCGTGTTACCCTGCGACACCGCGAGCGAGTGCACGCTATTCCCCGCCGCATCGACGATCGCCGGGTCCGCGCCGTGCTCCAGCAACAGGTCGATGATCGCGGTCTTGTTCACCAGCGCCGCCATCATCAGCGCCGTCTGACCGACGCCATTGCGCCGGTTCACGTCGGCGCCCGCGTCGAGCAGGACCTGCACGATCTCGGTATACCCCTTGAAGCAGACGCCCATCAGCGCGGTGTTGCCGCGTGCATCTGCTGCGCCGTCGACCTGCGCGCCCGCCGCCAAGAGCGCGGCCGTGGCTTCGGCCTGGCCATTGTAGCTGGCTATCACCAGCGGGGTGTAGCCCTTCGCATCGGTCACCTCGATATCGACGCCCGCCTGCAGCAGCGCCGGGATCATCTCGTCGCGCCCGGTCCTTGCGGCGTCGAACATCAGCTCGACCAGCCGCTCCATCGGCGGCAACGGGGGTAGCTCACGCGCGTCAGTCATCAGTCGCCTCGATGATATGCGGCACGAACCGCGCGAGATTGCGCGTCACGACCGTTTCATCTTCCCGAACGCCGATCCCCGCAGCTTCGTTGCCGACCATCCACGCGCCGATCACCGGATGGCGGCCGTCGAACACCGGCGGCGGCGCATAGGCCTGGCGAATCGCACCCTCGGCACCATAGCCCTGGTCGAGCACCGCATGGCCGCTCTCGCCAATCACCTCGACGTTGGCGCCCTCACGCGAGAACAGTGGCTTGCGCACATATTTCGGCCCGAGGATCTTCGCGGCGGGGTCGTCGTCGAAGAACGCGGGCAGCAGGTTCGGATGCTCGGGATGGCGCTCCCACAACAGCGGGAGGATGCCCTTGTTCGACAGGATCGACTTCCACGCCGGCTCGATCCAGCGCACGTCGGCGCGCGACAGGTTCGGCGCATACGGCTCGCGGAGCATGAACTCCCACGGATACAGCTTGAACGCGGCCTGTACCTCGAAGCCGTCGGTATCGACGAAGCGACCATCGGCGGCTAAGCCGATGTCCTTCATCTCGACGAACTTCGGTTCGATCCCGACCTGGCTCGCGAGGTCCTCGAAGAACCGCACCGTCTGGCGGTCCTCGATCGCCGACGCATCCGCGGCGAAATGGACGAAGCCGCCGCTCGGGAACAACGCGCGGAACCGCTCGCGGAGCTTGTCGAACAGGCTGTTGAACTGGTCCGTTCCCGCCGGCAGCGCACCGCTCGCGAGGAGATCCTCCAGCCACATCCACTGGAACGTCGCGCATTCGAATACCGACGTCGGCGTGTCGGCATTATATTCGTAGAGCTTGGCGGGGCCGGTGCCGTCATAGGCGAAATCGAACCGCCCGTAGAGCGATGGCTGGCGCGTGCGCCACGTTTCCGCGACGTAGTTCCACTGCTCGCGCGGGATCGCAAGACGTTCCATCAATTGCTGATCGCGGACCACCTCGTCGACCAGATCGAGGCACATCGCGTGCAACTGTTCCGCGGCGGGCTCGAGGTCGTCCTCTATCTCCGCCAGCGTGAAGCTGTAGGCCGCGCCCTCGTCCCAGTACGGTTCGCCATCCGTATCGTGATAGACGAACCCGATCGCGTCGGCCCGTTCGCGCCAGTCGCTGCGCGGGTCGACCGCGATCCGGCGCATCAGGAGTCCGACGTCTTGGAGTCTTCGCGCTGCTCGATCTGCAGCGTCTGGCCGACTTGCGGGGTCTTCGGCGCCGTCAGGCGCGCGAGCACGTCGTCCGCCGAAGACTGGCCGGGGCCGATGCCTGCAAGCCGCAACTTCTCGTCGAGGTCGGCACCGGTGCGGCGGTCTTCCAACTCGCCCGCGGCCTTGATCCGCTCGCCACGGATAGCCTGCCGCTCACGAATGCGCGCAAGACTGTCGGCAGCCGAGCCGAGCTTGTTGCCCGCACCCATGCTGCCCGACGCGACCGAAGCCTGCGCCTTCTGCACCGACTCGTTGACCTTGACGACCTCGACCTCGCGGCGGAGCTGTTCGATTTTCCGATCGGTCTGCGCGACGGCAGTGTGGATCTGCTCCTCCGCAGCGCGCATGTCCTCGACCTGCGGGGACTTCAGCGCGATGTCCTGTTCGAGATCCGCGATCCGCTGCGCGACCTGGCGCGCGAGGTCCATGTTACCCTTCTCGACCGCGATCCGCGCCGAAGCCTCGTACTTCGCGGCCTGAGCGCGATAGCTCTCGACTTCGGTTTCGAGGATGCGGCGGCGGGCGACCAGCCCCGCGAGATCGTCGCGTGCTTTGCCTTGCGCCTTGTCGGCATCGCGGATTTCCTGGTCGAGGATACGCAGCGCGTTCGCATCGACGACCGCCGCGCCCGCTTCGTGCGCGCCGGCACGACCGAGGGTGAAAAGCTTGCTCCAGATGGCCATGCCAGTCTCTCCGTTAGTATCTAAATCAGGCGGCGGGGATCTGCGCGTGGCGCAGGTCGGTGGCCGCATCGATCGCATTCTCGGCAAGCGTGCGCAGTTCGATGATCACGGTGTCGAGCGGGCTCGACGTCGCAAGCTCGCCGAACAGCTCGTAATAATCGCGGCCCTCAACCGTGCCGATCCCGAAGTTCGACAGCGGCACCAGCTTCTGCGATTTCAGCAGGAAGGTGTTGAACGCCAACTGGTCCTCCTGCTCGTCGCAGGGCCACAGCAACGTCGAGCACGCGATCTGCGCCTCGCTCACGTTGACGAACAGTTCGAGGTCGCCGTGGTGGTGCATCGTCACCAGCAGCACCGGGTCCGCGCCCTCCAGGATCCGCGCGGAAAACTCGCCGGCTTTCGCGGGCTCGGACGTGTCGAGCGCGGCTTTCAGGCTGCGGACGGTCCAGATGTCGGTCAATGCAAGAACTCCCGTGCTTGTCGCTCGCGGAGACACATAGGCGCAGGCGGAGAGCACGCCAATGGCGCTTTGCGACGGCTCGCGCTTTGGCCTAAGAGGCAGGCCAACCATACATACGCGAGGATTGCATGTTCGATCGCCTGTTCGGCCGCAAGCCAGCGCTTGACGGCAACGCCCTGCCCGTCGTCCGCAACGTCACGCTGGGGCGGACGGTGACGGTCGATCCCCTGGCGTGGCGCAGGTTCGGGTCGGAGCTCCTGTTCCCGTTCGACCGCGATACGCTGGTGATCGTCGCGCAAGGCCTGATCGACCTCAATGAAGGCGGCTTCGTCCACCGGTTCTACACCGATGACGACATCATGTTCCAGGCGGTCTCGAACGACCGCGCCGGGCAGGACGTCACGGATGTCACGTTGTTCGCACCGTGGGACAGCAGCTATCCGTCGTCCGCCGCCGAGCGCCCCGCGTGGAAGAGCCGCCTGAAAGCACGCACCTTCACCGCCGAGGGGCTGCCGGAATACAGCCGTTCGTGGTTCGGGCCCGAGGCGAGCGAGCAGGAGCCTGTGACGTTCTGGGAAGAGTTGCACGACGACCGCGACGGGATCGTCGACCGCCGCATCTTCCAGACCTGCATGCTGTTCAGCCGCGACCTGCCGGGCGACGACGGGCGCGAACTGCTGCTCGCGATCGACATGGAAACCGAGTCCGGGGACGTCTCGTTCGAGATCATGCTGGGCGTGGCACTGGAACTCGGCGAGTTCAGGGCCTAGCGTCGCGCACAAGGCTTCGGGGGAACCAGCATGATCGACCAATACAGCTTCGGCGCCAGCGCGCTCGCCTTCCTGATCGCGTTCGTCGCGGCGGGGGCGTTCACGATTCTGTTCAAGATCGTCTATCAGGTCGCGACGCCGTATCATGAGAAGTCGTTGATCCGGGAGGGCAATACCGCCGCCGCGATCACGCTGGGCGCAGCGTTGCTCGGCTATGTCCTGCCGCTGGCGTCAGCACTGACGCATACCGTGACGCTGGTCGAGTTCGCGGTTTGGGCGCTGCTCGCGGGCGTGATCCAGATCGTTACGTTCCTGGTCGTCCAGCATTTCGTGATGCGCGACTTCAACGACCGGATCGTCCGCGGCGAAATTGCGGCGGCAACCTATATGGCGAGCATCTCGCTGTGCGTCGGCATCCTCAATGCCGCCTGCATGACGAACTGAGAGGCATTGCGATGAAGCGTTCCAGATCGATCGTCCTAACCAGCCTGATCGCGGGCTCGGGCATTTCGCTGACCGCCTGCGACGGCGACGTCGGCGGCAAGCCGGTCGAGGCGCAGAGCTATGCGTCGGTGGCGGAATGCCGCGCGGCGGGTGCGCTGTCGGCGGTACAGTGCGACACCGCGTTCGAGCAGGCCAAGGCCGATGCCGCGAAGACCGCGCCGCGGTTCGAGGACAAGCAGACCTGCGAGGAGCAGTTCGGCGCCGCGCAGTGCGAGCCGCGCAACAACGGCAATGGCGGAAGTTTTTTCACGCCGCTGCTGACGGGGTTCCTCGTCGGGCAAGCGCTCAACGGCGGCTTCGGCAACCGCGGCGCACCGATGTACCGCGACCGCGACGGCAACTATTACGGTGGCGCCGGCGGGCGCATCAACCGCGACTATGTGACCGGCCGTACCCGCGTGGGTTCGGACGCCTTCACGCCGACTACGGCAAGAGCCCCTGCCCGCTTCCAGTCGCGCAGTTCGGTGATCTCGCGCGGTGGCTTCGGTGGTGGCTTCGGCGGCCGCAGCTTCGGCGGCTGATCCGCCTATAGCGAGCCGGTCTTCCGATCAGGGGGGAGAGATACGATGCATGTTCCAGCGGGCTTTGCCGTCGTCACGCCGTATATCTTCGTCGACGGCGCCAACGAGTATATCGACTTCCTGACAGCCGCGTTCGGCGCGCGCGAGATCGGCCGGAGCAGCGATCCGACCGGCCGGATCGCCAATTGCCAGATGCTGTTCGACACTTCGGCGATCATGCTGAGCGAGGCGTCCGACCAATTCCCGGCGAGTTCGGTATCGCTGTACCTCTACGTCGCCGATGCGGATGCCGCGATGGCACGGGCGATCGCGGCGGGTGGTGAAAGCATCATGCCGGTCTCCGACATGCCCTATGGCGACCGACAGGGCGGCATTCGCGATCCGCGCGGGATACTCTGGTGGGTGTCACAACGGATGACCGACGCGCCCTATTTCTAAGCGACTAGGCGCCCCGCGGCACTCGTAGCATCGCGAGCGCCGCTACACCCATGACCCCGGCTGCGATCAGCATCGCCCAGACTGCATCGCCGGGAAAGAACGTCCGCACCACCTGCCCCATCACCGACGACACGATCAGCTGTGGCAGGACGATGAAGATGTTGAACAGACCCATGTATACGCCGAGCTTGGCCTGCGGCAGCGCGTTGGACAGGATCGCGTAGGGCATCGTCAGGATCGACGACCACGCGATCCCGATCAGCACCATCGATCCGATCAGCAGATACTGGTCGCGGACGACGAGGAACGACGCGAACCCGGCCGCGCCGCAGAGCAACCCGAGGATATGCGCGTCGCGACGGCCGATCCGCGCCGCCAGCGCGGGCATCACGAACGCCCACAGCGTCGCGACGCCGTTATACACCGCGAACAGCACGCCGACCCAGTTCGCGCCCTCGTTATACGCAGCACTCGTCGTGTCGGTCGTCCCGAACACATGCTGCGTGACGATCGGCGTGGTGTAGATCCACATGATGAACAGCGCCGACCACGTGAAGAACTGGACCAGCGCAAGCCGCTTCATCGTCTGCGGCATGGTGCCGAGATCGCCAACGATCTGGCTGAGAACGTTGGACTCCCGGCCCGACCGGACCAGCCCCGCGCTGACCAGCAACGCCACCCCGAACGCGATCAGCCCGCCGCCGAGCAGGTAGACCGGCTTGTCGAGCCCGAACCGCGCCACCGCAGCGACGACGATCGCCCCGAGCGCGATCCAGACCGGCGCGAGCCTGGCGTTCGACCGTACGACCGTGTCGCGGGGCGCAACCTCACCCTCGTCCTCGTCCTTGAACGCGGCCATCTCCGCCGGCGAATATTCGCTGGTCGTCAGCACGGTCCACAGCACCGCGAAGAACAGGGCTAATGCACCGATGTAGAAACCGTATTGCACCGACGGCGGGATGCCGCCCGCCGGCGCAGTGTTGGCGACTTGGAACACGTCGGTCAGGATGATCGGCGCAAGGCTGCCGATCACCGCACCCGCGCCGATGAAGCCGGTCTGGAACGCAAAGCCCGCGGTGCGCTGCCGACTGCCGAGCATGTCGCCGACGAACGCACGGAACGGCTCCATCGCGACGTTGAGCGATCCGTCGAGCATCCACAGCAGGACCGCCGCCACCCACAGCACCGGCGCGTTCGGCATCGCCAGCAACGCGATCGTCGCGAGCATCGCCCCCGCCAGGAAATACGGTCGCCTGCGCCCGAGCTTGCCCCAGGTCCGATCGCTGTAATGCCCGATCACCGGCTGAACGAGCAGCCCGGTCAGCGGCGCGGCGATCCACAGGAAGGCGAGATCGTCGACGCTCGTCCCCAGCGACTGGAAGATCCGGCTGACGTTCGCATTCTGGAGCGCGAAACCGATCTGGATCCCGAAGAACCCGAACGAGATGTTCCAAAGCCCCCAGAACCCCTGGCGTGGCTTTTGCCGTGCAGCCGTCGACATTCAGTTCGGTCCTTCGCCCGACGATCGCCGGATCACGAGTTGGGTCGGCAGCACCGTGCTGCCGATCGGCCGATCGCCGATCCGCGCGAGCAGCATCTCGACCAGTCGACGCCCGGCGAGCCCGGTATCCTGCGCGACCGTGGTCAGCGGGGGATTGGCGAGGCTGGCCGCCGGGATATCGTCGAACCCGACGATCGCGACGTCGTACGGCACGTTAAGTCCCGCCCCCGCAAGCACGCGCATCGCCGCCAGCGCGATCAAGTCGCTCGCCGCGACGATCGCGTCGAACGGCACACCGCGCTGGAGGAGTTCGCGCGTTGCCCGCGTGCCATCGTCCTCGGTCGAGATCGCCTCCACCTGCAGCCGCGGATCGACTTTCAGGCCATGCTCGCCAAGCGCAGCGGCATAGCCCCGGTACCGGTCGTTGAACTCGGGGTAATGATCGGTCGCGCTACCGAGAAAGGCGATCCTTTGCCGGCCGCGCTCGATCAGATGGCGCGCCGCCGCCGCACCGCCTGCGACATTGTCGCAACCGATCGTCAGCCCCGGCTGACCCGGCCGAACCGATCCCCAGCGAATGAAGTGCGTGCCCTGCTCGACCAGTTGCACCAGTCGCGCTTCGTAATCGGCGTAATCGCCGTAACCCAGCAGGATCAGCCCATCGGCGCGGTGGCTGTCCTCGTAATCCATGTGCCAGTCGCTCGAGAATTGCTGGAACGACACGAGCAGGTCGTAGCCATGTTCGGCACACGCCCCCATCATCGATCCGAGCATGCCCAGAAAGAACGGGTTCACCACGGTCTCGTCGGGGGACGGGTCGCGGAACAGCAGCAGCGCGAGCGTCCGCGTCGTGCCGCTGCGCAGGTTCGAGGCGCTTCGGTCGACGGTATAGTTCAGTTGCCGCGCGATCGCCTCGATCCGCTGCCGGGTCGCCGCATTGACGCTGGGGCTGCCGCGAAGCGCGCGCGAGACCGTCGGCTGCGACACGCCGGCGAGGTGCGCGATGTCGAACGATGTCGGCTTGCCATGGGGCTTGCGCTGGGCGGTCACGTGACGGGCATCCTCGCTGTGTCCGCTCGGTCGGCGGACGGTCGCTCCACGACACAGCGCAGAACAGGCACGGCGTCAACGGTAGCGGAACCACGGTTTGGCGGGTCCTTGCGCCGCTGTCGGTGTGGCTCGCCGGCAACACGTCCGGATCGGGCTTTTTGAATACGTATGTAGTCTGCTTCCCTTCGACCCGGCGAAATTCCATTGAGACTTCAGTCAAATATCCGGCGCGCTCGAAGACGCCGACCGGGTTCCAGGGGAGGATTACCATGACGGCTCGCACTCGTGCGTCGGCGGATGCCGCACGCGCCATCCTGAAGCTTTCGGCCAGCACCGCCACGCTCGGCGCGGCCATGCTGTTCGCCGGTACCGCATTCGCGCAGGATGCGACTGCGGCCGCAGCGCAGCCGGACGCCTCGACCGCGCAAACCGGCCCCGCAACACCGGGCGTTTCGGCAACACCGCCGACCGACGCAAGCGACGGCGAGATCGTCGTCACCGGCTTCCGTGCCAGCCTGCGCTCATCGATCGCCGTCAAGCGCAACCTCGACGTCGTCGCCGAGATCGTCTCGGCGGAAGATATCGGCCGGCTGCCCGACGTCTCGATCGCGGAATCGCTTGCCCGCCTGCCCGGCGTGACCTCGCAGCGTACCGGTGGCCAGGCCTCGGCGATCAACATCCGTGGTCTCAGCCAGGATCTCGTCTCGGCGACGCTCAACGGTCGCGAACAGGTTTCGACCTCGGGCAACCGGACGATCGAGTTCGACCAATATCCGTCGGAACTCGTCAACCAGGCCGCGGTCTACAAGTCGCCCAAGGCGTCGCAGATCGAGGGCGGCGTCGCCGGCAAGGTCGAGCTGACCACCGCGCGTCCGCTCAGCATTCCCGGCAAGACGCTGGTCAGCGTCAACGTGCGCGGCGTGTACAATGACCGCGCCGGACAGAACCCCGACGCCGACAAGTTCGGCTACCGCGCCAGCGCCTCGATCCAGACCAAGCTGCTCGACGATACGCTCGGTCTCGCGGTCGGCTATGCGCGGCTCAAGCAGGCAAACGTCGCCACGCGCTTCGTCGGTTACGACTATACCCAGACCGGACAGAATGGCAGCCCGGCCGCTCGCGACCTCGACCGCAACGGCGCGCCCGATGCGATCGGCTATGGCTTCGAAGCCGTCCAGTCGGGCGGCAACGAGACGCGCGACGGCGTTCTGGGCAGCATCCAGTACGAGCCGAGCGACACATTGCGCGTCCTCGTCGACGGCTATTATTCGCGGTTCAAATCGGACGTGTACCGCCGTGGCATCCGCATCGAAAATCTCCAGCAGACCAGCAGCAACCTGACCGACCCGACCGTGATCGGCAACACGATCGTCGGTGGCACCACTTCCGGTATCCGCACCCGGACGATCCAGCAGGACGAGAACCGCCTGGACAAGCTGTATACGTTCGGCGGCAACATCCAGAAGGACATCGGCCAGCTGACCCTGACCGCGGACGGCTCCTACTCGCGCGCCTCGAGCTTTTTCAACAATTCGGGCCTGGACGACAACGGTAACACCACGACCAACCCGACGACGCTAAGCTACCAGCTCGACGGCCTGAACGTCGGCTCGTTCGCCACCAGCGCCAACTACACCGACCCCGCCGCCAATACGTTCGAAGGCTTCTACATCGTCCCGCAGAAGGACACCGACCGGCTCTACGCGTTCGCGGGCAGCGCCCTGTTGAAGATCGACGGTCCGTTCTTGAAGTCGTTCGAGGTCGGTGGCCGCTACGGCAACCGCCAGGCCGAACGCACGATCACCAGCTTCAACGCGTTCAGCTTCGCCACGCCGGTCACCCTGACCAGCGCGAACTCGACGACGGCCGGGTTCAACGGCAAGTTCTCCTCGTTCCCGAACTTCCTTGTCGCCGATATCGGCAGTATCTTCGACGCGCAGCTCGGCACCAACCGCGCCGTCGACCAGACGCAGGATTTCACGAAGGATCAGAGCTTCACGATCGATGAGAAGACCTATGCCGGGTATGGACAGCTGAACTTCGACACGATCGCAGGGTCGTTGCCGTTCCGCGGCAATATCGGCCTGCGCGTCGTCCGCTCAGACCAGAGCTCGTCGTCGACGATCGGCGACGGCAATGGCGGCCGCTATGCGAATACGCGTGGCACGAAGTTCACCGACTGGCTGCCTCAGGCAAACTTCATCCTCTCGCTGACGCCCAACGATCAGGCACGCCTGTCGCTGTCGCGCCAGATTTCGCGTCCCCGCTTCTTCGATTTCCGCAACTCGATCGCGACGAACCTCGTGGCGACCGGCGGCACCACCGCACGGCTGGACGGCAGCGGCGGCAACCCGAGCCTGCAACCGTTCCGGGCGAACCAGTTCGACGCCACCTACGAGCATTATTTCGGGAATAGCGGCTCGTTCGTGCTCGGTGCCTTCTACAAGGACGTTAAGAGTTTCGTGATCGGGGGCGTCATTCCGAACTATGATTTCGCGGCAAACGGCATCGCGACGCCGCCGCTGGCGGGCACGCCCTATACGAGCGTGACGACGACCGGAAACCTGTTCGCGCCGATCAACGGCAATGGCGGCTATGTCTACGGCTTCGAGGCTGCGGTCACCAAGACCTTCGACTTCCTCCCGGCACCGCTTGATGGCCTGGGTGCGGTGCTCAACATCTCGTACAATCAGTCCGATGTGAGCATCGACAACGCGATCAGCGGCAACACGCTGAAACTGTCGCTGCCGGGCCTGTCGAAAATCGTGTCGAACCCGACGATCTTCTACGAGAAGAGCGGCTTCTCTACCCGCATCTCGATGCGGTATCGCTCGAAGTTCGTCGCGCCGCAGTTCGGCCTGTCCGAGCAGATCGTGACCAATGCGGCCGAGACGGTATTCGACGCTCAGATGAGCTACGAATTCCCGGAGGGCAGCGCTCTGTCCGGCATGACCATCCTGGCGCAGGCGAACAACTTCACCGACGAGCCGACGCGGTCGTATTTCGGCCAGACCGCGCAAACCGGTACGCTCCAGTATTTCGGCCGGCAATTCTATCTTGGTGCCAGCTTCAAGTTCTGAAAACTGGCAAACCGGTCCGATCCCAGGAGTACATCATGATGAAATACGCCGCCGCGGCCCTGGCAACCATGCTGGCCCTATCTCCCGCGGCGGCGCAGACGCGGGCGGGCTCGACGGCCACCGACTACCGCGCGCGCCTGCCGCAGGACGAGGTGATCTATTTCGTCCTGCCCGACCGGTTCGAGAATGGCGATCCGGGGAACGACCGCGGCGGGATCGCGGGCGATCGGCTCAAGTCCGGCTATGATCCGACCGCCAAGGGCTTCTATCACGGCGGCGACCTCAAGGGCCTCACCAAGCGGCTCGATTACATCCAGCATCTCGGCGCGACCGCGATCTGGCTCGGGCCGATCTTCAAGAACAAAGCGGTGCAAGGGGCGCCCGGTCACGAATCCGCAGGCTATCACGGCTATTGGATCACCGACTTCACGCAGGTCGATCCGCACCTCGGCACCAACGCCGACATGACCACCTTCGTCGCCGCGGCGCACGCCCGCGGGATGAAGGTGTATATGGACATCATCATCAACCACACCGCCGATGTGATCCAGTACCGCGAATGCTCGGTCGGCGTCCCGTACCGCGACCGCGCGACCTATCCGTACCAGCGCAAAGGCGGCATTGGCGGCAAGGCGATCAATGGCGGGTTCGTAGGCGACGGCGTCGAGACCGCGGCGAACTTCGCCAAGCTGACCGACCCGGCCTACGCCTACACGCCCTACGTCCCCGCCGCCGAGCGGACCGTGAAGGTGCCGGCGTGGCTCAACGACCCGATCTACTACCACAATCGCGGCGACTCGACGTTCGCCGACGAGAGTTCGACGACGGGTGACTTCTCGGGGCTCGACGACGTCATGACCGAGAACCCGCGCGTGATCGCCGGGATGATCGACATCTTCGGATCGTGGATCGACCGGTTCAAGGTCGACGGCTTCCGGATCGATACTGCGCGCCACGTCAACCCGGAGTTCTGGCAGGCGTTCGTGCCCGCGATGATCGCGCGCGCCAGAAAGAACGGTATCCCGAACTTCCACATCTTTGGCGAGGTTGCGGGCGGGACGATGGATCCGGGCTATCTCGCGCAGTTCACGCGGGTCGACAAACTGCCAGCGGTACTCGACTTCGCGTTCCGCTGGGGCGTGACCGACGTCGTCGCGGGCAACAAGGGCACGCGCGAACTCGCCGCGCTGTTCGAGGGCGATCCGCTCTACGAAGGCGGTGCCGCGACGGCGATGACCCTGCCGACCTTCCTCGGCAATCACGACCAGGGCCGGTTCGCCTTTGACGTCCGCCGACTGAACCCGACCGCGAGCGATGCCGAAGTGCTGGCACGCGTCGCACTCGGCCATGCGATGCTGCTGACGCTGCGCGGCGTGCCGACGATCTATTCGGGCGACGAACAGGGATTTGCCGGCGACGGCGGCGATCAGGACGCGCGCGAAGACATGTTCGCGTCGAAGGTCGCCTCGTACAACGACAACGTGCTGGTCGGGACGGGCAAGACCACCGCGACCGCCAGCTTCGGCGAAGCGCATCCGCTGTTCCGCGAGATCGCGACGCTCGCCAGACTGCGCATAGCGCATCCCGCCCTCACCCGCGGTCGGACCGTGATCCGCGCCCGCGGCGATGCGCCGGGGCTGTTCGCGGTGTCGCGGTTCGATCCGACCACCAACGCCGAGACGCTGATCGCCTTCAATACCTCGGCCAAGCCACTGACACAGGCGGTGCAGGTCGAGACGATCTCGACGAAATTCACCACGCTCGCCGGCGCCTGCGCGCCTCGTGCTGCCGCCCCCGGCAGTGTCATGATGACGCTGCCTGCGTTCGGCTATGCGGTCTGCGCCGCGGAGACTCGTTGATGCCCGAAACTGCCCTGTTGTCGAAAACCATCGAACCCGACCCGCATGGTCGCCCGTGGTGGAAGGGTGCGACCATCTACCAGATTTATCCGCGCAGTTTCGCCGACTCGAACGACGACGGGATCGGCGACCTGCCCGGCATCACCCGCCATCTCGATTATGTCGCTCGCCTCGGCGTCGATGCGGTGTGGCTGTCGCCGTTCTTCACGTCGCCGATGAAGGACTTCGGCTATGATGTTGCGAACTACCGCGATGTCGATCCGATCTTCGGCACGCTCGCCGATTTCGACGCGCTGATCGCCCGCGCGCACGCGCTCGGGCTGAAGATCATCATCGACCAGGTCTACAGCCACACCTCGGACGAGCATCCCTGGTTCGTCGAAAGCCGCTCCTCGCGCACCAATCCCAAGGCGAACTGGTACGTCTGGGCCGATGCCAAGCCCGACGGCAGCCCGCCGTCGAACTGGCAGTCGGTCTTCGGCGGCCCCGCCTGGACGTGGGACGCGCGGCGTCGGCAATATTACATGCACAATTTCCTGAAGGAACAGCCGCAGCTCCACCTCCACGATCCGGCGGTACAGGACGAGATCGTCGCCACCGCCAAATTCTGGCTCGATCGCGGCGTCGACGGCTTCCGGCTCGACGCGATCAACTTCGCCATGCACGATCCCGCGCTGACGGATAATCCGCCGGCCAGCGACAACAGCCTGAAGACGCGACCGTTCGACTACCAGGCGCACGTCCACAACCAGAGCCATGCCGACATCCCCGAATTCCTCGAGCGACTGCGGCGGCTGATCGACGGTTACGGCGAGCGGTTCACGGTCGCCGAGGTCGGCGGCGCGGACAGCGACCGCGAGATGAAGCTGTTCACGAAGGGCAACGCCCGGCTCAACAGCGCCTACGGGTTCGACTTCCTCTACGCCTCCGCGCTCGATCCGAAGACGGTGGCCGACGCGATCCTGCTGTGGCCGGCGGATGCCGACCTCGGCTGGCCAAGCTGGGCGTTCGAGAACCACGACGCGCCGCGCGCGGTCTCGCGCTGGGTCGACGACGAGCATCGCGCCGCGTTTGCACGGATGAAGATGCTGCTGCTGGTCTGCCTGCGCGGCAATATCTTCCTCTACAACGGCGAAGAGCTGGGGCTGACCCAGGTGGAGGTGCCGTTCGAGGATCTCCGGGACCCCGAGGCGATCGCCAACTGGCCGCTCACGCTGTCGCGCGACGGCGCGCGGACGCCGATGCCGTGGCTCGCGGACGCGCGCAACGCCGGCTTCTCCGAGGCGAAGCCCTGGCTGCCGGTCGGTCCCGATCATGCGGCACTCGCGGTCGATCGCCAGGACGGCGATGCGACCTCGTTGCTCAACCTCACCCGGCGGCTGCTCGCGCTGCGCAGGGCCAGCCCCGCGCTGGCGATCGGCGACCTGACCCTGGTCGAGGTCGGCGCCTCGCTGCTGGCGTTCGAACGCCGTGCGGACGGCGAAACGATGCTCTGCCTCTTCAACATGAGCGCGACACCGCTAGAGTGGCGCCCTGCCCAGCCCGACATCTGGCGCGTGCGAGAGACCGTAAACACTGTCGAAACCCATCAGGCCGGGGGCTGGACCCTCGGCGCGTACGCGGCACTCGTCGCCGAAAGGATCGCTTGATCATGAAGACCCTTCTCCTGCTCTCCGCCGCCCTGATCGCCGCCCCAGCGTTCGCGCAGGACGCCGCGCCCGCGCCGACGTCGAATGAGACGATCAAGCCGCAGCCCGCGCCGACGATCCCGAACGCGATCGCGACCTCGCCCGACGGCAGCATCGTCGTCACCGTGGCGACCGATGGCGAGGGCAAGGCGAGCTACAGCATCACCCGCAAGGGCGAGCTGATCGTCAGCCCCTCGCGCCTCGGCTTCCTGTTCACCGACGCGCCGAAGTTCGACCGCCATCTGAAGATCGAGAGCATCGCGCGGAACAAGGCGGATTCGACCTGGACCCAACCCTGGGGCGAGTGGAAGTCGATCCGCGACAACCACACCGAGATGCGCGTCCGCCTGGTCGAGACCGACCGGCTGAAGCGCGCGATCGATGTCGTGTTCCGTCTGCAGGACGACGGCGTCGGCTTCCGGTACGAGTTCCCCGAACAGCCCAACTTCAAGACGATCAACATCGCCGACGAGCTGACCCAGTTCGCGTTCGCCGAGGATGCGACCGCGTGGTGGAAGCCGGCGTTCGAATGGAACCGCGAGGAGTATCTCTACAACCGCACGCCGCTGACCGGCGTCGGCACCGCCGCCACCCCGATCACGATGAAGCTCGCCAGCGGCACGCACGTCGCGCTGCACGAGGCGGCGCTGATCGACTATGCCGGGATGAACGTCGCCAAGGTCGAGGGCAACACGCTGAAGGCGGTCCTCACGCCCGGCGCCGGCGCGCCGAAAGTCACGCGAACCGGACCGTTCGCGACGCCGTGGCGGACGCTGATCCTGTCCGACGACGCCCCCGGCCTCTACATGAGCCACCTCGAACTGAACCTCAACGAGCCCAACAAGCTCGGCGAGGTCAGCTGGGTGAAGCCGGGCAAGTTCGTCGGCGTGTGGTGGAACATGATCACCGGCAAGTGGAGCTGGGCGACCGGGCCGCAACACGGCGCGACCACCGCGCATGTGAAGAGCTACATTGATTTCGCGAGCGCCAACAAGATTCCGGGCGTGCTGGTCGAGGGCTGGAACGTCGGCTGGGACGGCGACTGGTTCGGCGACGGCAATGGCATGCAGTTCGACACGCCGACGCCCGATTTCGACGCCAACGTGCTCGCGAAATACGCCAAGGCCAAGGGCGTCTACCTGATCGGCCACAACGAGACCGGCGGCTCGGCAAGCCATTACGACAGCCAGCTCGATCGCGCGTTCGGCTATGCGCGCGATCACGGCATCCCGGCGGTCAAGACCGGCTATGTCACCGACGCCGGGCAGATCGAACGCGTCGATCCGGACGGTTCGCAGCACCGCGAATGGCACGAGGGCCAGTGGATGGTGAACCACTATACCCGCGTCGTGACCACCGCCGCCAAGTACAAGGTCGCGATCGACAGCCACGAGCCGGTCAAGGACACCGGCCTGCGCCGCACCTATCCCAACTGGATCGCGCGCGAAGGCTCGCGCGGGATGGAATATAACAGCTGGGCCGGCAAGAACCCGCCCGAGCACGAGGCCAACCTCGCCTTCACGCGGATGCTCGAAGGGCCGATGGACTTCACCCCGGGCGTGCTGAGCCTCAAGGGCAGCGACAACAGCGACATCCTGTCGACGATCGCCAAGCAGCTCGCGCTCTACGTGGTGCTGTATTCGCCGGTGGTGATGGCCGCGGATACGCCCGAGAACTACGCGAAGTATCCGGCGGCGTTCCAGTTCATCAAGGACGTGCCGACCGACTGGTCCGACACGCGCGTGCTCAATGGCGAGGTCGGCGACTACGTCACTTTCGCGCGCAAGGATCGCAAGTCGAACGACTGGTATATCGGCAGCGTCACCGATGAGAATCCACGCACGTTGACCGTCGCGCTGGACTTCCTTGACGCCGGCAGGACTTACACCGCGCAGATCTACCGCGACGGGCCGAACGCCGACTACAAGACCGACGCACGGCATTCGATCACGATCGAGACGAGGACCGTCCGCAAGGGCGATACGTTGACCCTGCCGCTCGCCCCCGGTGGCGGTGAGGCGATCCGGTTGAAGGCGCGGTAAGTTCCGGTTCCGTCATCCCGGCGCAGTGCCGGGATGACGAGGCTGGAGATCAGCGACGGGCGGGCATCAGCGGGCCGCCGATCTCGGTGGCGGCGACGAACGCCGGGCGTGCGCGCAGCCGATCGAGATACGCCTGGACGGTCGGATGCTCGACGAGCAGGCCCGAGCTTTCGGCGATCGCGAGCATGTAGCACATCTGGATATCGGCGAGCATCAGCGCCTCGCCCATCAGATACGGCCCGTCGCCGACGCCCGAGGCGATATAGTCGAGCGTCTTGGTCACCTCGGGGCCGGTGAACTTGGCGAGGCCATCGGGCAGGCCGCCCATCCGCTTGCCGAACATCGTCATCATGATCGGCAGCGACGCCGAGCTCTCGACATATTGCAGCCACTCGTCGTGGATCGCGGCGGCATCGCTGACCGCTGGCGGCGAGAAGCGACGGTCGCCGTACCGCTCGTCGACATAGGCAAGGATCGAGGCGCTTTCGGCCAGCGTCAGGGCGTCGTCGACCAGCACCGGTGCCTTGCCGAGCGGATGGATCGCTTTCAGCTCGGGCGGCGCGCGGAAGTTCGCATCGCGCTCGTATTTCACGAGGTCGTACTCGATCCCGAGTTCCTCGAGCAGCCAGATCACGCGGATCGACCGCGAGTAATTCAGGTGGTGGAGCGTGAGCATGGCATTTCCTTGATATTGATTATCTTGCAGTGCGGAACGGCCGGTGGCGCTCGAAGGTTTCGCATCCGTATTTCCGGAATTCTCCGGCAACGGAGAGTGTCATGACCCATCTCACCTACGATGTCGCGATCATCGGCGCAGGCACCGCGGGCCTCGCCGCCGAGCGCAGCGCGCGGCGCAACGGCGCCACGACGTTGTTGATCGACGAAGGCTTTAGCGGGACGACCTGCGCCAGCGTCGGGTGCATGCCCTCCAAGCTGTTGATCGCGGCTGGGAATGCGATGCACGCGGTGCAGCATGCGTCGGTGTTCGGCGTCGAGGCATCGGGCACGGTCGACGGCGTGGCGGTGATGACGCGGGTGCGAAAGGAGCGCGACGCATTCGTCGCGGGCGTCGCGGAGTCGATCGGAAAGCTGCCGGACGGGGTGAAGATCGAGGCGCGCGCGATCTTCAAGGGCGCGACGGTCCTGTCGCTCAGCGATGGCCGCGAGGTCCACGCCAAGGCGGTCGTGATCGCGACCGGATCAAGCCCGATGATCCCCGACATGTTCGAACCGGTCCGCGACCACGTTTTGACGAACGAGAACATCTTTGAACTTTCCGACCTGCCCAAGTCGCTCGGCGTGATCGGCGCGGGTGCGCTTGGCCTCGAACTGGCGCAGGCGATGGCGCGGCTTGGAGTCGAGACGGTCGTGTTCGATACCGGCGAGACCATCGCGGGGTTGAAGGACGCCCACGTCGCCGAGGCGCTGAAGACGATCCTGTCGCGCGAGATGGCGATCAAGCTCGGCGTCAAACTGACAGTCGCCGCCGACGGCGACGGCGTGATGGTTTCGTGGAGCGGATCGGAAACCGGCAGCCAACGCTTCGAGCGGCTGCTGGTCGCGACCGGTCGGCCCCCGCGGATCAAGGACATCGGGCTGGACACCACCGGCCTCGCGCTCGACGACCACGGCATGCCCGAGTTCGACCGCGACACGATGCAGTGCGGCACTGCGCCGATCTTCATCGCCGGCGATGCGGATCATGATCGCGCGGTGCTGCACGAGGCGTCGACGGAGGGGACGATCGCAGGGCGCAACGCGGCGCGCTATCCCGAGGTCGTGCCCGGCAAGCGAACCGTCCCGTTCGCGATCACCTTCACGCATCCCAATGTCGCGGTGATCGGCGAGATCGCGCAGGACGACGATCGCGACGTCGTGATCGGCACCGCATCGTTCGACGACCAGGGCCGCGCGAAGGTGGAGGCGTGCAATGCGGGGCTGGTGCGGTTCTATGCCGATCGCCGCGACGGGCGGCTGACCGGCGCGACGATGGCCGGCCCAGCGGTCGAGCACAGCGCCCACCTGATCGCGTGGGCGATCCAGAGCGGCTGGACCGCAACCGAAGTGCTCGATTTGCCCTTCTATCATCCGACATTCGAGGAGGGGATGAAGCCGGCGCTGCGATCGATCTGTGCGGAAGTGCATGCACCGACCCCGCCGGACCGCGATGACGGGTTCATGCCCGGGACGTAAGGCTCGGCCCCTGATCCTCCCCCTGGCCGGGGAGGATCATGAGATGGGCGCTATTCGTCCAGGTCCAGATACGCGACCACGTCATTCTCCGTCGCGAGATACAGCCCCGCCTGCACCTCCTCCGGCTCCTGCGCGGCCAGCACCAGCGCTTCGCTGAGCGAACCGTAGAACAGCGTCGTCGCCGCCCCGCCCTCACCGCTGTCGTCGAGATGGTAGAGCCTCACCGAGACGCTGGAAGAGATCGTACGCATTCCAATACCTTGCCCAAAATATCCGCGGAACAAAACCGACACAGCGCGGCGCAACTTTGCCGCGCTTCGTCCGTTCGGTTACCAGATACAGGGGTTTTCTATGCATAACGAAGAAGCTTTTCCGGTGTCGCGCCGTGGCGTGATCGCCGGCAGCGTCGCAACCGCCACGCTCGCCGCCGCGCCCGGCGTGCAGGCACAGACGCAGGGCACCGTGCAATCGGCCCCGCCGACCATGCCGGTCACGCTCAAGGTCAACGGCCGCACCACCAAGCTGAACGTCGACACGCGTACCACGCTGCTCGACGCGCTGCGTGAGAATCTCAAGCTCACCGGCACCAAGAAAGGCTGCGATCACGGGCAGTGCGGCGCGTGCACGGTGATCGTCGAAGGGCGCCGGATCAACAGCTGCCTGACGCTCGCGGTGATGCACGAAGGTGAGGAGATCACGACGATCGAAGGCCTCGGCACGCCTGAAAAGCTGCACGCGATGCAGGCGGCGTTCGTCAAGCATGACGGCTATCAGTGCGGATACTGCACCCCGGGCCAGATCTGCTCCGCGGTCGCAACGCTCGGCGAGATCAAGGCGGGCATCCCCAGCCACGTCACCGGCGATATTGCTGCTCAGCCGACTGTCACCACCGACGAGCTGCGCGAGCGGATGAGCGGCAACATCTGCCGCTGCGGCGCCTATGCGAACATCATCGACGCGATCCACGACGTCGCTGGCACGGAGCGCACCGCATGAAGGCCTTCACCTACGAGCGTGCGACCTCGGCCAAGGAGGCCGCTAGCGCCGCAGTCCGCTCGCCGGGCGCGAAATTCATCGCCGGCGGCACCAACCTGCTCGACCTGATGAAACTCCAGATCGAGACACCTCAGCATCTCATCGACGTCAACGGCCTCGGCCTCGACAAGATCACGCCGACCTCGGAGGGCGGTCTCCGCGTTGGGGCGCTGGTCCGTAACACAGATCTCGCCGCGGATGCACGTGTCCGGAAGGATTACGGCGTGCTCAGCCGTGCGCTGGTCTCCGGCGCGTCGGGCCAGCTTCGCAACAAGGCGACGACTGCGGGCAATCTGCTCCAGCGGACGCGGTGCCCGTATTTCTACGACACCACCAAGCCCTGCAACAAGCGTCAGCCGGGCAGCGGCTGCGCGGCGATCGGCGGGTTCAACCGCAACCTTGCGATCATGGGCACGAGCGAGGCGTGCATTGCGACGCACCCGAGCGACATGGCCGTTGCGATGCGGGTGCTCGACGCGACCGTGGAGACGGTGAACGCCACCGGGCAGACGCGCGCGATCCCGATCGCCGACTTCCACCGCTTGCCTGGCACGACACCGAACATCGAGACGTCGCTCGCACCGGGTGAGCTGATCACCTCGGTAACCCTGCCGAAGCCGATCGGCGGCACGCATATCTACCAGAAGGTGCGTGACCGTGCGTCCTACGCGTTCGCGCTGATCTCGGTTGCCGCCGTGATCCAGCCGGGCGGTCGCGGTCGCCTGGCCTTCGGCGGCCTCGCGCACAAGCCGTGGCGCGTCGAAGCGGCCGAGGCGCAGATGCCCAACGGCGCCAAGGCGACCGCGTCGGCCGTCCTCGCCGGCGCCCGCACCACCTCACAGAACGCGTTCAAGCTGCCGTTGGTCGAGCGCACCATCGGCGCCGTGTTCGAAGAAGCGAAGGCCTGATCGCCATGAAGTTCGATACCCCCGCCACGGCGAACCCGACCGACCGCATGAAGGTGCTCGGCCAGCCGATCGATCGCATCGACGGCAAGCTGAAGACCACCGGCACCGCGCACTACGCCTATGAACGCAACGACGTCGCGCCGAACGCCGCCTATGGCTACATTCTCGGTTCGGCGGTCGCCAAAGGCCGGATCGAGAGCATCGACGACGCCGACGCGAAGGCCGCACCGGGCGTACTCGCTATCGTGACCTACCAGAACGCCGGCACGGTCGCGAAGGCCAAGGCGCATACCGCCCGGATGCTCGCCGGCCCCGATGTGCAGCATTATGACCAGGCGGTGGCGATCGTCGTCGCCGAGACGTTCGAACAGGCGCGAGCCGGCGCCAAGCTGCTTCGCTTCACCTATGCGCGGACCAAGGGCAATTTCGATCTCGCCGCGTCGCAGAGCGCGGCCGTGAAGCCAAAGGACGGTAACCCCGATACCGCCGTCGGCGACTTTGCCAGCGCGTTCGCCAAGGCGCCGGTCAAGGTTGACCAGCGCTACACGACCCCCGACCAGAGCCATTCGATGATGGAGCCGCATTCGACCACCGCTGCGTGGAAGGACGGCAAGCTGACGCTGTGGACGTCGAACCAGATGATCAACTGGGCGGTCCGCGACATGAGCGAGACGCTGGTGATGCCCAAGGAAAACATCCACGTGATGTCGCCCTATGTCGGCGGTGGGTTCGGCTCGAAGCTGTGGATTCGCAGTGATGCGGTCATGGCGGCGCTCGGGTCGCGCGCGATCGGTGGGCGCGCGGTGAAGGTCGCGCTTGCCCGGCCGCAGATCATGAACAACACGACGCACCGCCCGGCGACGATCCAGCGCCTACGCATCGCCGCTCAGCGCGACGGCAAGATTACCGCAATCGCGCACGAGAGCTGGTCGGGCGATCTACCCGGTGGCGGTCCGGAGACTGCACCGAACGCGACACGTCTGCTCTATGCCGGTGCGAACCGTATGACCGCGACGCGGCTCGCGACGCTCGATCTTCCCGAGGGTAACGCGATGCGTGCGCCGGGCGAGGCGGTCGGCCTGCTCGCGCTCGAGGCGGCAATGGACGAACTGGCTGAGAAGCTGAAAATGGATCCGGTCCAGCTGCGCATCATCAACGATACGCAGGTCGATCCGGAAAAGCCGTCGCGGCAATTCTCGCAGCGCGACCTGGTCGGCTGCCTGAAGACCGGCGCCGAACGCTTCGGCTGGAACAAGCGCAACCCCGTCCCCGGTCAGGTCCGCGACGGGCGTTGGCTGGTCGGCATGGGCATGGCCTCGGCCTTTCGTGACAACGTGACGATGAAGTCGGGCGCTCGGGTCGGCATCGACAAGAAGGGCGTCGTGACCGTCGCCACCGACATGACTGACATCGGCACCGGCAGCTACACGATCATCGCGCAGACCGCGGCCGAGTTGATGGGCGTGCCGGTCGAAAAGGTCGTCGTCCTGCTCGGCGACAGCAGCTTCCCGGCGTCGTCGGGGTCTGGCGGCCAGTGGGGCGGCAACAGCTCGACCGCGGGCGTCTATGCGGCGTGCATGGCGTTGCGCGGGCGGGTCGCCCAGAAGCTCGGGTTCAACTCGACCGACGTCGTGTTCGAGGACGGCAAGGTGAAGTCGGGCAACCGCAGCGTCTCGCTTTCAGATGCAGCGGGCGATGCCGGTCTGTCGGCGGAGGACTCGATCGAGTTCGGCGACCTGACCAAGACCTATGCGCAGGCCACGTTCGGCGCGCATTTCGTCGAGGTCGGCGTCGACTCGGCGACCGGTGAGATCCGCGTTCGCCGGATGAGCGGCGCGTTTGCCGCGGGCCGCATCCTCAACCCGAAATCGGCCCGTAGCCAGGTGATCGGCGCGATGACGATGGGCGTCGGCGCGGCGCTGATGGAGGATGCGATCGTCGACACGCGGTTCGGTTATTTCGTCAACCATGATCTCGCCGAATATCACGTGCCTGCGCATGCGGACATTCCGATGCAGGACGTGTTCTTCATGGACGAACTCGACGAGAAGTCGTCGCCGATGAAGGCCAAGGGCATTGGCGAGCTCGGCCTGTGCGGAGTCGGTGCAGCCATCGCCAATGCGGTCTACAACGCGTGCGGCGTCCGCGTTCGCGACTATCCGCTGACGCTCGACAAGGTCATCGGCAAGATGGTCTGAGCGGTACCCTGCCCTCCACCCCGCCGCATTGTGGACCGGGGTGGAGGGCAAAACCGGCTCTGGCGCGCGCGAATAGGTTGCGCTAGAAAACCGGCATGACCGTACCCGCCATTCTAAAAAACCTCCGCCTGCCCGTCATCGGCTCGCCGCTGTTCATCATTTCCGGCCCCGATCTGGTGATTGCGCAGTGCAAGGCCGGCATCGTCGGCTCGTTCCCCGCGCTCAACGCGCGTCCGCAGGCGATGCTCGATGAATGGCTCCACCGGATCACCGAGGAGCTGAGCGCCCACAACCGCGCCAACCCGGACCGTCCGGCGGCCCCGTTCGCGGTCAACCAGATCGTCCACAAGTCGAACGACCGCCTCGAAAGCGACCTGGAGACCTGCGCGAAGTGGCAGGTGCCGATCGTCATCACCTCGCTCGGCGCGCGCGAGGATCTCAATACCGCGGTGCATGGCTGGGGCGGCATCACGCTCCACGACGTGATCGACGACCGGTTCGCGCGCAAAGCGATCGAAAAGGGTGCGGACGGCCTGATCGCGGTCGCGGCTGGCGCTGGTGGCCATGCCGGGCGCCTGTCGCCGTTCGCGATCGTCCAGGAAATCCGTCAGTGGTTCGACGGCCCGCTCGCGCTGTCGGGCTCGATCGCGACCGGCGACGCGGTGCTCGCGGCACAGGCGATGGGCGCGGACTTCGGCTATATCGGCTCGCCCTTCATCGCCACCACCGAGGCGAACGCGGATCAAGCGTACAAGGACGGCATCGTCGCCGGCAAAGCCTCCGATATCATCTATTCCAACCTGTTCACCGGCGTACACGGCAATTACCTGCGCTCGTCGATCGAGGCGGCGGGGATGGACCCCGACAATCTTCCCGAAGGCGACCTGAAGACGATGGACTTCGGTGGCGGCAACGGATCGAAGCCCAAGGCGTGGAAGGACATCTGGGGCTCGGGTCAGGGTATCGGCGCGGTCACCCAGGTCGAAAGCGTCGCCAACCGGGTCGACCGTCTTGAGCGCGAATATCGTGCTGCCCGCGTCCGGATCGGGTGCTGAAGCCGAGCCGATCGGGATGCCGACGCGTTGCAGCAGTCAAGCACGGAGAAGACCGCGATGAAGCTCTATTATTCCCCCGGCGCGTGCAGCTTGGCCGATCATATCGCGCTGCACGAAGCCGGACTGTCGTTCGACCATGAAAAGGTCGATCTGAAAGCCAAGCGCACCGAAAGCGGCGAGGATTTCGCGGCGATCAATCCAAAGGGCTATGTCCCCGCGCTGGTGCTCGATTCTGGCGAAGTGCTGACCGAAAATATCGCCATCCTCGACTGGATCGCGCATCAGGACTCGGCGTTGAGGCCATCCGGCGCGATGGGGCACACGCACCTGATCGAGGCGCTCGCGTTCATCTCGACCGAGATCCACAAGAGCTTCAAGCCGTTCTTCGCGGGCGCAAGCGATGCGGACAAGGCGAAGGCTGGCGAGATCATCCTGAAGCGCATGGGCTATCTCGCCGACACGATGAAGGGTGACTTCCTGCTCGGCGCCGATGTGAGCGTGGCGGACTGCTATCTGTTCGTAATGCTGCTGTGGGCGAAAAAGAACGCGCTGACGGTCCCCGACGCGCTGAACGCATTTCGCGACCGCATGATGACGCGCCCCGCGGTCCAGGAGGCGATGACGCACGAGGGTTTGCTCTGACCGCACGATGATCGTGTCAAGTCGGAGGGGGCTCGCCTGGCCGACGGGCCGTGTCCGGTTGTCGAACGCGTGAATTTGATTGCAGGCGAAATCGGCCAGAACCGGGCCGATACCGTCGACCCCGTCGCCGCATCGTGCGAAAGGTGACTGAACGACGCACGGGGGGTAGTCTTTCACGATGGTCTTGACGGCCCTTACTCTGCTGCCTTTCTTCGCCGCCGTGATGTTGGCCCTGTGCGCCCGAGCGGGTCGCCCCGTGCATATGGCGATCGCGGCCGGGGCAAGCGCGGCGGGGATGGCGCTGTTGCTGTACGCCGCCCCTGCCGTCCTGGCCGGTACGCCGCTGACGGCGCGCCTTTCGTGGGCCCCCGCGCTGGGTCTGGACCTGAGCCTGTGGCTCGATCCGCTCGGCCTGCTATTCGCCGGGCTCATCCTCGGCATCGGTCTGCTCGTCGTCGTCTACGCGCAAGGCTATCTCGCGAGGGATGAGCCGACCGCGCGGTTCCTCTCGTTCCTGATGCTGTTCCAGGGTGCGATGATCGGCATCGCGCTGTCGAGCAACGTCCTGCTCCTGCTGATATTCTGGGAGATGACCAGCCTGTCGTCGTTCCTGCTCATCGGGTTCTGGCGCGACCGGGCCGACGCACGGCAGGGTGCACGGATGGCGCTGGCGGTAACCGGCGGCGGCGGGCTTGCGCTGATCGCGGGGATGCTGTTGCTAGGACAGGCGGCCGGGTCGTACGAACTGACAACCATTCTCGCGCGTGCGGACATCGTCCAGGCCTCGCCGATGTATCCGGCGATCCTGGTGCTCGTGCTGCTCGGCGCGTTTACCAAATCGGCGCAGTTCCCGTTTCACTTCTGGCTGCCGCACGCGATGGCCGCACCCACCCCGGTCAGTGCCTATCTGCATTCCGCGACGATGGTGAAGGCGGGCGTCTTCCTGCTGGCGCGACTGTGGCCGGTGCTGTCGGGGACCGACTTGTGGTTCTATCTGGTCGCGTCGGCCGGGCTTGCGACGATGCTGTTCTGCGCGGCGGTCGCGCTGTTCCGCGACGATTTGAAGGCGATACTCGCCTATTCGACGATCAGCCAATTGGGGCTGATGGTGATGCTGCTGGGGTTCGGTACCACTGCGGCGGCGACTGCGGCGGTCTTCCACATCCTCAACCACGCGGCGTTCAAGGCGGCGCTGTTCATGAACGCGGGGATTGTCGATCACGAGACCGGCACGCGCGACATCCGACGGCTGGGTGGGCTCGCGACACTGATGCCGATCACCGCGACGCTCGGCACCTTGGCCGCCGCGTCGATGGCCGGACTGCCCCCGCTCGGTGGTTTCATCTCGAAGGAGATGATGCTGGAACAGAGCGCGCACGCCAATCTGGCTGGGGAGACCCTGCTGATCCCGATCCTGGCGACGCTCGCGGCGATCCTGTCGGTCGCCTATTCGCTGCGTTATGCGACCGGGCTTTTCTTCGGGGAAACGCGGACCGGCGAGCAGGCCAATCCGCACGACCCGGGCGTCGCCATGCTCGCGCCGTCGATCGTGCTGGTCGTCGTCGCGGTCGCGCTCGGGCTGATGCCGATGACGATCGCGGGGCCGCTGGTCGCCGCCGCGACGGGCGCGATCGTCGGCGGTCCCTCGCCCGACCTGCATCTCGCGCTGTGGCACGGGGTCTATCCGGCGCTCGCGATGAGCATCGCCGCGATCGGCATCGGCGTACTGCTGCTGTGGCGGCACGCGCCGGTCGCTGAGTGGGTCGAGAAACGATCCGCCCCCGATGCGAAGCGGATGTTCGACGCAGCAATGCAGTCGGTCTTCGCCGTCACACGCCGGATGTCCGTCGTCGTGCATACCGCCTCCCTCCAGCGCTACCTCTTCGTCCTGGTCGCGGTGGCGATGACGCTCGCGATCGGCGCGGTCCTGACCGGCGGCGGGATATCGGCGGGACCGCGGCCGCGTCTCCCGGCGTCACCCGTCGCGATCGTCGCGTGGCTCGCGCTGATCGTCGCCACCGGCGCAGTCGTCGTGATGCAGCGCCACCGCTATCTCGCCCTTCTGTTCCTCGGCGTCATCGGGCTCGTCATCGCGCTGGCGTTCGTCCACCTGTCGGCGCCCGATCTGGCGCTGACGCAGATCGCGGTCGAGGTCGTCACGATCCTGCTAATGCTGCTGGCGCTGAACCTGCTGCCCAAGTCGCCGCCGACGCTGTCGGGGATTCCGCGCAAGACGCGCGACGCGATCCTCGGGCTGGTTGCCGGGGCCGGGACCGGCTGGCTCGCCTGGGCGGTGATGACGCGACCGTCGATCGCGACGGTGTCGGCGTTCCACTGGGCGAACAGCTATGCGCAGGCGGGCGGGCGCAATGTGGTGAACGTCACGCTCGTCGATTTCCGCGCGTTCGACACGCTTGGGGAGATCATCGTGCTCGGCATCGCCGGGCTCGCGATCTACGCGCTGCTCGAACCGGCGGCGCGCGGCCTCGCCGGGCAACGCCTGCGCGGGTGGCGGGCGGACATGCCGCATTCCCCCGAGCGCCATCCGATGATGTTCGTAATGGCGGCGCGCGTGTTGCTGCCGCTGGCGTTGCTGGTCGGTCTCCACATTTTCCTGCGCGGCCATAATGCGCCGGGTGGCGGGTTCATCGCCGCGCTGGTCTTCTCGATCGCGATCCTGCTGCAGTATCTTGCCTCGGGGTTCGACTGGACCGACGAGCGGCGGCGGATCGGCGAGCATGCGCTGATCGCGATCGGTGTCGTGCTGGCGGCGGCGACCGGCCTCGGATCGCTCGTCTTCGGCGCGCCGTTCCTGTCGAGCAGCTTCGGCTATGTCCACCTGCCGCTGGTCGGCGAGATCGAACTGGCGACCGCGACGCTGTTCGATACCGGCGTCGCGTGCGTCGTGGTCGGCGCCGTGATGATGGCGCTGGCGCAACTGAGCCATGTCGCCCAGCGCGCCGCGCGCCACGACCCGCAGCGCGCCGCGCGTCACGACACTGGGGCGGACGAGCGGGCGATCCGATGAGCCTCGAGTTCCTGATTGCCAGCGCGATCGCCGCGCTCACCGCCGGCGGCGTGTATCTGTCGCTGCGCGGGCGGACGTTCCAGGTCGTGCTCGGGCTGACGCTGCTGTCGCACGCCGTGAACCTGTTCCTGTTCGCGATCGGGCGACTGGTCGTCGATCGCCCGCCGCTGTTTGCCAAGGACGTGGTCGATCATGCCGATCCCCTGCCCCAGGCACTCGTCCTCACCGCGATCGTCATCACCTTCGGCATGACCGCGCTGGTCGTCATCCTGTCGCTGCGCAGTTTCCTCGAGAGCGGCTCGGATCAGGTCGACGGTCTCGCCGACACCGCCCGCGACGAGGGTCAGGAATGACGCTGCTCGACCATCTGGTGATCGCGCCGATCGTGATCCCCGCCCTGATCGCGCCGCTGACGATGATGGTGATGCGCCGCCGACGGGCCGTCGCCGTCGGACTATCGCTGGTCGGGTGCGGGGCGATGCTGCTGGCGGCGCTGGCGCTGTTCGCGCTGATGCAGGACGACGCGATCCGCAGCTATCCGCTCGGCGGCTGGCCGGCGCCGTTCGGGATCGTGCTGGTGCTCGACCGGCTTGCCGCGACGATGCTGGTGCTGTCGGCGACGCTGGCGCTGGTCGTCCTGCTGCATGCGATCATTACCGGCACCGATCGGAAAGGCTGGCATTTTCACCCGATCTTCCATTTCCAGCTGCTGGGATTGAACGGCGCCTTTCTCACGGGCGATCTGTTCAACCTGTTCGTGTTCTTCGAAGTCCTGCTGATCGCGTCCTACGGCCTGATGCTCCACGGCCAGGGCGCGGCCCGGTTGAAGGCGGGCATCGGCTATGTCGTGGTCAACATCGTCGGCTCGGCGCTGTTCCTGATCGCGCTCGGGCTGTTCTACGGGGTGACGGGGACGCTCAACATGGCCGACCTCGCGCGGCGCATCGCGGTGTCGGGCGCGGCGGATGAAAGCATCCTTCGCATCGCCGGCGTGCTTCTGATGACCGTCTTCGCGCTCAAGGCGGCGATCGTCCCGCTCCATCTGTGGCTGCCGCGCACCTATGCCGCGACGATGCCGGTGGTCGCGGCGCTATTCGCGATCATGACGAAGGTCGGCGTCTACGCGATGATCCGCACGATACCCTTGGTCTTCGGCGAGCGAGCAGGCGCGCTGGCGTGGCTCCCGTCGCCGTGGCTGTTCCCCGCTGCCGTGGCGACCACGATCGTCGGCTTTGCCGGCGTGTTCGTGGCCCGGGGAATGCGCGAACAGGCGGCCTTCGCGCTGATCGGATCGACCGGTACGCTGGTGCTCGCCGTTGCCTGTTGGACCCAGATGGCGATGGCGGCAGCGCTCTTCTATCTGGTGCATGCGACGCTTGCGGGTGCCGCGCTGTTCCTGGTCGCCGACATAACGTTGCGCCGCCGCGGCCAATATGGCGATGCAGCGGTACCAAGCCCGCGGTTTGCGGGACAGCAGGCGACCGGGCTGCTATTCCTCGTGTCGGCGATCGCGGCCGTGGGGCTGCCCCCGCTGTCGGGCTTCGTCGCCAAGCTGTTCATTCTTACGACAACGGCAGCGACCTCGGCGTGGGTGGTTCTCTGGATAACGGTTCTCGGCACCACCTTGATCGGCGTCATAGGCTTCGCCCGCGTCGGCAGCGCGATCTTCTGGAAGGCCTCACCGGGCGATGCCGACCCGATCAACGGCCCTGCCCGCTCTTGGGCCGAACTGATCGCTCCCGCAATCCTGATCGGACTGCTCGCCGCCTTGACGATCGGTGCCGGCTGGGCGACGGCGCAGGCTGAGGCCACCGCCACGCAAATCTTCGCGCCACACCGCTACATCGCCGCCGTCCTGGGAATCGGTACGCGATGATCCGGTGGCTCCTTCCCCACCCTGCCTTGTCGGCAACGATGCTGATCGTCTGGCTGTTGCTGACGAACAGCGTCACGGTCGGAGACATTGTGCTCGGCCTCGTCTTCGCGCTGGTCCTGCCCAAGTTCACCGAACCGTTCTGGCCCGATCGTCCGCGCCTGCGGTTCGGCGCCACGTTGATCGCGTTTCTAGCGGTCGTACTGTTCGATATCGTCACCGCCAATATCCACGTCGCGCGGCTGATCCTGTTCCGGCGCAACCGCGATCTCCGGTCGCGCTGGCTCGTCATCCCGATCGACCTGACCACCCCCGAGGCGATCACGATCCTGGCGGCGACGATCAGCCTGACCCCTGGAACCGTGTCCTCCGACGTCTCCGCCGACGGTCGCGCGCTGCTGGTGCACGCGCTCGACGTCGCCGACGAAGCGGCTGAGATCGCACGGATCAAGACGCGCTACGAAGCACGGCTGCTGAGGATATTCGCATGATCGCCGTCGCCCTCCACATCGCCGCAATCGCGGTCGCCGTCGCTTTGCTATGCAACGGCTGGCGGTTGATCCGAGGCCCGGCGATCGGTGACCGGATCGTCGCACTCGATACCATGGTCATCAACGTCATCGCGCTGATCGTCGTGATCGGCATGATCGGCGGCACCGGCACCTATTTCGAGGCAGCGCTGTTGCTGGCGATGGTTGGGTTCGTCAGCACGATCGCCTATTGCAAGTTCATCCTTCGCGGAGACATCGTCGAATGATCGCGCTGCTTGGCCATATCGACGCGGCGCTGATCCTGCTGGGGGCCGCGTTCATGCTGATCGGCAGTTGGGGGCTCGTGCGGTTGCCGTCGACGATGGAGCGGTTGCATGGTCCGACCCTGGCCACCACGCTCGGGGTCGGATCGCTGCTGCTCGCATCGATGCTGTATGTCTGGCTGCAATCGGGAACATGGAGCACGCACGAGCTGCTGATCGCGCTGTTCCTGTTCATCACCGCGCCGATCTCCGCGAACATGATCGCCAAGGTTCATCTACATCGTCGGCGCAGCGCGGGGACCACCGAGCACGCAGGGATCGCCGGGGATCCGCCGACCCCTGAGGCGAGCGATTGGGCGACCTTCGAGGCGCCACACCCCGGGACGCCCGCGTCGACCGCCAATACGTCGACCTGACACAGACGGTTGGGCCCCCGCCCCTAGTTCGATATGGATCGGCGAACTCGGCAAAGCCCGAAAGCCAACGAGAGGATCATCGCAGTGGTACAGATCAAGACGCCGTGGGCCCTCGTGCCACTGTTCGTGCTGGCCGCGTGTGGCGGCGCGCCCGATCGGTCCGACGATCGCCCACCGACGAGCAGTACCACCACCAACGCCGACGTCGCCGTCGTCACCGACACCGCACGGCAGTCCACGCCGTCCTCGACGCAGATCGCCAGTTCGATTGCGCCGAAAACCCCCACGCCGGCGGTTCTCACGAAAAAGTCCTGCCTCGCCGATATCGGCGCGGCGGCCGCGGCGCGTCGCGTGGCGATCTGCCGCGACGTGTCGCCAGCGACGCACCCGCCCTGCAACGCTGCCAACAGTTGCGCGATGATCGATGACGAGATCGCGCGCAGTTGTGCGCTGTTCGACGGCAACGCCCCGCCGATGCAGGGTTGCGGCCCTGCACCCAAGAGCATGGAAGCCGCGGCAGCGGTCGTGCGTCGGTATTACTCCGCGATCGACGCGCGTGATTTCGATACCGCCTGGAGCCAGTGGGGCAACGCAGGCCGCCCCGGCCAGACCCTCGCCGCGTTCGAGGCCGGCTTTGCGCATACCCGCGCGACCCGCGTCACGATCGGTACGCTCGAACCCGGCAGCGCGGGGGCTGGATCGGTCTATCAGCCCGTTCCGGTCACCGTCGACTCCACGCTGGACGACGGGTCTCGCCAGCGCTTCCGCGGAACATATATCGTCCGGCGGGTGAACGATGTCGACGGCGCGTCGGCCGACCAGTTGCGCTGGCATCTCGACTCCGCACGGCTCAAGCCCGTTCCGCTGGGCTGATCGGTCTGCGGCACTCTCGGAGGTCGTGCGCGTTCAGCAATGCCAATGGGTTACGCGAACGCAAAGCGCTCGCAAACCGCCACGGAGAACGCGAACCGATGACTGACCTGCCGCATCACAGGCGATACGCATACAGCCCGATCGTCGGACGTCCCGAGTATTCGTGGCCCGAAGGACGCCGGCTCGCAATCTATCTCGGCGTCAACCACGAGGTGTTCGGCTTCGGCGAGGGACTTGGTGCGACCCTCGCGCCGGCGCAGAACGATCCCGACGTCATGAACTATGCATGGCGCGATTACGGCAACCGGGTCGGCGCGTGGCGGTTCATGGAAATGTTCGACCGGCTCGAGATGAAGACTACCGCGCTGATCAACGGCGCGATCCTGACGACCTGCCCCGGCCTCGCCGAGGCCTGCCGCGATCGCGGTGACGAGATTGCGGCGCACGGCCATACCAACGCGCAGGCGCAAGGGACCTTATCCGAAGACGACGAGCGGGCGATGATCGCGGGGACGCTGGACGCCTTCGATCGGATCGGCGTGCGCCCGACGGGGTGGCTAGGGCCGTGGATCTCGGAAAGTCACCGCACGCCCGACCTGCTCGACGAGGCGGGCTATCGGTATGTGCTGGACTGGGCGCATGATGATCAGCCCGTCCGGCTGGCAACGCGAAGCGGGCGCGGCCTTCTGTCGGTGCCGTATTCGCAGGAGATCAATGATATTCCCGCGATCGTCGGTCGGCATCAGGAGGCCGCGACATTTGCCAGCATGATCGAGGACGCGGTCGAGCAACTCCTCGGCGAATGCGATCGACGGCCGCTTGTGCTCGGGATCGCGTTGCACCCGTATGTGATGGGACAGGCGCACCGTGCGCTCCATCTCGATCGCGTACTGACGCGGCTGCGGGAGGCGGCGGATCCACGCATCTGGTGGACGACGGCCGGAGCAATCGCGGACCACGTCACGACCAATGGCTTAGCGGTCTGACGGCAAACTTTCCGAGGAGCGACCTCGACCGAGAACCGTCTATTCGACGACACGGAGGCGGCGGCCACCGCTCGGCTGGATACGGAGGAGCTGGTTGACGCGGTCGGCGAGGTCGACCTGCCGGAATGGCTTGCCCAAGCGCATGACGTCAGCGGGCACGTCGTCGCCCGCCGCCGCGTACCCGGTGACCAGCAACGTCGGCAGCCGGATGCCGTTGGCGCGCATTTCGGTGATCAACTGTCCACCGGTCATGCCGGGCATGAGATAGTCGCTGACGAGCATGTCGACATCGATCCCGGACCGGATCGCCGACAGCGCCTGGCTGGCCGACCCGAACTCGGTCACGACATACCCCAGATCGCGGAGCATCTCCGCGGTCGCCGATCGCACCAGTTCCTCGTCATCGACCAGCACGATCTTGGCCGCATGTCGCGCCGGGGCCGGCTCGATGTCGTGATCGACTGTGTCGCTCGCCACCTCGTCGGTCGCGGGCAGCCAGAGTTCGACTGCCGTCCCGACCCCAGGCTCGCTCCTGAGATGGAGGATACCGCCCGACTGCGCGGCGAGGCCGTGAACCATCGACAGGCCGAGGCCGGTGCCCTTGCCGACACCCTTGGTCGAGAAGAACGGTTCGGTCGCGCGAGCAAGCGTCGCACGGTCCATGCCCGTGCCGGTGTCCTGCGCGGTCAGCCGGACATACTGGCCGGGCTGGAGACCCAGGACGTTCCGTGCGTCAACGACGATGTCTGCGACCGTCAGCACCAGTCGACCACCACCCGGCATCGCATCGCGCGCGTTGATCGCCAGGTTCAGCAATGCGAGTTCGAGCTGGTTCGGATCGACGCGCGCCGACGGGAGATGGCGGGGCACTTCGAGCACTACGGCGATGGTCGGCCCGAGCGAGCGGCGAACCAGATCGACGATCCCATCGATCAGCGCGCCGATGTCGACCGCCTTGGGCTGCAACGCCTGTTTCCGCGCGAACGCGAGCAGGCGCTGGGTGAGCGTCGCGGCACGTTCGGCGGCTTGCAGGGCACCGCTGACCATCCGCTGCGTCTTCTCATCATCCTTGTGACGGCGACGAACGAGGTCGAGGCTACCGACGATGGGAGTCAGCAGATTGTTGAAATCATGCGCGACGCCGCCCGTCAGCTGGCCGATCGCGTCCATCTTGTGCGCCTGCGCGAGTTGCGCATCGGACTCCTTCTTGTCGGTAACGTCCGAGACGACACCGGTCATCCGCAACGGCTTGCCGTCGGGTCCGTAGGTGACGCGTCCCTTGGCAACGATCCATTTGCGCGCACCGTCCGCGGCGGTAATCGCGCACTCGATGTCCAGCGAGCCGGCCTCCAGCGCCGCATCGAAAGCCGCGGCGATCCGCGATCTCTGGGACTGATCGACATGGCCGAGGAAGACATCGACGTCCCATGTCGGGCGAGGCGTCATGTAGCCGAAAATCTCGTCGTGACGCGCCGTTCGCCGCGCGTTGCCGGTGGCGAAATCGATGTCCCAACTGCCCATCCCGGCAGCCTCGAGCGCGATCGTCAGGCTTTCGCGCGCGGCCTCAAGCTCGGCGGTGCGATCGACCACCGCGCGCTCCAGCGTCATCGCGGCGTCGCGCACCTCGTATTGCCGCCGACGCGCCTTCAGCGACGATCGGACCGCGCCCAGCATAGCCTCCGCATGGAGCGGCCGTTGCAGCAGGACTACATTTCCGAGATCCGCAAGGCGATCGGCAGCGGCAGCGGTCCGTGGCGCGGCGGCACCGTTCGCGAGTACGACGAAGGGAAGATCGGACCAGGTCGGCTGTGCGGCCACCCACTCGGTCAGGCCCGATCGATCCTGGCCAGCCAGTGCCTCTTCCGTCAGCATGACCGCACCCGCGCCAAGCCTCATCTCGTCCAGCAACTTCCCCCGATCCGCACAGACGAGCGAGCGTATTGCGCTACGCCCGAGCAGATCGGCGGCGATAGCAGCATCGCGGCCGCGTGGGGCAAGGATCAAGACACGGTCTTCCACGCTAGCCGTGCTCTTCCGTCGATCCCATTCTGCTGGCCATCAATGTCTTACCCTCACCGGAAAAGGTCGGGACGCCAGTCAGAACGCCCTGGAACGCGCGCAACGGTTCGCCGACTTGCAAACCCTTGCTCCCGATCTGAAACTCCCGGATCGTCCGTTCGTGCCGTGCCGTACGCGTTTTGATTACCGAGATCGCCTGGCGGACTTCGCCCTGCGCTTCGAAATAGCGCAGTTGGACGACGGTATCGGACAGATAACTGAGGTCGACGTCCTGGCGAATGTCGCCCATCATGCCGTGCAAGCCGAGGATCAGCAGGCTCACCACGCCCTCCTGCCCAAGATACGTCAGCATCTCGTGCATCTGCAGGATCAGGAATTGTTCGTTGGGCATCGACTGCAGATACGCATTGAGGCTGTCGATCACGACGACGCGCGCGCCGTCATCCTCGACTGCGGCGCGGACCGAATCCGCAAACTCGCCTGGCGACATCTCGGCAGGGTCGATCGCCCGGATCTTCAACTGGCCGCTATCGATGAACGGCTGGATATCGAGATTGAGCGCCGCACTGCGCTTCATCAAAGTCGGCAACCGCTCGTCGAACAGGAAATACGCGGCATGCTCGCCGCGTTCGAGGGCGGCGACCATGCACTGAACCGACGTCGTCGTCTTGCCAACGCCCGCGGGGCCGGTGAGCAACGTCGCCGTACCGGGAACGAGACCGCCGCCCAGCAACGTGTCCAGCGCCTCCGACCCGGTCGAAACTGAGTCGTCGCTATAGGTCCGGCCGTGCTCGGCGGCGACGAGGCGGGGATAGACGCGCAGACCGCCGCGCTCGATCTCGAAATCGTGATAGCCGCCGCGGTAGCGGACGCCGCGCATCTTCACGATGTGCAGGCGACGGCGTTGCGACCCGAAGCCGGATAGCGTCTGTTCGAGCGAGATCACCCCGTGCGCGATGCTGTGAAGCTGGAGATCGCTACCCGTCGCGCCCTTGTCGTCGAGGATCAGCACCGTGACCTGCCGAGTCGAGAACAAATGCTTCAAAGCCAGGATCTGCCGACGATAGCGGACCGGACTCTGCGCCAACAGTCGCAGTTCCGAAAGGCTGTCGATAACGACGCGCGCGGGCTTGAACGCATCGACCTTGGTCATGATGTCGCGGATCGTCTCGCCAAGTTCGACCTCGCTCGGATGCAACAAGGTCTGTTCCTGATCCTCGCCCAAGCCATCGGCTGGCACCATCTCGAACAGTTCGAGCCCATCGAGCGACCACCCGTGCGTCGCCGCAACGGCCCGGAGTTCGACCTCGGTTTCGGCCAGCGTGATGTAGAGCCCTGACTCGCCGACGGCGACCCCGGTCAGCAGGAAGTCCAGACCCAGGGTCGTCTTGCCGGTCCCCGGCGTTCCCTGGACGAGGTACATGCGTTGCGGGGTTAGGCCACCGCCCAGAATATCGTCGAGCCCGGCTATTCCGGTCGATACGATCGCGGTGCTCTGCGGATCGGGGGGCAATTTGGCATCCTAGAATGAGTAAATGCCAACAATGCTATCGCGTTAGGCCCAATGACCATAGTCGACGCCTCGCGGTTGGCAATCCTGACGCGGATCAGTTCTTGTCGGTGATGTGCTGTCCTTCACGCGCTGTGATGCGCGTGGAACAACTTGCCCCCCTCGACGACGTACACTACCGCCAGCACCGCGACGCCGATCGCCAGATAGCCGATTGCAAGCGGGTAGGTCGTGCCGTCGTAGGACTGGCCGATCATCGATCCGACGATCACCGCGCCGACGCTGGTGATGAATCCCTGGATGGACGAGGCGGTGCCGGCGATAGCGCCGACCGGTTCCATCGCCATCGATCCGAAATTCGCCCCGCAAAGGCCGATGCAGGTCATGCTCAACGCCTGAAATACCATGTAGCTCGCCAGCGTTTCGGAGCCCGACGCGATCAGGCCGATGTGACAGACCGACAGCACGATCAGACCGATCACCGCGGACTGCGAGATCAGTCTGGTTCCAAGCCGCTCGACCAGCCGACTGTTGGCGAACGATGCGCACCCCATCGAAAACGCGCAGACCGCGAACAGGACCGTGAACCGCGTGCCGGCATGAAACTGATCAACAAAAATCTGCTGGGCGGACGACACAAACGCGATGATGCCGCCGAACGTCATCGACGCCGCAACTGCATAGCCGGCGGAAAACCGGTTCGTCAGCGTCAGCGTGTAGCCGTTGCGCAACGCCGCCAGCGACAGCGGGGTACGGTTCTCGACCGGCAGGGATTCGCGCAGCCGCGTGAACGACCAGGCGAGGACGAGCGCGGCAAAACCGGCCAGCGCGTAAAAAATGAAGCGCCACGGGCCGAACGCGAGCAGCATCTGCCCGAGGCTCGGCGCCATGATCGGTACCAGGAAGAAGATCATCTGCGCAACTGATAGCGTCCGCGCCATCTGTCGTCCCGCATAGCGATCGCGGACGATTGCGACCGCGAGCACGCGGGTCGACGCCGACATCAGCCCCTGGAGCACGCGGGCGCCGAGCAGCGCGGCGAACGTCTGCGATCCGGCGGCGAACACGCTCGCCAGAACGAACCCAGCCAGCGTGACGAGCAGGATCGGCCGACGCCCATACCGGTCCGCCAGCGGACCGTAGACGAGCTGCCCGGTTCCGAAACCGAGCATGTAGGCAGTGATGATCCACTGCCGGTGGTTGGCGGTGGCTATGCTCAACTGGTGCCCGATATCGGCGAGCGCAGGCAGCATCAGATCGACGCCGAGCGCGTTCACGGCCATCAGCGCGGCAATAAAGGCAACGAACTCGCGCGGTTGCATCGACGGGTCAGAGGTCTTGACGTTCATGACCTGCGCGTAAGGCGATCGCGCCAGGAATGCCACGGCCGATCGAGCGATACGGGCGATATGGCGAGACGGTTTCGCGATTACGGTGGAAACGAGGGGCGTGGGACGATCGGCATCTCGACGCGGACAGTACGGTAAAAAATATCGCTCTGGACCGACCCGACGCGCATTTGTTTGTTTCTTTTACACCTTCTTCACCCATGTAGAGCTGCATGATCGGTCTGATTACCCGCCTGAGGCAGTTGCGCCACTCCGATCAAACGATCGCTGCCTATGTCCAGGAAACGCTCGTCGAATCGCTCTATGCGTCGCCGCAGTCGCTGGTGATCGGTGCGGTTACCAGCAGTGCGATCACGACGATCGTCGCGCTGGTCAGCGGCAACCTGTGGATGATCGGATGCGCGGTCGCGATCGCGATCGTCGCAGCCACCCGCATCGCCGACGCGTTGCGGCTGAAGCAACGCAACGGCAAGCGCCGCCTCCCCCGCAAAACGGCACCGGGACCATGGGCCCGTCGACAGGAATTCCTCTACCGGTCGGGCGCGATCGGCTACTCGTCGCTGCTCGGCACGTTCGGGCTGCTGACGCTCGTCAACACCAACGACGGCGTGCTTCAATTGCTGGCGGTGACGACGACGATCGGGTACGCGGCGGGGATAGCGGGGCGCAACGCCGGGCGGCCGTGGATCGCCCTGTCGCAGCTTAGCTTCGCCTCGGTACCGCTGGCGATCGGGCTGCTCCTGTCGCTCGAACCGCTCAAGATCGCGCTCGCGATCGTCATCCTGCTGTTCGTCGTCGCGATGATGGATATCACGCTGCAAACCTATGGCGTGATCCTGAAGGCGACGGTCGCATCGCGCGAAAAGGCGGCGCTCGCCGAGCATCACGCCGCCGTCGCGCGCCGTGACGACCTGACCGGCGTCGCCAACCGCACCGCGTTTCGCGAGCAATTCGAAGCACGGTTGCAGGCGCTGCCGTCGAAGGATCACTGGTTGGCGATCAACTGGCTCGATCTCGATCGCTTCAAGGAGATCAACGACTCGTTCGGCCATCTGGCTGGCAACGCGCTGCTCGCCGAGATCGCCCGCCGGCTCGATCACGCGTTCGGTGTCGACGGCGTGGTCGCGCGACTGGGCGGCGACGAATTCGCCGTGGTCTGCACCGTGAAGGCGGAAGCCGACGCGGTCGCCGTCGGCCACACGATTCTCGGGCTGGTCGAAAAGCCGGTGCTCCACGATGGCCGCCTTCTCCAGGTGAACGCGTCGATCGGTGTCGCGATCGCGCCCGCGGATGGTATCGACGCCGATACGTTGCTGAAGAATGCCGACCTCGCGCTGTACCGCGCCAAGGACAGCGGTCGTGGCCAGATGTGCTTCTACGAACCGCTGATGGACGAGAAAATCTCGCGGACTCGCGACCTCGCCGCCGAAATGCAGGGCGCGCTGGAGCGCGGCGAGTTCCACCTCGTGTTCCAGCCGATCTTCGATCTGAGCGGCGAGTACGTCCTTTCCTGCGAGGCGCTGTTGCGGTGGACCAACCGGCGGCACGGCGCGATCTCGCCGGCGGAGTTCATTCCGATCGCCGAGGATACCGGGTTGATCGTTTCGATCGGCGGGTGGGTGATCCGCGAGGCGTGCCGGATCGCCAGCGCGTGGCCCCAGACCGTGAAGATCGCGGTCAACCTGTCGCCGATCCAGCTCCGCTCCGCCAATCTGACGACGGTCATCATGAATGCGCTGGCCACGAGCGGGTTTGCCGCCGAACGGCTCGAGCTCGAAGTGACCGAGTCGGTGCTGCTCGAGGATATCGACGCGTCGTTGGCCGCGCTTGACGCGATCAACCGGCTGCACGTGCGGACGACGCTCGACGACTTCGGTACCGGCTATTCCTCGCTAAGCTATCTCACCAAATTTCCGTTCCAGACGTTGAAGATCGATCGATCGTTCATCACCGATCTCGAGGAAAGCCCGGCCTCGGTGGCGATCGTCCAGACGGTGATCGATCTCGCCGCGAAACTCGGCATGCGGACCGTCGCCGAGGGCGTCGAGACGCAGGCGCAACTCAACCAGCTTCGCCGGACCCGGTGCGATGCGGTCCAGGGTTTTCTACTCGCTCGTCCGATGCCGGCAAGCATGGTCGCGACCATGCTTGCCGGCAATGCCCAGAAAGCGCAGGCGCGCTCCTAGGCCTTCAGGTGCCTGTCTTGGTCAGCAGCCGGGTCTGCGCACCGACCAGACGTCGCATCAGCTTGAGATCGAAATCGCTCAAGCGCAGCGCGGCATCGGCCCACAGATCGACCACGGCCTCCAGTTCGGCGAGCGCGAGTGGATTGACCGAGCGCGATGCCTCGTAGATCGCGCAATGCCCACTGTGGCGACGCCGGTTCTGGCGGATGTAGTGTTCAACCTCGGCACGCCCCTGTCCGGGATCCGCCAACGCATGGACGATACCCAGATCGTAGAGCTCCTCGGCACTGTAGGTCCGTCCGCTCAGGATCATCTGCTCGGCCCGCGCCGCACCGAGCCGCCGCGACAGGAAACAATGCGCCCCCATCCCGGGGAACAGCCCGAAATTGGTTTCCGGCAGACCGAAGTTGGTGCCCCGCTCGGCGATCACGACGTTGAACGACAGCAACGCCTCGAATCCGCCCCCGAGTGCGTCGCCCTCGACCAGACCGATCGTGATGATCGGATGGTCGAGGCTGAGCATATTGCGATGCAGGATCCGCACGCACGCCCGGCCATAACGGACCAACGCCTGGCGGTCGCCACGGCGGATATGCTCGGAAAACAGATCGAGATCGCCGCCCAGCGAGAACACGCCGGGAAAGCGCGACCCGAGAACCAGATAGCGGATCGGCATCATTTCCGACGAGCACGCCTCGGCGATATCGTTCTGCCACTGGCCGAACTCGGCAAGCAGCCCGGGGTTGAAGCTCGGCCGGACCTTTTGCCGCATATAGGTCCACAACGTGTCGAGCTCCGGATCGAATGCGACCTCCAGATCGGCGAACGCAAACGGTTGTCGAGTCAGGAGAGACGCCGGAAGCTCGATCGGTTTCGGATGATGAGCCTGGCTCCTGCTGGACGGCATGACAGGTGGGTATTCGACGGTCATCGCGACTTCCTTCCTTACGCGCAGCGACATGCTGCCCGAGAAGATTAGGCGGAGTCCGCGTCAGATGCGGCGTGTCTAATGCACCGGTCGACCTGATGAGTCTTGCCGCCGTCCGAGCGGCCATGTTCGGGATATCGACGACGGTTTCGATCTATGCCTGGCATGTGCTTGTTTAACGGGGGAAATCGAATGCGGAGGCCCCCCGCGAATTTTGGTCGCATCTCGACCAGATCGCATCGCGGATCGAAGAATCGCGCCACGAACGGTCGATGGCAGAACCGTTCCTTCTTCAAGCGTGCGCTCTTGCGTCACGTCGCATTCGCCTTCAGACCTTTGCGCAGGACGGGGATGATCGACATGGACATTGCACGACGCGACCTGATGATTTCAGCGGCGGCGCTGACACTGACCTCCCGCGCTTTCGGCGCGGGACCGGGCGATCGGCCGCTCGGCTACGCGATCGTCGGACTCGGCTCCTATGGGCTCGACGTCATCATCCCACAGTTCGCGAACTGCCAGCACAGTCGGCTTGCCGCAGTGGTCAGCGGCGATCCCGCCAAGGCGAACCGCGTCGCCGTCGACCACGGACTGCCGGCCCGGTCGATCTACTCCTACGCGAACTTCGACTCGATCCGCGACAATTCGGATGTCGATATCGTCTATGTCTGCCTGCCGAATTCGATGCACGCGGAATATACCATCCGCGCGGCGAAGGCCGGCAAGCACGTGATGTGCGAAAAGCCGATGGCGATATCGGTCGCCGAATGCGAGGCGATGATCGCGGCCTGCAAGACCGCCAATCGCAAGCTGATGATCGGCTATCGCTGCCATTTCGAGTCGACCAATCTCGAAGCGATGCGGCTGGCGCGCGCAGGGGCTGCGGGCAAGATCCGATACCTGCGGTCCGAGCATGGGTTCGTGCAGCGCGACCCGTCGAAATGGCGGCTGAAACGCGCCTTGTCGGGCGGCGGATCATTGATGGACATGGGCATCTACAGCCTCCAGGCCGCACGCTACATGACCGGAGAGGAACCGATCGCGGTGACCGCGCGCGAATCGACCGATCGCCGCGATCCCCGGTTCACGGAGGTCGAGGATATCATCGACTGGACGCTCGAATTTCCGTCGGGCGCTATCGCCAGTTGCCAGTCGATGTACAGCGCCAATCAGAACCACGTCCTTTTGATGGGCGATACCGGCCGGATCGAACTTGAACCCGCGACGCGCTACGAGGGCAATCACATGTGGCTCGGCAAGGACGGCCGCGAACGCGAAGTCACGCCGCCCTCCGGCCCAGGCAAGACCCAGTTCGCGGGTCAGCTTGATCATCTCGTCCAGAGCATCCGCAGTGGGCGCGAACCGATCGTGTCGGGCGAGGAAGGCCTGCGCGACATGCGGATCGTCGAGGCGATCTACCGCTCCGCACGCGAAGGCCGGACGATCCGGCTCGACGGCACGCGGAAGGATCGCGCATGAAGTTTTCGTTTATACTGGCGGTGCTGATCGCTGCGGCACCCGCCGCGGCAACGGCGCAGGCGGTCGATCCCACGAGCTTCGCATCGGCTGCGGAGGTCAACGCGCAGGTGGCCGCGATGCGCGCCGCGCTGAAGCCGGGACAAGGGTTCGCGTGGCAGCCGCTGGTTCGCGACGGCGAAACCATCGCCGCGCTCGAATATTGGAAAAAGCCGGGCCGCCCCGCCATCCATCCTGATCAAGCAGAATACGCGATCGTCATTGCCGGCGCCGGGACGCTGATCTCGGGCGGAAGGCTCGCCGACGCCAAGGTCGTCAAACCCGACCTGACCGAAGGGGCGCGGATCATCGGCGGCAGGACCCGGACGCTGCGGCCCGGCGATGTGATGCTGATTCCGGCCGGCGTGCCGCACTGGTTCGGGATCACCGGCGACCGGCTGGTGTTGCTCGGCATGAAACTGCCGGCGAAGCGGTGACCTCAGACTGGCCGCCAGCCCGCGCGTAGCGGTAACCGCAGCACACGATCGTTCGCAGTCAGGAACAGCGCGCGCCCGCCTTCGCCGAACGCACAGTTCGCGATCGAAGAGCCAGCCGATATCAGCCCGAGCGGCTCAGCGTCGGGCGACAGGAACATCATTCCGCCCGGCACCGAGCAGACCAGCGTACCGTCGCGGGCAACCTTCATCCCGTCGGGCAGCCCCGGTGCGCCGCCCGCGAGCATCGGCCTGGCGTCGAGGAACGTTTGCGACCGCCGCGGACGACCCGTTCGGTCCAGATCATAGACCATGATCCGGGGCGCCTTGTCGTCGGACACCGAAACGTAGAGCCGCGTCTCGTCGGGCGACAGGGCGATGCCGTTCGGGCGGGTCAGCGTACCGTCGATCAACTCAACATCCAAGCCAGGCGTCCAGCGATAGACGCCGTTGATCGCCTGCTCCTTCAATGACGACGCATCGCCATCGACCAATCCATAGGGCGGATCGGTGAAATAGATCGCGCCGTCACGCGCGGCGTGGAGGTCGTTCGGACTGTTGAACCTTTTCCCCTGATAGCGATCGACCACCACCTCGCGACGTCGCGTGACGAGATCGACGCGATCGATCGATCGTCCGCCACTGTTCGCGATCAGCAGCATCCCCTTGCGATCGAGCGCCAACCCGTTGGCACCCGGCTCTCGGACTAGCTTCGGATCGGTCCCGCCCGCGCCGGACGGCGAGAGGAAAGGCGTGGCGACGCTGTCCTTCTGCCATCGACGCACGACGTTTGCAGGCGGGTCCGAGAACAGCAGGTACTGGCCCGCTTCGACCCAGAGCGGACCTTCCGCCCAGCGTATTCCAGTCGCGATCACCGTCGCCGTCGCGCCCGGCTCGACCATCCGGTCGAACGCGGGCGACAGGCGCTGGATATGCACGCGCATTGCAGCATCCGCCCTTTGCGGCACAGCGGCCAGCGAAAGCGCGCCGAGGAGCACGGTCCGCCGATCAGTCGTTGAAGACGCATCGATCACCCGGTTAGTCTCCCGACCCTGCAAACGCGCCTGCCCTCATGCACGACGCAGAACGCTCGCTTTGTCCGCGGGGCAGTAACGTTGAAGAAAATTCTCGTGCGTCGGCAGTTCGGCAACCTTGCCTGTGACCCCCGCCCTCATCTCCTCGAGCACCTGTCGCAACCGGGGCTCGCCCATGATCGTCGCCATCCGGTGATGCGCGCGCGGTCTCACGCGCTGGCCGATCATCACCTGAGCCCAGGAATCGACGCGAAACAGCTCGTCCTGGTCCTGGTAGGCGATGCCGTTCTCCCGGAACAAGGCAATGCGGTCCTGTAGCGTGTCGGGTATCGCCATCGTCCGGAACGCGCGCCAGAACGCGGTGTCGTCGCGTTCGGTCAGCACGTAATGCAGCACGATGAAGTCGCGGATCCGCTCGATCTCGGCGGTGTTCTGCGCGTTGAACCGTCGCGCCGCCGCCGCGTGATTGCCGTCGAACGGAAACAGCTGCAACAGCCGCGTGATCGCGATCATCGACAGGTGGATCGCGGTCGACTCCAACGGCTCGACGAACCCGCTCGATAGCCCGATCGCGACGCAATTCCCCCGCCACGCTTCGCGTCGACATCCCGGTTCGAAGCGGATCAGCCGAGGTTCGAACAGCACCTCGCCGTCGACCTCCGCGAGCAATTGCGCGCGCGCCTCGTCTGCAGACAAATGGCGGCTGTCATAGACCAGCCCGTTACCGACGCGGTGCTGGAGCGGGATCTTCCATCGCCATCCCGCCCCATGCGCGATCGCGCGGGTATAGGGTATCGCCGGGCCGGTCGCGCGAGTCTGCGTGACGACCGCACTGTCGGTTGGCAGCCAGTGCCGCCAGTTTTCGAACGGCGAGCCGAGCGCTTGGCCAATCAACAGAGCGCGGAAGCCGGTGCAGTCGATGAACAGATCGCCCTCGATCCGGTCCCCCGATCGGAGGATCAGCGCTGCGATGTCGCCACTCGTATCGACGCGCTCGACCCGTTCGATGACCCCTTCGATACGGCGAACCCCTGCCCCCTCAGCGACGCAGCGCAAATGCCGCGCGTATAGCCCGGCATCGAGATGATAGGCGTAGCTGAGCGCCGACGCACTGTCGTCGATCGCGAACCTGCCCGCGTCCGCAGCCTGCAGCTCGAGGCAATAGTCGCCAAAATCGCCGCCGAACCCGTGCTCGCGCGCCTGCAACCAGAAATTGTGAAAGGCGCCCATCCACGTCGATTGGCCGGTCTCGCCGAACGCGTGGAGATAGCGATCGCCGATCCGTGCCCAGTTCTCGAACGCGATGCCGAGTTTGAAGGTGGCGCCGGTCTCGGCCATGAACCGCTGCTCGTCGAGGCCGATCAGGCGATGGAAGGCGCGCGCAGTGGGAATGGTGGACTCGCCGACACCGACGGTGCCGATTTCCTCGGACTCGACCAACACGATGTCGAGCAACGCCCCGAGTTGCTGCGAGAGCGCGGCCGCGGCGAGCCAGCCGGTCGTCCCGCCCCCCGCTATCACCACGCGGCGTGGACGTCGCTCGTCGGTCATGCTCGGCATTCCTATCGGTTCAACCGCTGCTGGACCTGAGCGCGCAGACGCCGCGCGGCCCTGTCATCGAGCGTGTCGAGGGCGCCCCGCGCATTCGGGGGGAGGTGATCGGCGGCACGATCGGCGGGGCCGAACACGTAATAATCGAACATCGCGCGCCATGCCCGCTTCTCGCGTTCCGGGCGGTCGCGCAGGCTCAGCAATGCGTGCAACAGCGTCGTCATCGGCGTGTCGACAAATGCGGGGACGTCGTTCCACCAGTAATTGACCATCACGTTGAAGGCGTCGAGCGCCTCGACCTGATGCCACCACAAGGCCGGGTATACGAGCATGTCGCCGGGATCGAGGTCTGCGACCCGGGCGGAGGCGAGCGCCTCGCGAAACCCCGGATATCGTGCGAAATCGGGCGCGCGGAAGTCGACCATGCTGACGACCTGCCCCCCCGGTGTCGGTTCGAGCGGACCGGGATAGAGGTTGGCCACCTGATCGGGGGGAAACAGCGTGAAACGACGCCGACCGACCAGCGGACAGGCGATGTTGTTCGACATGTCCCAATGCGCCGCAGCGGTTGTCCGATTGCCGATCCACAGGCTTGCGAGCGACTGACCGGAGGCCGGCAAAGCCTCCGTGCCGACGATCTGGTTCGCGGCCCGCAGACCCGGAAAATACAGGTCGAGATCGGTCGAGCCGAGATAGACCGACTCGGGTGTCGCTTCGGACTGGTTCACGCGGATCCGCGCGAGATAGTCTGCCAGCGGTGCTCGGCCGGCGGTATAGTTCATGCCGGTGAGATCGGTGTTGTAGAAGAACCGTCCGCCGATCTCCGGTGGACCGACGAACCCGACCACCGGTCGCCCGGCATCGAACTGCAGCAGGTAGGCCATCGCCGCCTCGACGCCGCGCCGGCCAGCCTCGACGAGTGGCAAGTCCGTCGCGACCGCCTTCAGCACGACCGGCTCACCCGCCTCGATCAGCGCGGCGAAATCGATATCGCCCCGCGCGATGCCTTCGATCGTGCGAACGGCGGGCAGAGTCGTCATACCGCTCATGATTGCGACAACCGGGCGATCTTTCGGTCGATCAGATGCGGCATCGTCTCCAGCGACGCGATCACCCAGCACGCCGCCGCGAGACCGCCGCACGCATGCAGCCGCGCCAGCGCCGCACCATCGAGCGCCGCGAAGCGATCGGCCGAAATCGTGTAGAGATCATCCAGCGTGTATGTCGTCGTGTCGTCGAGCGCGATCTCGAGCGCCACGGGTTCGATCAACCCCTCCGCCTCGAACGCCGCGAACATCGGATCATTCGCCAGTACCCCGGCATGAACCCGCCTCAGCACGTCGGCGATGGCGTCGAGATACGGACTGTTGCCACCATGCCTCAGGAAAGCCGGCTGCCTCGCGCCCTGCCCCTGGCGCTCATATCCCTCGACCACGCGCGGATGATCGAGATCGACGTGGATCATCGGTTCGTCCTCGCGCTCGTCGTCGGACCGCTGCACGCCGATCGAAAACGGCCCGCGCCGATGCAGCGCCGGCACGTAGCGCGCGTGCCAAGCGCCATCGCCGAGGAACACATTCTCGTCCCGGTCCAACCCGACCAGCGCGACCGACTGGTACCGCCCCTCCTCCGATTGTCGGAACAGGATCGGATATTCACGCTGCACGTCCTGCCATTCGGTCGGAAAGACGAGCACCTGGTTCACGGCATCGCCGAACTCCGGCCCATGCCCCGTGGCGATCGTGAGGTCGCCGTGGTCGACATTGTTGAGAAGAACGATCCTGGTCACGGTCAGCCTTTTTCTCGGGCGAAGGGCATGCGCATTCCGGCATCATGACCAGTGCGCGGGCCGCGCGCAATGCGCGACCCCTGACACGATTATGGTTTGGGACCGACCCGGCTCATTCCCGGAACATGCCCGGAACATGGTCGCCTGCCCGAGCCACAATGGCTCCGAGCAGACGTCCCTGACAGCCTCCGCCGATCGCGCGTTCGCGACGCGCGACACGGTCAGAAGCGGAAGCGGCCGCCGAGCAGGAAGCGACGGCGCAGTTCCTGGCCGTACCAGAGTTCGCTTTCGTCGCGGGCATAGGTCCTGAGCTTCTGTTCGGTCAGGTTGATCCCCTCCAGCGACACCGCGAAGTTCGGCGTGATGTCGTAGCTGATGTTCGCGTCCAACTGCCCGAACGGCTTGGTGAACTCGGGATTACGCGAGTCCTGACGGTTGATCCCCGACAGGAACTTGCCGCGCCAGTTATACGCCAAGCGGACCGACAAACCGTGCTTGTCGTAGATCAGTGTCGCGTTCGCCGTGTCCGAAAGACCGAGCAACGCGAACTGGTTCTCGGTCCTCGGCGCACCGATATTGAACCCGACATCGCCGCGCACCAACGTGTAGGCCGCGCCGATCCCGAAGCCGCTCGAGCCGAAGAAATGCTGCCCCGCGATCTCGACACCGTAGATCTCGGCGTCCTTGTTGTTCACGGGGCGGGTCAGCTGGAACTGATACAGCGCGTCGGTACCGTTGGCGACGACATCGCGGGTGCTGTTGATCTGCTTCACGAAGTCGTCGTTGAGCGACCGGGTGGTGGCGTTGTAATTCGCCTGGAACACCGTCGTCGCCGCGCCGATCGAGCCGGTCTGGTCGAGCAATGCGGTGAGCGCGAACAGGTTCACGTCGCTCTGATCCGCCCCCAGGGCCTGCAACGCAGCCTTGGCCTGTCCGGACCGGGTTCCCGCCGCACCCGAACTCGGATCGCGAAGACCGAAGAGCTCGGTGGTGAACTGGCCGTTACCGATGAAGTTGCGCACCCGCTTGTCGAACACGCCGAGCGAAACATAGCTGTCCGGCTTGTAATACCACTCGATCGACGCATCGAGATTGTCGGATTCGAGCGGGATCAGTCGGGCATTGCCGGTCGATCCCGACGCGATCCCGCCGTTCGCGATCGGTCGGGTCGGTCCGGCTACGCTGGTCGAGGTGAACAGGCTGCCATATTCGGGTCTGGCGATCGTCTTGCTGAACGATAGACGGCCGATCAGATTGGTCCTCAGCTCGATCTGGAAATCCATCGACGGCAGGAAATTGTTGTACGATCCGCCATCGGTGAGGAAGCTGTTCTGGTTCGAAATCACGACCGTATAGTCGTTGTCGGACACCCAGTTGATCGCGGCGGGCACCGCCACGAGCGAGGTCGATGTCGACTTGGTGTGTTCGTAGCGGACGCCAGCGACCAGGGTCGCAGGTCGGTTGGCCAGTTCGCCCTTCCAGGTGACCTGACCGTAAGCGGACCAGATCTTCTCGCGAACCCGGTTGTCCTCGTTGGTCGTCACGCCGACCGCATTGCCCTGACCGGCATAGAAGGGCGACAGGATCGAGTAGATGCTGGCCGCATCGCCGCGGAACGCGGTCTGCGACTCCGGATCGTTACCCGGGTCGAAATGCTTGAACTTGCAGACCAGGCAAAAGGCCTGGAGCGCGCCGGGCGCCAGTTTCTCGACGTCGCCGGGGTTGGTGATGCCCCAATCGCCAAGCACCTGCTGGGTCGCGACCCGCGTCTGATGCATATTCGTGTCACGCAGATTGCCGCCGAAATCGAAACGGCTGCCGCCGCCCAGATCCCAGCCGAAGTCGGCGCGCAGTTCCTTCACGCGCTGATCCTGCGCCGACGCGAACGTCCGACCGATCTGCGAGCCGACCTCGTTCAGCGTCAACGGACCGTTCAGCGTGATATCCTGCTTGGGAATGTCGCCGGTATAGTCGACCGAATGCGCGGTCACGACGTTCGCTGCCATGCCGACCAGTGTCGAGCTGTTGCCGTTGGGGTTGTCGGGCCGGCTCGAGGCCTTGCTGTAATGGCCATCGAGATTGACCGTGAAATTGTCGGTCAGCTCCCACTTGCCGTTCAGGCCGAAATCCTGAACCCGGCTTTTCTGCCCGCGATTCTGTGCCTCGAAGCCTTCGTCCTTGGCGCCGTTGATCGTCTCGTGCAGATAGTTTGCGGTCGCGACCACCGGATTGGCGTCGAACCGCACCTCGTCGAACGGCCGGCTGAACCAGTTGGAGAGATCCGAACGGATTTCCTTCTGCGTGTTCTGCGCGAACAACGCGTCCGCGGTCAGCGTCAGTGTCTCGATCGGCTTGAACTGCACCACCGCCTGGCCATTGATACGCTCGCGGCTGCCCTCGGCATAATGGTAGCGGCTATCGTTGGGGAAGGCGACGAGCTGGTTCGGGTTGGTCGGCGCGCCCGTGATCTTCGCGCTGCCGTCGCCCTTGACGAAACCGCCCGTCAGGAAGTCGTTGTACGACATGACGTTCCAGTCGTTGGACGTCGCCGCGATCGAGGTGAAGTTGCGCTTCTGGTAGCTGCCGAACAGCGACACGCCGAACCGGTCGGTCGGGTCGGCCCAGCTCAGCACGCCGGACAGCTCGGGGGTTACCTTCGATCCGCAATCGAGGCAGCCATCGGTGCTCGTGTCGTACACGCCCTTCGCACCGATGCTGCCGGTCAGCCCGCCCTTGCCGTCGAGCGGACGACGCGTGACGACGTTGATCGTCGCGCCGATCCCGCCGGTCGGCACCGACGCGCGGCCGGTCTTGTAGACCTCGAGCGTCCGGACGCCTTCCGAGGCGAGGTTCGAGAAGTCGAACGAGCGGCTCGCGCCCTGCGCACCGTCGGAGTTCTGGTCACCGCCGACAACCTGGACGTTCGCGGTGGCGAGCTGCCGGCCGTTCAGCGTGACGAGATTGTAGCTCGGGCCGAAGCCGCGGACGGTGACGAGCGCGCCTTCGCCGTTGGTGCGGTTGATCGAGACGCCGGTGATCCGCTGGAGCGACTCGGCGAGGTTGGTGTCGGGGAATTTGCCGATGTCCTCCGCCGAGATCGCATCGACGATACCGGTCGAGTTGCGCTTGATCGCGATCGAGCGCTCGAGGCTGGCGCGGACGCCGGTGACGACGATCTCGTCACTCGCGGGCGCCAGCGTGGACTCGGAAGACGGCGCGGTTGCAGGGGTGGTCAACTGACCGGCCGCGGCCGTCGCGTCGGCGGTGGTTCCCGGCTCGGTCGTCGGCTGCGCATTGGTCGCCTCCGCGCCCGTCTGCTGCTGCCCGAACGCGGGCCCCGAAATCGTCAGACAGGTCGCCAGTGCCACGACGGACGCCGAGCGCGCGAGCGCCGACGAAAGACCTTCAGCCTTCATGTTCATCCCCCCATTCATCGCGATCACCATGACCACGGAGTCGCACGACCGATCATCTGTCAGCTTGTGCGAGCGCTACCATAATCCAGCGAGATACGATGGCAAGGAGTTTGCACGATCGAATTCATCGTCGACCGTGGTTAATACTTCGGAATACTGTCGTCATAACAGCGTTACCAATTATAATATCTCGATTATCCGAATTGGTATTTAGTATAATTAGTGAGAATACATTCATTCTGATCCAAACACTAGGATCCCCGGTGTTCCAATGCTGTCCGCGTTTGCCGTCCCCACGTCTGGCCGCCCCGCAGAAAAGCGACCCAGCCATAGATCGCGCCGAGGTGGCGCAGGAGCTGAAAGGTGAACGGCTCGGCGATCGCGGCGATGATTGCAGCGCCCAGCCCAAGACCTTCGCGTTGCCCGGTCCAGCGCTTGTAGATGCCGAGCGACCAGAGATGGAAGCTCAGGTCGATCGCGATCTTGACGATCATCACGATCAGGATCGGCAGCGCCAGCGCGAACCGTCCGGTGATCACCAGTCCGATCAGGATCGCGAACGCCGCCAGCCCGTAGATCGGTTGCACCGTGTCCAGCGCCTTGACCGGCAACATCCGCGTACCGAGCCGGCCATACGCGCGGTTGCCGACCATGTCGCGGTTCCAGTGCTGCGTCTGAAGGAACCCGCCGAACCAGCGCTGACGCTGTTTGAGGAACGCCGGGATGCTCGCCGGGGCATCGGTTCGCGCCAGTGCGCCACCGACCACGCGCACCCGCCAGTCGAGCCCGGTGTCGTGCGCATGGCGGTGGAGCCGGTGGATCAGTTCGTAATCCTCGACCATGCAGTCGGGATCGAAGCCGCCGACCGCGATCACCGCGTCGCGCCGGAACGCGGCGAACGCGCCGGAGATCAGCAAAAGGCCGTTCATCCGCATCCACGCGTCGCGCGACAGGAAATTGCGGACATATTCGTACGACTGAAACCACTCGAACAGCCGCCCGCCGAGGCTTGGTCCGCAAATCGGCGCGAGCACGCCGGTCGCCGCCACCAGTTCGGGTTCCGCCGCGAACGCCGCGCGCATCGCCGCGATCGCGCCCGGTTCGAGCAGCGTATCGGCATCGACGGTCAGGGCGATCGCGGTATCGATCCGCAGCAGCGCGTCGTTGAGCGCGCGGGCCTTGCCGCCATGCTGCAGACGTAGCCATGCGAGTCGTGTGCCGCCGAGATCGACCGTCGCGACGTCGCCCAGCGCCGGTACCACCAGCGCGTAGAGCTCCCGCATCACCACGGGGGTGGCGTCGGTCGACCCGTCGTCGGCGATCATGATCGTCTCGGGCGGATGCGCCTGCGCCAGCAGCCGGTCGATCGTCAGGCGGATGACGCTCGCCTCGTTATGCGCCGCGACGATCACGCCGAAGCTCGGTGCGGGCAGGCCGTTCGGCTTGGGTGGCGGCGCATAAGCGAGATCGCGGATCTGCCACGCGGTGAACACCAGCAGCGCGGTATCGTAGAGGATATACGCGATCCCGACCGACCACACCGCGAGCCCCTGGCGCAGGAACGCCTGGAGCACGAGCGCCAGGAAGACGAGCGGCACCGCAAGGCCGATCAGGCGGCTGACGATCGGGATCGGTCGCGGCGACAGGCGCGGCGATTGCGCGGTGAATATGGTGGTCATCGATGGCATCGCGGCGCGCGTACCGCGTGACGGATGAATGGGCTATTGCGGAAATCGCCCCCGCAGACGAAGGGCCGGCAACAACGAGCGAGGCACAGGCGGATGGTCAGGAAATACACCGGGGTCGCGATCGCGCTTCATTGGCTGGTCGCCCTCGGGATCGTCGTCAATGTCGGGCTTGCCTGGGTCTGGCCGTATTTGGCCGACGATCATGTCCGCCCCGTGATCGACCTGCACAAGTCGATCGGCATCACCGTGCTGGGGCTGGCGATCATGCGGCTGCTGTGGCGGGCGACGCACCGTCCGCCGGCGCTGCCGGCCCGCTACCAGCGCTGGGAGGTGACGGTATCGCACGTCACGCACTGGCTGCTCTACGCGATCATCTTCGCGATGCCGTTATCGGGCTGGATCATGGATTCGGCGTGGAAGGATGCCGCGACCCATCCGATGTATCTCTACGGCCTGGTCCAGTGGCCGCGGATCGCGTTCGGGTCGATCGACCCTGCGACGCGCGAGACGCTGCATGCGGTGTTCGGCGCCGCGCATGCGTGGCTGGCCTATGTCCTCTACGTGCTGGTCGGTTTGCACATCGCGGGAGCGCTCAAGCATGAATGGATCGACGGCCACCGCGAACTGCGCCGGATCGTCCCCGGTGCCGGACGCGACTGAACGCTCAGGCTCGGCTCCGTGGATCGGGGACGAGGTTGAGGGCCAGGAAGGCGATGGCGGCACCCGCCATGATCGCCGCGACCCACAGGATTGGGCCAAACACCCATCCGCGCGCCAGTATCGCTGGTACGAACGCCGCGCCGAGGCCAGTCCATCCCGTCGATCGCAGCGCCCTGCGCCGCCCCCCCGACGGACACGCCCCGAAACGACGGCGATGATGCGCATCGGTCGACAAGCCGAGCGACAGGAACGCGGCGATCGACAGGATCAACGGGAGGACGGTCATTCGGCAGGCTCCAGCACGCGCGCCTCGGCGCTACGGGGTTTGCGGACGCGCTTTACACTCGGGCGATGCCGCGCGACGCGGTGCGCGACTGCGAGGAACGATATCCCGAATATGCCCATCGTCGCGTCGATCCCGGCGATGACGAGGTCGCCGCGCGCCAGCATGTCGAGGATGCCGCGATCGGTGGCGACGATGTCGTAGAACGGGAGCACGATCAGCATCACGCCCGTCGCGGCGAACAGCAGCGACCAGACAAGGCGGGGTTTCGCGACGAACGCCAGGACCGCCGACATCGCCCAGACTATGAAGAGTGTATTCACCTCCCACTCGGCGCGGCCACCGAGATCGACCGGCATCACGCGGTTGGCCCAGAAGAACGCCGCGACGCCGAGCGGAAAGCCGCCGATCACCGCGACATTGAGACGCTCGACCAACCGGAAGCCGAAATGCGGTCTGTCCGGATCGGGCAGTCGCTCGCGCCGCTTCACGGTCCACAGGACGAGACCGCTCGCCACCATCAGCGTGCCTGCGACCCCGCACAGGAAATACAGCCACCGCCCGCCATAACCGGCGAACCGTCCGGCATGCAGCCCGATCATCACCCCGGCCGTCTCGGCCGCCGCACCGGGCATCGGCGACCGCCAGACCAGCCGACCCGACACGCCGTCATAGGCGAGGCGTGGCGTCCGCGACGACAGCATCGAACCGAAACTCTGGCTCACCGTCACGCGCGCCGCCGCATCGCCCGGATCGCTGACCTCGATGAAACTGGCCGGCGCGCCAAGGCGGCGTTCGGCATCGGCGGCAACCCCTCGCAGGTCGATCAGCGGCGCAGGCCGGCCGGTACGCTCGACCGACGCCGCGCTCGGGAACAATGCCGCCGCGACCACGCGTTCGTCGGTATAATTGGCGACGACCGCCCAGGGCATCAGCAGCGCCATCAGCGTGACGAGCCCGGTATAGGTGATCATCAGGTGGAACGGCAGCGCCAGCACCGCGGTCGCATTATGCCCGTCGAGCCATGATCGCTGGCCCTTCGCGCGACGGAGCGTGAAGAAGTCCTTGAAGATCTTCTTATGCGTGACGATCCCGCTCAGGATCGCGACGAGCATCATCATCGTTGCGAACCCGACGATCCACCGCGCCCAGATCACCGGCATGTAATGGAGGTCGAAATGGAAGCGGTAGAAGAACTCGCCGCCGCGGGTGTCACGGGCGTGCGCGATCTGCCCGTCGGCGCCGATCAGCGCCTGGGTATCGCGCCGGCCGCGACCGCGGCGCCGTCCCGCTGGCTCGCCGGGCTTGGGCTGCGGCACCCAGAAGAGTTGCGCCCCGGGCATCCGGTCGGTCACGATCGGGATGAACCAGCTCTTGGCATCCGGCGCGGTCTTCGCGAGGAACGCCTGCGAGCCCGCCAGCACGCGCATCGGCTGTTCGATCCGCGCGAGTTCGGGGCGCGTCCACCGGTTGAGCCCCTCGCGCCAGAACGCGAGCGAGCCGGCGACGAACACAAGGAACAGGATCCACCCCAGCAGCATCCCCGACCAGGTGTGCAGGAACGCCTGCGATTGCCGGAAACCCTTGCTCACAGCCGGCCCGTCGCATCGATCGAGACCCACGCGATCGCCGCCGCGATCCCGGCAGCGACCCCCAGCGTCCACAGCGCGCGCCAGCCGCTTCGTGCCGCAAAGGCCCACATCGCCGCGACCGCGCACAGCGCGAGCGCGATCAGCGTCGCGGTGACGGTCGCCTCGGTCCGCTCACCCGGCAGGATGCGCGCGAGCGCCATCGCCCACAGGCTCGCGGTCGCATAGCCGAGCGGCACCGCGGCGACGACCCGCAGGCCGATATCGCCGCGTCGAGCCCAGCGAGCGCGCGCGTGCAGGTCGCCTGCGGTCACTGGAAGGTGTACCGCAGCGTCGCGAACGCGGTGCGCGGACTGCCATAATAATTGCCGCGCCCGGTCGAACTGATCCGCGCGTAGTAATCCCGGTCGAGGACGTTGTTGACGTTCACCGACACGCCGAGCCGCGGGGTCAGCGCATAGCCCGCGCGCAGATCGAGCACCGCATAGCTCCCCTGGCGGACGATGCTCGACCGGGTGCGGACGGTCCCGTCGGTATTGAACACCGCCGCCGTGCCGCCGAACGTGCTGCCGAACCAGGTCAGGCTACCGCCAAGGCTCAGGCCGGCAAGCGGTCCGGCGACGGGCACATAGTTGGTGAACATCTTCGCCATGTGCTTCGGAACGATCGGCACGAGGCTGATCCCCTCGAACAGCGGGTTGGCATCCTCGAGATACTTGGTCCGCGTGTAGCTGTAGCCGCCGTTGATCCGCCAGCCCGGCACGATCTCGCCGCTGACCTCGGTCTCGATCCCCCGCGCACGCACCTTGCCGATCTGGAGCACGCTCGTCGGCAGGTCGGGATCGTTGTACAGCCGGTTCGACTGCGTGATCTGATACGCCGCTGCCGACAGCAACAGCCGGTCGTGCATCAGCGACAGCTTTGTCCCGGCCTCGAACTGCTTGCCGGTCAGCGGTTCGATCTGTCGCCCATCGGGTCGCGACCGACCGACCGGCGCGGCCTGCGGCGTGAAGCTGTCGGCGTAGCTCCCGTATATGTTGAGCGCGGGCGTCAGGTCCCAGACGATACCGGCATAAGGCTTGAACCGATTGTCGAAACCGTAGCGCGAGGCCGCGGGCAACGCACCGGTGGGCGTGAGGAGCGTCGTCAAGGTGGTATCCCACCATGTCAGACGTCCGCCCCCGATCAGCGTCAGTCCCGCGACCGGGCTCAACCGCATCTGCCCGTACAGGCCATATTGTTCGACGTCGGTCGCCGAACCGCCATAGACCTGGAGCACGCAATTGGCCGGCGCGGGCGTGATCGCAGTCCCGCTGCTCGGACAGGTCGCCCCCGTACCCTGCACCGGATAATAGGGCAGCGGACCGTAGGGATCGAGCGGCGGTTCGAGGGGGGATACCGGGTTGTAGACGTCGATCCGCGCATAGTTCGACAGCCGCGTCGCGAACGACGTTCCCGAACTCGACTGATAATCGCCACCGAGGATCAGCGTCTGGTCGCGCCCGAACAGCGGGAAGCTGCCGATCCCGTTGAAGTCGAACGACCGAGTCCGCTGCTTGCTGTCGCCGCGATAGGCGATGTGGTTGGTGCTGCCGTTGGTCGCGGTGACCGGCTGGTTGCCGATATAGCTGTAGATGTCGACGCGATCGACATCGGTGAACAGTCCGGTCGCGCGCAGTGTCCAGCGGTCGCTGACCTTGTGCGTGAGTTCGGCGAACCCGGTCCAGCTCTTGCTCTCGAACCGGTTCCAGTCCGCACCGAGATAGGTCGACCGGTCGATGTCGAGCAAGGCTCCGTCGCTACCGTCGGCGCCGCCCGCGATACCGGGCAAACCCGACTGGACCGCCGGGCGGAACCGATCGTAGTTCCCGCCGACCGTCAGCGTCGTGCGCTCGCCGATCTCGATCGATCCGACCGCGAATGCGCCAAGCCGGTTGCGGTGCGCGGTGTCGAAGAACTGGTCCTGATCCTGCAGCATCGCGCCGACGCGAATGCCGGCCTTCGAACCGACCGGCGTCGAGACGTCGAGTTCGAAACGGGCGTTGTCGTAACTGCCATAGCCTGCGCTCGCCTGCACCCGCAGCGCATCGAGCGGACGTTTGCGCACCAGGTTGATGCTGCCGGCGGGGTTGCCCGATCCGCTGAACAGCCCGGCGGGGCCGCGGAGCACCTCGAGCCGGTCGTAGAAGAACAGGTCGGGGACGACCGCGGGAAAGTTCAGCGAAAACGTCGGCACGCCGTCGATCAGATAGTTGTTGATGACGAAGCCGCGCGACAGGAACGACGGGTCCTCGCTGCCGACGCCGTTGACGGTGATCCCGTTTGTCGCGGTCAGCGCGTCTTCGAGCGTGAACAGGTTCTGCGCCTCGATCTGGTCGCGCTCGATGACCGTGATGGTATTCGGCGTATCCTTGAGCGGGGTGACGGTCTTGCCGACTTCCCGGCCATAGCTTTTGCCGACCACGAGAATTTCGTCCGATCGCTGATCGCTGTTCGGATCGTTCGCCTCGCCCGATCGGACCGGGACATCGGCCGTCGCAGGCCCCCCAAACATTACCGCGCCGGCTAGCAGAATACTCGTCAAACTCATATCGGACCCCTTCGATATCGGGGCCCCTAGTTCAAACGCTTTTGCGAGTCACTATCAATCTAAACTTTTCGTCATGTTCGTGCGTATCGAACCGGATCGGTTGCGATAGCGGCGGCGTGTTAACGAACCGCTAGGCATGCGCCCGTAAACTCGGGGAATGCGGTTGGTCGCGATAACGAACTGGGCGTATGGAATTACCGTCGCGCTGACGCTTGCTTCGGGTACGACGATGCTGCTCGCATCGTCGGCCCAACAGCGCGAGCGCGCCGCGGTGGATCAACGGTATGCACTCGATCACGCGACTGCGACGATCGAGGACGATGCGCTGGCGCTAAGCGAGCTGGCCCGACAGTTCGTGATCAACGGCGATCCCGCCGACCTGCTCGCCTATCGACGCGCGCACGCCGAGTTGGCATCGGTCGAGGCGAGGACGCGGCATATTCGCGATGCCGGCGCCACCACCGACGAGCTCCGCAGCCTGCACGAAGCGCTTGGGTGGGCCGATGCGCTGCAGGCGCAACAGGCGCAGGCGATCCGGGCGCGACGCGGCAACGATCGCAACACCGCCGTCCAGATCCTGTTCGCGCCCGAATACGAACGCGAACTCGACCGGTCGCGCGCTGCGGTCGAGCGTTTCCAGTATCGCCTCGATCAGCGCACCGGGGACGAGCTGCGATCGGCGGAGCGCACCGCCCGAAGCTGGCGGACCGCATCGGAGGCGATGCTGGTGGTTACCGGGCTGATCTTCCTGTTCGTCCTGTATTTCGTGTTTCGCCGGCGGGTGCTGCACCCGGTCGTCAAGCTGAGCGATGTGATTGGCCGGCTCGCCGCGCAGGATTACGCCGCAGAGCCTCCACCGTACGAACAGGTCGACGAGATTGGCGACATGGCGCAGGCGCTGCGCGTATTCCGCGAGAACGGCATCGAGCGGCAGCGTCTCGAACAGGAGCGCGATGCCGACCGCGGCGTGCGGGACCTGCTGTCGCGGATGACGCAGCGCATGCAGGGCTGCGACTCGATCCTGGAGCTTCAGAATGTCGTCGGCCGTTTTGTCCCCGAACTGGCGCCGCAACTCGCCGGGCGGCTGTATCTCCTCGACCCGGTCAGCAATGTGCTGGTCGAAGCCTGTTCGTGGCTCGACCCGGTCCATTCATCCGCCGAATTTTCGCCACTGGCGTGCTGGGGTATCCGCCGCGGCGCACCCCATAGACCGTCGGGTGCGGTGTTCGACGTCCCGTGCGATCACCTCGATGGGCGTCGGGGCGGCCACGACGTACCGCAAAGCCTGTGCCTTCCCCTCAGCGGGCAGCACGGCATGCTGGGGCTACTCTACTTCGAACGCCGCACAGGCTTCGCGGAGGACGGGCTGAGCGATGTCTATCTCCAGATGCTCGCCGAAAATATCGGACTTGCGCTGGACAACCTGCGCCTGCGCGACGCGCTTCGGTCGCTGGCGATGGCCGACCCGCTGACGAAGCTGTCCAACCGGCGACACCTCGACGAGGTCCTCGCGCGCGCGATCGCCAAGGCCGAGCGGACCGGCGCGCCACTATGCTGCGCGATGATCGACATCGACCATTTCAAGCGCTTCAACGACGAGCACGGCCACGATGCCGGCGATGCGGTGCTACGCGCGGTCGGCGCGCTGCTCAAGGACGCCGTGCGCGGCACCGATCTTGTCTTCCGGTTTGGCGGCGAGGAGTTTCTGATGCTCCTGCCCGACACGGATCCGGAGGCTGCAGCGGAGCGGGCGGAAGAGGTCAGGCGGCGGATCGGCGCATTGCGCGTGCGCTACGACGGCCAGGATCTGGGCCCCATCACAACGTCGATCGGGCTGGCCTGCGCACCGCTGCACACCGACTGGTCGTCGATAGTCCAGTCCGCCGACGCCGCGCTGCTGCGGGCCAAACAGGCCGGCCGCGACCGCGTCCTGTCCGCGATCGCGCGAAAAGATCGCGCCGATCCGATCGCGGGGATGCGGTGCGCTGCACCGTCCTGAAGCGCACGGACGAAGTTTGGCTGCGATCCCGAATTGGCAATCCTGCGGGCTTGCGCTAAGCGACTGGCGAGGACCGGCTGAGCCGGACCTCGTTGATCGCGCCGGTGCCTCGCGAGAGGCTTGAATGGGAATGCGGTGCGGGGTTCGTCCCCAAATCCGCGGCTGTCCCTGCAACTGTAAGCGGTGAGCGAGAATGCCACGTATCCTGCGCCAAGCGGGATACAGCCACTGGACGCTGCGCCTGTCGCGCACGCTGGGAAGGCCGCGTATTCGAGCGACGACCCGTGAGCCAGGAGACCTGCCGGCGATGGGTCGCTCTTGCCTTGGTCCAGGGGATGGCCGCGGCACGGTTCTCCGTCTGAGCGACGAACCTATGCGGCTGGGGCTGCATCGGTGCGTGGTATGGGTATTCGCGCCCGTCCATCGTCGCGCGCCGGTGATCATGCAGCTCCCGCCCGTCGTCGCACGGCGCGAGGAGACTGATATGCCCGATCTATCGAAGATCCCCGTTACCATCGTCACCGGCTTTCTCGGCGCCGGCAAGACCACGCTGATCAGCCATCTGATCCGCAACGCCGGCGGACGTCGCCTGGCGGTGATCGTCAACGAATTCGGCACGCTGGGCGTCGACGGCGACATCCTCAAGGGCTGCGCGATCCCCGATTGTCCGGCGGAGAACGTCGTCGAGCTCGCCAATGGCTGCATCTGTTGCACCGTCGCGGACGATTTCATCCCGACCGTCGAGACGCTGCTCGCGCTCGATCCGCGACCCGACCACATCCTGATCGAGACGTCGGGGCTCGCGCTGCCCAAGCCGCTGCTGAAAGCGTTCGACTGGCCTGCGATCCGGTCGCGGATCACCGTCGACGGGGTCATCGCGCTCGCGGATGCCGAAGCCGTCGCCGCAGGCCGGTTCGCGCCCGATCTCGCCGCGATCGACGCGCAGCGCGCCGCCGATCCGAGCATCGATCATGAAACCCCCTTATCCGAGGTGTTCGAGGACCAGCTCGCCTGTGCCGATCTGATCCTGCTGACCAAATGCGACCTCGCCGGCGCGGACGGCATCGCCGCGGCCCGCGCGGTGATCGCCGCCGAGACCGTACGGCCTCTGCCGATCGTCGAACTGGTCGACGGCATCGTCGATCCCCGCATCGTGCTCGGGCTCGGGGCGGCGGCCGAAGACGACATCGCCAGCCGTCCCTCGCATCACGACGGCGAGGACGATCACGAACACGACGATTTCGACAGCATCGTCGTCGAATGGGATAGTGTCGACGACGCGACGGCGCTGACGACGCGGATCGAGACGCTGGCGGCGGGCGGCGAGATCCTCCGCGTGAAGGGCTATGCCGCGGTCGCCGGCAAACCGATGCGGTTGCTCGTGCAGGCGGTCGGCGCCCGCGTCCGTGCGCATTACGATCGGCCGTGGCGCACCGACGAGGCGCGCCGGACGCGGTTGGTCGTCATCGCCGAGCAGGGCCGGCTCGATCCTAAGGCAATCAGGGCCGCGCTGGACGCCTAATCAGCCATGCACGTCGTATTTCGCGAGAGCCACGGACTGGACGAAAGCGCTGTGCCCCAGGATCTGGGGCAGAGCGCCGCCGACCTGGTCGTGCTCTCGTTTTCCGACAGCGATCTCGCGGCGTTCAGCGCCGGCTGGCGGACGGCGGTAGCGGCGGGTGATGCGATGCCGTCCCTGCGGCTCGCGAACCTCGCCGACCTCACGCATCCGCTATCGGTCGACACCTATCTCGAGCGCACATTGGCGGGCGCGAAGGCGATACTGATCCGGCTGATCGGCGGCACGGCCTATTGGTCCTACGGTCTCCAACAGGTCGAAGCGCTGGCCCGACGACGGGGGATCGCGCTGGCGGTCCTGCCCGCCGACGGCCGCTACGACCGGCGACTGGACGCTGCGTCCACCGTTCCGAAGGCGGTGTTGCGCCGGCTGTCGACGCTGTGCGACGTCGGTGGTGCCGACGCGGCTCGCGAGGCCCTGGCGCAGTTCGCGTTGACCTCGGGGCTGAACGCCCAACCGCAGCAATCGTCGGGCGAACTCGCCGCGGTCGGCGCATGGCAGCCGGATACCCGTACCGCCTGTCCGGCAGCTTTCGTGCTCGCCACGTCACGGCCGCGCATCTTGGTGATCTTCTATCGATCCTATCTGGCGGCAGCGGACCTCGATCCGATCGCCGCGTTGCATGCCGCCTTCACCCTGCGCGGGTACGACGTCCTGGGGGTGTTCGTGCCGTCGCTAAAGGACGCCGAGGCGAGCGGCTGGTTGCGCCGCTGGGTGATCGCGCTGGCGCCGGTCGCGATCGTCAACGCGACCGCGTTTTCGGGCCGAGGCGGCGACGACACGACGCCGCTCGACGGTGCGGACGTCCCGGTCTTCCAGGTGGCGCTGGCGACGTCCGGCCGTGCGGCGTGGCTCGATGCGCCGCGTGGCCTGTCGCCCGCCGACCTGGCGATGCACGTGGTCCTGCCCGAAGTGGACGGGCGGATCTTCGCGGGGGTCGCGAGCTTCAAGGAAGCCGCGCCGCACGATCCCGACCTGCAATATGCCCGCCGCGAACACCGCGCCGATCCCGACCGCATCGGCGCGATCGTGGCGCGGATCGACGGCTGGATCGCGCTCGCGGCCAAGCCCGCCCCGCAGCGCCAGCTCGCGATCATCTTGTCTACCTACCCCGGCAAGGCGCACCAGATGGCGCATGCGGTCGGCCTCGACGCGATCGCTTCGGTCGACGCGATCCTCGAGGATTTGAAGCACGCCGGGTACGCGATCGGCTCGACGACCGACCTCGCAACCGCACTCGGATCGCAGCAGATCAATTGGCCGCTCGAAGCTTATCGTGTTGCGCTGGCGACCCTGCCCGCCTCGCTGCGCACCGAGCTATTCGCAGTTTGGGGCGAACCGGAAGACGACCCCGCCGTCCAGACCGGTGCTTTCCATTTCGCGGCGCTGTCCGTCGGAACCGCATTGGTGGCGCTCCAACCCGAACGGGGGCGATCCGCCGTCCGGACCGAGGAATATCACGACCTCTCGCGCTGTCCGCGTCATGGCTATGTGGCGTTCTATCTGTGGTTGCGATCGCGCGGCACCGACGCTCTTATCCATGTCGGCGCGCATGGCACGCTCGAATGGCTGCCCGGCAAAGCAGTGGCGCTTTCGAATGCCTGCTGGCCCGAGGCGCTGACCGGCCCGATGCCGGTGATTTATCCGTTCATCGTCAACGACCCCGGCGAGGCGGCACAGGCGAAACGGCGGATCGGGGCGGTCACGCTCGGCCACGTCCCGCCACCGATGACACCCACGAAAGGCGGCATCGGACTGGATCGGCTCGAGGCCCTGCTCGACGAGTTCTCCAACGCGGACGGGCTCGATCCCGCGCGGCGGACGCGCTTACAGGCCGACATCCGCGACGAGGCGAACGCGCTCGGTCTCGAGGACACGTTAGGGCTCACCCAGGCCGCCTCCGCGTCGGACGTCGTCACGCGGATCGACACGTTCGTCTGCGACGTCAAGGACAGCCGGTTCGGCGACGGCCTCCACGTCTTCGGGCGCGGACGGTACGGCGAGGCCGAACGCGACGGCTTGCTGGCCGCGCTCGATGGACGGCGCGTACCGTCCGGCCCCTCGGGGTCGCCTTGGCGCGGCCGATCCGACGTCCTGCCGACCGGTCGCAATCTCTACACCACCGATCCGCGCGCGGTGCCGTCACGGTCCGCACATACGCAAGGCGTGCTGCTCGCCGAGGAACTGATCCGCCGCCATCTCCAGGATCAGGGCGATTATCCAAAGGGGCTAGTCGTGGATCTGTGGGGCTCGGCGACGATGCGCACCGCGGGCGAGGAGTTCGCGATGGCGCTCCACCTGCTCGGCGCCGAACCGGTGTGGGACCTGGCGTCGCAGCGCGTCACCGGCGTCGAAATCCTGCCGCTGATGCGCCTCGACCGTCCGCGGATCGACGTGACGTTGCGCGTCTCGGGGTTGTTCCGCGACGCCTTCCCCAGCCTGTGCACGATGTTCGGTCAGGCCGTCCGTGCGATCGCCGGCCGCGACGAACCGTCAGACCTGAACCCCTTCGTCACAACGGCTCCGAGCCCGAGGGTCTACGGTCCTGCCCCCGGACGCTACGGCATCGGCATGGACGATGCGGCGGAAACCTACACGCCCGAAGCGCGCGTTGCCGCTGGCGAGGCATGGCTTGCGGCGTCGACCTATGCGCTCGACGACGGCGACCGCGTCGACTCCGCAGGGATCCGCCGCCGCGTCGCCGCCGCCGACAGCTTTGTTCATATTCAGGACCTTCCCGAAACCGATCTGCTGTTGGCCGCCGATTATGCGTGCCACGAAGCCGGCTTTGCTGCGGCAAAGGCACTCTCGGGCGGGGTCGCCGCGCTCTATCATCTCGACGCAACCGATCCCGAACGACCGCGCGCACGGTCGTTGCGGGAGGAAATCGCCCGCGTCGTGCACGCGCGCGCGGCGCATCCGGACAGGGTCGCGGGGATGATGCGGCACGGCTTCCGCGGTGCCGCAGAACTTGCTGCGACGCTCGACCACCTCGGCGCCTTCGCGCATCTCGCGGATGCCGTCTCGGCGCAGTCCATCGATCTCTATTACGACGCGACGCTGGCCCGCGACGACGTCCGCACCTTCATGGCGCAGGCCAACCCGCAGGCGTTGGCGGCCCTCGAAGCGCGCTTCGCCGCGCTCCACGCCTCCGGACTGTGGCCGACGCGTCGCAACTCGATCCTCGCGCAGCTCGAGGCGGGCGCGTGATCCGCGGTTGGTGCCCGACCGCGTGGCGACCGATGGCGGCGGGCGACGGATTGCTGATACGCGTCCGCCCACGGCTCGGGCGATTGACGCACGAGCAGGTGCTCGGCCTGTGCGACGCGGCGCTGTCCTATGGCAAAGGCCAGATCGACGCCACCAATCGCGCGAACCTCCAGATCCGCGGTGTGGTCGACTGGCAGGCGCTGGTCGAACGGCTTTGCGTGCTCGGCCTCGTCGATCCCGATCCTGCGATCGAAAGCCGCTGCGTGATCCTCGTCGCGCCCGACTGGCGCGACGGCGACGACACGCACCGGATCGCAACCGAACTGATGCAGCGGCTGGCCGAACTGCCGGATCTGCCCGGCAAGGTCGGCTTCGCAATCGATGCCGGTGATATGTGCGTATTGCACGCCGACGCTGCCGACTTCCGGATAGAACGCGGTATCGACGGTGACCTGATTCTCCGCGCCGATGGTCGCGAAGCAGGGTGGCGCGTAGACCAGGGCGGCGAGGTCGACGCGCTGATCGCGTTGGCGCACCGGTTCGTCGACACCGGGGGGGTATCCTCAGGGCGAATGGCTCGACACGATGCCGTTCTGCCCATGACTGCAAATGTGCGCCCCAGGACAGCGTCCGAAAGGCCCGCTCATCCCGTCGGCACCGCGCACGGCCTCCCGTTCGGGCGGATCGACGCGGCCGCGCTGAACCGGTTCATTCACCAGAGCGGCGCCACCGCGATCCGCGTGACGCCATGGCGTACCATCCTCATTGAGGGCGGGGCACCGGGCATGGTGTTCGGTGAAGGCGACCCGACACTCCTCAACGTCGACGCCTGCGTTGGCGCTCCGGCCTGCCCGCAGGCGAGCGTGGCAACGCGCGACCTCGCCGTCCGTCTCGCGCCGCATATCGCCGGCCGGCTCCACGTCTCCGGCTGTGCCAAGGGATGCGCGCGGTCCGTGCCCGCCGATGTCGTCCTAACCGGAAGGGACGGCCGGTTCGATCTCGGCTTCGTTGCACGCGCCGGCGAGTCCCCTGTCCTCGCAGGTCTCGACGCCCCTGCCGTCCTCGCCCATTTCGGAGCCGCCTGATGCCCCATAGTTACGAGACCGACGGCGCCGCGATCTATCGTCGATCCTTCGCGACGATCCGCGCCGAGGCGGACCTGACGCGGTTCTCAACCGAGGAAGAACCCGTCGCGGTCCGCATGATCCATGCGTCGGGTCTGGTCGGGCTTGCCCAGCATATCCGTTTCTCGCCGGGCTTCGCCGCGCAAGCCCGGGCCGCACTGCTCCGCGGCGCGCCGATCCTGTGCGACGCGCGCATGGTCACCGAAGGAGTCACGCGTGCGCGCCTGCCCGCCGACAACCCGGTGATCTGCACCCTGCACGCTGCCGAAACGCTCGATCTCGCGCGCGAGATGGGCAATACCCGGTCGGCTGCGGCGCTCGAACTGTGGCGTCCGCATCTGGCTGGCGCACTGGTCGCGATCGGCAACGCGCCGACCGCCTTGTTCCACCTGCTCAATATGCTCGAAGATCCGCACTGTCCGCGACCTGCCGCGATCATCGGCTGCCCGGTCGGCTTCGTCGGCGCGGTCGAATCGAAGGCGGCGCTTTGGGCCGAACAGCCGGTGCCGTGCGTCGTCGTCGAGGGGCGGATGGGCGGGAGCGCGATCACGGTCGCGGCGATCAACGCGCTCGCGAGCTATGCCGAATGACGATCGGGACGATCCACGGCGTCGGTCTGGGCCCGGGCGCGCAGGACCTGATGAGCGTCCGCGCCGACCGGCTGGTGCGTGGCGCCAGGCATATCGCGTTCTTCCGCAAGGCCGGCAAACCCGGTCAGGCGCGGCGCATCGTCGATGGCATGCTGCGCGCCGACGCGATCGAATATCCGATGGAATATCCCGTCACGACCGAAATCCCGACCGCCGATCCACGCTACAAGGACTGCCTGTCGGCCTTCTACACCGACTGTACCCGACATCTCGCCGCTCTCGCACGCGCCGGCGAGGAGGTGGTCGTGCTGTGCGAAGGCGACCCGTTTTTCTACGGCTCGTTCATGCACCTGCATTCGCGCCTCTCGGACATCGCGCCAGTCCGCGTCGTGCCCGGGATCACCGGCATGTCGGGCGCCTGGACCGCGACCGGCGTGCCGATCACCTGGGGTGACGACGTGCTGACGGTACTGACCGCGACCCTGCCGGAGGACGATCTAGCCCGGCGAATTCGCGACACCGATGCGCTAGTGGTGATGAAGATCGGGCGGCACCTCGGCAAGCTGCGCCGCGCGGTCACGGCCGCGGGCCGCGAAGACTCCGCGTGGCTGGTCGAATATGCCGCGATGCCCAACCAGCGCGTCACGCGACTGGTCGACGCGACCGACATCGCGCCGTATTTCGCGATCGCGTTGATCCATGGCCAGGGGCGCAGGCCTTGAGCAGTTCGGCGGGCGGCTGGATCGCGATCGCCGGACTGGGCCCCGGCGATGCCGCGCTGGTGACACCCGAAGTCACCACCGCACTGGCCGAAGCGACCGACGTGATCGGCTACATCCCGTACGTCGCGCGGATCGCCCCACGCGAAGGCCTGAGGCTGCATCCGTCGGACAACCGCGTGGAGCTGGATCGCGCCGCGCACGCGCTTTCGCTCGCGATCGCCGGGCATCGGGTGGTGGTGGTATCGTCGGGCGATCCGGGCGTCTTCGCCATGGCCGCCGCGGTGTTCGAAGCGGTCGAGCACGGCGACCCCGCGTGGCGCGCGCTCGATATCCGCGTGCTGCCCGGTATCACCGCGATGCTTGCCGCGAGTGCGCGCGTCGGGGCGCCGCTCGGGCATGACTTCTGTGCGATCAACTTGTCCGATAATCTCAAGCCCCAGGCGGTGATCGAGCGCCGGGTTCGCTTGGCGGCGGAGGCGGACTTCGCGATCGCCTTCTACAATCCTCGCTCGAAGGCGCGCCCCGACGGATTTGGCGCCGCATTGGCCATCCTGCGCGAGACCTGCGCCGACGCGCGCCCGGTGCTGTTTGCGCGCGCCGTATCGACGCCCGACGAAGATCTGCGGATCGTCCCCCTGCCCGCTGCGCGGCCCGAGATGGCGGACATGCGGACGGTCGTCATCATCGGATCCAGCACGACGCGGATGATCGCGCGCGCCGGCACGCCGCTTCTCTACACGCCGAGATCGGCCTCGTGATCCAACCAGCGCAATACCCCGGCGACGTCGTGGACTTCGGCGCGCGTGGGAAGGACCGGACGGTCGATCATCAGCACCGGCAGACCCAACTGCCGCGCCGCGATCAGCTTGGCCTTGGCACCCGAGCCTCCAGCATTCTTGCTCACGACGAGATCGATGGCGTGCTCGCGCATCAATGCAAGGTCGCACTCGAGCGTAAACGGCCCGCGGTCGATCACGAGGTGATGATCGGGCAGCGGGATCGGACCATCGGGGGTATCGACGAAGCGCAGCAGATAGCGATGCTGCGGCTGCGCGGCGAACGCCTCGACATGCATCCGCCCGAGCGCCAGCATCACGCGCCGTGGAGGTCCCGCCAAGGCCGCGACCGCTGCGTCTATATCGGCGACGCGGTGCCACGCATCGCCCTCCTCGATCGTCCATGCCGGCCGGGTGAGCGCGATGTGTGCGACGCCGGCCTGCGCCGCCGCGGCGACGGCCTGGCGGCTCATCTGCGCGGCGAACGGATGCGTTGCGTCGACCAGATGGGTGATGCCGTTTTGAAGCAGATGGGTCGCGAGCCCGTCGACGCCGCCGAACCCGCCGATCCGCATGGGCACCGGCTGTGGCTTGGGGTTCGCCACGCGACCGGCATAGCTGAGCACGGCCGCCATGCCGCGGTCCGCGAGCGCGGCGGCGAGTGCGCTGGCTTCGGTCGTGCCGCCGAGGATGAGGATGGACGACATGGTTGAGGCGGTTGGCAATCCGTGGCTGACGATCGTCGGGATCACCGAGGATGGACCGGCGGGGCTGTCGCCCGCAAGCCATGACGCGATCGACCGCGCCCACTTGGTGACCGGCGCGACCCGACATCTCGCGCTGCTACCCGATCTTCGCTGCGATGTCTCGCCTTGGCCGATCCCGTTCGAGGATGGCATCGCGCGATTGCTCGACCAGCGCGGGCGGCGGGTCGTGATGCTGGTATCGGGCGATCCCTTCTGGTTCGGCGCGGGGACGAGCATCGCGCGTCATCTCGACCGCGACGAATGGGTGGCGCATACCGCCGTGTCCACCTTTGGCCTCGCCGCAGCCCGGCTAGGCTGGTCGATCGACGACACCGCCTGCCTCGGGCTGCATGCCGCGCCGCTCACCCGCCTGCGTCCAATCCTCGCGCCGGGACGACAGGCGATCGTCCTGGTGCGCGACGGCACGGCGGTGGGGCTCCTCGCCCGCTATCTCCAAAGCCTGGGTTTTGGCGACAGCATGCTGTGGGTCCTCGAAGCGCTCGGCGGCCCATCGGAACGCGTCCGCCGAACCACCGCCGCTTCGCTCGACTTCGCCGACATCGCCCATCCGGTCGCGGTCGGTATAACGATGGCGGGCGACGGTGCGGTGTTACCCGGTGCAGCCGGTCGCCCGGATCACTGGTTCGACCATGACGGACAGATCACCAAGCGGGCAGTGCGGGCGCTGACCCTCTCTGCGCTGGCACCGCGGCCGGGCGAAACCCTGTGGGATATCGGCGCGGGCTCTGGCTCGATCGGCATCGAATGGCTCTTGTCGCACGCCTCGACGGCCGCGATCGCGTTCGAGGCGGACCCGGTTCGCGCCGATCGCGCGCGTGGCAATGCCGCAGCCCTGGGCGTCGACCGGTTGCGCGTGATCGACGGCAGCGCACCCGATAGTCTGGAAGGGCTCCCCTCACCCGATGCGGTGTTCGTCGGCGGCGGCCTGTCGCAGACGTTGCTCGAGCGCTTATGGGCGATGCTCGATGCCGGGACCCGGCTGGTGGCGAACGCCGTCACGCTGGAATCGGAAATCCTGCTGACCCAGTGGCATGCCGCGAAGGGCGGAACGCTCCAGCGGATCGAGCTGGCCGAGGCCGCACCGCTCGGCACGCGACGCGGGTGGCGCGCGCAGTATCCGGTCGTGCAGTGGAGCGTCGTGTTGTGATCGTTGCAGGGTTCGGATTCCGTGCCGCGGCCGATCTCTCGGCCTGCAAAGCCGCGCTCGCGCTCGCCCAGCGTGGCCATTCCCCCGTGACTGCGCTATCTGCTCCCCACGACAAGGCGGCGTTGCTGGCGCCTATGGCCGATGCGCTCGGCGTACCGCTGATCCGGGTCACGGCGGCAATGCTGCGCAGCATGTCCACTCCAACGCGCTCGCCGTTCAGCCTCGAAGCGCGCGGTAGCGGCAGTGTGGCGGAGGCGTCTGCGCTAGCCGCAGCAGGGCCCGACGCGCGGTTGCTGACCGAACGCCACATCTCCCCCGACCGGATGGCGACCTGTGCCATCGCCGAAGGATCGCCTACATGACCGTTCATTTCATCGGCGCCGGCCCAGGCGCGCCCGATCTGCTGACGCTGCGAGGGCGCGATCTGATCGCGGCGTCGCCGGTGTGCCTCTACGCCGGATCGCTGGTGCCCGCAGCATTGCTCCAGCATTGTCCCCCCGGCGCCCGGATCATCAACACCGCACCGCTGTCGCTCGACCAGATCATCGCGACGATCGTCGAGGCGCATGACGAAGGGCACGACATCGCCCGGCTCCACTCCGGCGACCTCTCGATCTGGTCGGCGATGGGCGAGCAGCTCCGTCGGCTCCGTGTCCTGCGCATTCCATTCACCGTGACGCCCGGCGTGCCGGCCTTCGCAGCCGCGGCAGCGGCGCTGGAAGCAGAATTGACTCTCCCCGGCCTGACGCAATCGGTCGTGCTGACTCGCACACCCGGACGCGCGAGTACGATGCCGCACGCGGAGGACCTTGCGACGTTCGCCGCCACCGGTGCGACGCTGGCGATCCATCTGTCGATCCACAACCTCGCCAGCGTCGTGGACGTTTTAACCCCGGCGTACGGCGATGATTGCCCGGTAGCGATCGTCTGGCGGGCAAGCTGGCCCGACGAGTGCATCGCCCGCGCGACGCTGGCGACGATCGTCGAGGCAGCAGCAAATGGCCCCGATCGCACCGCGCTGATCCTGGTCGGCCGGGTCCTCGAGTCGGAGGATTTCGGCGAAAGCAGCCTGTACGCGGCAGGCTATGATCGGCGCTTCCGCCCGCAGCATGCCACTTCGCGGTTTGCGGGGGACGCGGCATGACGCCCGGCCTGATGATCGCCGCACCGGCGTCGGGCACCGGCAAGACCACCGTCATGCTCGGCCTGCTTCGGGCGTTGCGCGACGACGGGCTCGCGGTCCAGCCGTTCAAGAGCGGCCCGGACTATATCGACCCCGCCTTTCACCGCGCCGCCAGCGGGCGGGCGTCCTTCAACCTCGATACCTGGGCAATGCGCGCGACGATGCTCGATGGCCTGGCCGCACAGGCGAACGACGCGGACTTCATCCTCGCGGAAGGGTCGATGGGACTTTTCGACGGCGTCGCGAAACCCGGCGCCACCGGCAACGGCGCCAGCGCGGACATCGCCCGGCGGATGGGCTGGCCGGTCGTGCTGGTCGTCGACGTATCGGGACAGGCACAGTCGGCGGCGGCGACTGCGCTGGGTTTTGCGCGCTACGATCCCGATCTGGCGATCGCGGGCGTCATCCTCAATCGCGTCGCCAGCGCGCGCCACGAACGCCTGGCCCGCAGCGGCATGGCGGCGGTCGGCATGCCCGTCTTCGGCGCGCTGCCACGGCGCGGCGACCTGAAGCTGCCCGAGCGGCATCTCGGGCTCGTGCAGGCATCCGAACACGCCGATCTCGAAACCCGCATCGCCGACTATGCCGCGTTCCTGCGCGACCATGTCGATCTCGCCGCGATCCGTGCCGCCGCGTCTGCAACGCAGCGGGGGAGCGCCGAATCGCACCGCTTCACGCCGCCGGCGCAGCGGATCGCGTTGGCGCAGGATGCCGCGTTCACTTTCGCCTATCCGCACATGCTGGCCGGATGGCGCAGCGCCGGTGCCGAGATCCTCCCCTTCTCGCCGCTGGCCGACGAACGCCCCGCCAAGGACGCCGATCTCGTCTGGCTGCCCGGCGGCTATCCCGAACTGCACGCCGGCCGCCTCGCCGAGGCGCGCACGTTCCACGCGGCGCTGGCACGGCACGCGGACACGCGCCCGATCCACGGCGAGTGCGGCGGCTACATGACGTTGGGCGAGGCGCTGATCGATGCCGACGGCACGCGCCACCGGATGGCGGGCCTGCTCGGTCTGGTCACGAGCTATGAAAAGCGTCGCATGCATCTTGGCTATCGCCGTGCCACGCTGCTCGCACCGATGGCCGGCACTGCGGCGGGCGCCGACCTGCGCGGTCACGAATTTCATTATTCGACGATCCTCGATCAGCCCGATCCGCCGCTCGCGCACGTCACCGATGCCGAGGGCACGCAGGTCGCAGAAAGTGGATCCTACCGGGGCAACGTGTCGGGTACGTTCTTCCACCTGATCGCGCAGGACCGATGAGCCGGATCGACCTGCATCTGATCGGCATCGGGACGGGCAACCCCGATCATCTCACGCGCGCGGCGGAGGCCGCGATGAACGCGGCCGACCTCATCCTGCTGCCGCGCAAGGGCGATGCGAAATCCGACCTGATCGACCTGCGCCGGACGATCTGCGCCACCGTCCTCACCGGCACGACGCGGGTCGTGGAATTCGACCTGCCCGAGCGTCGGTCGGACGGGGAGTATCTGCTTGCGGTCGACGACTGGCACGATGCGATCGCGGCGTGCTGGGCGGCGGCGATCGCCGAGCATCTGCCGGACGGCGGACGCTTGGCATTGCTCGTCTGGGGTGATCCGTCGCTCTACGACAGCAGCTTGCGGATCGCCGAACGGTTGCGCGCCGACGGCCTTTCGCTGCGGGTCCAGGTCGTGCCGGGGATCACCAGTCTGCAGGCGTTGACCGCGGCGCACGCGATTCCGCTGAACACGCTCGGGGCGCCGGTTCTCGTCACCACCGGCCGTCGGCTGCGGGACGAGGGGTGGCCGGTCGGGCTCCAGACGATCGCGGTCATGCTCGACGGCGGATGCGCGTTCGAGACGCTGGCGGGTGAGGACATCGATATCTGGTGGGGCGCCTATCTCGGCATGTCGAACGAGGCGCTGGTCGCAGGGCCGCTGACCGAGGTCGCGGCGAAGATCGTCGCGGATCGCGCCAAACTGCGCGCCGAGCATGGCTGGATCATGGACACCTATTTGCTGCGCCGCCGATCAGTCGCCGCCTAGCGCTTGCAGACGCCATCCGCGGTTGAACGACAGCACCGTCTTCGACAGCGGCGCGATATCGATCCGAAGGGTCATCGCCACGGGTATCGACAGCGCCACGGCGATCGCCGCGCGTATCACGGTCGCGTGCGTCACGGCCACGATCGGCGAGTCGATCTGCTCCAGGCTACCGAGCCAAGGTTTGACGCGCGCGGCGACGGCGTCCATCGTCTCGCCGTCCGGGACACCATGCTCCGGCGCCGCCAGCCAGGCCGCCAGAGCCTCCGGCCCGGTCGCGTGGACAGCCTCGAAAGACAGTCCCGCCCAGCTGCCATAATCGACGTCCTTAAGCGCATCGCACGGCGCTGCATCCAGCCCCAGGGCGCTTGCCGTATCGCGCGCCGCGGTCGCGGGACTGGTCCAGATATGCACCGCTTTCGCAGCAGCCAGAACAACAGCGTGGGCCTTCGCCACCCCCCCTTCGTCAAGCGGTTCCATCGGGTCCGGAAAACCGCCCGCACGCATCGATCGCGTGGCGCTCGCGCAGATCAGGACGAGACGCGTAGCCATCGAACACTCCAAATCGGTTGACGCCCCTGCCTCACCGCTCCACACCGCGAGGATCGGAGCCGGGCGGGAAGCCGGTGCGATACCGGCGCGGTCGCGCCACTGTGATCGACGGAGTTACTCCTGTCGAGAGCCAGACCCCGCCCGACCCCTCAACACTCGCCGGGCGCGAAATCCCGGCAGGAGACCGACCATGCCAGCACGCGCGCTATCCCCGCACGACCCCTACATCGCGATCGGGACCACACCCGGCATTCCGCTCGACGAGATCGCCCCCTGGGCGGTGCTCGGCAGCATCATCGCACTGATCATGCTCTATTTCGTCAGCACCGAGCAGGGCGCGTTCGCGCTGTTCCAGGGCATGTACGTGCATGAATACGTCCATGACGGACGCCATCTGCTGGGCTTCCCCTGCCACTGAGCCGGGGACCCAGACCATGATGAAACACATGCTGTGGCGCGGGATGCTGTCGGGCATCCTCGGCGCGCTGATCGCCGCGACCTTCGCGCTCGTGTTCGCCGAACCCAAGATCGACGCCGCGATCGCCTTCGAGGCGGCACATGCCGCGCACGCGATGCTCGGCATGGACGAAGAGCTCGTCAGCCGAACGGTGCAGAAGACCGCGGGGCTCTACACCGCGATGCTGATGTACGGGACCGCGCTCGGCGGCGTGTTCGCGATCGTCTTCGCGGTACTCTATGGGCGTGTCGTCCGGGTTGGACCGCGTACCGTGTCGCTGTTGCTCGCAATGGCGACGATCGTCGTGATCGTCCTCGTACCCGCGCTCAAATATCCGCCGACCCCGCCCGCGGTCGGGCTTCACGAGACCGTCAGGCTGCGGACCGTCGCCTATTTCGGGATGATCGGCTTTTCGGTCCTGGCGGCAGTCGCGGGCGTATGGATACGACGCCGGCTGAGCGGACGATCGACCGCGATCGACGCGACCCTGGCCGGCGCGGCGGGCTATGTCGTGCTCGTGGTGGCGTTGCAGTTTCTGCTGCCGGCGATCGACGAGGTCCCGACGACGTTCCCTGCCAGCCTGCTGTGGCAGTTCAGGATCGCTTCGATCGCGACGCAGATGGTCTTGTTCGTCACGATCGGCATCGCCTTCGGCTGGCAGATCGATCGCATGCTTCGGGATCGACAACTCCTCGCACGGTAACTGCAACCCCCGCGCTTCTCGCACCTGAGTCCAATCCCGTTGACGAACCCGCCATTTGTCATACAAAAGACAGGCAAAGGTGAGGCGAGGAGCTTGGGTATGGGACGGATCGCTACGAGGGCGTTGGCGGCGGGCTTGGCGGCGATGTTGCTGGGTCAGCCCGCAGTGGCGCAGGACAGTCGGTTCGTTCGCGGGGCGGGCGACAAGCCGGTTCTGCAGGTCGATGGCGCACCGTTCCTGGTGCTCGGAATCCAGCTCAACAATTCCAGCGGGACCCCGGCGATCTTCCGCGACCTCGCGCTGGCGATCGCACGGAGCGGCGCGAACACCGTCATGGCCCCGATCGGCTGGGACGAGATCGAACCGCAGGAAGGGCGTTTCGATTTTACCATCGTCGATGGCCTGGTCGCGGAGGCGAGACGGCAGAAGGTCCGCCTCGCGCTGCTCTGGTTCGGCAGCTGGAAGAACGCGAAGATGTCGTACGCCCCGGCCTGGGTGAAGCGCGACACCACGCGTTTCCCGCGCGTGATTTCGGCAACCGGCGTCGCGATCGACGTGCTCTCGCCGATCGGCGCAAACGCGCAGGCTGCCGACGCACGCGCGTTCGCCGCGCTGATGGCGCATCTGAAAGCGATCGACGGGAAGCAGCGCACCGTCGTCATGACGCAGGTCGAGAACGAGGCCGGAACGCTCGGCGCCGACCGCGATCACTCCCCCGCCGCCAATGCGCTGTTCGCGACTCCCGTGCCGCCTGAAATGCGTGCCGCGAAGACCGGAGACTGGACCAGCTTGTATGCCGAACGCGCGCCCGAGGCGTTCATGGCGTATCACACCGCGCGCTATATCCAGGCGGTCGCCGCCGCGGGCAAGGCGGCGTACGACCTGCCGCTCTACGCCAATGTCTGGCCGCGCGAGCAGCCGGGGCTGTTGCGGCCGGGGGACAGCTCGCCGAGCGGCGGCGCGGTGTCGTGGCTGCTGCCGCAGTGGCGCGCGCTGACGCCAGCGATCGACGTGGTCGGGGTCGACAATTACGATACCAACGTCGCGCCCTATATGAGCATCGCCCGCGCCTACGACATTCCGGGCAACCCGATGTTCGTGCCCGAAACCGGCGGCAGCATGGCGCACGCCCGCCACGCGTTCCTGATCCTGGCGACGCCGCATGCGGTCGGCATCTCGAAATTCGGGATCGATCGCGATTTCGGCACGAAGGATGGCAAGGACGCCATCGAGCCGATCGCGCTCGATTACCGCCTGCTGCGCGACGCGGCCCCGTACCTGCTCCCGCTCCGCGACGCCGGTCGTGCGCAGGCTGCGGTCGAGGAAGACGGCATCGCCAACGTGCCGCTGGCCTTAAGCGCGATCGACGCCACGGTGCGCTTCGGGCCGGTCCGCGATGGCTATGGCGGTCCACGCGGTCAGGGCAATCCGGACGTGTCGGGGCGCGTGATCGTTGCCGAGGCCGCCCCCGATCGCTTCCTGATCGTCGGCGCTTCGGCCAATCTGCAATTCGCGCCGAAGCTCGGCCAGCCGGGAACGACCGAACTCGTCTCGGTCGAGGAAGGGCATTTCGAGAGCGGGCGGTTCGTGCGCGACCGGCTGTTGAACGGCGACGAGACCGCGTTCGGCCTGGCCCTGCCACCGGAAGGCCGGACGTTGATGGTGACGGTGCAGACGCTGCGGTAAGCGCAGCGGCGGCGCCGGTCAGCGCGGCGTCGGGTTGGTCTCGCCGTCCAGCTCGGTCGCTTCGCGCACGACGGCGATGCTGTGGCCGGTATCGCGCATGACGTACAGCTTGCCGCGCGCGTTCTTGAACGGGCGGTGCAGCACCATCATCAGCGTCCCGTCGAACCGGCGGAACAGCATCCCGTGGCCGCTGTCGCGCCGGACCAGCGGCTGAAGTTGCTGCCACGGCCCCGCCAGCGTCCCGCTCCGCGACCGGGCGAGCCCCTGGACATAGCCGGTGCGGTCGTAGCTCGACCACAGCATCAACAGGCGCCCGGTGCGCGTACGGAACAGTTCGGGGCCATCGGTGACGCGGATCACGTCGCCCTCGGGCTGCGGCTTGCCGTCCGCCCAAGGCGCCGCGGATGCCCGGAACAGGACGCGCGCCGGCCCCTTCGCCGCGAGCCGGTCGTCGAGCGGGATCGCTTCGATCGTGCCGTCGCCGGTCTGGACCCACTCATGCGCGTAGACCAGCCACGGGCGTTTCGCCGGATCGACGTACAGCGTGCCGTCGAGCGTCATCGTCTCGCGGTCGACGATCGGCGCGCCATCACGGACCGGCAGGAATGGGCCGTCGAGCCGGTCCGCTACCGCCAGCGTCGTTCCGCGGCGATGCAGCTTGCGCACGCCCTGCACCTTCAGCGCGGCGGATTCATTGTGGTAGGTCGCGAACAGATACCAGCGCCCGCGCCAGCGATGTACCTCGGGCGCCCACGCGCCGTCGTTCGCCCAGCCGCCGGGCGGGATCACCGCGACGATCCGCGGGCGTGCCCAGTCGCGCAGGTTGCGGCTGGTATAGGCCATGATCCCAATCCGCGCGTCGCCCGACATTGCCGGTTCGTTGCGGGTATACAGGTGATACGTCCGCGTCGCCCGGTCCGCGACGATCCACGGATCGTGGAGCGGCATGTCGGGCATCCGCAGCGTCGCCGGCTGTGGTCTGGCGACAGGTGCACTCGCGGCGAGCGCAGGCAAAGCGAGCGCGAGGCACAGCGCCAATATCCGGTACCGGGTCATCGTATCGTCCACTCCCAGACGCCCGCGTCTGCGGGTACGGTCAATCGCAGATAGCGTGTCGGCGCGGCGTGGCGCAGCACGATCGGGGATCCGCTAGCCGTCGTCTGCGCAACGCGGCGCCAGGTCCGTCCATCGGCGGAGGCGTCGATCGACAGCGCATAGCGACGGATCGGATATTCCATCCGCACCAGGCTCTCGCGGACTGGTCGCGCGGTGCCGAGATCGGCGACCAGCGTCGCAGGAGTCCTCGGCTTCGGCCGCCACAGCGTCGCGTAATTGTCGTCGGCCGCGCGCGCCGGACCGTGCAGCGCATCGGCCCCCTCGCCGCGCGCGGTCCAGTGCAGCCCCGCATCGCGGTGCGCGGCGAACCCCTCGACGATCCCGCCGTGGCTCGGCACGACGGTCGCGATCGTCCCGTCATCGCGGATCGCCAGCGGGTCGACCGCGATCTGGCGCAGCACCGCGTCGCCGGGTGGCGGGAACGGCAGGCCCTGGCGGTGATACAGGATGTACGCCTGCCCGCCCGACCGGAAGATCGCGTGATGCCCCGGACTGATCACGTCGCGCGCGCGATCGGTCGCCAGGATCGGGCTGTTGGCGGCCTCGCGGAACGGCCCGAACGGCGTATCGCCGATCGCGTACCGCACCTTGTACGTGTCCTCCGTCGTCTTCCCGTCGCTATAGGTCAGCGCATACTGCTTCCCCGCGCGGACCATGAACGGCGCCTCGAAATAATGCGGCGGCGTCACGTCCCTCGGCATGCCGTCGAACGTCACCATGTCGGGCTTGAGCTTGACGACGAAGCAATGCCCGTTGGTCCAGTTCCACCCCGAGCCCCAATAGAGATAGGCCTGCCCATCGTCGTCGATGAACGCTTCGGCATCGATCATGTGGTAGCGGGGGTCGAACGCCTTGGCGATGAGCGGCTTGCCGCCATGTGCGTCGCGCCACGGCCCGGCGGGCGACGGCGCGGTACCGACCCAGACCTCGCTGCCGACCGAAACGTACATGAACCACCGCCCGTCGCGCGTCTTCACCACCGACGGCGCCCACACCTTGGAGTCCCCCGAACTCGGGCTCGTCGCGGCAGTCTTGGTCGGCCAGGCGGGGGTCGAGAAGCTCCAGTCGCGACCATTGGTCGAGGTCCAGAGCGCGAGCCGATCGTCGCCCCACGGGTCGATCGTCGCGAAGATGTACCAGCGGCCGTTGTCGTGGACGATCGAGGGGTCCGCGAAATAGCCCGGCAGCAAGGGATTGCGGTCGCCGGCCGTGTCCCAGCGCGGCGGCGGTGCATCGGCGGCGACGAGCAGCGCGGCGGCGGCGAGCAGAGCGATGCGGATCATAAGTCCTCCAGTGTCCAGCGATCGCGCCAGCGCAGGATCGGCCGGTCGCCCTCCCATTCGATCGGCAGCCAGACATAGCGGCCATCGATCGCGTTCTTCGGACGCCAGATATCCGCCATGAACACGAACCGCTCACGCCCGCTCCTGCCAGGGAGCGGCAGGACGAAGGTACTTTGCCCGCCGAATGTCGTCGCGACCTGCTCGGGCGTGCCGCGCACCGGGTTGCCGAGCGAGGTCCACGGTCCTTCGATCCGGTCGGCGACGAACGACCGCGCCGGGTTGGGTGCCCAGCCGGTCAGCCCGGAGGTGATCATGTAATAGCGCCCGCGCGCCCGGAAAATCGCCGGTGCCTCGTTCGCGCCGCCGGGCAGCAGCCGCCAATAGCGTCCGTCATGCGCGGTCAGGTCGGGCCGCAGTCGCGCGGCCTGCAAAGTGCGGTTTTCCTCGGACGCATAGACGTGCCACGCGGTGCCCTTCGCGTCGACGAACAGCGTCATGTCACGCGCCATCTGCCCGCCCGGCCGATCGCGGACGAGATGGCTGTCGGTGTCCGCCTTGTCCGCGTCGGTCACGTTGACTGGCCATTGCCCCGGATCGACGCGGCCGGAGCGCAGGAAGTGGTACGGCCCGGTCACCCGGTCGGCGACCGCAACGCCGGCGCGGGCCGCGGCATAGCCTTGCCCCTTCAGTTCGAGGTGGAACCACATCACGAACCTGCCCGATGCCGGATCGCGCAAGACCTTGGGCCGCTCGATCACGCAGCCGCGGACGATATCGCTCTTCGGATCGTCCGAGACGGCGAGTGCGATACCCTCGTCGCGCCAGTCGTAGAGGTTTGCCGAACTGTAGACGTGGACGCCGACCTGCGCGACGTTGCCGCCCTCGCCCGCCGTCTTGTGCTCGCCGAACCAGTACCAGCGATCGCCCTGCCGCAGCAGCCCGCCGCCATGCGCGTTGATGTGGCCGCCGCGGTTGTCGGGCCACAGCGCGCCTGGCGTGAACGCGTGCGCGGGGGATCGCGCGACGGCGGGAACGGAGGCGACTGCCAGCGTGGCCGCCCCGCCAACGATCAGACTGCGCCGGGTCGGCTCCATCCTGGTCCTCACCTATTCCTCAGAAGTCGCGGTGGCGGGGCGCGCCTTGGCGGGCGTCGTGCCTTCGCCGGCAAACGGCGCAAGGCGGAAGGCGACGCGCGTCGGCGCCAGCGGCACGCGGTATTTGGGCAGCGGCTTGCCGACCTCGCTCCACTGCGTATCGCCGCCGACACCCCATTGCGCGCCATCGATCAGCAATGTCACCTGCCCGTGTGGGACGACGTTAGTGCTCTTCCACGTCCCCGGTACGTGACGATCGAGATCGGCATAGGGGAAGGCGAGCGCGTTGATCATCAACGGCGTCTCGCCGCTGACGCGAAGCCCGCGCCCGGCACCGCTCAACTCCATCCAGCGGACGTCGACCTTGTTGCCGGTCTCCTGCGGGCGGATATAGTCGTGGTTCTGCGCCGCGATCGCGCCGCGCCACAGCCCGATCGGCGCCGAGGTCTTGCGATCGACATAGCTCTCGTGCGGGCCCCGCCCATACCATTCGACGGTCTTGATGTCGGTCGGCATCGCGAACGCCAGCCCGACTCGAAACGGCGGCGGCAGGTCGGTCTTGAGCGGGGTCAGCTGACCCTCGACCGACACGCTGCCATCGCGCGCCATCGCATAGGTCGTCACGAACCCGGCCGCGCCGTCGCCCAGGCCATACTCGATCCGCACCGTCGCGGCACCATCCGCAGCCTTGCCGCGGGTGACGCTGCGCACCGTCCGCGTCTCGCTCATGCTTTTCCAGACCGCCAACTGCTTGTCGGTACCGATGCCGATATCGTTGTCGGTCACCGAGCGCCAGAAATGCGGTGCGCCACCGCTCGCGAGCAGAACGCCGCCGCGCGCGTAGCTGCGGACGAGTCCGGTCTTGCGGTCGATCGCGAGCGTGGCGCCCCCGGCCGACAGCGTGATCGCGCCGCCTGCGTCCTTCACGCCAACGTCGGAGCCTGCGGCCGGTGCAGCGGCAATCGCGGCCGCACCGCCCATCGGGAACTGCTCCCAACTCACCACATGCCCGGCCGGCACGAGCGGGACCGCATCCGCCTTCGCCTTCGCGCGCACGGTCACGAAATATTCCGAGCCCGGCTTGCGCACGATCGTCCCGAGCGGCAGCGCCACCGCCTGCGTCGCATGCGCGGCGGTGGTCATCGGCGGCAGCGCACCGTGCGCGATCGGCACGCCGTCTTCCTCGACCTGCCAGTCGAACGCAAAGCCCGAAAGGTCGCGGAAGTCATGGCGGTTACGCACCGTCACCGTTCCGGTTGCAGGCTCGAACGCCTCGAACCGGATCGGCGCGTATACCTTGTTGACCTCGTAGAGCGCCGGATTGGGCGTGCGATCGGACTGGAGCAGGCCGTCGCCGAACTCGATCTCGCCGCCGGGGTTCGGGCCATATTCGCTGCCGTCGCCCCAATAGCGGCGACCGTCCTTGGTATGGCGGTACATCGACTGGTCGACCCAGTCCCAGACGAACCCGCCCTGCAACTTGTCGGGATGCGCGTAGATCGTGTCCCAATATTCGGCGAGATCGCCGCCCGAATTGCCCATCATGTGCCCGTATTCGCACTGGATCATCGGCTGTTTGAAGTTCCAGTTGGTCGCGTAGTCGGCCATCTTCTCCGCGCTGTCGTACATCGGCGCATAGATGTCGGCGTACCAGTTGGGGCGGTGGTCGCTGACCCCGTCCCACGTGCCCCAACCGAGATAGCTGATCAGCCGGCCCGGATCGCGCGTCTTCGCGGCGGTCGCGGCGGCGGCGAAGTTGGGCCCGATCCCGGCCTCGTTCCCCATCGACCAGAAGATGATCGAGGGATGGTTCTTGTCGCGCTCGACCATGTTGGCGACGCGGCTGACATGCGCGTCCTTCCAGGCGGGGTCGAACCCGACCTGCATCGCGGCGCGCTGTTCGGGATGCTTGTTCGCGTAATCCATGTACGCGTGGCTCTCGATATTGGCCTCGTCCATCACGTACAGGCCGTATTCGTCCGCCAGCGCGTACCAGCGCGGATCGTTCGGATAATGCGACGTCCGCACCGCGTTGATGTTGTTGCGCTTCATCAGTTCGATATCGCGGCGCATCGACGCTTCGGAGATGACGTGGAACGTCTCGGGATCGTGCTCGTGACGGTTGACGCCGCGGATGATGATCGGCTTGCCGTTGACGCTGACCAACCCGTTCTTCATCTCGACCGTGCGGAAACCGATCCGCTGCGGCGTCGCCTGAATGACCTTGCCGTCAGCCCCAACCAGTTCGACCAGCAGCGTATAGAGATTGGGCGTCTCCGCCGACCACGGCTTTACGCCCGGTATCGTCCCACCAAGCGTCACGGTCCGTTCCGCCGTCCCCGGCGCGACCCGCACGGCCTTCGTCAGCAGCGTGCGGTTGTCGTCCATCAGCGTCATGCGCGCGGTCAGTGCGGTCGTCGCGGGCGTGACCGCGACCTCGGTCGACAGCACACCGTCGCGGTACGCCGCATCGAGCCCGGCATGGACGAACAGGTCGCGGATACGCGCCTTGGGCGCCGCCATCAGATAGACTTCGCGCTCGATCCCCGACACGCGCCAGAAATCCTGATCCTCCAGATAGGACCCGTCGGACCAGCGATGGATCTGGATCGCGACGACGTTGCGCCCCGCCGTCATGAATTTCGTGACGTCGAACTCGCTCGGCAGCTTCGAATCCTCGGAATAGCCGACCTTCTTGCCGTTCACCCACACGTCGTACGCGGAGCCCGCCGCGCCGATGTGAAGGATCACGTCCTGCCCCGTCCAGCCCGCGGGCAGCGTCACGTCGCGACGGTACGACCCAACCGGATTGGTCGCGTGCGGGATCAGCGGGCGGTTGGCCGGAAACGGATAGGTGATATTGAAATACCGCGCCTGATCATGGCCCTCGGCCTGCCAGTCCGCCGGTACCTTGATATCGACCCAGCGCGACACGTCGTAGGTCGGTTGTTCGAACCCGGCAGGCACCGCATCCGACGATGGCGATAGTGCGAACTTCCACAGTCCGTCGAGGCCCAGGAACCGCGCGGATTTGGCGGGATCGCCCGCCATCGCCGCCGCACGCGTCTCGAACGGAAAGCTGGTGGCAGACGCGGGCATCTTGTTGCGCGCGAAGACGGCGGGATTCTCCCAGTCGGGGCGCGCCGGATCGATCTGCACCGGCTGGACCCGCGGCGCGTCCTGCGCGGCGACACCGGCGGTCAACGCCAGCATGCTCGCGCCGATCACTATGCTCGAAACCTTCACCCGTTCCTCCTGTATGATGCATTCGCACCTTATTTGTCGGACATTATCGCTTTACGTCCGCGACGCAATCGCGCCGGCGCAGTGACGCGCGATAAATTCTGCGTGCGGCGGCATCCGCGCCGCTGCCGCCGCGGTCACCGCGGCGATCCGTGCCAGCCGGGCCTGCGCGTCGTCGACCGACAGGCTTGCCGCGAGCGGATCGAACCCCTCGGCGCGAAGCCCCTGCCCGTCCATCACCGCCAGCCAGCTCGTCTTGCTGAACAGGTCGTCGGACTCGCGGAACACGCGTCCGGTCGCCTGATAGATCCGGATGCGCTCGGCAAGCGTCTCGGGGACCGCCATCGTCCGGACGTGATCCCAATAGGGCGTGTCGGCACGCTCGGTCGCGTGGAAATGAAGGATGATGAAGTCGCGGATGCTGTCATATTCCGCGGTCATCAGCCGGTTGTAGCGGCGGATGTCGGCCGCCTCGAAATCGCGGTTCGGCAGCATTTCCAGCAACCGCGCGATCCCCGCCTGGATCAGATGGATGCTGGTCGATTCGAGCGGCTCGAGGAACCCGCTCGACAGGCCAAGCCCGACGCAGTTCCTGACCCAGAACGCATCGCGGCGACCGGTGCGAAACCGCAGCGTCCGGGGATCCGCAAGCGGTTCGCCATCGAGGTTGGCGAGCAAGGTCGCGGTCGCCTCGTCTTCCGACAGATGATCGCTGGAGAACACATAGCCATTGCCGGTGCGGTGTTGCAGCGGGATCCGCCACTGCCAGCCCGCGGCGCGTGCGGTCGACCGGGTAAACGGCGTCGGCGGCCCGTTCGACACGGTCGGCACCGCAATCGCGCGATCGTTGGGCAGCCAGTGCGACCAGTCTTCGAAGCCGGTGCCGAGCGTTTCGCCCAACAGCAGCGATCGGAACCCCGAGCAGTCGACGAACAGGTCCGCCTCGATCCGCGCGCCCGATGCCAGCGTGACGGCCTCGATGAACCCGTTGGCTGCCCTGAGCGCGACGTCGACGACGCGCCCTTCGCGTCGCACGACACCGGCCGCTTCGGCATGCGTGCGGAGAAACCGCGCATACAACGACGCATCGAAGTGGAATGCATAGCCGATCCGGTGCAGCGGCGTGTTCCCGCCATCGGTCAGCGGACGCATGAACCGCCCGTCCTTCGCCGCCTGTGCGCAGATCGAGTACGCCTCCAGCGGATCGGCCAGGCCTTGGCCGCGAAGCCGGTGCCACAATCCTTCGAACGGGACCGCGCCGATATCGGTGCCGTAGACGCCGAACGGATGGAAATAGCGCGTGCCCGGCCGCAGCCAGTCGACGAACTCGATCCCGAGCTTGAAGCTGCCCATCGTCGCCTTGACGAAGGCATCCTCGTCGATCCCGAGCAACGCGTTGAACGCTTGGATCGGCGGGATCGTCGCCTCGCCGACCCCGACCGTGCCGATCTCCTCGGATTCGACCAGCGTGACCGCGACATTGTGCGTGCCAAGCACCCGCGCCACCGCTGCCGCCGCCATCCACCCCGCGGTACCGCCCCCGATAATCGCGATGCTGCGCAGCGCCCGGTCGCTCATGCCGCGGTCCGGCCCGTGAGAAAGAGATTGCCGGTGAGGCGCCCGTGGCGGGGATCTGCGGCGGTGGCATCGACGGTGTTGATCAGCCCCGAATGCAGCAGCGCGGCCCGGTACAGGATCAGTCGGTCGGGCTTGGCCGCAACCTCGTGAATCCGCGCGAACAACGGATCGTCGATTGCGCCTGAATAGCCGGTCGGGAGGTTTGCCGGGTCGGCCATCTCGCGGTCGAGCGCGGCCTGATAGCCCGCCGCCCGCGCCGCATCGACGGTTTCGAACCCGGTGACACGGTGCCGAAAGAAGCCCGTACCGCCGTGCCGTTCGCTGCACAGGTAATGCACCGTCGCGAACTGAAGCCGGTCGACCGCGTCGACGTGCGGCACGCGCTGATCCGGCGTCAGCGCGGCCGGATCGGTCGTCACGAGCGAGAAATTGCCGCGCGCCCGCACCGGCATTACCGCGCCCATCCCGAAATACTCGCCGATCAACGGCAGGACGAGGCGGACCATCCGGTCGATATAGTCGGCGGGCGCTGGCCCGAGCAGCCCCGGATAGCCGATCCCGACCGACGCCGCGCCCGCGAATTTGGAGCGTGTCGCGGCATAGTCGACCAAGGCATCGACGCTTCCGAAGGCGCGATCGACGACGACCACGGGTTCGCGCTCGCTACCGATATACTGGACCGACACGTTGTGGTCCGCGGTCCGTTGCTGGATCGTCATGACCGAATTCATATCCGAAAAAATACCGGCGTGGCAGGGGAACGCCACGCCGGCAGAGGGGGGACGGGAAGGTCAGTAGGTGGCGCGCAACGAGAAGCCGAAGCGGCGATCGTTAAGCGTGTATTGCAGCGGCTGGCTGGTCGTGCCGATGTACGTCACGTTCATCCGATTGGTCAGGTTCACTGCATCCACCGAGAAGGCGAAATGTTCGTTGATGTTGTAGCTGATCGAGCTGTCGAGCGAAGCATAGGGCTTCTGGAACTGCGGTATGCCGTTCGCACCGCTGCCCGATGTCGTGTCGAGATACTTGCCGCGCCAGCTCCACGCCAGACGCGCGGTGATCGGACCCCGCTCGTACAATCCGACCAGATTATAGCTGTGCTTCGACAGTTTCTCGAGCGGCACCTGCGTCGGGATCGCCGAGCCGGTGGTCGCGAACGGGTTCGAGACGCTGCTGTCGACGAACGTGTAGTTGGCCTGGATCCCGAGCCCCTTCAACGCACCCGGCAGGAAATCGAAGAACTGCTGATAGGCGGTCTCGAAGCCCTTGATGTTGCCCTTGCCGGTATTGACCGTCGTGCCGATGTCGTAGGCGGTGCCGTTGAACGTCTGCACGACCGTACCGCCCGCCAGGAACCCGTCGACCTTCTTGTAGAACGCCCCGAACGTGAACGAGCCGGTCGGCGCGAAATACCATTCGAGCGTTCCGTCGAAATTGGTCGAGGTGATCGGCTTTAGATACGGATTGCCCGAGCCACCGCTGGGTCGACCCGTGATCGGGCTCACCACCGTCGCCGCGTTGAGCGTGACGTTGGTCGACAACTGGTCGAAATTCGGCCGCGCGAACGATTTGCTGAAGGCGAAACGCGCCTGCAGCTTTTCAGTCAGATGCGCGCGCAAATTGAAGCTCGGCAACGCCTTGGTGTATTGGCGGTTCACTTCGAGCGGCGCGAGCGTCCCGTCGCTGTTGAAGACCGTCCCCTGCGATCCGGTCTTGGTCTGCACCACGCGCACGCCCGCGGTACCGTCGATCTTGAGCCCGGCGATCGCGGTCTCGTAATCCGCCATCACGTAACCGGCGACGCTGCGCTCGGTCTGGTGATTGAGGTCGCCCGGCGTGAACGCGGTCTTCGACGTACCGCCGAACAGTGCTTCGGTCTTGGTGATGCTGTCAAACAGGTCGCTCCCGGCCGCGAAGCTCGGATAGACGATCCCCCCAGGCAGAGTCTTGCCGTCGAAGAAGTTGTTCGAAGGCCCGCTCATCGTCAGTTCGGGATGCGCGGAAACTGGCACGAATGGGATGCCCGCGGCTGACGAGCAGCTCGGATTGGGCCCGCTCGGCAGCAGGCAATAGGCATTCCACGTGCCGCGCAGATCGACGGTGCTGTCGGCGTACCGCGCACCAACGCGCAGCTTCTGCAGCACGCTGCCCTCTACGTCATATTCGAGGTCATATTGCAGCGCGAGCTGGTCGGCATCGTTCCGCGTGATCGAATCCGCGATGTAGGTGAAGGCGTAGTTATTTGGATCCGACAGCAATCCGGGGTTCCGCACGTTCCACACCGGACGAGACCCGCGCAGATCGAAATCGACGATGCTCTGGTTCTTGGCCGAATACGGGGTCTGACCGGTCTGGTCGTACAGCGAGACGACGAAGCCGTTGCGATCGGCATCGTACGACGACTTGAGATACTGCGCATCGAACTTCATGTGCAGCCGGTCGGTGACGTCCCATTTCGCGTTCAACGTGTAGTTACCCGTCGTGTTCGTCAGATCCTGATCGTACCGCGCCGATTCGAACACCTGGTTGGACAGCGATCCGGACGTCGCATAGCCAGCCGAGTCGAACGTGAACGCCGCGCCGTCGGTCGGCGTCGTCGCCGTATTGCCGTTGTTGTTGTAGTAATAATATTTGCCCTGACGGTAGAATTTGTACCGCGAATAGAGCCCCTGCGCCGTCAACAGGAAGTTGGGCGCGGCCTGCCACTGGAAGGCGCCGGCGATACCCAGGCGATTGCGGTTGCCGCCATCGTCGTAGATCTGCTCGCCGAACGGAACCTGCGCGTTGGCGGGTGCGCCGGGGATGTTGACCCCCTGCGGAATCGGACCGAACTGGCCGATCAGCAACGCGTCCTGGCGATAGGAGCTCTTCGCGTAACTGCCGTTGAGCAGGATGCCCATCTCGCCGATCCCGGTCTGGAACCGGTTGCTGTACAGCGCCGACCCCGACCCGCCGAACTTGTCGGCGCGGTCGTAGTAATTGCCCTTCAGCGTGGCGCTGACCAACTGCCCCGGCGAGTCGAATGGCAGACGCGTGCGGATGTTGACGACACCGGCGACGTCACCCTCGATGGTCGAAGAAGGCGGGTTCTTGAACACGTCGATACCCGACAGCAATTCCGGCGGCACCGCTTCGAGATCGAGCGTGCGGCCACCCGAGGCGGAGATCGCCGCGCGGCCATCGATGAAGTTGCTGACCTGCGTCAGGCCGCGCACGGTGATCGCCGGCTGCGTGCGGTGATCGAAATCGGTCGCGCCTTCGCCGTAGCGGCGCTGGATCTGGACGCCGGTGATCCGCTGCAACGCCTCGACCGTGTTCGCATCGGGAAGCTTGCCGATATCTTGCGCGTTGACCGAGTCGACGATCTGGTCGGACTTGCGCTTGATCGCTTGTGCGGACCGAAGGCTCTCGCGAACGCCGGTCACGACGATGTCGTCGTTCGAGACACCCTGCGCCGCAGCTTGATCCGCATTCAGCGTCCCACGCAACGGACCGGACGGCACCTGCGCCGGAACGGGTGTCGGCCCAGGCGTCGGTGCGGCCGTCGTCGGTGCAGTCTGGGCAACAGCCGGGATCGCGAACGCGGCGATCGCCACGAGCGATCCGCCGATCAACATGCGAGTACGAAACGGAACCATCTACAAGATCCTCCCCATCAAAGTATCGCCGGCATATCGAGGGTCGAGGACTCTGGCTTGCCGATCAGTTGTCGGACTTATTACCATCTTCGTATTGTAGGACAAGTGCTATTTTTTGTGCAATGTGTAGGCAGATTAGCGACCCGTTACGCGGTGTAGAGCTACCGTGACGAAGGACGCGCCAGAGCGTAACGCGGATAGAACAGGACGGGGGATGGACATGGTTGACGCACCACGAGGGCGACCCTCGCACACACAGTTGGCGCGCGAACTGGGCATCGCGATCGTCACGGGCGTGCATCCGGTGGGCTCGGTTTTGCCCGGCGAGCATGAAATCGCCGTCCAGCGCGGCGTCTCGCGCAGCCTGGTCCGCGAAGCCTTGCGGATGCTCAGCGCGAAGGGTCTGCTCGAAAGCAAGCCAAAGGCCGGCACGCGGATTCGCGAACGGGCGTCGTGGAATCTGCTCGATCCCGACGTCCTCGCCTGGATGTTCGAAGGCGAACCCGCGGTGGGATTCGTCCATAGCCTGTTCCAGCTAAGGCTTATCGTCGAGCCGGCAGCCGCCGAGTTTGCCGCCGCGTTGCGCACCCCGCGCCATGTGTCGCGGATGGGGCATGCGCTCGAGCAGATGCAGGAACACGGCCTCGCCAGCCCGATCGGCCAGGCCGCGGACCAGGCGTTTCACCATGTGATCCTCGAGGCGACGCAGAACGAACTGCTGGTCAGTCTCGCGGGAAGTATCGGCGCGGCGGTGCGGTGGACGACGATCTTCAAGCATCGCCAGACCCGCAAGCCGAGCGATTCGATGCCGCAGCACCGCGCGCTGTTCGACGCGATTGCGGAAAGCGATCCGGCTGGCGCGCGGGCCGCGACGATGGCGCTGATCGCCCAGGCGCAGGCGGACACCGAGCTGTCGTTGCGCGGCTGAAGCTGGCGCGAATCGTCTGAAGTTTCGCAGCTGACGCGGCGCGTGGCGCGCGAGCCGATGCTCATCTGCTTTGTTCGGACAGCTGGATTGACGTGTCGGAACGAACCAAACTAGTCTGACAAGTCACAAACGGTATCGCGACGATAGAACGCGACCGGCGATCTGGAGATGAGAGTATGACGATAACCCGCCGCGCGATCCTGTCCGGCAGCGCTGGGCTTGGGCTGGCATCGCTCGCTCCCGCGTCGAACGCAGCCAAGCCGACGAGCGCGAGGACACCGGGCGAAAAGACCGCGGGAGCGACACTCGCGCCGACGCCGCCGATGGGGTGGAACAGCTGGAACAGCTTCGCGACCACGATCACCGAAGCACAGGCGATCGAGACCGCGCGGATCATGGCGCGCGCCTTGCTCCCGTCCGGCTACGACATCTTCACCGTCGACATCCAGTGGTACGAACCCGACGCGAAAAGCTACACGTACAACGCCGCCCCCAAACCCAGCCTCGATGCCTATGGCCGGCTGATCCCCGCGCCCAACCGGTTCCCGTCGAGCGCCCGCGGTGACGGGTTTCGCGCGCTCGCCGACCAGGTCCATGCGCTCGGATTGCGGTTCGGAGTGCATCTGATGCGCGGCATTCCCCGCCTCGCGGTCGAACGCGACCTGCCAGTGCTCGGCACCAAGACCACCGCACGCGCTATCGCCGATACATCGAGCATCTGCCCGTGGAACCCCGACATGTACGGCGTCGACATGACCAAGCCCGGCGCGCAGGCCTATTACGACAGCGTGTTCACGTTGCTCGCCTCCTGGGGCGTCGATTTCGTCAAGATGGACGACATGAGCCGCCCCTATGATGCGCACGCGCCCGAGATCGAAGCCGCCGCCGCCGCTATCCGCAAGACCGGCCGTCCGATTGTGCTGAGCCTTTCGCCTGGCGAAACGCCCGTGCCGCGCGCCGATCATGTCGCGCGACATGCGCAGATGTGGCGGATCTCCGACGATTTCTGGGACAGCTGGCCGATGCTGGAGGCGCAGTTCACCCGGCTCGAAAACTGGAACGCACACCGGCGGATCGGCGGCTGGCCGGATGCGGACATGCTGCCGCTTGGTCGCCTGTCGCTCGGCGAACGCGATACCAAGTTCACGCCCAACGAACAGCGGACGTTGATGACGCTGTGGTCGATCGCACGATCGCCGCTGATCATGGGCGGCGACCTGCGTCATCTCGACGCGCCGACGCTGGCGTTGCTGACCAATCCGGAAGTGATCGCTGTCAACCAGGCGAGCCGCGACAACCAGCCGCATTTCGTCGCTGACGATACGCGAATATGGTCGGCTCGACCGTCAGGCGGCACCGACACGTATCTCGCGCTGTTCAACACCGGCAAGGAGGCCCGCGATGTGTCGATCGATCTGTCGATGCTCGGGATCGCCGGTCCCGCCAAGGTTCGCGATCTCTGGACGCGCACCGATACGGGCGTTGCGCGAACCCGCGTGACGCGGCGGCTGCCTGTGCATAGCGCCGGGCTCTACCGGCTGACGGCGGCATGATCCGCCACCTGATCGCGAGCGCCGCGCTCGTCGCGACACCGCTGGCCGCGCAGTCCGTCTCGCCAGCGCCATCGACCACGCCGAGCATCGCGCTCACTATCCGGCCGGCGGTCGATCGGCCCGGCACCGTGTTCGAAGGCTGGGGTACCGCGCTCGCCTGGTTCGCCAACGTCACCGGCGGTTATCCCGATGCGACGCGCGAGCGGTTGGCGGACCTGTTCTACGGCAAGGACGGTCTGGGCTGGACGATAGCACGCTACAATATCGGCGGCGGCAACGCGGCCGGAACCGCGCCGTATCTCCGCACCGGCGCGGCCGTGCCGGGATTCTGGCGCAAACCAGCGACCGCCGTCGGCCAAGACTGGTGGCGGCCCGACGATCCGGCGATGTGGAACTGGTCCGCGGATGCCAACCAGCGCTGGTGGATCGACGCGATCCGCCGCCGGGTGCCGTCGCCGATCTTCGAGGCGTTCTCCAACTCACCACCCTGGTTCATGACAGTCAGCGGCAAAGTCTCCGGCGCTGTCAAAGGCACCGACGGCAATCTTCGGGCCGGTCAGGAGCGTCCGTTCGCCCAGTATCTCGCGCGCGTTGTCGGCGAGCTCGAGCTTCGCCATCGCATCCGCTTCCGCACGCTGTCGCCGGTCAACGAGCCCAATACCGATTATTGGTTCGCGGCGAACACGCAAGAGGGCGCGCACTGGTCGCCCGCACGACAGGCGGCGATGATCGACGCGTCGGACGATGCGCTGAAGGCGGCCGGCCTCGCCACCACGATCGCCGCGCCGGACGAGACGAATTCGCACATCTTCGTGACCGATTGGACCGGATATCCAGCCGCGACCCGCGCGCGGATCGGCCAGCTCAACGTCCACAGCTACGGCACCGTCCACCAGACCGCTGTCCGCGATATCGCCCGCGCGTCGAATATCCGGTTGTGGATGAGCGAGAACGACACGCCGCTCGACAAGGACCCCGAGTCGTTCTCGGACATGGCCTCGGGCCTCGCGTTTGCGGAGCATGTCGTCGGCGATCTGAAGCGACTGGAGCCCGCGGCCTGGGTATTCTGGCAGGCGGTCGAAAATCTGAGCGCGAAGGACGGCAAGCCCGGGTCGAACTGGGGCTTGGTCAAGATGGACCTGTCGGCAGCGCCATCCGCGCCGCATCCGATCCGGATCTCGCCCAAATACTGGGTGATGGCGCAGTTCAGCCGCTATCTCCGGCCCGGCTATCGGCTGTTCCCGGTCGACGATGCGGACACGGTCGGCGCGCTGTCGCCCGATGGCCGCCGGATCGTGCTCGTGCACGTGAATGGCGGACCGATCACGCGGCGCTTGACCATCGCGCTTCCGAACGCGACGCTGCGCGACGTCGTCGTCACGGATGCAACTCATCAGGCGGTCAGTATCGGCGCCTTCCGCGGCGGCAGTGTAGCGGCGGCGCCAAGATCAGTGACAAGCTTCCTGTTCGACGCGCGTTGATCTCGCAAACCAGCAACCGTGCATCCCTCCCAGCCGCATTAAAAATTCGACAGACACACAAGCGTCATCGAACCGTCGCGGCGCCGTAACTTCCCGCGGCAATGGCGAACCAGAAGCCGCAGTACAGCGGCTCGGGGAACCACCATGAACCGTCTTTCCGGCCTGCTCGCAGGCGCCGCCCCCTGTGTCCTCGCAGCCTGTGCGTTCGCCGCACCACTGTCGGCACAGACCGTTACCGACACGCCCGCCACGGCAGCACCCGCTGAAGCGGAAGGCGCCGGCGGTGACATCGTCGTGCTCGGCTTCGGCCAGAGCCGCCAGGTCCAGAGCGTCAACGCCGCCGATATCGCTCGCCTAACGCCGGGATCGAGCCCGTTGAAGGCGATCGAGAAGCTGCCCGGTGTCAATTTCCAGGCCGCCGACCCGTTCGGGGCCTATGAATGGGCGGTGCGGATCTCGCTGCGCGGGTTCAACCAGAACCAGCTCGGCTTCACGCTCGACGGCGTGCCGCTCGGCGACATGAGCTACGGCAACGTCAACGGCCTGCACATCAGCCGCGCGATCATCTCGGAGAACGTCGCGCGCACCGATGTCGCGCAGGGCGCCGGCGCGCTCGGCACAGCCTCGACCAGCAATCTCGGCGGCACGATCGAGTTCTTCAGCGACAAGCCGCGCGACGTGATGAACGTCACCGGCGGCGGCACCTATGGGTCGGACAACACCTACCGCGCGTTCGCCCGCATCGACAGCGGCGATCTCGGCGGCGGGTTCAAAGGCTATCTGAGCTACGGCTACCTCACCACCGACAAGTGGAAGGGCGACGGCGTCCAGCGCCAGCACCAGGCAAACGGCAAGATCGTCAAGGATCTAGGCAGCCTCGGCTCGCTGACGGCGTTCCTCAACTTCTCGGATCGCCGCGAGCAGGATTACCAGGATCTCAGCCTCGACATCATCCGCCGCCGCGGGCTCGGCAACGACAACATCGCCGGCGATTACCCGCTCGCGCTGCAGATCGCCAAGGTCGCGCAGAATCAGGCCGCAGTCGCAGCCGGAAAGACCCAGCCCTGGGCCGGCGCCGGCACGACCTTCCCGACCGGTTTCGGCACGGTCGACGATGCCTATTACGACGCCGGCGGTCTGCGCCGCGACTATCTTGGCGGCGTCACGTTCGATGCCAATCTGACGCCCGAACTCACGCTCACCACGACCGGCTATTATCACGACAACAAGGGCCAGGGGTCGTGGATCACGCCCTATTCGCCGACCCCGGCGGGTGCCGCCAACGCCGACGGCACGCCGATCACCGCACCCAGCCCGCTCGGCTTCCGCACCACCGAATACGCGATGAAGCGCGGCGGTGCGTTGAGCAATCTCGCCTATGTTCACGGCGCGAACACGCTCGAGCTGGGCGGCTGGTACGAGACCAACACTTTCACGCAGGCGCGCCGGTTCTACGGGATGACCGACAGCCCAACGCCGAACCGCGATACGCTCGAATTCCAGAGCAACCCCTATGCCACGCAGTGGGACGGCAAATACACCACCGACACCATCCAGTATCATGTCGGCGACACGATCCGCCTCGCCGACGATCGCCTGGTGCTGAACGCCGGCTGGAAGGGCTTCTACGTCACCAACCGCGCGATCATGCTGCCGGCGACCACCTCGCCGCTCGCGGTCGGCAAGATCAGCGCGAAGGACTGGTTCCAGCCGCAAGCCGGCATCCTGTTCAAGCTGACGCCGGGCGCCGAGGTCTTCGCGGACTATAAGGAAAACGTCCGCGCCTACGTCTCTTCGGCGACCGCCGGCCCGTTCTCGACGACCCAGGCCGGGTTCGACGCGATCCGTGGCCAGCTCAAGCCCGAGCGCTCCAAGACGGCGGAAGGCGGCCTGCGCTATCGGTCCGGTCCGTTCCAGGCCTCGGCGGTCGGCTATTACATCGACTTCTCGAACCGCCTGCTAGGCTTTTCCAACGGCGCCGGGATCATCGGCAACCCTGCGACGCTCAACAACGTCGGCAGCGTCCACACCTACGGCGCCGAAGTCGCAGTCAACTACCGCATCTTCACGCCGCTCTCGCTGTTCGCCAGCTACTCGTACAACAAGTCGAAATACGCCGACAACGTGCTGTCCGCTAACGGCGCGGTCCTCGTCGCGACCGACGGCAAGATGGCGGTCGACAGCCCCGAGCACATGCTCAAGGGCGAGGTCGTCGTCGAGCAATCGGGCTTCACCGGCCGCATCGGCGCCGATTACATGAGCAAGCGCTACTTCACCTATCTCAACGACCAGTCGGTGCCGGGCCGTGTGCTCGTCGATGCGAGCATCGGCTACCGGTTCGAGGGCGACGGCGCGCGGCACGGCGTGTCGATCCTCGGCAGCGTGACCAACCTGACCGACAAGAAGTACGTCTCGACAGTCGGCTCGAACGGCTTCACCGCGAGCGGCGACAACCAGACGCTGCTCGCCGGCACGCCCCGCCAGTTCTTCGTGTCGCTGAAGAAAGGCTTCTGAACGGCCGGCGGATCACGCGCGACCCGCGTGATCCGCCTCACCTCGCACTATGCACGGAGGTGAAAACCATCCTCCGCACAGGTCGCCCGTAAGGCGTCTGTAAGTCGCTCGCGGCATTAGGAATGCATCGTCGCGACGCGCCGTTCCGGGATAGTCCGGTGACCGGGCCAGTGACCGGTATCGCCCGGACATCCTGTCGGGAAGGCACCCCGCCTTGTCGCGACATCCGCAACAAGGATGTTGTCCATGCCCGTCTGGCACACGATTCAGTCCGACCAGATCATGGTCACGCCCTCGGGTCTCCACATCGCGGCGATGGTGCGGACGATCGCCGTCAAGGCCATCCTGGATCCCGATACCGCGACGAGCCTGATCGCCGAGCCGCTCGCCAAGCGCCTGCCGCATATGCCCGACCCGTCTGCGCGCACATCGACGACTGCCGCGCTGCCGCTGCACCCGGCGATCGACGTCAAGCTGCGTGCGACGTACCACCCGATTTCACAGGCGCGGTTCGGGCCAGCTGAACCGGACGGTACGATGCTGGAGGTCGGCCGCGATGTCCTGATGCAGGAGACGGTCCAGCTAGACTTCGTCCGGGGCCGGATCGCCGCGGTCGGCAAGGCCGAGATGGCATCGCTGCAAACCCGCTTCACACCGATCCGCCTGACGCTGACAGCCAACGGCTATACCGCCGGCTGGAGCGCTACCTCGATCCCGTTCCACACGAGCGGAAAGCAAGAAGCGGCCGGCGTCGCTCGATCCGTAGCCTACGGCGCGCTGACCCTTGCGGTGCATGACGATGGCCGGGGCGGCCGCTGGTTCGGTTGGGATGCCTTTGCAGGCAAGCGGATCGTCCTCGACCTGCCGCATCGTACCATCTGGGTTGAAAAGCCCGGCACCTGATCGAGATGGTCGCACGGTCGACCGTCCCGATCAGCCGTGCGCCTACTTGCCAACCACCCCGCCGCCCGCGGCCTGGAACAACGCCACCGTGTCGGACAGCCGTGCCGCGCGGGCCTGCACCGCCTGCGACCGCGCCTGCGCATCGGTCGCGGTAGCGTTGAGCAGGGCTGGCGTGCCGACATCGCCAAGCGCCAACTGACGCCGGACGAACCCGAGCGCGCGGCCCGACGCGTCGGTCGCGCGGGTCGCGGCATCCAGCGCGTCGGCATCGGTGCGCAAGCCGGTCAGTGCATCGGACACATCCCCGAACGCCTGCAGCACCGCGGCACGATACTGTGCCTTCGCTCCCTCGAGCGCAGCCTCGGCAGCGTGCTGCTGATGCCGCAGCGCACCAGCGTGGAAGATCGGCTGCGTGATCCCACCGATCAGCGACCAGAACGGGTTGCCGCTCTTGAACATGTCGCCGAACCGCTCCGCCGTCCCGCCAGCCTCGCCGCTGAGCGTGATCGCCGGCAATCGCGCGGCGATCGCGGTGCCGACATCGGCCCCTGCCCCTTCGAGTTGCGCGCGCGCCGCCAGCACGTCGGGCCGCCGCGCGACAAGATCGGACGGCACCACCAACGGCAGATCATGTGGCAGGGTCAGCGACGCCAGCGTCGGCAACGGCGGCAGGTCCGATCCCGCCGCCCGCCCGATCAGCGTCGCGATCACCACGCGCTGATGCGCCTCGGCACGCACCAGCGGCGGCAGCGCGCCCTCGGCGGTCGCCAACGCGGCCTGTTGCGTCGAGACGTCGACCGCACCGACCGCCCCGAGCTGCTGCCGCTTGAGCAACGTCTGGAGAATGTCGCGATTGACTGCGATGCCGGTCTGCGCCGCCGCGATCTGATCGGCGAGCGACGCGCGCTGGATCACGGCCTCGACGAGATTGGCGATCACCGTCGTACGCGCCGCCGCCAGCCTTTGCCGTTGCGTCTCGGTTGCCGCGCGCGCGGACCGGATCTTCGACCGCGTGCCGCCGAACAGGTCCGGATCGTAGCTCACCGTCACCTGTGCAGTGTGCAGCGTGTAGAGCTGCTGGTTCTGATCGGCGACCGCCGGCGACAGCGCGTTCGAGATCCGCGTACGCTGCGCCTGATAGCTGGCGTCGACCTGCGGCAGCGCCGAGCCTGCGGTCGCGGCACCCTGTTCGCGGTATTGCCGCAAAATGGCCTCGGCGACCGCGATATCGGTCGCGTGCACCTGCGCTTCGTCGACCAGCGTGTCGAGCTGCGCGCTGCCGAAACTGCGCCACCACTCGGCCGGGACGGTCGCGAGCGTGGTCGCCTGCGCCGCACCGCTGATCGGCGCGATGGTCTGCGGCGCGGGAACCGGCGGCAGGCTGGCATGCGCGTCGAGAGTGCGCGGGCCCATCGTGCAGGCGCCGGTCGCTCCCGCCAGCAGGAGGATCGCAAGACGCTTCATGCCTGAACCTCCCCGTGACCGTCGGTATGTGGATGGTGCCCGACATCACGGCCATGCGCGCCGCGATCCTCGGGCGGCACGCGCTTCGAGAAGCGCGCGATCAGCACCGGCAGCACCAGCAGGATCAGGATCGGCGCGAGCGTCATCCCGCCGACCACGACCAGCGCGAGCGGCTTCTGCACCTGGCTGCCGATCCCGCTGGACAAGGCGGCGGGCAGCAGGCCGATGGCGGCCACCAGACACGTCATCACCACCGGACGCAGGCTGTGACGGACGGTGGTCGCCAGCGCATTCTCGCGCGCGAGCCCTTCGTCTATCGCCTGATTATACGTCGTGACTACCAGAATCCCGTCCATCACCGCGATCCCGAACAGCGCGACGAAGCCGATCGCCGACGAGATGCTGAACGCGGTCCCGGTCAGCGCGAGTGCAAGCACGCCGCCGATGATCGCCATCGGGATCGCCGAGAACGCCAGCAAGCTGTCGCGGATCGAGCCGAAGTTCGCATACAGCAGCAGCAGGATCACCAGCAGGCTGATCGGCACCACCACTTCCAATCGCGCGACCGCGTTGTTGAGATTGTCGAGCTCGCCTGCCCATTCGAGATGATAGCCCGACGGCAGGTGCACGGTCTGGCTTATCCGCGCATGCGCCTCGTCGACCGCCCCGCCGAGATCGCGCCCGCGGACAGAGAACTTGATCGGGATGTAGCGCTCCTGATGCTCGCGGTAGATGAACGAGGCACCCGTCGTCAGCTTGACGTCGGCGACTTCCGACAGCGGCACCTGGATCGTGCCCGCGCCATCGGGCGACGGCGCACCGATCGTGATCCGGCGGATCGCGTCGATCGTGTCGCGCTGTTCGGGTTTCAGGCGAACGACGATCGGGAAGTGGCGATCGGTGCCCTTCTCGTACAGGTCGACGTTCGACTGGCCGCCGATCGCCGCGGCGACGGTCGCGTTGATGTCGTCGGGGGTCAGCCCGTAGCGTGAGGCACGCGCGCGATCGACGTCGATCCGCACGGTCGGTTGGCCGAGCGACTGGAATACGCCAAGGTCCTCGATCCCGCGGACCTTGCCCATCTGCGCCTTGATCTGGTTGGCGTATTTCTCGAGCGTCGGCAGGTCGGGACCGAACAGCTTGATCGAGTTCGCGCCCTTCACGCCCGACGCCGCCTCCTCGACGTTATCCTCGATGATCTGCGAGAACGAGAAGTCGACGCCCGGATATTTGGCGCTAAGCCGCTTCGACAGTTCCTCGGTCAGCGTTTCCTTGGTGACGCCGCTCGGCCAGGTGTCGAACGGCTTCAGTGGCACGAAGAATTCGGCGTTGAAGAACCCGGTGGAGTCCGTCCCGTCGTCGGGGCGGCCATGCGCGGACAGGACTGCCTGTACCTCGGGATATTGCGTCAGGATGCGGCGGACGCCGTTGACCACCGGCTGCCCCGCCTCGAGGCTGACCGATGCGGGCAGCGTCGCGCGGATATACATGTTGCCCTCTTCGAGATGCGGCAGGAACTCGATCCCGAGCGAGCGCACGCCGACCAGAGCGACCGCCATCAGCAGCAGTGCGCCACCGATCGCGACGACCCGGTTGCCGAGCGCGAACGCCGCCGCCGGCTCGTAGACGCGGCGCAGCTTGCCGACGATCCACGTCTCCACTTCCGACAATTTGTCGGGCAGCAGCATCGTCGCCAGCACCGGCGCGACCGTGAAGGTCGCGATCAGCCCGCCGGTGATCGCATAGGCATAGGTCTTCGCCATCGGCCCGAAGATATGACCCTCGACGCCGGTCAGCGTGAACAACGGCAGGAAGCTCGCGATGATGATCGCGGCGGCAAAGAAGATCCCGCGGCTGACCTCGGAACTGGCGCCCAGCACAGCCGAGAAGCGGTTGGCGAGCGTATAATGCCCCTTCCCGCTTTCGACATGCGCGGACCGTTCGACCATGTGGCGGAAGATGTTCTCGACCATGATCACGCAGGCATCGACCACGAGCCCGAAATCGAGCGCGCCGACCGAGAGCAGGTTCGCGCTTTCCCCCTGCAAGACGAGGATCAGGATCGCAAAGGCGAGCGCGAACGGGATCGTCGCCGAGACGATGATCGCGCTGCGCAGATTGCCGAGGAAGATCCACTGGAGCGCGAAGATCAGCAGGATGCCGACCACCATGTTCTCCAGCACGGTGTGGATCGTCAGGTGGATCAGGTCGGAGCGATCGTAGATCCGGTCGAGATGCACGCCCGGCGGCAGGATACCCGACGCGTTGATGTCGGACACTTCCTTCTGCACCGCGAGGATCGTCGGCATCGACTGCGCACCGCGCTGCATCAGGACGATGCCCTGGACGATATCGTCCTGGTCGTTGTAGCCGGCGATGCCGAGCCGTGGCGCGTTGCCGATGCGGACGTGCGCGACGTCCTTCAGCAACACCGGCTGGCCACCGCCGGTGCCGACGAGCACGTTCTCGATACCGCCGACCGACTGGATCAGGCCGATGCCGCGGACGATCGCCGCCTGCGCGCCGAAGTTGATCGTCTGGCCGCCGACATTGCCGTCGCTCTTGGCGAGCGCGGCCAGCACCTGCGACACGGTGACGTTGTGCGCAGCGAGGCGATCATTGTCGATCACCACGTCGTAGGTGCGCAGCTTGCCGCCCCAGCCGGTGACGTCAATCACGCCCGGGATCCGCTTGAACCGGCGCTGGAGAACCCAGTCCTGCAGCGTCTTGAGATCCATCACCGAATAGCCCTTCGGCGCGGTGATCTTGTAGCGGAAGATCTCGCCGACCGGGCTGGTCGGGGACAAAGTCGGCTGCGCGCCACCCTGGAGCGGCGGGAGCTGCGACAGGCGGTTGATGACCTGTTGCTTGGCCTCGTCGTTGGTCAGGTCGTAGCTGAACTGGATCTTGATGTCCGACAGCCCGAACAGCGAGATCGCGCGGATCGCGGTCAGATGCGGGATGCCTGCCATGCCGACCTCGATCGGGATGGTGACGTTACGCTCCATCTCCTCGGCCGATAGGCCTTGGGTCTGCGTGATGATCTCGACCATCGGCGGGACCGGATCGGGATACGCCTCGATGTTGAGATTGTAGAAGCCGACGCCCCCCGCCACCAGCATGGCGAGGAAGATGCCGACGATCAGCAGCCGCTGACGCAGCGCGAATTCGACGATCCGGTTCATTCGCCGAGACCGGCTTCGTTGACGAAGAGCGCGCCCGCGGTGACGATCCGCTCGCCGGACTTGAGGCCTGCGGTGATCGTCACCTGACCGTCCTGCTCCTCACCCGCCGTCACGGTTCGCGCCACCAGCAATCCGTCGGGGCGTACCACCCACACACGGGCGTCGTCGCCTTCGTGGATCACCGCCGCCGCCGGCACGCGCAACGCATCGCCATTGTGCGCGCGTTCGATCGAGAAACTTGCGAACATCTGCGGTTTCAGCGCGCCGTCGGGATTGGCGATCGTCGCGCGCACCGGCAGGCGGTGGCTCTGCGGATCGAGCGCCGCGCCGACCAGATCGATCGTCGCATGAAAGCTGCGCCCCGGCAGCGCGGGCGTGGTGACCGTCACGCTGTCGCCAACATGCACCGCACTCGCATCCCCCTCGGCGAGCTGCGCGATCAGCCAGACGCGCGACGGATCGGTGATCGTCATCACCGGCTTGTCGCCACCCTGCGACAGATACTGCCCCGCCGACACGTCGCGCGACGCGATCAGCCCGGAAATCGGCGCGTGCAGCGTGGTCACGTCATGGATGCCCGAGACTTCGCCGACATTTTCCAGCCGCGCGATCTCGCCCTGCGACTTGCCGAGAATCGACAATTTGTCGCGCGCCGCACCCAGTGCCGCCTGCGCCGTGCGCGCAGTCGCCTGCGCCGCCGCCAGATCGGTCTTGGCCTGCTGATAATCCTTCAGCGCGCCACCGGCCGTCTCGTAGATCAGCCGCTGGCGTTCGGCGGTCCGCTCGGCGGTCGCAAGCTGCGCCTGCGCGTTCTGCGCAGCGGCGCGCGCCGCGAACAGGCCGCTGCGCGCATCGACGAAATCGCTCGTCTTCACCAGCAGCAGCGGCTGGCCCTGCGTCACATGCTGGCCGGCATCCGCGAGCACCCGGACGACCTGCCCGGAATAGGGCATCAGCACCGGCGTGCTCCGATCGCCATCGACCGTGATCGCACCGGTCGCGAGCGTCCGCGCGTCCGACGCACCGTAACCGACGCGCATCGTCGTCAGCCCGGCCATCTGGTCCTTGGTCGGCCGAAACGTGCCGGCTGGCGTTACCGGAGCGGGCGCAGCCTCGTGATGCGTAAGCTTGCCGATCAGCATGACGACCAGCACGACGGCGACGATCGCCCCCGCAGCGATCCCCAGCCAGCGCAGTTGCGCCGCCCGCGACAGGGCCCGGGTCGGAGGAAGCGTATCGGGTGTCGTCGTCGCGTGCATAATCAGCCCCTTGGGGATTAGACTGGAGCCGATAGGATCGCTGGCTTACAGCGCGCTTACGGATGCTGCACTGCACCGAAACGGCACGCATTGCGCATCGCCAGGGGGGACGAGTTCGATGCGGATATTGCTGATCGAGGACGATCGCGCGCTCGCCGAAGCCCTGACGGCAGCGCTGTGCCCGCGCGGCCTGGCCGTCGATCTGGCCCGCAGCGCGGACGAAGCGGATGCGTTTCTCCAGCATGCCGATTATGCGGCGATCCTGCTCGACCTCGGGCTGCCCGACGAGGACGGACTGGCGCTGCTCCACCGGATGCGCGCACGTGGCGACACTCGGCCAGTCCTGATCCTGACGGCGCGCGGCACGATCGATGCACGGATCCGCGGGTTGAACGAAGGCGCCGACGACTATCTGGTCAAGCCGTTCGACGTCGACGAACTGCACGCGCGCCTGCTCGCGGTGTTGCGGCGCCAGGGCGGGTATCTCGGTCGGTCGCTGGTCTGCGGGGGGCTGACGTTCGACCTCGAAACGCGCGTCGCACGCACCGCCGATGCGCCGATCGCGCTATCGGTGCGCGAAACCGAGTTGCTCGAACTGCTCCTGCGGCGCGCCGGCAACGTCGTCCCCAAGCGGATCGCCGAGGATCATCTGTTCGGCCTCGGCGGAGACCTCGGCTCGAATGCGGTCGAGGTCTATGTCCACCGGTTGCGCAAGCGGTTGGAGGAGGGGGACAGCGGGGCGATGATCGAGACGGTGCGCGGTGTCGGCTACATGATCGTCGCGAAATCGTGAAGCTCGCTCTGCCCCGCTCGCTGTTGGGCCAGTTCGTGCTGTTGCACGCCGCGACCGCGCTGATCGCGACGTTGGCGCTGTCGTTCGGCGTCGCGCTGCTGCTCCACAGCACTGCCGATCATTATCAGCGGCGGTTGCTGGAGAACCAGGCGGCGCTGGTCGCCGCTGCCCCACGACCGTCGATGACCGAGCGCAGCAACGTTCTGACCGATGGCATGACCGTCGCGATCATCGATCGCGCTCGCCGGGTGATCGAATTGCAAGGCCCCGAGCGCCCATGGATCGTCGCTGCGGCTCCGCTCGACGGGCGTCGCCATTTTTTCCGCCGCGGCGTCATCGAGGCGTACAGCCTGCCGCTCGCGAAGGACGGGCGGGAACCCCGTTGGATCGTGGTGTCGCAGGACAATGCCGCGCCCGAAGTGATCACCGACGACATCGTCAGCGCGTTCCTCAAGCGGTTCGCGCTCCTCATCCTACCGATCGCCGCGCTGGTGCCGACCATCGGAGCGCTGCTGACCCGGCGCCTGACACGGCGGATGGAGGCGGTGTCCGCCACCGCCGCCGCGATCGGTCCGCGCACCCTCGACACGCGGCTACCCCGCGGCACGCTGCCGTCCGAAGTCGAACCGCTGGCTGCCGCGACCAACGAGGCGCTCGATCGTCTGGAACGCGGCTTCAAGACGCAGACCGCGTTCGCCGCCGACGTCGCGCACGAACTCCGCACGCCGTTGGCGATCATCCGGCTGCGCGCCGACCCGATCGACGATCCCGCGATGAAGGCCGCGCTGCTCGAGTCGGTCGATCGTGCGGCGCGCGTCATCGGCCAGCTTCTCGCACTAGCCGATCTGGAACGGCCGATCGAGGAAAGCGGCGAACCGCTCGATCTGGTGGCGCTGGCCGAAACCGTCGTCGCCAACCGTGCGCCCGTGATCATTGCCGGCGGCCGCAGCATCGCGCTCGATCACGACCCGTCCGAGGGCCAGGCAAGCCTGTTCGGGTATCCTGGCGCGATCACGCTCGCGCTCGAAAACCTCGTCGACAACGCGGCGCGCCACACACCGATCGGCACGACGATCACGGTCTGCGTCGGACCGGATCGGCGCCTGGTCGTATCGGACGACGGCGACGGCGTGCCGGCCGGGTGTCTCGCCCGATTGAAAGATCGTTTCTGGCGCGCCGACGGCGCTCGCGCGGAGGGATCAGGTATCGGTCTTTCGATCGTCGACCGGGTCGCGCGAGCGCATCGCGGTGTTCTGGAGGTCGCTCAAGGCCGCGGCGGCAAGGGGCTGCGTTTTGAGATGATCTTCGATCGAGCCGGGGATCGCGACCACCCTAGAGCGTGACCGACGCTAGTTCGGGGGTATCGTGCCGTCGTCGCCAGTTCATCACGTGCGACATCGCCAAAGTCAGGCTGCCGAGCATCGTCGCCGGCGTCTCGAATGCCCCGCCGAGGAGAAGCAGCGCGCCAAGGGCAAGCAGCCCCAATCCCGCGCATCCGACCAGCAGCGGCAGCCCGGCGCGGTGGGTCCGGTAGCCGAGGAGCAGCGCGATCCCCGACGCCGGCACGGCAAAGCCGAGTATCCAGACATGGAAGCTCTCGGGCACCGCGACGATCGTCGACAAGGCCGGCAGCGCTGCGAGCAGCAGCGGTAGACCAATACAATGTACCAGGCACACGGCGGACGCGCCGACCGCGACCCGCTCCAGCCAGTCGGTGGTGCGGGCGTCGACCAGATGCTGTCCGTGCGACATGAATCGTTTCCTCGGGAAATAAGCGCCGTCAGAGGCCGGTGATACGGCTTGCGGTTCGCCGGTGGCCGGACCGCAAGCCGCAGGTGTTTCAGAAACTCTTGCGAATTCCCGCGAACACACCGCGTCGCGCGCCATATTGTGGGGCGCCGACCCCGACGCCCGATCCGTCACGCAGCAGATACGTCTTGTCGGCGATATTGGTGACGTTGAAGCTGATCGCGACCCCCTTCAGCACGCCCGGCCCGTCGATATTCTGCGTGATCCCGAGATCCGCAGTGAAGTAGGACGGCAGCTTGCCGCCATTGGGCACGATGCCGGCGGGGTCATCCGCGCGTAGGCCATCGCCATAGAGCATCGTTACCGAGGGGACGAGCTTGCCGATGCCGTCGTCGATCGACACGCTGCCACCCGCGGACGCGGTCCAGCGCTGCGAATGGTCGGTGAAGATATAGTGGTTGGCGATGTAGGCGAGTTCGTCGGGCGCGAAGAAATACTGGCTCGAGACGATGCTCCTGCCCTTCTCCTGCCCGCGGGCGACGTTGGCATACAGGTCGAGTGGCCCCTTGGTGTAGCTGGCCGTGACCTCGGTCCCCCACGCATAGCCCTTTGCGTAGTTGAACGGCGACAGCACCAGCGACGGCCCAAACTGACCCTCGTCGAGCAGGTTGCGCTTGATCTTGTAATAGGCGTCGACCCCGAGCTTGAAGGCCGAGCCGAACGTGTGCTGGACCCCGCCGTCGAAATAATGCTCGCGTTCGGCGCGCACCGGGTCGGCGGTGGTGATCTCGGTCGCCTTGGTCGTGCCGGTGAACAGCGCGAGCGTCGGCGACGCGATCAGCTCCTGCGGCGGTGGCGTGAAGTTGCGCGCATAGCCGATATGGAACACGGTGCTGGGGTCCGCCTTCCACACCAGGTTGGCGCGCGGGCTCAGCTGCTGCTCGTCGGAATAGGCGCGTACTGCGTCGAACCGAGCACCGTAGTTGAGTGTCAGAGTCGGGGTCAGCGACCATTCGTCCTGCAGATACACGCCGTAGAGCTGCCCCGTCCGGCCGCCGCGATCGTTGATCGTCAGCGGCACGTCCGAGGTCTGGGCCCCGGAGTCATCGACGGAAAAGACCCGCGAGGTGACGTTCGACCGTGTCCGCTCGTTCTGGAAGAACAGGCCGAAGCGCAGGGTATGGCTGTCGGACAGCTTGTAGCTGCCGTCGGCCTGCACACCCGCCGTCAGGCTCGACAGACGCGACGTGTCCGCAACCCCCGCGAGGATCAGGTCGCCACCCTGGGGATCGGGGGTGAACCGGGTCTGCGAATAGCGGATGAACGGCGCGATCTGGAAATTGAACGCATCGCCGGCATATTGATAGGCCAACACGCCGTAATGCGTGATCTCGCGCTGGTTCTGGTCGAGCTTGGCGGAGTCATACGTCGACTGGCCGTTGAGCGTATACGCCGGCGCCTGCCCCGGGTTGTTGGGGATTTGGAAATACCCGATCGATGTGCCGCCGAACGCGGTCAGCCGGCTCGTTTCGGACAGGATGTCGGACACATAGCCGAACCCGCGATACTGGCGCGTATGATCGTGGATCGCATCGCGCGAGGCGGTCGGGTTCTCGACGCCGAGGTCGTTCTCGAGATAGCTGCCTGAGGCGAAATAATTGAGCCCGCCACTCGATCCGTGGACGCTGGCGGTCGGCTGGACCGTACCGCGGCTGCCGCCGTAGAAGCCGAGATCGCCGCCGTTCTCGAACGCGCCGTTCTCGGTCTTCAGATCGATGACGCCCGAGGTCCGATAGCCGTATTGCGCGGGCAAAGTCCCGGTCAGCAGGTCGATCGACTTGGCGATGTGTGGATCGAAGGTCGAGCCGAAGCCCGAGATGCTCTCCGGCACGATGACGCCGTTCAACCGGTATTGGAGATTGGCGTGCTCGTTGCGGACGTGGATCGCGCCGTAGCTATCGAGCGTCACGCCGGGTGCCTGGAGGAGGACTTGCGCCAGACTGCGGTTGAGACCGCCCGGCTGGCGCTCGAGAAGCGCGCGATCGAGCGTGTAGTCGCTCGACCCCAGCGACGGGAGGATCGCGTCGCGCGCGGCATCGAGCCGCCGCGCCATTACGACGATGTCGCCGCCGGCAGGAGGAGCAGGAGTCGCATCGGCGGGCCGGACCGGCGTCCCGGCCTGCGGCGCGGCGGTCGTATCGGCGGACGCGGTCTGTGCGGACGCGCTGGCGGGAACGAGCAGGGCGAAAGGCGCAGCCGTGGCCACGCCCAGCAGGAGAAGATGTCGCATTTTTGAATAGCTCCAAGAACCTAGGGCGACGGATCGCGCTTACGCGACGCCGACGCAGTACGGACCGGCGTTCGTCGACGCCGCACCCGCGAAAACAGTGTCAGGCTTGGAGGGGGAGCGGCGGCGCGCGGCTGCGCCAGGCGTGCGAGCGCACGTTGCGGACGGATACCGATTGCAACAGCGCGGCGAGCCAGATCTTGCTGGTCGCGGGGGGGAGAAAAACAGGGTCTTCGGGCAGGAGGAAGGCGTCGGCGTGCGCCAACTCCCAGCACAACGGGCAATCCGTCTCGTCCTGCTGCGTCGAGCCGTCATCGGCCGCACCCGTAAAGGCCTGCGCGCCGGCGGCGTGGACGATCGGCGCCATATTCCGGTGCACATGCGTATGCGCCTGGACGACGAGACCCTGCACGAGGATCGCGAACAGCGCCGCGATGAGCATGGCGAAACGGAACGCGCAGGTGTTCGCCTGCCGAAACAGCATACCCTCAGGCCGCTGCCCGCTCTCGCATCCGCCCGCCTTCACGGTCGGTGCTTACGTGTGATGTTGTAGTGTAACATTCGGTCGGCCCGTATACGCCAATCCGCTGGTTCGCAAGCGTGCTCGCGGATCTGCATCGTCGCGCTCCGCAGAGCAATGTTGCATCGCGGTGCAGGAGGAATGTCGCGGGGCGGCGATTGCCTGCTCCCGTGGATCGCCACTGCAGCCCGCGACTCTTCCACCGTACCTAAAAGAGAGAGAAGCGCGAACCGCTCAGGGAAGGGACAACAAGATTTCGAGCCGGTCCAATTCTGTCCGCCTTACCCGACTTGGCCGACCAGCCGGTCCTTCATCAGCGTCTCGAAGGCCGCCAGCGTACAAAGACCGCGAACGCCGCGCGCGGAGCAGCCAACGATCGGCATGACGCTGCGGTACGGTTTCGCCACACCACCCAACGCAGTGAGGTTACGGATCTGATCGAGCGTCTGCGAGCGATAGACCGCGCGCACGTAGAGTTTCCCCTGTTGGTCGGCGAGGCGTTCGAACAGGATCGCGCCGCCGGGCGACGGATCGTCCGCCGCAAGCCCCGGCACACGCCAGTGCAGATCGAGCAGGCCGCCCAGATTGGCGACGTTGGTATCGTGCCCCGACAGCATCGTGATCGCCGGCGCATCCTTGCGCGGATCGCCGATCGCCTGTCGCATCAGGTCGCCGATCCCGGAAAGCCCGCGCGCGGCGACGTATTGCGGCCGTGCGAGCAGGCGGAATTCGACTGCGTGCAACTCGGACGCGCGGGCGATGTCGGCCGCGGTGGCCCGCCCCCAGCCGACTTCGCGCATCGGCTTGCCGTCGGCATATTCGAGCAGCAGGATCTGCGCGACGGTCGAGGCGCGGTCGAGCGCACCGGCGAGCTTAGGTCGGGCGCCGGACTTGATCGGGGCCAGCGTCGACGGCTCGCGGGTGATGCCGCACGCGGTTCGCGCCGCCCCGCACAGGATGGCATCGAGCCGCAACAGAACCGGGCGCAGGCGACGCTCTTCGCCCGCGATACCCGCGAGGCCGATATCGTCGAGTACGGCCGCGCGCGCTGCCGCCGCATCGAATGGAACAGCGCCTTCGTCGATCGGCGAGAAGATCGGGTCGGCGACGTCCTGCGGGCGATGCGCGAGATCGAGCGCGCAACCGGGGGCGATCGCGGCACCCCAGGTCTGCGCTGTGGCGATGGTCCGCTGGTCGCTGTCGGCGATGATCCGCATCGTCCCGCACCCGGTCCGCGGCAGGACACCGTCGGCGATGAAGGCGGCACGATCGGCGGCGGCCAGCAGGCGGAGCGCATCGGCACCGTGCGGGGTCAGATAGCCCGGCTTGACCGGCCATTCGGGCCACGCCTCGGTCGCCGTGCCTTCGGGCATCGGCGGCGACTTGGTCGGCGGACGGACGCCGTGGCGCATCAGCATCACGACCCGGTCGACGTGCAACCCGGCCGGCACCGCCGCCTGCGCGAAGGCGGCAGATCCCGTCGAGGCGAGCAGGATCGCCGCGGCGGCGGTGGAGAGAATCGATCGCATGGCAGAATCCTAGAAGTGGAGTTGCGCGCCCCAGCGCACCGACATGTCGTAGCGCTCGCGCTCCACCAATAGCGCCTTGCTGCCGATATAGCGACGCCACGGCGCATCGGTCAGGTTCGTCGCGCTCGCGAAGAAGGTCAGCTCCGGCGAGACCTGATAGCTGGCGTTGACGTCAAGCTGGCCATTATTGTCGGTATATTGGTCGAGCGCGGCGGTCGCGCCCAGCGTGTCGAGATACGCCGAGCGATACGAATAGGCGGCGCGCACCGCGAACCCGTATTTCTCGTAGAAGATCTGCGCGGTGCCGACATGCTTCGATTGCTGGAACAGCGGGATGTCGCCGGTCCGCGACGGCGCGCCGAGGATCGTGCCGTTCCCATTGCCCCAGATCCGCGTGTAGTTCGCCGCCACGCCGAAACCGTCGAGCGGCGACGGCAGGAAGGTGAAGCGCGTCTGCAGGTTGGCTTCGATCCCGTAGACCTTCGCCTTGTCGATGTTGAGCGGCGTGGAGATGGTCGCGTTGGTCAGCGCCTGCCCCGCAAATGTGCCGGTCTGGCCGAGCAGCGACTGCGCATAGATCGGATCGTCGAGCTTCTTGTAGAAGCCGCCGAGCGAGATCAACCCCTGCCCCGGCAGATAATATTCCACGGCGCCGTCGAAATTGAGCGCCTTGTACGGCTTCAGGTTCGGATTGCCTTGCGCGACCGAGTTGGGCGACGTCGTCTGATCGACCGAGACATAGGGGGCGAGCTGCGCATAGTTCGGCCGCCCGATCGCGGTCGTCACGCCGCCGCGCACGACGAGCGCGTCGGTCAGGTCGTACCGCGCGTTAAGGCCGGGAAACACGTCGGTATATTGCTTCGATCCGAAGCTGTTATACCCCGAGGTAAGCGACGACGACGCGGTGATCAGCTTGGCCTGGCTGCGGTCGCGGGTCTGCTCGATGCGGACCCCGGGGACGAGCGTGAGCTTGTCGAACTTCAGCGTCGCCATCGCATAACCGGCGATGATCCGCTCCTTCACGTCGTAATCGTTCGCGAGGCTGTTGTTGATCGAACCCGCGGTGTTGAGCGTGACGGTGCCCGGATTGGCCGCGAGGAACGCCTGCGCGGTGTCGTAGCCGATCCGCGGGCCGAAACTATAATCGTTGCCGTAGAAGCTGGTGTCGCCGAGATACGAGACGTTGGCGAGCGTGAACGTCCGCCCGCTGGTCAGGCTGTAGGTCAGATAGTCGCGGTTGTTGGTCTTGTGGCGGTCGAGATACTTGGCGCCGATCTTGACGACCGAGTCCGAGCCGATCCCCAGCGGGATGGCATAGTCGACCCGGCCTTGCGTCAATTTTTCGACCGCGAGACGCTGGTCGTAATTGACGCTGTTGAACCCGTAGGCGGTCTGCGCCAATGTCGCGGTCGGCGCGAAGACATAGGGCGTATCGGACACGTCGTAATCGACCGTCAGCGCGCTGCCGCCGGTCCGGAAATTGTATTCCGAGCGGAGCGGATCGCGCTTCTCGGCACGCGCATAGCCACCCGACAGCGACAGATGGCCCGGCCCGAGATCGAACTCGCCGCCGCCCTGCACCGACTTCGTGTTGTCCTTCTCCTCGCGCCGCCGCACACGGACGCTGCCCCGGCCGCGGAACCGGCCAGTGGTCGCCGTCTGGTTCGAGAAGGCGGACTCGTTGTCGATGATGAACTGGTCGCGCGTCTCGTTGTCGTCGAACGCCGAATAGGTGCCGCGCAGGAAGAACTTGGTCGTATCGCTCGGCCGCCAGTCGAGATTGAGCACCGCGCCCTTGCGGGTCCGCGTCAGGTTGTAATCGCGCAGACCATATTGATCGGGCACCACGAACCCATTCGCGGGCACCGGCGCGCGCCAGTTGGTCGAGCCCTGGAAATTCTCGGACTCTATCGGCCGCTTCGAATAATTGACTGACAGCACCGCGCCGAACTGGCGATCCGGGCCGAACAGCCCACCAACCTGCATGTCGCCTTCATACGGATGCTTGCCGTTGAGCCGCGACCAGCCATAGGCTGCGCGGGCGTCGGCGAAATACGGCTTGTTGCGGTCAAATGCGGACAGCGTGCGGATATCGACCGATCCGCCGATCGCGTTGGCGTCCTGATCCGCGGTCAGCGACTTGGTGACGACCACTGCGCTGATCAGTGCGGAGGGGATGTCGTCGAGCTTGACCTGTCGGCCCTCGGGTTCGGGCGCGGGTAGTGTCATGCCGTTCAGCGTGACGTTGACCAGATCGGGGTTGATCCCCCGGATGATGACATACCGCCCCTCGCCCTGATCGTTGGCGACCGACAGCCCCGGCAGCCGGCGTACGGCTTCGGCGACGTTTTGGTCGGGCAGCTTGCCGACGTCGTTGGCGAAGACCGCCTCGACGAAGTTGTTCGCGGTGCGCTTTTCCTCGATCGCTTTGCGTTCGCCGGCGCGGGTGCCCGTCACCACGATGTCGTCGGGTGCAGCCGACTCCTTCGGTGGCGTTGGCGCAGTCTGCGCTTGGGCCGGAACGTCCTGAAGCGCACATAGCGCCGCGCCTGCCGCCAACGCAGCTTTCGAAATCCCGTTCATCTTTACAATCCCCGCCCCAGTCGAGGTTCGACTACCGATCGCCTGCGACAGATCGGCGACGGTATCGTGACAGATCAAAGTCACCCGGCGGCAGCGTGGGGCGACAGTGTCCAGCAAGCGTATCCCAGCCAGATCGCGCCGCGGCGGCGCGTTCGGGAAAGACACCGCTTTAGTGGGGCTTAACACCATTTTGACTGTATCGCGCTACGCCGTCGCCACGAAACGAGGCCGAGATGACGATCACCAGCGATTCAAATTTCAACGAGGATGACGTGCGCGACCTCCGCTCGGCGTTCGATCCGGACGGAACCCTCGAGACCGACCTCCGCGAAATCTGGCCGTTCATCCAGGACGGCGTGGAACTCGACGTCCGCCGCTTCTGGGAACCGTTTGCGGGGAACGCCACGCCGTATCGTCTTGCTCCCGACCGGATCGAAGACCTTGTCCGACGCGACATCGACTATACCGAGCTCAAATTCACCGGCGGCATCGACCAGAAACTCATCGGCAAGATACTTCGCCGGGGCCGCGCGAGCAGCATGGACCGAACCACCGAGGTCGCGTTCGGTGCGAGCCTGCTGCGAAGCTATCACGCACGCCATGCGCGTCTATGCACGGCGCTCGCTGGCGACACGGCCAAATTGTCACGGCTGACACATTCGCTGTACGCGCTTTACGCGCTCGAGACCTCGGTGTTGTTGAATGGTGCCGCGCTGCAACGCGCGGATCGCGAACTCGCCGACAGTGCCGAATATAGGAGTAAACTGGAGGCGATCGATCGGTCGCAATGCTGGCTGGAAATGACGGTCGACGGGACAATCGTCACCGCCAACCGCAATTTCCTGAAGACGATGGGCTACACGACGAACGATCTTGTCGGCCGACACCACAGCATGCTGTGCTCGCACGAAGACCGCACGTCACAGGAATACGTGGATTTCTGGGCGAACCTTCGTGCCGGGCGATTCGCGCAGCGGGAATTTCGCCGCAAGACCAAGGCCGGCGCCGACGTCCATCTTCAGGCGACCTACAATCCCATTCTCGACCAGGACGGCGCGGTGGTGAAGATCGTCAAATCGGCGACCGACGTGACCGCAATGCGCGTGGCGGAACAGACGGAGTCGGATCGCGCGCAGCGGTTTCGAGAAGAAGCGGAGACGCGCCGGCTGGCGCACGAAAGCACCTTGTCGGAACTGGCGAAGATCGTCGAGGACATCGGCGCCGTCACGCGGCAAACGTCAATGCTGGCGCTCAACGCATCGATCGAGGCAGCGCGCGCGGGCGAGCGCGGCAAGAGTTTCGCGGTGGTGGCGAACGAAGTGAAATTGCTCTCGAGCCGGATCAGGGATGCTACCGGGACCGCCGCAAATGTTCTGGACTATGGCCAAAGATCGATCCGGGGATGACGGGTCGAAATCTATCCGACACTGATCGAGGTTGGTGCGATTAAACGGATATTTCAGCGGAGCCGCGTCGTTTTACGGCTGCCAATTAGTGGCTGCGGAGAGTGAATATGGCCGTCAAATTTGCAGGAACGATGAACGCGATCAATCGCGGGCTCGATACCACCAAGCCGGCAAAGGGTGCCGACATCGTCGAAGACTGGGAGTCCGCTTTGGCAGAGGTCGACACGCCGGGAGCCAAGGGGATTTTGCGTGATCTCGCGGCACTGCGCAAGCAGTTGGAAAAGGGCGAGCCCGACGCCGACCGCATCCACGCGCTGCTGCATCGCCTGGGTACGGCAACGACCAAGATCGCGGACAAGGCTGACAAGTCGCAGGACAAGCTACAGGCACTGGGCGAGGCACTTACCGAAGCGGGCGAAGATGCACCCGACGAGGCCGAGGATGTCGAAGCTGCTGCAAGCCCAAAGCGCGCGCGTAAGAAGAATTGACGTCGAGCCGGGCGGGTTCTGCCAGCCCGGTTTGATCTGGCCCAAATCGAAAAAAACCACGCTCGTCCAAGCCGAGCGTGGTTTTTTATCGTGCGGAGGATCCGCTCGACCTTGTGTCGCTTCGACATTTGTCGAAGCGACACTTTGGCGATTACGCGAGAGTCCGGACGTTCGGCTCGCGATCCCAGTAACGCTTTTTCGCGGCCTCGACGAATGCACCGAGATCGACCACACCGTCGTCCGCCTCGACGCCGGCCTTGTCCAACAACGGCTTGGCATCCGCGTTATGACCGATCGCCTTAAGATGCCCGAAAGCATCCATGACCCACTGCACAGCCGCGCCTTCCTTGACCAGCTTCGCGCAGGCTTCCTTGCTCAAGATGACCGCGCATGCGTCCAGCGTCACCGACGGCTGGCCGAACAACTGGGCATCCGCAGCGATCGACGATCCGTCCGACAGCGGCACCTTGCCGACCTTCGGGGCGATCGTCATCGCCTGACCGCCAGCCTTCTTGATCGCATCCTTCACCGCGGTCAGTTCACCGGCGTCGGTGCCGTCGGCGATCAGGATACCGACCGTGCGACCTTCCAGCGTGTGCTTCTCGAGCGGACCGCGAATGATCCGCAGTGCGGGCGAGACATCCATGTCGAGGACCGGGGCTGCGGTCGGCGAAGCCTCTGGCAAGTCCATCGCCAAGCCGGCAGCGACGCGCTGCGCCAGATCCTCGTCGACGTTGCGCAGGTTCGCCATCATCTGGATCCGGATGTGATCGAGCGAAACCTTCGACAGTTCGAACACGATCGCCGACGCGATATGCGCCTGCTCGGCCGGGTCCATCGACCGGAAGAAAAGCCGCGCCTGGCTGTAATGATCGGCAAAGCTCTCCGGACGGATCCGCAGCTTCTGACCTTCCTCATCCGACGGGAACGTCTTGTAGCCCTTGTCAGGATCCTCCCGTGCGCCGGCCTCTTCCCCTGCCTTCGCAAGGCTGTTCGGCTCGTAATTGGCGCGCCCCTTGGGAACCGCCATCTGCATGTGACCGTCCCGCTGCTGGTTCATGAACGGGCTGCCGGCAGACGATGCTCGTCCCTTCGCCGCGTTGATCGGCAGCTGGTGGAAGTTGACCGAACCGAGACGCGATAGCTGCGTGTCGGTATAGCTGAACAGCCGCCCCTGCAGCAGCGGATCGTTCGAAAAGCCGATGCCGGGTACGACATGGCTCGGCACGAACGCGGCCTGCTCGGTCTCGGCGAAGAAATTGTCGGGATAGCGATCGAGCACCATCCGCCCGACGATCTTCACCGGCAGGACTTCCTCGGGGATCAGTTTGGTCGCATCGAGCACGTCGTACGGCTGGCTGTTCGCGAACTCCTCGTCAAACAGCTGGAGACCCAGTTCCCACTCGGGATAGTCACCCCGGTCGATCCGCTCGAACAGGTCGCGGCGCTGGAAGTCGGGATCGGCACCCGCAATCTTGACGGTTTCGTCCCAGATCGTCGACGCGAGACCTGCCTTGGGCTTCCAGTGGAACTTGACGAAGGTCGATTTGCCCTCCTTGTTGATCATCCGGAACGTGTGGACGCCGAAGCCTTCCATGTTCGCGAAGGTCCGCGGCAAAGTGCGGTCCGACATCGCCCACATGATCATGTGGGTCGCTTCGGGCATCAGGCTGATGAAGTCCCAGAACGTGTCGTGCGCGGTCGCGGCCTGCGGATAGCCGCGGTCGGACTCCATCTTCGCGGCGTGGATCAGGTCGGGGAACTTGATCGCATCCTGAATGAAGAACACCGGGATGTTGTTGCCGACGAGGTCCCAATTGCCTTCGCGCGTGTAGAATTTGACGGCGAAGCCGCGCACGTCACGCGGGGTGTCGACGGAGCCCGCGCCGCCGGCGACGGTCGAGAAGCGCGTGAATACCTCGGTCCGCTGGCCCTTCTTCTGAAAAAGATCGGCGACGGTGATGTCGGCAAGGCTTTCGGTACATTCGAAATAGCCATGCGCCGCGCTGCCGCGCGCGTGGACGATCCGCTCGGGAATGCGCTCATGGTCGAAATGGTTGATCTTCTCGCGATAGGCCTCGTCCTCAAGCAACACAGGACCGCGGGCACCGGCCTTCAACTGGTTCTGGTTGTCGGAAATCGGAGTGCCGTGGTTGGTCGTCAGAACCGGATGATCGGCATCGGTGACCTGATGGGTCTCGCCGCCCGCACCAGAATTGCGATCTGTAAAGTCGGTCATGGGAATCCTCGTGTCATGCCGATGGGGAACGGTTCGGGAACGGCAAAGGTTGCGCCCACATCTTAACCAAACGCCGCCAACCGCAGCATTTTCAATATTTTCGATCACCGACCGTAACGAATATGCAGTGATGCGAGGGCTGCGCTCGGTCCCGGTACGCGAATTGGAGTTACACGGCGACCAGACGGCAGATGTACCGTGCCATGCAGGCGCGATTACCGCCAGGATTGACCCCCGTATAAGTCACAGGACCTATCGAACCAAAGTCCAATTAGTCTCGGATCGGCGTCATATGGTCGGTTTATTGTAAATTAAAGATTTCAGCTAGTTACTAAGAACTTGCTCTTCCGTAGTCCGGACCAGTAATACCCACTTGATGCATGTGTTGATGGCTCCCGGAAAGGGGCAGGTGCAGTGTCTGGGAGAGACGAGTGACCGGAACGATATTCTGGGCCGGTGGTACCGCGCCCATCCTGCCGGTCGTTAGGGTGTACCCGGCCCCGGCACGTGTCTTTCTCGCGGCGATTGCTACCTCGCCAGCGCTCGACGAAGATCTTACGCAAAACGGCTTTCAAAACCCGACGATCGGGTCATGAACGACCGTCGGCTGTCGTCGATCTGGTTGATTGGTGCGGCAATACCCGCCGGACTGTTCTTCATGCCGTCGCCAGGTACCGATCCGCAGATCAAGAGTAGCTCGGGACCGATCTTGACGATCGACGGTCACCGCTTTCGCGATCTCGACCGAAATGGCCGGCTGGCCGCGTATGAGGATTGGCGGCTTCCCGCCGAGCGACGGACCAGCGACCTGATCGGTCGCATGACGCTGGCGGAAAAGGCGGGGACGATGGTGCAGATGTCGCTGCCGGGTATCGGGACTGGCGGGTCGCCGCGTGGCTATGACCTGACGCGGATAGGGGCTCTGGTCCGGCAGCAAGGTATCACCCGCTTCGTCACCCCGCTCGCGCTACCCCCGCGACAATTCGCCGAGCAGACCAACGCGGTCCAGGCGATCGGCGAGGCGTCACGCCTTGGCATTCCGATCACGATCAGCACCGGTCCGAACAAGCCCTCGGCGGCGGCTCCCGCCAGGTTCAGCGCCTCCGATACGCCGGCATCGATCCTCGCTGCCGTCCGCGGGGGCCGTGTTTTAGAAGGACGGATCGACGATGCCATCCGGCCGATCATAACTGCCAAGTTCGCCACCGGGCTTTTCGAGAACCCCTATGTGGAGGGTAACGTCGCGGAGAAAGCCGGCTGCAGCCCCGACTGCCGGCTTTGACGCAACCGTCAGAATACGAGTCCGGTTACCGTGCCTTGCCTGACGCCTCCACGACCTCGACATTCTCGCATTGGCACGCCGCTAGAATGTCCGGATCGTCGAGCCGGTCGGTCACGAAATAGTCGACAGCCTCGAGCCCCGCGATCCGGACCGGCGCGGAGCGGCGGAGCTTCGAGCTGTCCGCCGCTAGAACGACCTTGCGCGTTTGCGCGATGATGGTCTGCGATACCCGCACTTCATCGACGTCGAAGTCGAGCAACGTACCGTCGCCCTCGATCCCCGACGCACCGATGACCGCGAAATCGACCTTGAAGCCGCGCATGAAATCCATTGCCAGTGCGCCGACCACAGCGCGATCGGCGGCGCGGACGCGGCCGCCTGCGATCAGGATCTCGACCGACGGCGTGCCGCGCAGGATGTCGACCACGTTGAGATTGTTGGTGATCACCAGCAGGTTGCGATGACCGGTCAGCGCGCGGGCGACCGCCTCGGTGGTGGTGCCGATGGTGATGAACAGGCTGGCACCGTCGGGGATCAATCGCGCCGCCGCTGCGCCAATCGCGGCTTTTGCCGCCGAAGCGACCTGCCGCCGGGCGCCGTGATCGAGATTGTCGACCCCAGATGTCGTCACCGCGCCACCATGCACGCGCGACAGCATCGCCACCCGCGACAACTGGTTCAGGTCCTTGCGAATGGTCTGCGACGAAACGCCGAACTCCGCCGCGAGGGCTTCGACGGTGACGCTTCCGGTCTGGCGCGCGAGGTCGAGTATTCGGCGGTGGCGGATCACCGCGTGTTCGAACGGCGACGCGGTCATGTACAGGTCGACAGACGGTCTGCGAGATACGCGGCCAGGCGCTCCGCCGTCCCCGTCGGCGCATGCAGCCCCAGCTTGCCGCGCCGGTACAGGATGTCCTCGCTCGTCTGCGCCCATTCGCGCGCAATCAGGTAATCCACTTCGCACCGCGTCAGCCCACCGCCGAAATCTTCGCCGAGTGCGGCAGCATCGGTGGCGTCGCCGAGCAGCGCGTCGACCTCGGTGCCGTACGCGCGCGCCAACCGGTGCAGTAATGCGGGGGGCAGTCCAGGCCGCCCCGCTGTCAATTCGCCGACGAACCGATCGAAATCCGCATCCGGAATATCACCGCCCGGCAGCGCCGCGCCTGCCGTCCACGCCGGGCCGATAGCGGGCATCACCTTGGCAAGTTCGGCCATCGCATGCTCCGCAAGCTTGCGATACGTCGTGATCTTGCCCCCGAAGATGCTCAGCATCGGTGCCCTTCCCCCACCAGCATCGAGATCCAGCACATAGTCGCGCGTCACTGCGGAGGCGTTGCCGGCATGGTCGTCGTGCAGCGGGCGGATCCCGGCATAACTCCACGCGACGTCGTCTCGCGTCAGCGTACGCGTGAAATAGCGATTGACGGTCGCGATCAGATAGTCCGTCTCCGCCTCGCTGATAACCGGCGTACCGGGTGCCGCATCCCACGGCAGGTCGGTCGTACCGATCAGCGTGAACTTGCCCTCATAGGGAATGGCAAAGACGATCCGGCGATCCTCGTTCTGCAACATGAAGGCGTGCGCGCCGTCATAGAGTTGCGGCACGACGATATGGCTGCCCTTGACGAGCCGCACCTTGCTCTGGCTGCGGACACCCGCCGCGCGACCGAGAACGTCGCTGACCCAAGGTCCGGCCGCATTGACCAGCGCCTTGGCGCGGACCGGATGCTCGCCGGTCGCGTCGGCGATCGCCGCGGTCCAGGCGTCGCCATCGCGCCGGGCGGAAACCAGTCGCGTGCGCGTGCGGATCTCGGCGCCACGATCGGCGGCGTCGCGCGCGTTCAGCACGACCAGCCGACTGTCCTCGACCCAGCAATCCGAATAGACGAACGCCCGCCCCGTTCTCGCAGCCAGCCCTTCGCCGAACTGCGATGTGTCGAGCGCGATCGTCTCGGTTCCCGGCAGTCGCTTGCGTCCGCCGAGATGGTCGTAAAGGAACAGCCCAAGCCGCACCATCCAGGCGGGCCGCGGCGATTGAGTCTGCGGGAGGACAAAGCGAAGCGGCCAGATGATATGCGGCGCCATCCCCCACAACCGCTCGCGCTCGATCAGCGACTCCCGCACAAGCCTGAACTCACCATATTCAAGATAGCGCAGCCCGCCGTGGATCAGCTTGGTCGATGCCGACGACGTATGGCTGGCGAGATCGTCCTGCTCGACCAGCATCACCGACAGGCCGCGCCCCGCCGCATCGCGCGCGATCCCCGCGCCGTTGATACCGCCGCCGACGATCAGCAGGTCGTACTCCGTGGATGGTATTGAACGCACGGCACAGCCTTTCACTTTCGGTTGCTTGCGCTTTACTCGATAACGAAGCCAAACGAAAGGATTGACGGTCTTTCCAAACCGGCACAAGTCGGACCTTAGGCGGAGAGGATCACATGACCGGACAGCATATTCTCGCGATCGATCAGGGGACAACCTCGACGCGCAGCATCGTCTTCGACGCCAAGGCCAGGCGCGTCGCGGCGGCGCAGGTGGAGTTCGCGCAGCATTACCCGGCACCGGGCTGGGTCGAGCATGATCCCGAAGACATCTGGCGCGACGTGCTGGCGACCGCGCGCGACGCGATCGCCAAGAGCAGTGTCGCGGCGCGCGATATCGCCGCGATCGGCATCACCAACCAGCGCGAGACGACCGTCGTATGGGATCGCGCGACGGGCACGCCGATCCATCCCGCGATCGTCTGGCAGGATCGCCGGACCGCAGGGCGGTGCGCAGAATTGCGCGCAGCGGGGGCAGAGGCAGAGGTCAGCGAGCGCACCGGGCTGCTGCTCGACCCGTATTTCTCGGGGACGAAGATCGCGTGGATCCTCGACAATGTCGCCGGCGCGCGCGATCGTGCGGAGCGTGGCCTGCTCGCGTTCGGGACGATCGACAGCTTCCTGCTGTGGCGACTGACTGGCGGCAAAGTCCACGCGACCGACGTCACCAACGCCTCGCGCACGCTGCTCTGGAACATCCGCGAAGACCGCTGGGACAGCGCGATGTGCGCGCTGATCGGCGTACCGATCGCGATGCTTCCCGAGGTCCACGACAACGCGCACCACTACGGGCTGACTGCGCCCGGCCTGTTCGACGCACAGATTCCGGTCGCGGGGATCGCCGGCGACCAGCAGGCGGCGCTGTTCGGCCAGGCCTGCTTCGCCCGCGGCATGACCAAGTCGACCTATGGCACCGGCTGTTTCATGCTGCTCAACACCGGCACCGAAGCGATCCGGTCGAAACAGCGGCTGCTGACGACGCCCGCCTATCGGCTGAACGGCAAGACGACGTTCGCGCTGGAGGGATCGATCTTCGTCGCGGGCGCGGCTGTGAAATGGCTGCGCGACGGGATCGGCGTCATCACGAGCGCGCGCGATACCGACGACATGGCGACGCAGGTTCCCGACAATCACGGTGTCTATATGGTCCCGGCGTTCGTCGGGCTGGGCGCGCCGCACTGGGATGCGGACGCGCGGGCGGCGATCTTCGGGTTGACGCTGGGCGCGACGCAGGCGCATCTGGCGCGGGCGGCGCTGGAGGCAGTCGGGTACCAGACGCTGGACCTTGTCGCGGCGATGATCACGGACGGTGGCGGACGCCCCGCGACGGTCCGGGTCGATGGCGGCATGGCGGCGAACGACTGGCTCTGCGGCTTTCTCGCCGATCTGCTTGAAGTGCCGATCGAACGCCCGGAGGATCTGGAGACGACCGCGCGCGGTGCGGCGTTTCATGCGGGACTGGCCACCGGTGTGTGGTCGGGGCTCGACGAACTGGCAACGCTGTGGGCGCGCGACCGGTGTTTCGAGCCGGCTATGACCGAAGACCGACGTACAATGCTTGTCGCCGGGTGGCACGATGCACTGCAGCGGACCCTGAGGGCGCCGCAATAGGGCCCCGCTTTAAAGCGAACTTCGACTACCGCAGCCCGTCACCGCAGTTCCGTCACCGCAGTCCCGTCACCGCGGCGGCGGCGGCCGCACGTGAATGTCAGCCGCGGAGGGCACGATCCGTCGCACCGGTGTCGAAACGCGGCGCCAGCCGCGCTGCGCCACCAGCAACGCGATCGCCGCGCCGACTGCGACGATGCAGAGTTCGAGCGCGCGGTGCGGGCGGGCATCACCGTTGTCAGTGTGCCACAACCCCTCCCACTCGTCTTCCGACCGGACTTTGCGGGGCGTCGTATCGCGACGTGAATTATACCGGGCATTGAAGTCGCTATGCTCCGTCATACCCGACTGCTCTCGCCGTTGGTGCGATCGTCGCCGACGAGCAGTTCCACCGGGGTGTCGCCGATCGGGCCCGGCGACTGATCCTCGTCGGTATGCGCGAACAGCCAGCGGCCGAGCAGGCCTGCGACCGCCGCACCGACCAGCGGCGCAAGCCAGAACAGCCACAGCTGCGATAGCGCCCAACCACCGACGAACAGCGCCGGCCCGGTGCTGCGGGCGGGGTTGACCGACGTGTTGTCGATCGGGATCGAAATGAGATGGATCAGAGTCAGGGCGAGGCCGATCGACAGCGGCGCGAAGGCCGCCGGAGAACGCTCGTCGGTGGCGCCGAGAATAACCGTCAGAAACCCTGCCGTCAGCAGTGCTTCGGACAGGAACGCAGTCGCTGCGCTGTAGCCGCCGGGCGAATGGAGACCGTAGCCGTTGGCGGCGAAACCGCTGGATACGAGGTCAAAGCCCGGTGTGCCGGATGCGAGTACGGCCAGCGCAGCGCTTCCGAGAATGCCGCCTATGACCTGCGCAATCACGTAACCGGGCAAATCGCGGACGGGGAACCGCCCTGCAACGGTCAGCCCGACGCTGACTGCGGGATTGAAATGACCGCCGGAAATAAAGCCGACCGCAAACGCCATGGTGAAGACGGTGAGGCCGAAGGCAAGCGCGACACCGGCCATGCCGATCGTGCCGGGTACGCCGGTGCCGGCGGCAAGCACTGCGGCGCCGCAGCCGCCGAGAACGAGCCAGAATGTGCCAATCAGCTCCGCCGCCAGACGCCGTGCGGTCGCGATCGGCCGCGGGCGGGGTGGGTTTGGCGGCGTATCGTAAGACTGAGTGCGACTGACTTCGGTCATCCTCTGGCCCTCGTTTGAGACGCGGCGCTGCGCGTCATTCTAAATGGTTCATTGGCAGAATTTGGCGGGAGCGCGATGCTCCCGCCAACGGCGGTCTTACTTGCCGCGCAGGGTGTTGATCAGCGCGATGCCGAGCACGCCGGCCACGGCGGCGGCGGTGAACGGACGCTCCTTGGAGAACTGGCGGACATAGTCGATGACCGGACGAATGCCCTCTTCGACAGCGTCCTTGGCCTGGCCATAGGTCTTCTGGACCGTCCCGCCGAGCTGATCCGCCGTGCCTTCAGCCTGCAACGACTTGTCGCCGACGGCCTTGCCGAGGCCTTCCTTGAGCTTGCCGCCGAGGTCCGTGGTCGCGCCAGTGATGGTGTCGCTGTTCATAATCTATCTCCTTGGTTGAAAATCAGTGAATTGGCGTCAGAAGCGAGGGGTCGAGGGGGTGTCCCGGGTCTCGCTGCCGTCGTCGAATGATCCAGTTTGCGAATGAACCGGATGCGAAACGTCCGAGGGTCGGTCCGTATCCCGGCCTACATCCCGATCGCCCGTTTTAGCGTCTTCGAGCATGCGTTTTACCGCCTGCCCAGCGGCATCGCGTCCACCAAGGCCGAAGGCGAGCGCAAAGGCGACCGCGATCGCACCGAGCAGCAGGCCGAAGGCAAGATTGATGATGTCGTCGGCCAGGCCCATGAAGCGCAGTCCGATCGCGCTCCCCAGGATGATGATCGCGACTCGCACGACTGGGGCGGCGACACGCGTGGTGCCATCCCCACTCCGCTCGATGGTGTGCGCCACAAAGCGCGCGATGACGACCGAAGCGAAGATGATGATCGCACCGAACACGACCTGCCCGAACAGCGTCAGGATCTCGGCCATGATCTGCGAGCCATAGGCGAAGTTCAGCTGTCGGAACGCTTCCATCAGGCCGAAGATCAGGATCGCGACGAAGGCGCCCGTCCCGACCGTCTTGGACGGTACGAAAGCGTAGCCACGCCCGGCATCTGCGCTGGTGCCGATATGGCCGTCGACCTGTCCGAAGATGCCGATCGACCCGATCGTCCGATCGAACCCGGTTGTCGCGAGGAACTGCGTCAGCAGACGCGAGGCGAACTTGGCGATGACATAGGCAACGGCCAGGATCATGCCGGCAGCGATGACGTGCGGGATCGCGTCGAGGATGATCCGCAACATCGCGGTGGCAGGCTGCGAAATCGCTGCGATGTTGAGCGTGTCGAGCGCGGCGATCGCGACCGGGATGATGATCAGCGCGAAGACGATGCTGCCGATCGCGCGCGGCAGCATGGTCGGATCGGCCGGCGACGTCGCGCCGACATGCGTCGAGAATCGCTCGACATGGCTTGCAGTGATCACCGCCTCGACCGCCTTCCGGGCGACCTTGGCGAGCACGTAGCCGAGGAAGAAGATCAACCCGGCGCCGATGATCCGCGGCACTGCGCGACCAAAGCCCTGCAGCATGTCGCCGAGCGGGCCGGTCGCGCCGGCCAGACCGAGCGGCTGGGTGGCGAGGAACAACGCGATCAGCAGCACCACCCAATAGGCGGCGTCACCGACCTGTGCGCCGATCGTCGACGGATGACGCGGCCCGGTGCCCGGCTCGTTGGCGTGCAACGCAAGCGGAGTCCGGTTGACGAGCTTTGCGACACCCCATTTCACGGCGCGCGCGATCGCCCAGCCGATCGCCAAGATGATCAGCGCCGCGATGATCCGCGGCGCCCAGATTTCGACATAGCTCCAGGCTTGCGCCCCGAAGTCGCGGGTGTTCGATACGACGGTATCGCCCGCATAGGTTACGTCTTGCATGATGTGGTCCTGTAAACCGTGAGGCGGCTGACCGACGCTCACTCGGAGTAGCGGGTCAGAGCGGCGAGGCTGGATCCGTCAGAAGCCCACAGGCGGCGGCGGCCTTGCCGACTTCGAGCGGCACCTTCGGATCCTTGACCTGACCCGAGACGCGAACGAAGTCGCCGACCGTCAGGCGGCCCGGCGTCGTATCGCCTTGGCGCGATGCCTTTGCGGCGCGGCCGAGCTGCTGCAACTGGCCGATCGACAGGTTGGCCTCGAGACGGTCGCCGACGCACTGCGACTGCGCAGGCTGGAAACCATAGCCCTCGAGCGAGGTCGCGATCTTGGCGGAAGGGTTGACGCAAGCGGCGAGCGACAACGCGCCGGCGCCGATCGTCAGCATGGCCGCAAGGCGCGGTGTGGATCTGAAATCGATCATGATAGGCCCCTGTTCATGGCCGTATGTCCTCGCGGTTCGAGCGAACCGGAAACACACACGCCCTGACCAAGAAACTCTCCGGATCGAAAAAATATTCAGGTATTTCTGTACTATATTACGAGTTTTAAGCACTAAACCGGTAATCGGTCAGCCGGCGCAGCCAAAAAGCAACGCCGCCGGGCGACAGAGTCGACCGGCGGCGTTCAGAATCGGTTGCGGCGGTCGTTAGCCGTGCGAGCGTGCTGCCGCCTTTTGAGCACGCGCCTGCTTGGCGTAATGATGATGCGCGATAACGCAACCCGCCGCGGCGCCCATCACGGCGTGGCCCTTGCCGACGTAATGGCCGGCGACGCCGCCCGCCGCGGCGCCCCGAATGCAGCCCTTCGCCAGGGCCGGCGACACCGACATCATCACCATCGGCAGAATGAAGAGAGCGCTGCGACGCATACGGACTTCCTTTCGTTGAAGCAGACACGCAAAATACCGCTGACGATCGGGCAATGTTCCATGTGATTTTCGTCACATTTGCCGTCATCTTTCCGGGAAGCCTCACGCCACGTCGTCGTGAGCCCCGCAGCACTCCGCCGCCGACCTCACAGCCAGCGGCGGTAGTAGTTCTGTTAGAAAGCGTAGCTCGCCGACAGCGAGAAGGTCCGTCCGAACCCGGCGCGGTTGGTGCCGGCATAGGCGACGCCGTACAGTGCACCGGTGGTTGCGAGGTCGCCGACCGACGCCTGATCGAGACGACCGGACTGGTCCCAGCTGTTGAACAGATTGGCGACGTTCAGGCTGATCGTCAGCGGTTCGACCGGCTTGACGTAGACGAACGCGTTGAAGATCCCCTGCCCGCGCTGCTTCAGCAGGTTGGTCGAGTCCGTATAGGTCTTGGTCTGGCCGAGATAGGTGAACCCGATCGAGCCGAGCGGCAGGTTGAACGACGGCGAGATCGTGAACATGAAGTCCGGCGTCGCCGCGGGCGTGTTACCCGAATTGTTGCCGATCAGATCCTGCGCGATCCGCGAATGCGTGTAGACGATGTTCGCGTTGAGCGCGAAGTGCTCGTACGACATCTGCGACTCCAGCTCGGCACCATAGGTCTTGTAGCGCTGGAAAATCTGGCGCTGACCGGCGGGGCGAGTCAGGTCGTAGTTATATTCGGTCGCCTGGCTGCGGAAGCCGGTCAGGAATGCGCCGTAGCTGAACCCGCCGAAATTGCCGCGCTGCTTGATGCCCAGTTCCTGCTGGGTCACCGGATTGACCGCGACCGAGCGGCCGATGTCGGTCAGCCTGCCCGCCGCGGTGAACGCACCGGGGAAGTCGGAGACGATCCGGTCGGCATTGGCGCGATGCCCCTGGCTGACGCGGATGAACGCGCTTGTGTTGCCGTTGAACCGATAGTTCGCGCCGAGCGACCAGTTGAAGTAGTTGACGCTGTAGTCGATCTTTTGCGCCACGCCGCTGTTCAGATACGTGTTCTGCTCGGCGACTGACAGCGCGCCATCACCATTGACGTCGAGCGCGGATTTGGTGGCGGCGGTCTGGAAGAAATTGCCCGAGGCGTGGAGGAATTCATACCGCCCGCTGGCATCGAGGCTGACATGGTCGTCCTCGTAGTTCAGCGTCGCATAGGGTGCGTTGCCGGCATAGTTCAGATCGTAATGGCGGTTGGTGTTGCCGAACCCGGTATTGTAGCCGGTGATGCCGTTGTCGGTCAGGCGCACGCCCGCCGCATTGTACAGGTCGATCATCGCCGGGTCGTTCGCGGTGGCGGCGGTCAGGCTGCCGTTCCACTGCCAGTCCATGTTGATCGTCTGGTTGTAGTGATAATAGGCCGCGCGCGCGGTCACCTTGCCCGCGCCGACGTCGAACTTGCCGGTCACGCCGAAGTCGTTGGCCCAGTGGTTCATGTTGTTCATGGCAGTACGCAGCGTCGGGTTGCCGTTGACGACCGCGTTGCCCGCGACGGTCTGACCCGCGTTGGGCCCGTTGGCATAGCGCGCGCTGGCGGCGGTGTAGGTCGCGCCGTTCGCGGTCGTGACGGTATAGGGATTGGCGCCTGAGGTGAGCGCGCTGACGTTCGTCAGGCTGCCGTAAAACGGCACCGAGAACACGCCGTTGTTCCAGGTATAGGCGAAGCGGTTGTCGATCGCGAGATTCTTGCCGAAGTCGTAGTGGAGTTCGCCACCGGCGGTCGTCGAGCGGACCGAGATGCCGTCCTTGTTGTTGCCCTGCGAGACCGAGCCGTCCGAATTGACGACCGGGAAGGTCAGGTTGTTCTTCGAAAACGACGTGTCCTTGCGCGCGTCATAGCCGTCCAGCGGGTAATAGCCGGTGATCGTGTCACCCTTCACCCGCACGCCGAACGGCATCGCGGCGTAGGTCGGCGCACGATCGTCAAGCCGCTTGAAGTTGAGGCGGATATAGCCGGCGTCGTTGTCGAACGTCTTGGTGACGTTCGCCTTCACCTGATAGCCATTCTCCGCGGTGTAGCTGAGATCGCGCGGGCCTTCGCCGTTGCGATAGAAACCGCCGACGTTGAAGCGCAGCGTGTCGCTGATCGGCGCGCCGTAATCGAAATCGACGCGCTTGTCGTTGTAGCCGAGCCCCGTCGAGACGCCGATCCGGCCGCCTGCGGTTTCACCCGTCTTGGACACGTAGTTGATGACCGCACCAGGGGCCTGCGATGCGCCGGTCGACGAAGTCCCGCCGCGGACCGCCTGCAACCGGTCGACCGTATAGTCGTAACGCTGCCAGAAATCGTTGTTACCGAACGCGATGTCGCCGAACTCGACGTTGGGCAGGCCGTCTTCCTGCAACTGGACGTACTTCGAACCCCCTGAGGCCAGCGGCAGGCCGCGCACGGTGATGTTCGAATTGCCGCCCGCGCCCGCGGTCGATTCAACGCGGATGCCTGGGATCAGATGGAGGACGTCGGCTTCGGAGCGCGGCGTGAACTGCGTGACCTGCGCGGCGGTGACGTCGCTGACCGAGGTCGAGCTACGGAACTTGGTCTGGCCCTGGCGCGAGCCGGTAACGACGATGTCGTTGAGGAACTGCCCCGACGCGCCGCTGTCATCCGCGGTCGTCGTGGCGGCGACGGGCGAACCGTCGATCGCTGTGTTGGTGATCGGGGTCGCAGAACCGTTCGCGGCCTGGCCGGGCTGCGGCGTCGTCGCCTGCACCGAAGGCGCGCCGGGCTGACCGGAGGCGGGGGTCGGGATCGTCGCGACCTGTGCGAAAGAAGGCGTGGCACCCAGCGCTACAGCGAGTGCAGCAAGCGAAACCAGTGACGTCGATGGCAGGCGCATGATCGGTCCCCTCCTTGGGAAAATGACGCGACCTTCTTCGGGCCGCTCGATAATCGGCCCCTAAAACCCCTTACAATCGATTGCAACCGCAAATTTGCAATCGATTGTGCACCCACCTGCCAAGTGGTTGACGGAACACGGTCCGCACCCGACAAGGCCTGGGATGAACCGAGCGGACAAAGCGATGGACGAAGGACTGGGCCGCACCGGACGGCGGGTGCGCAATATCGCCGAACTGGCCAAGCTGGCAGGTGTGTCGGCGGGGACGGTATCGCGCGCGCTCGCCGGCAAGTCGCTGGTCAATGCGGAAACGCGTGCGCGGATCCAGGCGCTCGCGACCGAGCATGATTTCCGGCCGAACCAGATGGCGCGCCGCCTGCGAACGCAGCGCACCGGCGTGATCGGCGTCGTCGTCCCGCTCGGCCACGAACGCCGCCAGCACATCTCCGACCCCTTCTTCATGACGATGCTCGGCCATCTCGCCGACGCGCTGACCGAAAACGGCTATGACGTGATGCTGTCGCGGATCATCCCGGATGCCGAGGACTGGCTTGAGGCGATCGTCGATTCCGGGATGCTCGACGGCGTGCTGGTGATCGGCCAGTCGACCCAGTTCGACGCGATCGAGCGGGTCGCGGGCCAGTACCGACCGCTGGTCGCCTGGGGCAGTCACTGGGAGGGGCAGGTCCACTGCGCGATCGGCACCGACAATGTCGGCGGCGGGCGACTGGCGGGCGAACATCTGATCGCGCGCGGCAAACGCCGCCTCGCGTTTCTGGGTGAGGTCCGCACCCCCGAAATCCTTCAGCGGTACGAAGGCGTCGCAGCCGCAGCCGCTGCCGCCGGGCTACCCCCTCCCCTCCAGCTCGACACGCATCTCGCGTCGGACGTGATGGAGCACGAGATCGCCGCGCATGTCGCCCGGATCGGCCGCGACATCGACGGGCTGGCGTGTGCGTCGGACGTGATCGCGATGAACGCGTTGCGCGTGCTCGCCGATCACGGCCTTTCGGTACCCGACGCGATCGGCGTGGTCGGCTTCGACGACCTCCCGCTCGCCGGACAGACGGTGCCGCGGCTGACGACGATCCGCCAGGACATCGCCGCCGGGGCAAAAGCTATGGTCGCGGCGCTCTACGCCAGGCTGGCGGGCGAGGACTCGCCGTCGGTCGAGATGGTCCCGGTGCTGGTCGAGCGCGATTCGACCTGAATGAGGGCGCGGTCGCCGTCGAGTATGAGGCGGAACCACGGCGCGGCGGTGCCGCCGAAATGCGCGCGGCGACGCTCGGCCGTATCGGGCGCAGCGCCCGCGAGCCCCCAGAAATCGACGAAGCTGATGACGTCGAGTTCGCCCGTCACCCACCAGCAATAGGCCTGGAACGGCTCGACCGCAGGGTTTCCAGCCACCAGCCCCGATCCGTTGAGCGGGCGCCACGGCCCCGCCATCGTGTCGGCGACCATGCCGTACAGCCCGGTCGGCGCGACGATGCCGGGCGCGAACCGCTTCGCCTGGGTCGACCAGAACAGGTAATAGCGCCCGTCGTGCAGGACGATGTGGGGTCTCTCGAGTTCGCTGTTCACGCCGATCGAGTCGACCAGCGGCGGGGCGATCGTCCAGTGCGCGTCTCCGGCGGCGCGCACGCCCACGCCGATCACGCCGTCGTCGATCGCATCGACCCAGCCTGCCGAGCCCGCGAACAGCAGGTATTCGGTGCCATCGGCGGGATCGCGGAAATAGCCTGGGTCGCGAAAACCCTTGATCCGACCGTCGACGCCGTCGACCTGAGCAGCGCGGAGATAATGAACGCCATCGGCGGCGATCGATTCGACCGGTTCGCTCCAGTCGAGCGTAGTGCCGTCGACGAACCGTGCCTGTGTTTCGAACAGCCGCTGCTCGAAAGTGCGCGGACCGCCACGTCGTCCCGACGCGGTGAAATACATCGTCAGCGTCGTGTCGTCGCCGCCGAGCACCGCCGACCCCGACCATTCACGACTGCCGGGCGTAAAGCCGTCCGGGAACGTCTCGCCATGATCGCGCCAGCCATCGGCGCCGTGGCTGGTCAGGCGGATCCGCGCGGCATCGTGGCGATCGTCGGGATCGTCGAATTTGGGCGTCGCGAGAAAGAACCACCAGCTGCGGCCGTCGATTATCGCGGTGCGGCCATCGTCATAGGCGATCTGCCACATGTCCCAGACGTCGTGGTCGGCGACGACCGGCACGACGTCGGCCGCGGTGATGACGGGAAGCTCGGCGTCGGACTGGTCGGCGATCCGACCGAGCATCTCGGCGGACCAATGGGTGATGGCGGGCATGGTTATCCTGGAGTCATAACGGAAAAAGGGAGCGGGTCGGGGCGGTGGTCACGCTGGCTCGATCCGGAACAGCGCGGCGCTCTCGGCCTTCATCGCCGGCGTCGGCAGCCCGGCCTGTGCGAGCCAGTCGCCCGAATAGACCACGCCGCCGTCGCGCATCGCGGCGAACACCGGCGCATCGGGCGCGGGATGCCCCGCCTCGGTCGCGACGTCGAGCAGGTGGACGCGCAGCGCACCACGCCCGGCAAGCATCGGCAAGGCGATCGCGGGCGGTCGGCGCACGGTGGTCGGTGCGACACGCGTCACCTGGAGGACCAGGTCGTCGGGCTCGCCATGCGCCTGCCAGACAAGACCGTCCGGCCCCTCCCCCAGCCAGACCCGACCGTGATGCAGCCGATCGCGCAACGCCTTGTATCGCGCGATCCCGGCCGCGAGCGTCGCAGCGTCCGTGTCCGGCATAGTCGCAGGGTCCAGCTCGACGCCGAAATGCCCCGGCAGCGCGACCGCGGCACGGAACGCCATGCCCTGGCTGCGGCCGGTCGAATGCGCCGGGCTCGCGCCGACATGCGCGCCCATCATCTCGGGCGGCATGAAATGGAGGAAGCCGCGCTGCATCCGCACCCGACTGACCGCGTCGATGCAGTCGCTGGTCCAAAATCGGTGTGTCCGCGCGGCGATACCCGCATCGATCCGCCCGCCGCCACCCGCACACGCCTCGATCTCCAGCGCTGGATGGGCCGCCCCGAGCCGGTCGAACAAGGCATAGGCGCCGCGGACCTGTGCGTGATAGCCGGCACGGCCATCGGCGCCGCCGGCCACCGCGAGATCCCGGTTGTGATCCCATTTCAAATACGCGATCGGCAGTTCGGTCAGCAGCGCATCGAGCCGCGCGAACAGATAGTCGCGGACATCCTCGCGTCCGAGATCGAGCACCAGCTGGTTGCGCGACGTGTGCTGTGGCACGCCGTTCAGATGCAGCGCCCAATCGGGGTGCGCGCGCGCGAGGTCGCTGTCGGGATTGACCATTTCGGGTTCGACCCACAGCCCGAACTCGATCCCCAGCCCGACGACGTGCGCCGCGAGCGGCCCCAGCCCGCGCGGGTATTTGACGGGATCCGGCACCCAGTCGCCGAGCGCGGCGGTATCGTCGTCGCGGCCCTTGAACCAGCCATCGTCGAGCACGAACCGCTCGACGCCGAGCGCGGCGGAGCGGTCCGCGAGCGCCATCAGCGCGGCCTCGTCATGATCGAAGTAAAACCCTTCCCAGCTGTTTACATGGACCGGACGCGGTCGCATGCCCTCGACCGGCCACGGTGCGCGCGCGCGGATCCCGGCATGGAACGCCTGCATCGCGCCGTTGAGGCCCTCACCCGAACAGGTCGCCAGCATCTCAGGCGTCGCATAACGCTCACCCGGCGCCAGCCGCATCTCGCCGGGCGCGAGCGCCTCGCCCATCTGCAACACCCAGACGCCGTCGTCGTCGCGCTCGACCGCGAGACGGTGATTGCCCGACCAGGCGAGTTGCGCGGCATGGACGCGCCCGGCATGCCAGCCGCTCGCCGGGCCGCTCACGAACAATCCGGGCGGCCCGGCATGTCCGGTCAGCCCGCGCCGGTTCTGGCGCACCCAGCCTTGCGCCGGCATCGGCTCGGTGTGCGACACGAACTCGGCATTGTGACGCCCGGTGAAGCTGTGGATGTGCGTGCAGTCGCCCGGCAGCGGCAGCGTACCCGCGGCGAGCCATTCGATCTCGAGCACGTCCTCGCCGTCGTTGACCACCTCGGCCGACAGCGTCAGCACATCGCCGGCCACGGCAATCCGCTGGACCAGCGTCAACCGCGCGGCACGGTCGACCAGCGTGATCGTCAGGCCATTGTCATTGGTCGCCACCGACACCGTCTCGAACCACTGCGCGAAATGCCGGCCTTCGCGGTGCGCGCGAAGCGCGGGCGGGCCAAACCAGCCAGTGCCGAACGCCGGCACGACCGCCAAGGGCTGATCGATGTCGAGCGAGAACGACGCCGCCGGCCGCGTGTCGGCAAGCGAGGGCAGACCGCGCGCATGGACCGTGCCACCCCACCAGCGCCAGACCGGCGGTGCATCGCCGCGCGGCTCTATCACCGCGCTCATGGTGGTGCCCGCCAGCGTGATCATCGGCTCAGTCATGCTGCGTCGCCCCGACCCGAAGCCCTTCGGCATTGCGCTCGCGCACCGTCCACACCGCCGCCGCCGCACAGAACATCAGGATTCCGCACAGCGTCAGCACGTTGCGCGGATCGCCGTGCATCAACGGCCCGTAATAGAACGGCAGCGTCGCCGCGATCAGCAGCATCGGGATGACGATCATCATGTTGAATATCCCCATGTAGACGCCGGTCCGCTCGGCCGGGATCGCGCCCGCCAGGATCACGTACGGATTGCCCATGATGCTGGCCCAGCCGATGCCGATGCCGATCGCGGGCACGAACAGCAGCGCCTTGCTCTCGATATGCGGCAGCCAGAGCATGCCGATCCCGGCCAGCACGAGGCACAGCGCGTGCAGGCTCGCGGCGCCCAGCCGCTTCGCCAGCGGCACCATCGCGAACGCCGCGACGAACGCTACGCCGTTGTAGAACGCCGCCATCTCGCCGTTGGTCAGCACCGCCGAATGGAACCCGGACGAGGTCGCGACGTCGGTGCCGTACACCGACCGCCCGATCGAATAGATCACATAGCTCCAATAAGCCGCCATCGCGTACCACTGGAACAGGCTCATCAGCGCGAGCTTGCGCATCGCCGAGGGCATGTCGCGGATCGCCGAGCCGATCTCGGTCAGCGTCGCCAAGAAGCCCTTGGGCTTGGCCGCGATCGCCGCGCGCTCGGCGGGCGACAGCGGCAGTTCGGGGACGCGTTTGATCGACCAGAGAATGGTCGAGAACGACAGCACCGCGCCGACCATGAACGCGATCCGCGCGGTGTACGGGATGTTGTGCGGGTCGACCCAATCCTGGTTCATCCCCGCCCACACCAGCAGCGACGGCGTCAGGAACGCGAGCATCTGCGCGAGCCCGGTGAACGCGCTCTGCGTCAGGAAACCGATATCGTGCTGGTCCTCGTTCAACCGGTCCGAGACGTAGGCGCGGTACGGCTCCATCGTGATGTTGTTGCCGGCATCGAGGATCCACAGCATCGAGACCGCCATCAGGATCGAATGGCTGAGCGGCATGAAGAACAGCCCGAGCGCGCAGAGCACCGCCCCGAACAGGAAATACGGCGTCCGCCGGCCCCAGCGTGAATCGGTCCGATCGCTCAGCGCACCGATCAGCGGCTGGATCAGCAACCCGGTCATCGGCCCGGCGAGTTGCAGCAACGGCAGCGAGGCCTCCGATGCGCCGAGATAGCTGTAGATCGGCGCCATGTTGCCCTGCTGCAGCCCGAAGCTGAACTGAAGCCCCAGGAACCCCAGGTTCATCTCGAGGATACGCGGCAGCGAAAGATGCGGCTTGCTGTCGGGGAGTCGCATGACGGGCCATCCTCATTGGCGAAAAGCCCGTCTGCGCGGGATCGAAGACGACCCTACAGCGCCCGTATCGAAAAGCAACAATCGATTGCAATGGATGCGCCGATCGGGCGCGACGGACCAAACGGCCCGCGTGTCGAGCGAGTCAAATCGATTGCGGCAATTTTACAACAAAACGACAAAACCGTTTCAGTTTTTTAAATTTTGCATTGCCAGATCGTAATTGGTGTGGCGACTTGCCTCCGGGGAACGGCAGTCGTCGCTAAGGGTCGCCGACCGCCTACCGCGGGATGGCGCGGTATTATCAACACTTTACGGGATTTTGACGCGACACCTGAACTACAGTGCCAACCTTAGTAGACGATCATCGTACCGATAATACAGCGATTCGCGGACACGTCTTGAAGAGACGACCCGGCTCGCAATGATTGGGGGAAGGATCCTGAAAGTCTCATTTTAAAAGGGGCTTCGGATGATCAACTATACGACATCGACCATGGCGTTGGCCGTGGCACTTCTGTCCGGCACCGCCGCGGCGGCAGCGCAGACCAATCCTGACGCACCGGCGCAGACTACGTCCGTGACGGAAACCGCGCCGCAAGAGGCGGGCAGCGATATCGTCATTCTCGGCACCCGACGTACCGACCGAACGCTTGCGGATTCTGCATCGCCGGTCGACGTGATCAGTTCGGCCGAACTGGCCGCGCAACCCTCCGCCAACATGCTCGACACGTTGAAGAGCATCGTGCCGTCCTTCTACGTCGGCCAGAACTCGATCTCCGACGCCTCGACCTTCGTCCGCTCGCCCTCGTTGCGCGGCCTGCCCGCCGATCAGGTGCTCGTGATGATCAACGGCAAACGCTACAACCGGTCCGCACTGGTCCAGGTCTATGGCGGCAGCGACACCGGGCTCGGTCGCGGCTCGCAGGGTGCGGACATCTCCGCGATCCCGTCGCTCGCGATCGGCAGCCTCCAGATCCTGCGCGAAGGCGCCACCGCGCAATACGGCTCGGATGCGATCGCAGGCGTGTTGAACTATGGCCTGAAGGAAGTGTCGGGCCTCGAAATGGTCGCGCGCTACGGCGAATATTATGCTGGCGACGGCAAGAGCTATCAGATCGCCGCGAATGCCGGCGTCGCGCTCGGCAAGATCGGGTTCATCAACGTCACCGGCGAGTATAACGACGACGGCCAGACCAGCCGCGGCGCACAACGCCCCTCCGCCGCCAACTACGCGATCAACAATCCGGGCTCGGCGTCGCAGCTTCCCAACTACCCGCTCCCTGCGCAGATCTGGGGCTCGTCGCCGTCGCACGGGTATAAATTCGTCGTCAATTCGGCGATCGACGTCACCAGCGACAGCAAGCTCTACTTCTTCGGCAATTTCGCGCGCAGCAAGGCGGACCAGAGTTTCAACTATCGCGCCTCGGTCACCAGCACCGCGGTCGATACCGATGGCGTGACCCGGACGCAAAGCGCCAACGCGCTGTTCAACAACACCTTCTTCCTGACCGCCTGCCCGACCGGCAGCGCGACCTGCCCCGCCGGCGGTTTCGTTCGCGACGGCAACACGTTCCGCTACAGCTCGCTCTACCCGGCAGGCTTCACGCCACGCTTCGTCGGCGTGACCAAGGAGCTTTACGGGACGCTCGGCTACAAGGGCGAGATCGCGGGCGGCCTGAAATACGACCTGTCCGGCTCGCTCAGCCGCAACACGCTGACGCTGTCGATGTACGATTCGCTCAACGCCTCCTACGGCCCGCAGACGCAGACGAGCTTCAAGTTCGGCGAGCTGATCCAGGAAGAAGCCGACGCCAACCTCGATCTCAGCTATCCGCTGGAAGTCGGGTTGCCGAGCCCGCTGACGATCGCGGGCGGCGCCGAATTCCGCAAGGAAACCTACGAACAGACCGTCGGCGATCTGCAATCCTACGCCGCCGGCCCGTATTCGGTCGCGCAGCAACTCTACACGCAGACCGCACCCGGCGTTTATACGTTTTCCGGGACGACCAACGCGCAAGGCGTCGGCGCCAGCGGGTATGCCGGGACGAGCCCCGAAGCCGCCGGCCGTTACAGCCAGAAGAGCTATGGCGCCTACATCAACGTCGAGACCGATCTCACGACCGCGCTCAGCGTCGGTGCGGCCGGCCGCTACGAACATTACGACTCCTTCGGCGGCGCCGTCGTCGGCAAGTTCAACGCGATCTACAAGTTCGCCGACGCATTCTCGCTGCGCGGCACGGTCGGCACCGGGTTCCACGCACCCTCGCCGGGCCAGTCGAACAACGCGATCATCACCACTGCGTTCGTCGGTGGCAATGCGGTCCAGAGCGGGACCTACCCGGTCAGCACCGCGATCGCGCAATATTTCGGGGCCGATGCGCTCAAGCCCGAAAAGTCGACCAACTACGGCATCGGCTTCATCCTCAATCCGGTGAAGAACCTGACGCTGACCGTCGATGGCTACAGCATCAGCGTGAGCAACCGGATCGGCATCACGCAGAACTTCGTCGTCTCGGCGGCCGATCTCGCGGCCCAGCCGGCACTGCTCGCGGTCGGCGTCAACGGGCAGGTCAACTATTTCACCAACGGCTTCAACACGCGCACGCGCGGCGTCGACGTGGTCGGGACCTATCGCACGACACTCGACGAAGCGGCGGTCAACCTGACGCTCGCCTACAACTATAACAAGAGCACGGTGACGAAGTACGACCCGCAGGTCATCGGGCCGAACCAGATCCTCGACGCCGAGCATCTCGCACCCAACCACCGCGTGGTCTTCACCACCAACTGGTCGCTCGACGGCGTCAGCATCAACGTCCGCGAGAACTATTATAGCTGGTGGCTGAGCGCGCAGGATTACGTGTCCGCCGCCAATCCGGTGCCGCAGCATTTCGGCGGCAAGTTCACCACCGATCTCGACGTGAGCTATACCTTCGCCAAGAATTACACGCTGACGCTCGGTGCGCAGAACCTTCTCGACGCGCGTCCCGACAAGCTGTCGTCGGTGTCGACCCCGATCTACTCGCTCACCGGGGGATCGTCCGACGGCCAGGTCTATCCGCGCAACGGTGGACCGTTCGGCTTCAACGGAGGGCTCTATTATGCCCGGCTACGCGTAAAATACTGAGAGCATCGGGGGCGCTTCGGCGTCCCCGACCTTGTGGATTAGCGAGCCAGGGTTTTCGTCACCGCAGAAGTCTGTATCGAGTACGGGCATCACTGTGACGAGGCCCCGCATGCACTATGACGACGTGATCCTCGGCCCGCGCAGCATTCGCGGCTATCTGCCCAAGCCGGTGCCGCGCGCGCTAATCGAGGAGGTCCTCACGCTCGCGATACGCACACCGTCGTCGATGAACACCCAGCCCTATCATTTCCACATCGTCGGCGGCGCGGCGCTCGACGCGATCCGCGCCGGCAACACGCAGCGGATGGCGGCAGGTATCCCCCAATCGCGCGAGTTCCGCACTGGGGAGGCGTTTGCGGGTCCTCACCGCGAGCGGCAGGTCGGCGTCGCCAAACAGCTCTTCGCGGCGATGGGCATCGCCCGCGACGACAAGGACGCGCGTCAGGACTGGGTGATGCGCGGCTTCCGCCAGTTCGACGCGCCGGTCTGCGTCATCATCACCTACGACCGCGACCTTGCGGGCAGCGACGACACCGCGTTCGACTGCGGCGCGGTCGCCACCGCGCTCGTCAACGCGGCCTGGTCGCGCGGGCTCGGGACGGTGATCAACAGCCAGGGGATCATGCAATCCCCGGTCGTTCGCGAACACGCGCGGATCCCCGACGATCAGGTCATCATGAAAAGCATCGCGCTGGGCTGGCCCGACGAGAACTTCCCCGCCAACGCCGTCGTCTCCGAGCGGCGGTCGATCGACGAAGCCGCGGTGTTCATCGGCTTCGACGACTAGCGGCATCGGTCGCCGTTGCGGTCGGTAGGATTGCACGGGCGACCCCAGTCTCGTTGCCAGCCGCGCTACGGTCGCCCGGCAGCGGATTGCCGCGACCAATCTTCGTCCTCGCGCACCCCCCACGCCCACCGCGCCGGCAACCTCGACTGTATAATTTATGTAATCGAACCGACACCGACATGTCGCGGACCCTGCCTAGTAGCCGCCTCTGAAGCCGCGTTTGGGCGGCGACAAGGGGATCTGTAATGGTCGAGTTCCGGGGCGTGATCCGCGCTTCGCTTTATCTGTCGTCGGCCGCGATCGCGGTAACGTTCGGTGCAACGCCGTCGTTCGGGCAGGCCGCAACCGGGCAGGCGGTTGGCGGCGGTGATGCCGGCGCGGCTCCAGCGGATCCGGCACCTGACGTCACCAAGCAGGGCGATACCGACGGCACGATCATGGTCACCGCTAGCCGCACGACGCGCTCGTCGGTCGCGTTGTCGGGCGTGGAGATGCAGAAGACGCTGCCGGGCGTCAGTCCGGTCAAGGCGATCCAGACGCTACCCGGCGTCCAGTTCGAAACCGCCGATCCGTGGGGCAACAACGAGCAGAACATCTCGCTGGTCGTCCACGGTTTCAACCAGAACCAGCTCGGCTTTACGCTCGACGGCGTGCCGCTGGGCGATCAATCCTATGGCAATTTCAACGGCCTCTCGCCGCAGCGCGCGGTCATCAGCGAGAATGTCGGCCAGGTCCGCCTGTCGTCGGGTGCCGCCGATCTCGGCACCGCGTCGGCCAGCAATCTCGGCGGCGCGGTCGAGACCTTCACGAGCGATCCGGCGCGCGATCTCGGCCTTCGGTTCGCGCAGACGCTCGGCAGCTACGATGCACAGCGCAGCTATCTGCGGATCGACAGCGGCGAATTCGACGGTCTTGGCGGTACCAACAGCGGCTACATCTCCGCCATCCGCCAGAAGGCGCGCGCGTGGGAGTTCGACGCGAAACAGGGCGGCTATCAGGTCAACGCGAAGTTCGTCCACAAGGACAGCCACGTCACGCTGACCGGCTATTTCGCCTATTCCAACAAGCAGGAGCCCAACCAGGACTCGGTCGCGCACAATGCCGGCGGGATCGAACCCTATTATCGTAGTCTGCTCTACCCGAACTTCGCCGCGGCGCTCGCCTACCTCGATGCCAACGGCAACGTGCCGTCGAATGCGCCGGCCAACTATCTCAATTATTACGGTGATGCGCAGCGCAAGGACTATCTGGGTTACGTGAAGCTCGACTACCGCTTCTCGGACGCCGTGACATTCTCGAACCAGGTCTATTATCATCACGACGACGGCGAGGGGCAGATTGCCGGACCGATCACCGTGGCGGGCCTGCCCGCGCTGTTCCGCATCTATTATCCCGGCCAGAACCTGAAACAGGTGTTCGGCAATTCAGGCTATGCGCTGCGGACGACCGAATACACCGTCGACCGCGAGGGGCTGTTGTCGCGGCTCGCGATCGACGCGGGCAATCACGAGATCGAGCTCGGCGGCTGGTACGAGCATAACGCGAACACCGTCCGCCGCCGCTGGTACGCGTTTCCGGTCGACAATCCCTCGACGCCCTATGTTCGCGCCGATCCCGCGCTGCGCCGCCTGACCCAATATGGCAGCGACGTCGACGTCGACATCGTCCAGCTCCATTTGCAGGATCGCTGGCACATCACGCCCGCGGTCACGCTCGAGGCGGGTTTCAAGTCCAGCCTGCAGTTCGCCAATGGTGTGGTGCCGGTCCAGCCGCTGCCGGGTGCGTTGTCGGGCGCCTCGACCGGCCTGCCGGAGGGTAGGATCAACACCAAGAAGTGGTTCCTGCCGGCGATCGGTGGCACCTGGGACGTGACCTCGTCGGAGCAGCTCTTCGCCAACGTGCAGAAGAACGTGCGCCAGTTCCAGACGTCGGTCGCCGCCGGGCTGTCGCCGTATAATCTCGGCAGCCAGCAGGCGTTCGACCAGCTGAAGGCCGAGACGTCGCCCGAAAGCTCGTGGACCTACGAGGCAGGCGTCCGGTCGCATCGCCAGGTGTCGCTCGGCCCGATCACCGCGATCGAGGGTCAAGTGAACTATTACCACGTCGATTTCAGCAACCGCCTGTTGCAGATCAGCGCGACGCCGGTGATCTCGTCGGTCGTCGGCGGCGTGTCGATCCTGCAGAACGTCGGCGGCGTCACGACCAACGGCGTCGATTTCGCGACGACGTTCCGGTTCGGCCCGCATTTCTCGCTCTACGACGCGCTGTCGTACAACAGCTCGAAATACGACGACAATTACACCAGCGGCACCGCGATCGTCCCAACCGCGGGCAAGTATGTCCCCAACACCGCCAAATGGCTCAACAAGGTCGTCGCCAGCGCGAACGATGGACCATTCGACGTCCAGGTGATCGGCGATTTCGTCGGCCGCCGCTTCGCAACCTACACCAACGACCAGTCGGTATCGGGCCGCGTCCTGCTTAGCGCGCAAGCCGGCTACGCCCTGCCACCGATCGGAGGCCTCGGCCTCAAGAACACGCGGTTTTCGGTCAACGTCACCAATCTGACCAATCGCAAGGGCATCTACGAAATCGTCGTCGGCGCGGCGAGCACCACCTACAACAGCTACGCGACCCCGCCGCGGCAGGTGTTCTTCACGCTGTCCGGTGCCTTCTGACCCGCCGCTAGCCTTCGGACCGAAGCGGTGTGCTCCAACGCATCCGCTTCGGTCCATCTTACCCGGTCCGCGCGATAGTACCGAATGATCATGGTTTTTGCGGGCACGGTCGCCTAGCTTTGCTCGCATGATCATCCGGGGGGCTGTCACGCGAACGATCGCACTCGCGCCACTACTCGGGTTGGCGGCGCTGGTGCTCGCCGCGACGACCGGGGGTCTTTCGGCGAGCTTCATCGATCCGGACGAGTCCGCGCACTATATCAACACGCTGTTCATCGGCGATTGGCTGCGCGCCGGCATGCCCTCGCCGATGGCTTTCGCGCGGGATTTCTACGCCCATTTTCCGAAGCTTTCGATCGGCCATTGGCCGCCCGGCTGGTACGCGTTGCTCGCGCCGCTGTTCGCGATCCTCCGCCCCTCCCCCTTCGCCGCCTCTATGTTCAGCGCCTTCATCGCAGGGTTACCGGCGGCGCTGGTCGGCTGGGGGCTGTTTCGTACGGGCGTGCCGCGGATCGCCGTCGCAGCGGCTTTCGTCGCCTTGCTGTTGCCTCTCGAAGTCGAAAGCGCGCGCTATTTCCTGCTCGACCAGCCGGTGGCGCTGGTGGTCGGGATTGCTGCCATTGCTTGGCTCGCCGCCGCCGACCGTCCGTCCTGGTTTCGCTATGCACTGTTCGCCGCGCTCGCCGTCTTCGCGACGCTCGTCAAGGGCAACGGCGTGCTTGTCATCCTCGTGCCCACGATCGAGATCGTGCTCTCGCGCCGCTGGGCTCTGTTGGCCGATCGCAGGCTCTGGATCGCAGGCGTGGCGACCGGTCTGCTGATCCTGCCATGGTACTTGATCTCGTTCAGGATTTCGGCTGGCGGGTTCAACTACGCGCCGGGGTGCGCCTATGCGTGGGACTCGCTCGTCACCAACGTTCAGGCCGTCCACGCCAATATCGGCCTGAGCGGGATGTTCCTGGTAGCGGTCGGTGCGATCCATCACTGGCGCGATGCCCGTTCGGGGCCGGTCGTCAGGCTGTCGGTCGCGGTGATCGTCGCGACGCTGATCTTCCAGGCGATCGTGCCCGTGGCGCTGGTCGACCGGTACATCCTGCCGCTGCTGCCGTGGTGCATAATCCTCGCCGCATTGGGGATCCGTTCGTTGTGGAGCTTCGGCGCAGTGTTCCGGGCGGCTGCGGTCGCCTGCGCCGTCGGGATGCTCGTTTCCCCGGCGATCGCCCTTGCGCACGAAACAGCGAAGCCCGATCTCGGCGCGCCGACGATCGCGCAGACGATGATCGACACGCCCGGTATCTGGCTGGTCGACGGTCGGGCCGGCGGCGAGGGCGCGGTGATCGCCGCCGCCGCCTTTGCGGATCGCGGTCGGCGGCAAATCTGGACTGCCCGCGCGTCGCAATGGCTGTCGACCAGCGACTTCATGGGCCGCGGCTACATCCTGACCGCACGCTCGCCGCGCGAAGCCAGCGCCATGCTCGACCGCCTCGGCGTCCGCGGGGTGGTTATCGTCGGCGAACAGATGCGCCCCGCCTATCCGCATAGCGTCGTGCTGGCGCAAGCCATCGGCACGCCGACCTATCGAGAGCGCCGAGCCGGTTTCCAGGTCGGCCGTGGCCTTACCATTGTCGCGGTTCGCATCGCACCAACCACGCCGCGCCCGGACCTGCTCGCAACCGGTAGCGGCTCGCACAATTTCTCCGCGATGACCGGCGCGCAGAAACACTAGTATCGGCGCCCGGCAGGGGCCGACAACAGCACGCGGGATAGCCTGTCGAACTGGGCTGCTCGATGATCCTCCGATCAGCAACGATCGCTCCGCGCACAGTGTGCCGCACCGTTCAGTTTCAGTTTAGGTCCTGAGATCATTAGGAACATTCGAGCTCACTATATTATACTATCGCGGAAACTTTCACGGTGTCGGTAGATTGGACCCCCCGACGATGGCCGGTCCGCAAACCGCTCAGGTTCCACGATAGCGATTTCAGGGAAGTTTCATGGCCACCACGGATCAGGCGTCCGCGCAGCAGACGCGAGGTACACAAGGTGACGCATCCGTCCCAAACCGGACCCTGGATGCGCTGAACTTCTTCCTCGCCGACGTGCGCGATGGGCTTGGGCCGTATCTCGCCATCTATCTGCTCGCCGTTCGGGGACCGGCGCATGGCTGGAACGAGGCGACCGTCGGCGCAGTCCTGACGATTGCCGGGATCGTCGGTCTGATCTCTCAGACGCCCGCGGGCAGCCTGATCGACCGCGCCAGGAACAAGCCACGGATCGTCATGATCGCCGCGTTGCTCGTGACGCTCAGCAGCATATCGCTACCGATCGTGACCGGTTTCACCGTCGTCGCCATCACCCAGTCGGTCGCTGCGGTCGCCGGCGCCGTGTTCGCGCCCGCAATCTCGGCAATCACGCTCGGGCTGGTCGGCCCCAAGCTGTTCGCCAAGCGCGTCGGGCGCAACGAGGCGTTCAACCATGCCGGCAACGCGGTATCCGCGGCGCTGGCGGGCCTGCTCGCGTGGAAGTTCGGCCCGGTCGTCGTGTTCTGGTTGATGGGCGGACTGACCGTGGCGAGCATCGTCACCGCGTCTCGGATCGACAACGGCAAGATCGACAATGCGGTCGCGCGCGGTCTCGATTGCGAACCAGACGAGGATTGCGAACAGCCCAGTGGCTGGAAGGCGCTGATCGAGAACAAGCTGCTGATGATCTTCGCGCTGACCGCATTCCTGTTCCACCTCGCCAATGCCGCGATGCTGACGTCGGTCAGCCAGCTTCTCTCGCGCACGGTCGGCAAGGATCTGGCGACGTCGCTGACCGCGGCGTGCATCGTCGCAGCACAGTTGGTGATGGTACCGGTCGCGATCGTGGTCGGTCGCAACACCGAGAAATGGGGCACCAAGCCGCTCTTCCTCGTCGCCTTCGCGTTCCTGGCCGTGCGTGGCGCTCTGTACACCGTCTCGAACGACCCGTGGTGGCTGGTCGGCGTGCAGGCGCTCGATGGCATCGGCGCTGGCATTTTCGGCGCGCTGTTCCCGGTCGTGATCGCCGACCTGACCAAGGGCACCGGGCGCTTCAACGTCAGCCAGGGCGCGGTCGCCAGCGCACAAGGCCTCGGCGCGGCGCTGTCGGCAACGCTTGCTGGTGCGATCATCGTCGGCGCCGGCTACACCGCCGGCTTCCTGACGCTGGCGGTCGTCGCCGGACTGGGCCTCGCGCTCTATTTCATCGCGATGCCGGAGACCAGACACCGGCATTGAGCGCAGGCCGCATCGCTTCAAACCAGCAACTTGTCCAGCGTGATAGGCAGATCGCGCACCCGCGTTCCGGTCGCGTTATAGACCGCGTTCGCGACCGCTGCGGCTACCCCGGTGATGCCGATCTCGCCGATTCCGTGCGCACCCATCGGCGTGTGCGGGTCGGCGATGTCGGTCCAGATCACCTCGATCTCGGGGACGTCGAGATGCACCGGGATGTGATATTCGGCGAGACTAGGGTTCATGATCCGGCCGTTGCGCTCGTCGAAGTCGGTCTCCTCCATCAGCGCGAGGCCAAGGCCCATGATCATGCCGCCGCGGAACTGGCTGCGCGCGGTCTTCGGATTAAGGATCCGGCCGCAGTCGAACGATCCGAGGAAGCGAGTGACGCGCACCTCCCCCGTCACCGCGTTGACGCGGACCTCGCAGAAGATCGCGCTGTGCGAGTGCATCGACCAGTGCATCTGCTCCAGCGGCGGCGACCCTTCAGCCGAGACGGTCACCGCATCGCGCTGCGCCCGGCCGAGGATCGAGGCGTAGGACTCGCGCCGCGTCGGATCGTCGAGTTTGGCAAGACCGCCATCCTCGCTGCCAACCTCGTCCGGCGACAGCCCGGCAAGCGGTGAATCGTTGCCCGCGAGTTTCAGCAGTTCGGCGACCAGCGCGTTATGCGCGGCGATCACCGCGCCACCGATCGCTGCGGTCTGCTGCGACCCGCCCGCCAAGATGGCGCCTGGAATGATTGAATCCCCGTACCGGACCTCGACCGAATCGAGCGGCAGCCCGAGCCGTTCGGCGGCGACCATCGTCGTGGTCGTCGACGTCCCCATCCCCATTTCGTGCGCCGCGACCTCGACCAGCGCCTTGCCCAAACGGTCGATCGTGATCCGCGCCGCCGCCCCCGGCATCCGGTAATAGGGATAGGTCCCGGTCGCGCAGCCCATCCCGATCAGCCATTCGCCTTCGCGTCGCGCGCCGGGCGCCGCACGGCCGGCCCAGCCGAACGCATCCGCCCCAGCACGCCACGCCTCGACGATGTGCCGCGACGAGAACGGCAGGCCCGATGTCGGATCCACCTCCGGCTCATTGCGGACGCGCAGGTCGATCGGATCGACGCCGAGTTCGACGGCGAGTTCGTCGATCGCCGATTCCAGCGCAAACGTGCCCACCGACTCACCGGGTGCGCGCATGAACGTGTTGGCGAGCATGGCGATTTCAACCACCTCGACCGACAGCTTGATGCTGTCCGCGGCATAGCCCGCGCGCGTGCCGAGAATGAACGGCTCGGGCATGTTGTTGTGCGGCGTGGTCGCGGTCGTTCCAGCGTGGATCAGCGCCTGGAAATGCCCGTCCGCATCCGCGCCAATTGCGACGCGCTGCTCGGTCAGCGTACGGCCGCCGACCCCGCGATAGACCGCCTCGCGGGTCAATGCGACCCGCACCGGACGGCCGACCAGCCTGGCCGCCGCGGCACCGAGGATCTGGTGATCCCACAGGCATTTGCCACCGAAACCGCCGCCGACATAGGGCGAGGTCACGCGAACCTGCTCCGGCTTCAGGTCGAACACGCCGGCGATCGTCGCCGCCGCCATCGTGACCAACTGGCTGGCGTCGTGAATGACCAGATCGTCGCCTACCCAGGCGATCGTCGCGGCGTGCGGTTCGATCGCGTTATGGTTGTGGCGCGGCGTCCGATAGACCTGGTCGACCGTGTGCGGCGCCGCTGCCAGCGTCGCGTCGGCATCGCCAATGGCGTTCCGCAGTGGCTGGCCCATGAACGATGCCGGTTCGGCACCCTTGGCCTTCGCCGCTGTAAACGAGGTGATCGCCGGCTCGGCGTCGTAGGTCACCTGGATCAGCGATACGGCATAGTCCGCCTGCTCCTGCGTGGCCGCCAGCACGACGGCGATCGGCTGCCCGTTCCAGTGGATACGATCGTCCTGCATGATCGGCAGATCGGCGGGCGCCGCCGCGGTCGGGCCCGAGCCGAACACCGCCGGCTGGTTCATGCGTGGCGCGTTTCGGTAGGTCATGACCGCGACGACGCCAGCCGCGGCCTCCGCCGCCGCCACGTCGAGCGTCGCGATCCGACCACGCGGGATCGTCGCGAACGCAAGCGCGGCATAGACCATGTTGTCGAGCGGGAACTCGGCCGCGAACCGTGCGGCACCCTTCACCTTCAACGGACCGTCGAGCCGCGATACCGATGTGCCGATCAGGCCGTGCTTACGCGCGATCAGCGGGTCGGGGACGCCGCCGGGGACCCAGCTATCAGGCGCGAGCGGCACCAATTTGGTCATCGCACCCTGCACCAGGCCCTGGGCGGTGCCCTTTACCGTTTCGAGAATGCTCATGCGGTTGCTCCCGACAGGTCGCCGAGAACGGCGACGATCGTCCGTTTCGCGAGTTCGATCTTGAAGCCGTTGTCGCGGAGCGGCCTGGCGTCGGCGAGTTCGGCGATAGCGGCCGCGCGAAACGCCGCCTCGGTCGCCGGACCACCTAGCAGCAGCGCCTCCGCCTTGGTCGCGCGCCATGGCTTGTGCGCCACGCCGCCGAGCGCGATACGCACGTCCCTAACCTCATCGTCGACGACGTCGAGCGCCGCCGCGACCGAGATCAGCGCGAACGCATAGCTCGCCCGATCGCGAACCTTGCGGTACGTCGAGGTCGCCGCAAACGCCATCGCGGGCAGTTCGATCGCGGTGATCAGGTCGCCCGCCGCCAGCACGGTGTCGAGATCGGGCCGATCGCCGGGCAGGCGATGCAACTCGCCGAACGGAAGCGTACGCGCGCCACCGCGGCCCTCGACATGGATGACCGCATCGAGCGCGGCAAACGCGACGCACAGGTCGGACGGATGCGTCGCGACGCAGGCCTCTGACGCACCGAGGATCGCGTGGATACGCGTGAAGCCCCCGACCGCATCGCAGCCCTCGCCAGGCACGCGCTTGTTACAGCGCGAACCGTCGGTGTCGTAGAAATAGGTGCAGCGGGTGCGCTGGAGCAGATTGCCGCCGACCGTCGCCATGTTGCGGATCTGCGCCGACGCCCCCGCCAGGATCGCGCGCGACAGCATCGGATAGCGCGCCCGTACCGCGCGGTATTCGGCAAGCGCGGTATTGCGCACCGCCGCCCCGATCAGCAACCCGCCGTCTCCCGTCTCGGTGATCGTGTCCGACAGGCCGGTGACATCGACGAGCGTGGCGGGCTTGGCGACCGTCTCGCGCATCAGGTCGACCAGATTGGTGCCACCACCGAGATACGCCGCCGCGTCGACATCACCGAGACGGAGCGCTTCGGCAGCATCGCCAGCGCGCGCATAGGCAAACGGGGTCATGCCGAAATCTCCGCCGCGACGGTTTCGCGGATCGCATCGATGATCCCGTTATGCGCGCCGCATCGGCACAGATTCCCGCTCATCCGCTCCTGCAATTCCTCGCGCGTCAGCTGCACATCCGCGGTGAGATCGGCGCTGACGTTGCTCGGTACGCCGCGCTTCGCTTCCGCCGCCATGCCGATCGCCGAGCAGATCTGGCCTGGCGTGCAATAGCCGCACTGGAAGCCGTCATGGTCGATGAACGCCTGTTGCAACGGGTGCAGCGCATTCCCGTCCGACAACCCCTCGATCGTCGTGACCCGACGCCCGTCATACTGGACCGCCAACGCGAGGCACGACAGGATACGCTCACCGTCGACCAGCACCGTGCACGCGCCGCAAGCGCCCTGGTTGCAGCCCTTCTTCGTACCGGAGAGATGCAGCCCCTCGCGCAACAGATCGAGCAGCGAGACGCGGGGATCGTCGGGCAAAGCGACCGCCGATCCATTGACGAGTATCGACATCGCACTCTCCTACCTAAAACACGTGCTCGCGCATGCGACGCGGCCGGGCATAATTTTATACCGAACGGTATAGGCGGTTTATTACGATTCGCCAGTGTCTTGCCGCGCGATATGTCGCCCTATTCTCCAAAGCGCGTTTCACGCGGTATGCGGGCTCCAACGGAAGAGACCGGAGCAGGCGCGACGGCACCGCAATCGGGAATAAGCGATGGCAGACATTAGTCCGACCGACTGGGACGAGGCACAGGTGCGCAAATGGCTCGACGCCCGAATCGCTGCGGCGCGGTCCGATCAGGTCGCCGCCGAACGTGGCGGCTATGGCCAGCAGGACGATTGCGACAAGGCAACCGCCGAGGAGATGGTCTGCACGCTGATGCAAGCCAAGGACTCGGCGGTCGACCAGAAGCGCTTTGCCGCCGACCTGAAAGCGCTGCTCGATCGCGACGAATTCATCTGGCGTGGCGTGTATGACGATACGCGGTTCGACCGCCATGTCCGGTCCTATGTCCGCAAGCTCGCCAAGATGGCCAAGACGAACAGCGGCTTCGACCGGACCGCGCGCTATCAGTGACGCGCGTCCCGTCCGATCAGAACAGGCGCTTCAGCAGACCGACGTTAGTCTTGCCGAGCTCGACGACCGAGTCGCCGCGACCGCTGATGATCGCCTTGGCCATGTAGAGCGTGAAGCCCTTCATCTGCTCGAGCGTGATCTTGGGCGGCATCGACAATTCGGTACGCGCCGTCACCGCATCGAGCAACGCCGGCCCCGGATGCGCGAGCACGTCGCGGACGCCGGCCTCCACCTCGCCCGGATCGGTGACCCGCACGCCGTGGATGCCGATCGCGCGCGCCATCGCCGCGAAGTCCGGATTATCGAGCGCGACGCCGGTTTCGACCAGCCCCGCCGCCTTCATCTCCATCTCGACGAAGCCCAAAGTACCGTTGTTGAAGACGATGATCTTCACCGGCAGCCCGAGCTGGCGGACGGTGAGCAACTCTCCCATCAGCATCGCCAGACCGCCATCGCCCGATAGCGTGACGACCTGACGATCCGGGAAGCTCGCCTGCACGCCGATCGCCTGCGGCAACGCGTTGGCCATCGATCCGTGGTTGAACGACCCGATCAGCCGGCGCCGCCCGTTCATCTTCAGATAGCGCGCCGCCCAGATCGTCGGCGTCCCGACGTCGCAGGCGAACACCGCATCGTCCGCCGCGACCTCGCTGACGACGCGGGCGACGTGTTGGGGATGGATCACGCCGCTGCCGGGCGTTCCGTCGGCGAGTTCGTCGAGCCCCTTGCGCGCCTCGGCATAATTGTCGCGTGCGGATTTGAGGAACGCACCGTCGCGGGCGCCCGTCAGATGCGGCATCAGTGCCGCGAGCGTCGCGCCGACATCGCCGACCAGCCCGATATCGATCGCGGTCCGCCGTCCGAGATTCTCGGGGACCAGGTCGATCTGCGCGACCTTGGCGTCGACCGGATAGAATTGGCGATAAGGAAAGTCGGTGCCAAGCATCAGCAACACGTCGCAGCCCATCATCGCATCGTAGCCGCTCGAAAAGCCGATCAACCCGGTCATGCCGACATCATAGGGGTTGTCGTATTCGACGAACTCCTTGCCGCCGAGCGCATGGACGATCGGCGCCTGGAGCCGTTCGGCGACTTTGAGCAGTTCGGCGTGCGCGGTCCGACACCCGCGGCCGGCGAGGATCGTCACCTTGCCGGCGCCGTTCAGGAGCGCGGCTAGCTCGGCGATATCGGCATCTGCGGGGACCGTCGTCGCGCGCGGCGGCAACAAGGCGCCTGCCGACCGCGCCAGCGTGCCGGTGGTGGAGCGCAGCGCGACATCGCCCGGCATCGCGACGACCGAGACGCCGCGATGGCCGACCGCGGCGCGGATCGCGGTCTCGAGCGTGCGCGGCATCTGGTCCGCGTCGGAGATCGTCTCGCAATACACGCTGCATTCGCGGAAGAGCGCCTCGGGACGCGTCTCCTGGAAATAGTTCGAGCCGATCTCGCCGCTCGGGATCTGCGCGGCGATCGCCAGCACCGGCACGCGGGTCCGGTTGCAGTCGTACAGGCCGTTGATCAGATGCATGTTGCCGGGGCCGCACGACCCGGCGCAGACCGCGAGGCGACCGGTCAATTGCGCCTCGGCGCCCGCCGCGAACGCGGCCGCCTCCTCGTTGCGCATGTGGATCCACTCGATCTTGCCCTGGCGCCGCAAGCTGTCGGTCAACCCGTTCAGGCTGTCGCCAACCACCCCGTAGATGCGCTCGACCCCGGCCAGATGCAGCGTTTCGGCGAACAGGTCGGCAATGACGGTCTTCGGCATGTAACGGCTCCAGGCAATTCGGATGATCGCTGTCGATCAGACGACGGACAGTTCGCAAACGCGTTTCACGTCGGTAGGGATGCAGCGCGCGCAACCTTTCACCTCAACCCGGCTTGCGCGACACGAACGGAACGGCTTTGAGTCGCACCCGTCGGAAGCGCCCGTCGAGACAGTTCAGGTACACCCCATGGCCCGCAAGCATTCGAAACACATGCCCTATGAAGACCCGCAGGCAGCGGAAGAGCAGGACGTTCCGCAGGCGGTACCTTGCTGGTTGTGCGGCCGCCCGACCGGGAAGACGATCGTCTGGCATCATCCGGTGCCGAAAAGCCGCGGTGGACGCGACGTCGTGCCGATGCATCCGGTCTGCCAGCAGACGCTGACCACCAATTTCACCAATTCGGAATTGCAGCGCGCCGGGATGGATGTCGACAGCCTGCTCGCCAACCCGACCATCCGCAAGTTTGTCGACTGGGTGGCGAAGAAGGATCCCGATTTCACCGCGTCACCCGCCAAGAAGACCCGCTGAGGCGTGCCCGCGGACGTTCATCCGGTAACCCCGGACGGCCGATACTTCGTCGTCCGCGGCAGGCTCTGGCGTCGCGCCGATCCGTCGCTCTCCGAGGACCGCCGTACCGCGCTGGTCGCCGACCTGATGCAGGCCAGACGTGCGGTGGGCGTCGCCTTGCGCAAAGCTGACAAGGCGGCGTTGGCGGAGGCGCGGGCGGGCGTCGATCGTGCGAAGGTCGCGCTCGGCGAACGCGGACCGGTCTGGTGGCAGGACGGCACCCCCGACCTCAACCGCCGCATGGTCGCCAACACGCCCTATGCTGGGTGGTTCGAAAACGGCGCAAACGATCGGGGGTGAACGCTCCGACACGGGTCGAAGGCGGCGGATGGACGCCGTATCGACGCATGCCCTACGACCACGACGCCCGAAAAACTATGCGGTACCAATGAGATACAGCCTGACGAAGTATTCGCTGCCACGACGTCGGAACCACGAAACCGCCGTCTGACGGGCCCCGTTTTGGGCAAAATCGGTGCTTCGATTGGACCCGTAACGGACACATTTCAGCCAAAACGAATTGCCAAACGGATCGGGCCGGGACCTTGGTCGCCGGGAAATACCACTACAGATGAGGTGAGGGAATGAATTCCAACTTTGCAAAGCGTTCGGCCGTTGCGATGATCCTGCTCGGTTCGGTCGGCCTCGGCGGCTGCGCGACCAAGGGCTATGTCAACGATCAGATCGCCACGGTGAACACGCGCATCGACGGCATCGACGGGCGTCTGCGCACGGTCGAGGGCGTATCCGGTCAGGCACTGACCCAGGCGCAGGCTGCAGCCGGCCAGGCACAGCAGAACGGCCAGCGGATCGACCAGCTCAACGGCCGCGTCGATGGCGTCGACCAGCAGATGCAGCAGCTCCAGAAGCAGCGCGCGCGCAAGCCGCGCGGCTGATCGCCGAACATCTAATGCCGGGTAACCGGCACTTGTAACGGAAAACGGCTCTGCTACATCGCCGAATGCTCAATCTTCGAACGATGGCGTCAGAGCCGTTTTCTTTTGCGTTTCGGGTCGCCGCATTGGTGTCGCTTGCGGCGGCACCGTGCCTCGCGAATGCCCAGACTGCCGATGCCAGCACTCGACCTGCCAAGAAAGCGGCGAACGGGAAAACCGGGCCCGCCAAGCGCCCGTCGGTAAAAGGCGCGTCGGTAAAAGGCGCATCTGCAAAACGCCCACCTTCAAAACGGAAGGTCGCGAGCGTTGCTCTCCCGGTGCCCGCTCCCATTCCGACAGAATCCGCATCTCGGGTGATGGCTTGGGTCAAGGCGGCGCAGGACAACGCTACCCTCCCCTATATCGTAATCGATAAGCCGGCCGCCTTGCTCTATCTGTTCAAGGCAGACGGCACGTTGCTCGGACAGACGCCCGTCCTGCTCGGCATCGGCATCGGCGACGATTCGACCCCGGGGGTCGGCGCCAAGAAGCTCGAAGACATCGGGCCCGCCGAACGGACGACACCCGCTGGTCGGTATGTCGCCAAGTTCGGTCGCGCGTTCGGCCATGAGCGCGTGCTCTGGGTGGACTACGCCAATTCCGTCGCGATCCACGCGGTTATTACCACGAACAAGAAGGAGAAGCGCGTCCAGCGGCTCCTTTCTCCGTCGCCCGACGACAACCGGATCTCGTTCGGCTGCGTCAACGTCGGCACGCCCTTCTACACGCGCAAACTGAGCCCGCTGTTCAAGAAGGCCGGCGGCGTCGTCTACATCCTGCCCGACACCAAGACGCTCGACGAGGTATTCCCACGTCTTCGTTTGCTGCCATATCTGGGCGCGGCATCCGAAAGCATGCCGGCAACATGACCATCAAACCCGCCCGATCGAAGAGAGCAATCGCATGATCCTGTTGATGATCGCCGCGCTCGCCGCGTCGAAAGCGCCCGTCGTGGTCAGTTCGCTGACAACCGAGCAACTGGTTAGCGACTGCCGCGGCAAGGACACCGATCCTGCCGCCACCTTCTGCACCGGCTACATCATGGGTGCGTTCGACACGCTGTCGCAGGCGCGCCAAATCTGTCCGAAACCCGCGACCGCCTCGACGCTGGACACCGTCGCGTCGGTCCGGCGATACCTGCGGATGCACGACGAGCAATGGACCGACGCGCCATCCTTCGTCGTGCGCAACGCGTTGCGGGCGAAATTTCCGTGTGGAAGCGCCGCGGTCAAGCGGAAGCGCAAGTAAGCCTGTCAGGCAGACTCGTCGTCCGGCGCTTCGTAGATATCCGGGAAACTGTAGGCGGACGGCGGATCGTCGAAGGTGCCGCGTGCGAACACCACGATGTCGCCCTCCGCCACGTCCAGCTTGGCCCAACTGTCCCAGCCGACATGGATGAAGTCCGGCGGGCCGAAGATACGGATTGCGCGGAGATATTCATCTCCCCGAAACCCCACGAAATGCAGCGCGGGAGCGGGCAGAGGGCTGGTATCGCTGGTCACGGCATCGGCGTCGCGGCCGAGACCGGAACAACGCCGAACCTTGGCATGACGCACGCTTAGGACCGCCGCCGACCGCCGGTCGACACTGGTCCCTTTTCCTCTGCGGCGAGCCTCCGCCAGCGGTCGAACCGCTCCGTGGTCAAGGTTCCTGAAGCGATCGCCGCCTGAATCGCACAGCCCGGTTCGACGCGGTGCGAACAATCCGAGAAGCGGCACTCCTGCGCGATCAGGGTAAAGTCGTCGAACACCTCGGCGATGCCGGACGCCGCCTCGGACAGTTGCAGCTCGCGCATCCCCGGCAGATCGAGCAGCCACCCGCCCTGTTCGAGCCGATGCATCTCGCGCACCGTCGTGGTGTGGCGACCGGTCCCGTCGATGGCGCGGATCGCCTGCGTCGCGATGCTGTCGGAGCCGCGCAACGTATTGACGAGCGTCGACTTGCCGACGCCCGACGACCCGAGAAGCGCCACGGTCTTGCCGGGGCCGCACCATGCCGCGAGCCGCGCGACGTCGGCTGGGTCGCGGCCGTTGACCGTCTCGACCAGCAAACCCGGTTCGATCGCGCGCGCCGCCGCCGCGAACGTTTCCGGCGTATCCGTCAGGTCGGACTTGGTCAGCACCACGACCGGCTGCACGCCGACCTCGCGCGCCAGCACCAGATACCGCTCCAGCCGCGCGACGCTGAAATCCTGGTTGCACGATGCGACGATGAAGACCGTATCGACGTTGGCCGCGATCATCTGGTCCTTGCGCGGATCGGCCGGCGAGCGTCGCTTGAACAGGTTGATCCGGTGCAGCACGCGGATAGGATGCCCCATCGCGTCGTCGAACAGCAGCCAGTCGCCGACCGTCGGGTGGTCCTCGGTCGGCTGCGCGCCGGGGATATAGGGCGAGACGAAGTCGCGCGATCCCTCGCCCGCCACCGCGATCTTGCCGCGGTGGACCGCCATCACGCGGACCGGATGGCAATGCAGCGCCTCCTCGTCCGAAATCTGCTCGTTGAAATGTGCGGTCCAGCCAAGGTCTGCCAAGGTGTCGGTCGTCGGTGTCATCGCGTCACTATAACCGCTTTCGATCGGCCGGCATCGCATATTGCGGTGTTCGATCAGCAGCGGATCGGCTCGGCTGATAGTCGTCGCGCATCCGCTCGTTCCGTAAGGTAAAAAGTAACCAAACACGTAAAATTATACGATCCTGTCATAAAACGGTATCGAATCGGTCCTAGCTGCCCGGTCAACGGACGTGCCAGTCCGCCCAACCATCCCAGGGGGGAAACCATGAACACGACACTCACGATGCCGGTACGCCGGCAGCGATCGCGCGCGCTTGCTCTTTTGACTCAGGTCGCCGGCGGGGCGCTGGCCGCCGCGATCGTCGTCGTCCCCGGCACGACCGCGTTCGCGCAGACCAGCCCGGTCGCGACGGCGGCGACGACCGACGACACGCTGCCGAAGGAGACCGTCAGCGAGGCGATCACCGGCGACATCGTCGTCAACGGCCGTCGTCAGCAGACCGCGCTCGCCGAGGAGCATGACGCGGTCGGCGTCATCGACATCGTCACCACCGGCGACGTCGCGATCCACTCGCAGACCGGGATCGCCGACCTCGCCAAGCAGCTGCCCGGCATTTCGGTAAGCCGCGATCAGGGCCGCAACCAGAGCGCGACCGGCGAGGCGCAATATGTCTCGATCCGCGGGTTCGACACCGGTTACAACGCCTACACGCTTGACGGCCTGCGCCTGCCGCAGGTCGCGGGCAGCTCGCGTGCGATCTCGCTCAACCTGTTCTCGCCGTTCGCGGTCGGCGCGATCGCGGTCGACAAGACGCCCGGGGCGGCCAAGGATTCGGACTCGATCGCCGGCATCATCGACCTGCGGACGCCGACCGCGTTCGATTTCTCGACCGACTTCACGCGCGCCCGCGTCCTCGCCCAGGGCGCGCAGCTCGCGCTCGACCGCAAGCAGAAGGGTTTCGGCGGCGCGGTCGGCATCGACGCCGCGCGGCGCTTCGGCAGCGACCATCAGTTCGGCGTCTATGTCGCAGGCTATTACGAGGAGCGCGCCAACGCCGCGGAATCGACCGCGGTGCAGAACGACTACAAGACCACCGCCTTCAACGTCGGCACCGCCCGCGCCAACGGCGACGCGCTGTCGGCCGACGGCGTCCAGTGGAATTTCTACAACAACGAGATCAAGCGCTACGGCGCGACCGGCTCGCTTGATTATCACGGCGACCCCGTCGAACTGTTCGCGCGAGTAAACTACGCGACCTATCTCAACACCAACACGATGAACCAGACCGGGCTGCGCAACGAACTGACGCGCGGCCAGACCAGCTCGAACCCGGTTCGCCCGCTGACCGGTGGCGGCACGACGCAGGCGTACAACGCCGCGGGCGTCTACACCCCGCTCGGCATCAACCCGGCCAGCTATTTCCGTACCGAAGACGTCGAGCAAGAGCTGTTCTCCGCGCAACTCGGCGGCAAGGCTCACTGGAACGGTTTCACCGCCTCGCTCGAAGGCGCCTATGCCGACGGTCGGTTCGACCAGCCGCAGCGGATCGAAGCGGCGTTCCGCGGGATCGCCTATAACGGCGCCGCGAACAACACCGGGCCTGCGACGCAAGGGGTGGTTGTCGATCTGTCGAACCCGAAGTCGCCGCGACCGGTGCTGTCGTCGGGTGCCAGCGCCTATGTTGCGTCGCTCGACCGGCCGAGCCAGCTCTACATCCAGCAGGGCTACGACTATCTGTCGGAGGTCAAGAAGACCGTAAAGGGCAGCATCGGCTGGGACGGCACCGGCGTGCTGACCAACGTCGCGATCGGCGGGCTGTACGAGGATTCGGATCGCGACGGTCGGTCACTCGCGCCCGATGTGACGCGCTACCGCTTCCTCACGCCGCTCCAAAACGGGACCGTGCAGGGGCCGACGATCAACCAGTATAACGGCTATGTGCTGACCGACTTCCTCGAGTATTATCCGTCCCGCGGGATCAAGGTCCTCGACCGCAGCCAACTCGACTCGCAGGTCAGCCAATATGTGAACCAGTCGCTCGTCTCACCGACGGTGATCAACCAGGGGCTGCTGAAGGGCAACGAAAAGCGCAAGGCGGCCTATGCGACGGCGACGCTGACGATCGGGACGCTGGAGGTGATGCCGGGCCTGCGGTACGAGGACAACAGCTTCCGGGCGCGGTATTTCTCGACCAACGCGAATGGCGTGGGTGGCAATTTCATCGACGCCGGACGCGACTACGACCATCTTGACCCCAGCCTGCTGGCGGCATGGAAGCCCGATGCGCGGTTCGTCGTCCGCGGTGCGGTGCGATCCAGCTATGCGCGTCCGGCCTTCGACCAGCTCGCCGGCCCGACCCAGCGGAGCGAGGCCGATTCCAGCGGCAACATCACCGTCACCCGGCCCAACCCGAACCTGAAACCGGTCGAGGCGTGGAGCTATGACGCGGGCGTGGAATATTATGGCGGCGTCGGCCGCTACCTCCAGGTTGCGCTGTATTACAAGACGCTCAAGAACATCCTCGTGCCGACCGGGACGCGCTCGATCGGCGACACCGTCGGTTCGGTGACGACGATCCAGCCCGCCAACGGCCGCGACGGCAACGCACGTGGTATCGAGGCGTCGGGCCGCTTCACGATCGGCGACATGCTGGCGTCGAACTTCCTCGGCAATTTCGGGGTCGGCGGCAACATCACGTACCAGCACACCGAAGCGAACTATCAGATCTCGGCGACCGACATCCGGAAATCGACCCTGCCGCAGGCGCCGAACCTGATCTACAATGCCGAGATCTTCTATGCCGCCGGCCAGTTTCGCACCAACCTGTCGTACAACTACACCGGTCGTTTCCTGGCGACCGTGCAGGACAGCCAGCCCGACATCTACGTCCAGCCGATCGGCGAGATGAACTTCGGCCTCGCCTTCGCCGCCACCGAAAACCTAGAAATCGGCGTGGCGGCGCGCAACCTGCTCGATCAGCACACCTATTGGGCGACGGTCGGCAAGTCGGAACGCTACATCTCGAACGACCGCAACGGCGGCTACATGAACACCGGTCGCGTGTTCCAGTTCAGCTTGACGATGAAGATGTAGAAGCCGGGATTACCGCCGGTCGCCCGTAAGTGGCGATCGGCGGTGATCGACTGGCCACTGGTCGCGCCGTCGTGGTATATAGGCCAAGACAGTGTGCCCAAACGCCGGGGAGTCTTGGAAACCGATGCTGTTGATCATGGCGGCACTGACAGTCGGACTTCTCGGACCGGTGACAGCCGGCTCACCGCCTGCCACGACGACATTCGCATCGGCGGCGCGAACCTGCAATGTTCTACAGGCGGCCTATACCGCCACGACAAACTCGCGATCGACAGCGTATCCCCCGGATGTACAGGCTGCTTCCCGCATCCTGTCCGTCAAGAGCTGGACGCCCGACTTCAAGGCTTCGCTCTCGCTGTCTTCGCAAGAGTTCGAGAACATGGCGGGCAATGCGACGGCCTATGCGGTGCCCAACTTCAAGCCTGCATGTGAATGGAAGGGGACGCGTGGCGCGGCAACCGACGAAGAGGGCCACGCTAGGTACGTGACATTCACGGCTCCGATTTTCGCGAAAACCGGACGTCTCGCGCTCGTCGAAGTGTCTTTTCGCGAACAGGATTCCTTCGGATACGGGCTGATCTGCGTCGTCCGGCGGCCGCAGGCGACGTGGTCGGCGACCTGCGTACGGAGCTGGATCACCTGAGGGCGGTCGCTACATCCCGCATCGGGTCGCCCCGCCCACCCCGCGCTAGAAGTTCGGATCGAAGTTGAAGAAGATCGGGTTCGACAACGCGACCATGTTGCCGCTGAGCGCCATCGAATTGGGCACCTGCGGATAGGGCGTCTGCGGGCCTTCGACGGTGACGCGGTAATAGGTGCGACCGTGGGCCGGCGGCGTGTCGGTGAAGGTCGCCGATCCGGTCGCGGGGTCGCTGGTGTAGGCGCCGAAATCCTCGCCGTCCTTGACCACCTTGATCTTGTACGCCGCCCCCTTGATGCCGGCGCCGACCAGCTTCACCTGGAACGTCACCGGCCTGCCGGTCGACGCGGCGTTGTCGCCCATCATCATGTCCATCCGGCCATCGCCGTCTCGGTCCGCCATCAGCTCGACGCGCGGATCGTCGGGGTTGGCGCTGACCGAGACGCGGCCATTGCCGAGCGCATCGATCACACCCTGCGCGGTGCGCGTCCTGGCGAAGACCCAGGTCGTCGGCGTGCCGACATAGTTGGCGGTCGCCTGGATGCTGTTGGGCACTGTCTGTGCAGCCGTATCGGGGATGCCGTGATGCGAATCGCTGCCACCGCGCCCGGTCAGCTTGCGACCCGAGCGGAGCATGTCGTCCCAGATCATCATCGCATTGAGGTTGGTCGGCCAGACCGCCGAGTTCCAGACTTCGATCGAGTCGACCATGTCGTAGGAGAAGCCGAAATGGTCCTTGCCGCTCGGATGGTTCGCCGAAAGATGGATGCCGAGCGATTTCTTGACCGCGAGGATCTTCGCATCGCGCTCGTCCTCGACGTCGAACAGGCGCTGGTGATCATAGGGCTTGGCCGAAAAGACGTTGCCGTGGCCGCGCACCGTCGTCCATTCCGCGCCGTACAGCAGGATTACCGACTTCGACTTGAACTCGGGGTCTGACCAGGTGTTGTGCGCGACATCGCCGTGGACGTGATTGTCGTGGTCGGTGATCGCCAGATAGTCGAACCCGGCGTTTTCGGCGAAGCGGATGATCTTCGCCTCGGGGTTGTTGCTCGAATCGGTGCTGTGCCGCGAGTGCAGATGGAGATCGCCCTTCAGCCACTGACCTTCGGTAAGGCTGGCAACCGGCGGGATCTTCGGATCGACGGCAACAGGAGCAGCCGCGTCTGCCGAGGAGGATACAAACAGGAGCGCGACGAGCGCGAGACGATCGAGCATGATGGGTATCCTTTCAGCTTAGAAGCGGTAGCTGACGGCGGCGCGGACGTTGCGCTGGTACAGCGAGCTGCCGATGAAGACCGCCTGCCCCGCTTCGCTGCTGTCGATCGTCCCCGCGCGCGGATTGCCGTTGGTCAGGCCGAGCGTGTTGGTGATGTTCTGCGCGATCAGCTGAAGCTGGAGCTTTGGCGTGACGTTGACCTGCGCCTGCAGGTCGACGCTGACATAGGACGGCAGGCTAATCTTGTTGGCGACGTCGGTATAGAGCTGGCCGGAGTAATTGACGTCGGCCTGCACGCGTAGCGTGTCGCCGAACAGCGTCACGCCGGGGGTGACGCGGAAGATATTCTCGGGAATGCCGTTCAGGCGGTGGTGCGAATAGTCGGTGAGCACGCCCGCGCTGTTGGTGTAGACGAAATCGGAGAAGCGTGAGTCCTGGTAGGTCCAGGATCCGTGCAGGTCGAACCACGCGACCGGGCGGATCGTCGCCTCCAGCTCGACGCCCTCGGTGATCGTGTCGCCGTACACCGTGACCGGCGATAGCAGGCCGTTGGCGAGCGTCCGGAAATCGCTGATCTGGTAGCTGTTGTAGACAGTGCGGAAGCCGGTCGCGTAGAAATCGACCGGGCCGCGCGAGTATTTGATCCCGCCCTCCAGCATGTTGAGCGTCTGCACCACCGGCGTCGCGCCCGCATTGGTGATGAAGTTGGAGACCGCGGGCAGCCGGAACGTATCGGTATAGCGGACGAACGCGCCGACATAGGGCTGGAACTGGTAATTGGCGCCCGCCGTCCAGGCGAACCCGTCATATCTGCGGGAGAACGGCGTGAAGACGCTCGTGCCTGTCCCGACCGCATCGTCGGCGAGCGTCGGGCTCTGCCCCAGATTGACCTTTTGCGCGCCCTCGACCGCGCCGCTTGTCTTGATCCGCTCATAGCGGACGCCGCCGTCGAACCGCAGCTTCGGCGTGATCTGCCACTCGTCGCTCGCATAGACCGCGACGTTGTCCGAAATGCCGTTGGCGTTGGCGAACTCGGCGCCGTAGCCGACGATGCCGCCTTCGGTCAGCGACGCGAGCTTGTTGCCGCTGGCGTCGAGTCGATAGACGTCGAGGAGGTCGGCATGGTTCTTGACGTCGGTCAGCACCGACGCGGTGTTCGCGCCATATCGCTCGTTCTCGCGCGCATAATAGAAGCCCATGGCGAGATCGTGATGGCCAAGCAGGTCGAGCTTGCCGACGATGCGTGTGTCGTTGATGAACTCGCTCAGCGGCACGGTATGCGTCCGCGCGAGATCGACCAGCGCCAGCCCGTTGCCGTTCTGGTTTGCAATATCGAACGCATTGCCACTGTCGCGGTAGAACAGCCCGAGCGTCTGCCCCGCCGAGGCATTGGTCGCCTTGCCGTAATTCGCGTTCAGGAAGGTTTGCGCGGGCGATACATTGTACGGCGTGATGCTGTTGCGCTGCGTGAAGCTGTCGCGGTAGCGCGTGTTCTGCTGGAGCTTGATCGTGTCGGTCAGCTGGTATTCGGCTTGCGCGCTGAGCTGGGTCAGCCGGACCGTGCTGCCGACCGCATTGTCGAATGCGATCGGGCCATTGGGAGTCCGGAACGTCAGATGTTGCGTGTCCGGGCCAGCGATATTGTCCTTACGGTTGTCGAGGCCGGGAACGCTGACGACGTCGCCATCGGCGTTGGTGGTGTAGATGCCGCCACCCCAATAGCCGACGCGTTCGTCGATGCGCTTGACGCCGAACGACACCGAACCGCGATCGAAATCGCGCGAGAGCGTCGCGCGGATCTGGCCGCCCTGGTCTTGCCTGAAGCCCGAATGGTGCTGGCCGTCGGACAGCCGGTAATAACCCCCGGTGAAGAAGTGCCAGCCGGTGTTGCCGATCGGGCCACCAAGCCAGCCGTCGACGCGGTGCGAATTGTAGCTCGATCCTTCGTAGCGGATCAGCCCCTCGAGCGTATCGCCGCCGCGCCGCGAAATGAAGTTGATCGCCGCACCAGGGGCGTTGGAATAGAAGATCGCCGACGGTCCGCCGCGGACGACCTCGATCCGCTCGACGGTCTGGTCGATCCGCAGCGACTGGTCGCCGTTGAGCCAGCCGAGCCCCGGATCGCCCTGGATCGGGATACCGTCTTCCAGCAGCGCGACGGTCTGGAAGCCGTCGCTTGGAATGCCGCGGACGCGGACGCCTGCGCTGACTTCGCCCGAGGTCGGCGTGGTGTAGAACCCCGGCACCTGCTTCAGCGCTTCGGCCACCCCGACGGGTGCGCGTAGGCGGAGATCGCGGTCGGAGATGGTCGAGATGGCGTAGCTCGTCTCGACCTTGCGCTGGCCTTCGGTCCCCGCACGGCCGGTGACGACGATGTCGTCGCCGTTCGTATCTCCGCCATCTTGGCCGGCGGCGGGAACCGTGGGTGTTGTCGCGGTCTGCGCAAAAGCGGGGTGTGCGACGAGCGCGCTAGTAGAGAGCGCGGTGGCCAAGGCCACGCGCGACACGAAATTACGGGTCATCATCATTCCCCACCGAGCGAAAAGCTGGGCTGATCTATGATAGCCTTTGGTATCGTTTTTGTGACAAGGCGGTAGCAATACCAGATGCTGCCAACTGTGCACCGCATACGGAACTCGACTTGCGGCTTGCCACTTCAACGACGACCGCTCGCCGTCCTCAGCCAGCAACCGATATTCTCGGCGCAATGCCTCGCATCGCAACGCCTTAGCGCGTATATGGGGCGCATGATGAAATCGTCGCATCGATCGGCCGACCAGGGGGCCAGACGCTGATGTCGTGGGTCGAGAAGCTCGCGATCGTCGCCGGCATGGTGTTGTTCATGGAGTGCTTCGCCTGGGCGGCGCACAAATACGTGATGCACGGCTGGGGTTGGGGCTGGCATAAATCGCATCACGAAGAGCATGACGGGTGGTTCGAGAAGAACGACTATTACGCCATCGTGTTCGCGATCGTCCCGATCGTGCTGTTCACCGTGGGCCTCTGGTGGGAGCCGCTCTGGTGGGGCGCGCTCGGGATCACCGTGTATGGCGGGATCTACGCGTTCGTGCACGACATGCTGGTGCACCAGCGCGGCGGATTCCGCTGGGTGCCCAAGCAGGGCTATTTCAAGCGCCTGCTCCAGGCACATCGTCTCCACCACGCGGTCGAGGGCAAGGACGGGACGGTCAGCCACGGCTTCCTGTTTGCGCGCAAGCCGACGGTGCTGAAAGCACAACTGCGCGCCAATGCCGATCCGCAGCGCCGCGTTCCGCGTTCGCCTGAGGTTTCCTCGTCGGTCGCGGCGGATCAGTGAGTAGCGGAGCCCCGTCCCTGCCCGTCGCAGCGGCTCGGCGTCAGGCGTGGATCGGCCTGTCGCTCGCAGCCGGCATCGTCGCGGCTTGGCTCGCGATCCACATCACCGGAATCTTCTTGTGGCGGTGGAGCCTCGCGACGTTGCCGATCGCGGTCGTGATAGTGCTCGTGCAGACCTGGCTCAGTACCGGCCTGTTCATCGTCGCGCATGATTCGATGCACGGCGCGTTGGCGCCCAGCTATCCGCGGCTCAACCGCCTGACCGGCGCAACCTGTCTCTCGCTGTACGCCTGCCTGTCCTACGCGACCCTGCTGCCGCAGCATCACCTCCATCATCGTCATGCCGGCACCGCGGGCGATCCCGATTTTCACGGCGGCGATCCGAGCTTGCCGGGGTGGTTCGGGCAGTTCTTCCGCACCTATTATTCGCACGGGCAGATCGTCCGCATCACGCTCGTCGCGTTGGTCTACACGCTCGTTCTGGGCGCGCCGCTGGGGAATATCGTCGTGTTCTGGGCCGTACCCGCGCTCGGGGCGGTGCTGCAGCTGTTCGTGTTCGGCACCTGGCTGCCGCACCGCGAGCGCGACGAGCCGTTTGCCGACCATCACCACGCGCACAGCGCCAAGATCCCGCCGCTGCTGTCGTTGCTGACGTGCTTCCATTTCGGCGGCTATCATCACGAGCATCATCTCTCGCCGGGTACGCCGTGGTGGGGCCTCCCCGCCCGCCGCCGCGCGCTCGCAGAGCGATCGGCCAACGCCGGCATGGTACGACGCCCCGCATGACGCTCGCCATGCTCCTGTCCGCGATCGCCATGACGGTGATCGTCGGGGTCCGCTACATGATCGTCTCGGGCGCGTTCGCCTGGGTGACCCGGCGCAGGCATCCCGGTCTGTATCTCGGTCTCGATCCGCAAGTGCGCCGCGAGATCGTCTGGAGTCTCGCATCGGCGGCGATCTACGGGATTCCGGCGGGCGTGGTCGCCTGGGGATGGCAGCATCGCGGCTGGACACGGGTCTATGCCGACATCCACGCGTATCCGCTCTGGTATTGGCCGGTGTCGGTGCTGCTCTATCTGCTGCTCCACGACGCGTGGTTCTACTGGACGCATCGCTGGATGCACCGGCCCGCGCCGTTCAAGCTGGCGCACGCGCTCCACCATGCCAGCCGACCGCCGACCGCCTGGGCAGCGATGGCGTTCCACCCGATCGAGGCGCTGACCGGCGCGGTCGTGATCCCGTTGCTGGTGTTCGTCGTGCCGATCCACATCAGCGGGCTGGCGGTCGTGCTGACGATCATGACGGTCATGGGTGTCACCAACCACATGGGGTGGGAGATCTTCCCGAAGTTCATGTGGTCGGGACGGCTTGGCGGCTGGCTGATCACCGCGAGTCACCACCAGCGGCATCACGAACTCTACGGGTGTAATTACGGCCTGTATTTCCGACACTGGGACCGGCTGTGCAGCACCGATCGCGGCGTCGGCGACTTCAGCCGCGAACACGCGCGCGCCGAACGCCGTGCGGCTGCTGCCGGAGTCACCGGCGAGCGGGCTACCGCCGAAGCGTCCGGGTCCGCCTCTCCTAACAGGTAATCGCGATCGCTATCGGCTACGCCGGCTCCTTATCCCGTTGAGAGCGTTTCCTTTTCAACCAGGGAGACGATCATGACCGACACCACCGCCGTCCACGCCCGCCAGCGCGAGATCGCGACCGAGCACCTGCTGTTCAAGCTGATGGAATATGTCGAGACGCAGCATCCGGGGCTGCTCGATTTCATGGAAGCCAGCCTCGACCATCTCGGCGATCCGGCCAGCGACGAAACCAAGGACGACGAAGGCGTGCGTCAGATCGCCAGACGGATGATCGTCGGCGCCCGCAAGGAAACCAACTGACCATGCCGCTTAATGGGCGGCGCTGGCGGCGTCATGCCGCTGGTAGACCGCTTATCCAGGCGTAAGCCATAGTATCAAGGCCAAGAAAAAAGGCGACCTTCGCGAGAAGGCCGCCTTTTCGTTGTCCGATCTAAGCGTGGATTAGAACTTGAAGTTCGCACCAGCGCGGAACGTACGACCGATGACGCCGGCATAGTGCCAGGTCGGCAGGTAGTTCGTGCCCGAATACGAGGCAGGCGCGATCGGCGCCTTCTCGTTGGTGACGTTGCCGACGTTGAAGTTGAACGAGAACTGCTCGTTCACGGCAACCGAGACGTTCAGATCCGCGTAGATGAAGCGCTTGATGTTGCAGAACTTGGTGCCGGTCCCATACAGGTTGCCGTCGAGAGCCGGGTCATCCGAGCAGGTGAGCGGCGTGCCTTCGTCGGCCGCGACCGACTTGATCTTCGACACGTAATAGGTCGTCGCGCTGATCGAGAGAGCGCCCAGCTCGATCGTGTTCTGCCAGTTGCCGCGCCACTTCGGCGTACCGGCACCCGACGACAGCTCGTACGGTCCAAGCGTACCGGCAAACTTCTGGACGACGCCGTCGCCATTGTCCTGGTTGTACTTCAGGACGCGGGTAACGTCGGCACGGCTGGTAAACCGGATATTTTCACCGAGCGGGATGCTCGCGTTCATCCCGAAGTCGAGACCTTCGGTCTTCACGCTGGCCGCGTTGACGTACGGCGCGTTGATGATCAGCACGCGCGGGATCGCGGTCGGGAACAGCGGATCGATCGCATCGATCGCCGATACCGTATAGCCGGCCGGCAACGGCTGACCGGCATAATAGGCCGCGCGCGCGGCACCGGCGTTCGGGCCGGTCACGATCACGTCGCTCTTCTTGATGTTGTAGTAATCCACCGTGAAGCTCAGCCACGGCAGCGGCTGGACGACGGTACCGGCCGTGAAGCTGCGCGACTTCTCAGGCTTGAGGTCCGGGTTGCCGCTGAAGCCCGAACCCAGGCTGTAGGACTGGGCATACGGGTTGGTGTTGGGGTTGGCACCGGTGATCAGGCCGCCGTGCGCAAGCTGGAAGCTGGTCGGTGGCGTGTACGTCACGAACCCGGCAAAGCTGCTGAGCGGGTTGTTCTCGGCGAAGGTCGGTGCACGGAAGCCCTGCGAATAGGTCCCGCGGATTGCGATCTCCTTGATCGGCGTGAACTTCGCGCCGACCTTCGGCGAGAAGCGCCCGAAGCCTTCCGAATAGTGATCGTAGCGACCCGACGCGTTGATCTCGAGCTGGGTCAGCACCGGGGCGCTGATCTCGAAATACGCCGCCGAAACGGTGTGCTTGCCGAATGCCGCCGACGTGTTGGCATAACGATCGAGGTTCGGGTTCAGGCTGTTATTTTCTTCGACCTCGTGGCGAACCTGCCCGCCGACCGCGAGCTGCAACGGGCCGCCCGGAAGCTGGAACAGCGCCTTGCTGATCGACGCGTCGAGCGAGACCATCGAGGTGTGCGATCCGACGGTGTAGGTCGGCGCAATCAGCTGACGCGTCGCTGCGCTGTTCTGGCTCGGATCGACGAAGTTGTACGCGCCGGTGTTGATCGCCTGCTTCAGGCCGGCGATGTTGATGACGCCGAACGACGTGATGTTGAGGTTGTCCTTGGCGCCGACCGCGTCGACCTGCCAGTTCCAGCCGTCGCCGAAGTCGCCATGCAGACCGGCAGCACCGCGGATGACTTCGTTCGTGCGGCTCGTGCCGACCGGAATGTCACCGAACAGATAGTAGATCCGTGCGGCACTGTTTTCGCCGGCCAGCGCGAACGGGTTGTTCGGGTTCACGCGACGATCGGTGGCGGTCGCGCAGTTCACGCCCGATGCGCAGACATAGACCGGCAGGACGATGCCGGGGTTGCTCGATGCGAGCGCGGGCGCTGCGCCGTAAGGCTGCGTCTGGCGGATCGATGCCGGCGCGCGGGCGATGTCGACGCGGCTGTTCGAATAGCTCCCGGTGACATAGCCTTCGATGTTGTCGCTGAGCCGAACGCTCAGACGGCCGCTGAAGTTGTAACGCTCCTGCTTGGGCTGGATCTGCGCGAATTCGTAGGTGTTGTCGTGACGGCAACCAACGCCGCCCGCGGCGCCTGCGACGGTGTAGGTGCCACCGGTGCAATTCGCGAGGTTGAGCGTCTGGTACTGGCCGGTCGCAACGGTGCCGCCCGAGTACGGGTTGTTCAGATCGGTCTGCGTCGTACGACGAACGACGGCGTTGACCGTCGCGGTGGTCAGCGAGCTGTCGGCCGTGTTGCCGTCGATGCCGCCGATCGAGCTCAGATCGAGCGTGTTGAAGGGGAACGCGCGATCCTTTGCGGCGATGGCCGAATCGCGCTGATATTCGCCGTTCATGTAGAAGTTCCAGCCGGTCGCGGCGTAATCGCCGAAGCCTGCCGTCAGGTTGGCGCGGTAGCGGCTGCCATCGCCGTGCTCGCTCACGCCGCCTTCGGCCGTGCCGGCGACGCCGACGAACTGCTTCTTCATGATGACGTTGACGACGCCGCCGATGGCATCCGCGCCATAGGTTGCCGACGCACCGTCCTTGAGCACTTCGATACGCTCGACCGCGCTGAAGGGGATCGAGTTCAGGTCGACATAGGCGTTGTGGCCGTCATCGTTGAGCGGGAAGTTGGTCGACCGCAGACCGTCGATCAGCACCAGCGTCGACGACACGCCGAGACCACGCAGCGAAACCGCTGCGCCACCTGCCGAGAAGCCGTTCTGGAAGCCGGTCGAGATCGAACCCGCACCATCGGCGGAGATCGAACGAACCGCGTCGTTGATGTTGGTGATGCCGGCCTTGGTAAGGGTCTCGGTCGTCAGCACGGTAACCGGCGACGGCGTTTCGGTGTCGGTGCGGCGGAAGCGCGAACCGGTGACGACGATTTCCTGGCCGGTGGTTTCGGCGGGCGCGGCAGTGTCCTGCGGCGTGACCGTCGCAGGTGCCTGCGCGGTGGCCGATGCGTCAGCGGCGGTGGTCGCATCCTGCGCCAAACCGGCCGTCGTCGAGAGCATCAACGCCAGCGGCGTCGCGGCGGCGAGCAACAGCGTCTTCGAAGTAAAACGAGAAGTCGAGATCATGTATGAATTCCCCCAGTTGCCCCAAACGGTCGCTGTGACGCTCCGTCCGGAACCATGTGTCCCGACCGCCACTTCGCGGCGCATCAGGACTATGGGCGACGGAATGGGGTAACGGTTCTGTCATGTAAAGCCGCAATGCCGCGCCATAGAAAACGCGAAACACATAGTGGCGAAAATGACACAATCTGAGACGATGGGGAGGGCAACCCGTGATAATTCTCGCATTCACCGCGCATCGCGTACGATAATTACGCATTGCGATTGACGCGTTGCGACAGCCGCGGAACCAAAGGTGGCAATCGCCTGCTCGGCTAGGCCGCGACGGGCCGCAGTTGGCAGTTGGGCGCCGACACCCGCAGCCTCCGAAAATCGACTGCGCTAGCGGACGGCCTTGTCGGAAACGATCGTGCCTCCCTTCATCACCATCCGCACGTGGCGGACGGCGGTGATGTCGGTGGCCGGATCGCCTTCGACCGCTACGAGGTCGGCGAGCAGGCCGGGTTTCACCGTTCCAAGCGTCTCGGACATGTGAAACCAGCGCGCGTTTCCCGACGTCGCGGCGAGCAGGACGTCGGCGGGGCGCATGCCCACCGCGACGAGTAGGTCCATTTCACGCGCGTTCTGGCCGTGCGGAAAGACGCCGACATCGCCACCCATGCAGAGGGGCACTCCGGCCTTGATCGCTGCCCGCGCGCTGGTGCGGTTGAGGCTCACCGCGGGGGGCGCGGGCTCGCGACCGTTCCAGCCCCGATAGCGTGCGGTGGCGTCGGACGCGGCCAGCGTGGGGCACAGCGCGATCCGTTTCGCCGCCATCGCCGCGAAGATTTCGGGCGTGCCGCCATAGCCGTGTTCGATCGTGTCGACGCCGGCGTCGATCGCGCGGCGCATGCCCTCCGCGGTCGCGGCGTGAACCGCGACCGGCCGCCCCGCGTCGTGCGCGGTGGCGACCGCGGCGCGCATCTCGTCGAGGCTCAGCGTCGCGCGGCTGTCTTCGCCGGCATGCCAGCGGTAATCGGCGTAGAGCTTGATCCAGTCGGAGCCGGCGGCGATCTGGCGCCGCACCGCTGCGACCATCTGGTCGACGCCCGACACCTCCTCCGCGCCTTGCGGGATGACGACGCCCGGCTCGAAGCCCTTGGGACCATAGGCACCGAGCGCGACGATCGCGCGCGTCGCGACCGACAGGCGGGGCCCAGCGACGATCCCCTGATCGATCGCCGCCTTCAGCCCGACATCGGCATAGCCCGCGCCTTCGGTGCCGAGATCGCGTTCGCTGGTGAAGCCCGCAAGCAGGGTCGCCTTCGCGTTGGCGACGGCGCGCGCGGTCCGCAACGCGAGCGGTTCGTGGAGCACCTGATCGTCCCAGCTCGCCTCGTCATAGGGATGCAGGAACAGATGGCCGTGCCCCTCGATCATGCCGGGCATCAGCGTGTCGCCGGCAAGATCGATCGTGCGCGTGCCCGCCGGGACCGACAGAGCGGGTCCGACCGCCGCGATCCGGTCGCCGGTGACGAGCACCTGCCACCCGACGTGGACCTTGCCGTCGACCGCATCGAACACGCCCGCAGGCTTCAGCAGGAGCGACGCGGGCTCGGCCGCCGGGGCGATCGTCGCCGGCCCGAATGCTATCCCCGACGCTATCAACGCCATGATCGCCAACCACCGCATGGTCTTTCCCCTCTGCCCGCCTTACGCTTGTGACATGAATACGATCGTTCGGCGCCTGCGCAATCCAGTCATCCTGTTCGCCCTGCTATCGGCGGCTCCCGCGTCGGCTGCTACGAATGGTCCGGCAGCGGACGTGGCGCGGTGGCGGACGCAATCGTCGCGGGTCACGATCACCCGCGACGACTGGGGTATCCCGCATATCGCCGGGCAGACCGATGCGGATGCGGTATTCGGGATGATCTACGCGCAGGCGGAGGACGATTTCCCACGGATCGAAGCCAATTACCTGACCGCACTCGGCCGGACGGCGGAAGCGGACGGTGAGGACGCCGTCTGGGCGGATCTGCGCCAAAGGCTGTTCGTCGATCCCGCCGCGTTGAAGGCCGACTATGCCGCGAGCCCACCCTGGTTGCGCACGCTGATGCAGGCGTGGGCGGACGGGCTCAATTATTACCTCGCGACGCATCCGCAGACGCGTCCCAAGGTGCTGACCCGGTTCGAACCCTGGATGGCGCTGAGCTTTACCGAGGGCAGCATCGGCGGCGATATCGAGCGGATCTCGCTCAGCGACCTCAGGACCTTCTATGGCCAGCCGACGCCGCCGACTCCCGAGGAAACCGGGTCGATCCCCCGCGAACCATCCGGCTCGAACGGCATCGCAATCGCGCCGCCACTAACCGCCAACGGCCATGCATTGCTGCTGATCAATCCCCACACCAGCTTCTACTTCCGGTCCGAGGCGCAGATGACCAGCGCAGAGGGTCTGAACGCATACGGCGCGAGCACCTGGGGCCAGTTCTTCATCTACCAAGGGTTCAACGCGAAGGCGGGGTGGATGCACACCTCGGCGACCGTCGACAATGTCGACGAGTTCGCCGAGCGGATCACGCGGCGGGGCGGCAGGTATACGTATCGCTACGGGACGCAGCATCGGCCGGTCGCCTCGCGCGTGATCGCACTGCGCGTTCGCCAACCGGACGGGACATTGGCCGAGCGCCGCTTCATCACCTACCGCACGCATCACGGCCCAATTGTCGCGATGAAGGCGGGCAAATGGATCGCCACCGCGCTGATGTGGAAGCCCGTGCCGGCGCTCGAGCAAAGCTATCTACGCACCAAGGCAACCGACCTCGCCGGCTACCTGAAGGTCGCCGCGCGGAAGGCGAATTCGTCGAACGACACGCTGTTCGCCGACAGCAAGGGCGAGATCGCGTTCCTGATGCCACAGTTCATGCCGATCCGCGACGCCCGCTTCGACTACACCCGACCGGTCGACGGCAGCGATCCCAGGACCGACTGGCACGGGCTGCACACGCTCCCGAGCCTGCCGAGCGTGCTCAATCCGCGCACCGGCTGGGTGCACAACACCAACGACTGGCCGTGGAGCGCAGCCGGGCCCGACAGTCCCAAGGCGGCGGACTATCCGCGGTACATGGATCAGGTCGGCGGCAACGCGCGCGGCGTCCATGCCGACCTTTTGCTGACCGGCAAGCGCGGGTGGACCGGCGACAGTCTGCGCACGGCGGCGTTCGATCCGTACCTCCCCGCGTTCGCGCGACTGCTGCCGGGGCTGGTCGACGCCTTCGCCGCCCTGCCCGCAGGCGATCCACGACGGCAGCGCCTCGCAGCGCCGATCGCGCTGCTGAAAAGCTGGGATTACCGCTGGGGCTATGACTCGACCGCGACCAGCCTGGCCGTGTTCTGGGGCGACCAGTTGTGGCGCGAGGTCGGCAGCTTCGCGCAGGCCGAGCGGTTGAACGTGCCCGACTACATCGCGACGCGCGTCGGTGCGGACGCCAAGCTCGCCGCGCTCTCCGCCGCGGTCGACCAGCTCACCCGGGACTTCGGCAACTGGCGGACGCCGTGGCGCGTCATCAATCGCTTCCAGCGGCTCGACGACGCGATCGCGCCGCAATTCGACGACGCGCGGCGTTCGACGCCGGTACCGTTCACCTCGGCACAATGGGGCAGCCTCGCCTCGTTCGGCGCCAAGCCTTGGCCCGGCACGAAACGCTATTACGGCACCAGCGGCAACAGCTTCGTCGCGGTGGTGGAATTCGGTCCGCGCGTGACCGCGAAGGCGATCATGGCCGGCGGCCAGAGCGGCGATATCCGATCGCCGCATTTCGCCGACCAGATCGAGCGGTACGCGCAGGGCAATCTGCGCTCGGTCTATTTCTATCCCGACGAGCTGAGCGGCCATGTCGAACGCCGTTACCGACCTGGTCTTTAGTCGACCAGCGCCACCCCGTAACCGTCGAGCCGCAGCGTCCCGGCCGCCGCCTTGCCGGTCAGCACATCGCGGCCAGCGGTCGGTAGCGCCACCGAGGCTGCCGTAGCCGTCGTGTTGACGTACAACGTCCGCCCCTCGACCGTGCGCGCCACGACGCCGTCGGGCGTTTTGGGCCCGGTCCGGATGTCGAGGCTGCCATAAAGCGATCGGATCAGGGGACCGATGAAGCCCGGTTGCGCGGCGGTCGCGAGGTAGATCGCCTGGCCCTTGCCGAACCGGTTGACGGTGATCGCGGGGCTCTTGTCGGGTGTATTCTCGAATGTCGCGAGCGTCTCGGCGGTGCTCGGTTCGAGAACCTCGTAATAGGGGTCCGTCCCGTCCAGCATCTGGCCGCCGAAGCGCACGTGCAAGGGTTGCTCGGAGCGGTAGAAGGCGTTGGTGCGCAACCCGAAGACGTCGGTCAAGCCGCCGGGCAACGGCGTTCCGAACCACTTACCGGTCTCGTCCACCTTCGCCGAATACCCGGTCATGACGACCGTGCCGCCACCCGCGACATAACGCCGGATCGCATCCGATGTCGCCTTGTCGATCAGATACGCGCCGGACAGAACGATCAGCTTGTAACCATCGATCGCGTCGTGACCGATATCGATCACCGCCGCATCGACATTGTCCCGGAACAACGGCGCATAGGCGGCCTTCACCTGATCGGTATAGTTCGTCTTGAAATAGTCCGGGAGCGAGTTGGGACCGGGCGGCGGACTGGTCAGCCACATCGTGTCGAACGAGTAATGGACCGCCACCTGCGGTTTCTCGTAGCGCGGAAATCCCATCGTCTTGAGCTGGCGGAATTCGCGCGCGATGCGGGCGAATTCGTCGACCTTCCACGACGGTCGATCGTCATGGTCGAGCAATCCGAACAGCGCCTGTTCCTCACCGCCGAGATGCGAATTGAACGTCCAGGCGAGCACCGTCTGCGCGTAATAGAGCAGCCCGAAATAGGCCCACATCCGCGATCGGCCCGGCGTGCCGTAATAGCCGACGCCGCCTGCAGTGAATTCATTGAACCAGACCGGCGTCTGGTGCGATGCGCGGTTCATCATCACTTCGAACCCGGCGCCGAGCGGATCGCCCGGATAGAAGCCCTGCGCGCCATAGGTGGACACCGCATCCCAGGATCGCAGATAATCGAACCCCTTGGTGCCCGCGGTCGGCCAGAAGTTCGACGCCACCGGCAGATTGGGGGCGAACCGTTTGCGGACGCTCTCGAGGTCCTTCAGCGCGCCGATCGTGTCGTCCGACCAGAACCGCCGCAGATCGAGATAGCGTTCGTTGGGACCTGGGCCGCGGTTATAGGGCAGATCGACCTGATCCCAGCTGCCGATCCGCCGCGACCAGCGCTGCGTCGCCCATGCGGTGTTGAGCGTCTCGATCAACCCATATCTGGTCTTGAGCCACGCGACGAAACGATCGCGATCGGCAGCGGAATAGGACAGCTGGCCGTTGCCGATCTCGTTGTCGTAGCCGAGCGCGATCACCGCGGGGTTGCGCGCGTACCGCGCCATCATCCGTTCGGCGAGGCGGCTGGCCAGGCGGCGATAGTCGGGATCGGCGATATTGTCCCAATAGCGCGATGCGGCATTACGACGGACGCCGTCCTGATCGACGATGTCGACACCGGGAAAATGTTTGTGGAGCCAGATCGGCGCGGGCTGGCCGGGGATATCGACGATCACCCGAATGCCCGCCGCGTGCATCTGTCGCAGCACGTCGTCGAACCAGCCGAAGGTAAAATGCCCTTCCTCGGGTTCGAATGAATCCCAGGACAGGTCGCCCATCCGGACCATGTTGAACCCGGCGGCCTTCATGATCGCGATATCCTTGACGATCTGCGCGGGCGAGCGGTCGATCGGCTGATAACAGGTCCCGACGAACAGCTCGCCCTTGCCCGGCCAGTCCCGATGACCGGCGATGCTCTGCGCCTCCGCCGCCGCAGGCACGAGCGTCGGCACCGCGATCGAGAGCATCATCGTCAGCGCGGTGAAGCGCTTTAGTCTGCGTGGCATGCGGATGATGATCCCAGTCATGGCGGCGCCCCCGATCGACGCGATTATCGGGCGGACCGCTCGACCGGCTCCAGCGTCACCAGCGCGACGTCGTTGCTGCGCATCGGCACTGCAACGGCGGTCGTGCCGCGCGCGTCGATCTTAACCACCCGGTCCTGCTCGGGCAGATCCGCGGTCTGCTTCTGGAAGAGACCGAGTTGCCTGGCGTCGAGCGACTTCGGCATCCCCATGTCGATGTACAGCGAGAGCGGATCGTTGCGACGATAGCCGGTCTTGCGGACCTTCAGCCGATAGGTGCCGGCCGGAACATGCGCGAAGCGGAAGGCAACCGGCTTGCTCGTCGTCGCCGGGACCTGCCGCGTGTAGAACGGCTTGTTGCTGACCGTTTGGACCGGCTGCTGCCAGTCCCAGACCAGCGCGGCGATGCGGCGGCCATCGGCGGCGGCCATCACATGGTCGTCGGCCACCGGGATCGTCCGGCCCTTCAGCGCATTCAGATATTTATACGCGAACCAGGCGGGCTTGCGGATGCCCTCGCGGTTCATCAGGCCGAAGCCGCCATGGAACGGCGTCGGCGGCGGGCCGGGCTCCTCGAACAGGTCGGTGTACGTCCAGTAGCTCATGCCCTGCGCATAGCCCTGCGACTGCTTGAGCTTGGTCAGGATGTAGGGCGCGCTGATATAGCTGTCGTGGACAAAGTCGCGCGGCGTGTAGCTGGTGCTCCACTCGGTGAAGAACAGCGGCAGGCCGGGATAGGCCGACGCTTCGATCTGCGCGCGGACATTCCGCACGTCGCCGATGACCGCGTCGGGCGACGGCGAGAGCTTGGTGTCCTGCTTGCCGTCTTCGTCGAGGAAGCCGCCTTCGACGCCGTAGGTATGTGTCGTGACGAAATCGATCGGCACGGTGTTGCGCTTGGTGAACTTCAGCAGTTCGGGCACCCAGGCCGCGCCAGCAGTCGACGGCCCGCCGACCCGCAGCGCCGGATCGATCGCCTTGATGGTGCGCGCGGTGTTGGCATAGAGATCGAAATACGCCTTCTGGTCGGCATTCTCCCAGAAGCCGGCGAGATTGGGCTCGTTCCAGACCTCGAAATACCAGCGCCGCACCTCATCCGCGCCGTAGCGCTGACGAACGTGCCGGACATAGGCGTCGATCAGGTCGCGCCACAGTTTCGGATCGGGGTGCGACGTGTTCCCTTTCCAGTAGAAGATCGTCTGCTCGGACGTCCGCATCACGTTGGGCGTAAAGCCGAGTTCGACGAACGGGCGGATGTGCTTGGCGAGCAGCGCGTCGTACAGCTGGTCGATCTTGGTCCAGTCGTAGACGATCTGGCCATCGGTTTTCCGTACCGTGCCAAGCACGTCGTGGAAGATGTCGTGGAAGCGGATGTAGCGAAAGCCGAGTTCGTCGACGGTGGTCTTGAGCTGCGCCTGGCTGTCGCTGCGGATCAGCGTGCCGGGAAAGTCCGACCCGACCGACAGGTCGAACGACCGATCGACCGGTGCCGCTGCCTTGGCAACGTCGACGCTGACGGTCCGTTGTGGCTCGGCGGATCTGGTCGAGGCGCCCGTCGCCGTTGCAACGGCCGCGGCCGCCGCCATGAGTGCCCAACGCATATCCAATCCCCCACGCCGATTTTTGCTGTCTAGCTGCTCTCGTGGTAGCGCAATCAGGCGCGCGATCAACCCACGCTGGTCAGCCCGCGACCGTCGATCCGCAGGACCGGCACGAACGGGCTGCGACCGCGCGTCAGGTCGACGTGGAGCCCGGCGTGATCCTGGCGGTGCGCGCATGTCCCGCCGCCGAGCAAGGTCACGCGCTCGATCGCTCCCTTCAACCGACCGCTGCCGAGCGCGGCGATCGACACACTGGCTTCGGGCTTGCCGAGGACGAGCGCGTACAGGACGCCCTTGTTGGTCGTGAAGCGGATATCGCGCGACGTGAACTGGCCCGCGCTGCCCTCGTTCTGCATTCCCGCCTGAACCTTGGTCGGCCCCTCGCCGTAGATCCGCCACGGCCGCGAGCCGAAGATCGCCGCGTCGTTGATCGCCATCCACGCCGCCATGCCGTCGAGGATGCGCTCCTCCTCGCCGTCGATCGAGCCGTCGCCGGGTTGCGGGATCGAGAGCAGCAGATTGCCGTTCTTCGATACAATGTCGGCGAGCCGCTGGATGACCTGCTCGGCGGTCTTGTAGCTTTTGTCGTTCAATCGCGCGACGTGGTAGAACCAGTCGCCGATGCAGGTGTCGGTCTGCCACGGCTCGTCCCACAAATGATCGGTGAAGCCGCGCTCCACATCCTGGACGACGCCGAACCGCTCATTGGGCTTGAGCATCTTGGCGGTCAGGACCACGTCGATCTTGCCGTGCCAGGCGATCGAGCGGTTGTAGTAATCCGCCGCCGCCTGCAGTCCGATCGGCCCGAACGGCAAGCCGTAATCGTCGAAATAACAGAAGTCCGGCCGGTATTTCTCGACGAGGTCTGCCTGACGCAAAAGCCACTTCGCGGCGTACCCCGGATGCCCCGGCGGCCCGGTCTCGACCCATTGCCCGTCATGCGCCTCGTGCCACGCGTTCATCGCCGCGATCGTGTCGATCCCGGCGGGGAGCACCGCATGGGCGCCGGTGTAGAGCTGCTGTGGATCGAGCCCGTCCCACCATGTCCCGCGCCCGTCGCTCGCGCGGCGCGTGAACGCATCGTAGCGTTGGCCCTTCAGTGGACCGACGGGGTCGTAGCCGTATGCGGTCTGGTACCAGTGCCAGCTATGTGCGGCATGGTTGGAGACACCGAACTTCAGTCCGGCGCGCCGTGCCGCGCCCGCCCAGGTGCCGACGATGTCGCGCTTCGGCCCGACCCGCAGCGCATTCCAGGCGTGATACCGGCTGTCGTAGCAATCGAGATTGTCGTGATGGCAGGCGAGCGACACGAAATACTTCGCGCCGGCGCGCTTGTACCGGTCGATCAGCGCGTCCGGATCCCAGCGCGCCGCGGTCCACCGGTCGAGGATATCCAGCATGCCGGTCTTGGTCGGGTGACCATAGGTCTTCAGGTGATGCTCGTAGGCCGGATGGCCCTGCATGTAGAGGAACCGGCCGTACCAGTCGCCCTGCTCGGGCACCGACTGCGGCCCCCAATGCGACCACAGCCCGAGCTTCGCGTCGCGGAACCAGTCGGGATAGCGATAGTGATCGACCAACGACTCCCAGGTCGGCTTCACAGGCCCCCGCGCAAGCCCCATCGGGCTTTGCGCCAGCGCGTGCGTCGCCGGGCCGATCGCGGCGAGCCCCGCCAGCACGCCGCGTCGGTCGAGCGTCATGCTCATCGCCCGCCGATCGAGGTACGGACCGCGGCGAGCGCCAGCGGACGCATCGCCGCATAGCCCGCAGGCGTCGGATGGACGCCGTCGCTGGCGAGCCCCGGCTTCATCGCGCCATCCCTGGTCGCCAGTGCGGCATAATACTCGACGAAGACGAAGCCGTTGCGGCGCGCATAGGCTTGCAGCCACGTATTCAGCGCGCGGACCTGCGGGACCGGGCGTTTGTCGGGGCTCCACGGAAACGCCGCCGCGGGGGGGACCGACGCGAGAATGACCTTGATGCCGTGGGCGCGGGCGAGTTCGGCCATCGTCTCGATATTGCCCTGCACGGTCGCCATCGTCGCCCCACCGGTGTTGCCGGCGATGTCGTTGGTCGCGGCCATGATGTGGACCGCACGCGGCTTGAGCGCGATCACGTCCTGTCGGAAGCGGACCAGCATCTGCGCGGTGGTCTGCCCGCCGATCCCGCGATCGACGAGCCCGTTTGTGAACAGGTCGCGATCCGCGCCGATCCAGTTGTCGGTGATCGAGTCCCCCATAAACACCACGCGCACCGGTTTGCCCGACGCCAGAACCTCGCGGTTCTGCGCCTGGTACCGGCACAGCTGCCCAAAATCGCGCGTCAGCATGTGGAGCTTCCACGCCTGCCACCCGGCGCCATCGCTAGGCTTGGGATGCGACGGACACGGATCGGCGACGATCCCGACCGGATCGTTGGCATAGGGATCGCCGGGCACGTCGACCTGCGCGAACGCGGGGCTCGACACCACCGCAAGCGACAGCGCGAGCGTGCGAAGACCGCGCGCGCCGATCATGGCCGACCGATGATCTTGACCAGCCCGGCCACCGCCTGCCCGGTCGGCAGCGGCCCCGATGCAGTCAGCCGCCCGGCGCGGTCGTCCCAGTGCAGCGCGGATTTCACACCGCCACCCGTCTTGCCGGCGCCCTTGCCATCACGATAGGCGTTGGTGACGCCATCGTCGTCGTAAAGCGTGAAATTGCCGTCCGCGCCCGGATAGACGCGGATTTCCGACAGCTTCTGCGCGGTCGCGGTGCTCGGCACCTGGACGCCCATCGGAATGATCGAGCCCGCCCGCACGAACAGCGGGATCCGCGAGATCGGCGCGGCGGCGTCGATCGTCTGCCCGCCGCTGTGTCGCGCGTTGGTCCAGTAATCATACCAGTCCGTGCCCGCAGGCAGATAGACCGAGCGGTGCGTCACGCCCTGATCGGTGACCGGCGCCACCAGGAAGGCCGACCCGAACATGTATTCGTCGCCCATGTTGGCGACCTTGGGATCGTTCGGGAAATCCATGAACAGCGCGCGCATCATCGGCGCGTTGGTCTCGTAGGTCTTGCGGCCGAGCGCGTAGATATACGGCATCAGCGTGTAGCGGAGCCGCAGGAAATCGGCGAGCAGCGGTTCGGCCGCGGTGCCGTATTCCCACAGCGCGGTGCCGGGCCGCTGGCCATGGATGCGCAGCGTCGGGGTGAACACGCTATACCCGAACCAGCGCACGAACAGCTCGGGATAGTCGGTATAGCCCGGCGCCATCGCGGTCGCGCCGGCGGGATCGACCAGCACGGGGCGCTCGGCCTTGGGTCCGTTCGGCCATTGCCAGCCGCCGATATCGCTGCCCCAATAGGGTATCCCGGTCGCGGTGAAATCGAGCCCGGTCGGCACCTGCCGCTTGAGCGCTTCCCAGGTCGCCTGGATATCCGACGACCAGAACAGCGCGCCGTTGCGCTGTGCGCCCAGATAGGCGGCACGCGCGAGGATCAGGTTGCGCATCGTCGGGCGATCGCGCGCCGATCCTTCCGCGACGCTGGTGGTGTGCAGCAGCGGAAAGACGTTGTGATAGCGATCGCCCGATCCGATCGAGAAATAATGGCCGTCGGGAACGAGGTCGGGCTCGGTCTCGTCGAGCCAGATCCAGTCGAACCCCTGCGAGATGATGTTGTCGCGGATCCGGTCCCAATACCAGGCGCGCGCGTCGGGGTTGGTCGTATCGATCAGCCCGCCGGTCCGGTCCGAGCGGATCGGCAGCCCGTTGACGACGCTGCCGTCCTTCTCGTGGAGCAGCCAGCCCTTGTTCGCGAGCATATCGAAATAGCGCGATTCGGGCTCGTAGCGCGGCCACACGCTGATGATCGAGTGCATCCCCATCGCCTTCAGCTTGGCGTTCATGCCCTTGGGGTCGGGGAAATACGTATGGTCGATGTCCATCTGGCCCATCCGGGTCCAGTGGAACCAGTCGAGCACCATCGCGTCGAGCGGCAGGCCGCGGCGGCGATAGCCCTCGGCGACGCTCAACAACTCGGCCTGCGTCTCGTAGCGCGCCTTGCTCTGCAACAGCCCGAACGCCGCCTTGGGCGGCAGCGGCGTGGCGCCGGTCAGCCGCGCATAGCCGGCGTAGAGCTCGTCGGTGGTCTTGCCCGAGATCACGAAGAACGACACGCGCTCGCCGACGTTCGACTGCCAGTGCGTCGAGCCGTGGAGGCCGGGCGACACGGTGGTCTGCGACGGATTGTCCCAGACGATACCGTAGCCCTTGTTGGTCACCATGAACGGCACGCAGACCGTCTCGCCCGCGGGCGCATCGTAATTGTGCCGGCAATCGATCGTCCGCCCGCGCAGGTCGAGCACGCCCTCCTGGTTCTGGCCGAGCCCGTAATAATGCTCGTCGGTGGGCGCCGCGAACTGCGCACCGACGCGGAACGTCTTCTCGTCGTTGACGGTGTGCGGCGCCATTTCCCAGCCGGTCATGCGGGTCAGCAAAGTGCCATCGGCGCCCCGGACGGTTACCGCGACGGGCGGCAGCGAGGGCGCGAAATAGCGCTCCATCTGGCTCGGCGCCTTGGGCCAGGGCTGCGCCTCGACGGTCAGCGCCAGCGCAGACGAGGTGAAGACGTCGGCGCCGGCGTCGCTACGCCGTGCCCAGCCTGCCGCATCGGGCTTCGCGTTCGGTCCCGGCCCCGGCGCCGCGGTGGCCTCGGCGCGATCGGTCGAGATCGTCACGCGGACGATGTTCGGCGCATACGCCTCGACCGCGACGAAGCTGCCGTTGCGCTCGACGGTCGCGATCGGATCGGCCCAGGCCGCGGTCGAGACCAGCAGCGCCCCCAGCGAGAGCAGACCCCCGAAGCGGCGTGAACGAAGCGCGCTAGTCGCCACGGAAGATATCGGTCGCATGCGTTTGTCCTCTCCTTCAACGGTCATCCCGCCGACAGGTATCGCTATCATAGGTGAAATTGCACTCTTGCACAGAGCCCTCGGCACCCCGCTCAACGTCGTCGGCTCTTCACGTCGATCGGCTGCCCCGCATAGGTGACCTCCGCATCGAACCCGTCGCCCGTCCCGGGCTCGCCCTGCCCGACCCACCGCACGCGCAATTTGCGCGACGCGGGCATGCCGACCCACCCAGAACCCTCGCGCTTGCCGAAGCTGACGATACCGGTGCGATCGTTATAGCGGATCGGGATCCGCGAAAACGCACCCTGCTTGTAACCGGTCGACCGGCCATCGTCCTCGTACAGCGAGAAGCTGCCGTCCCCGCCCTTGTAGACCAGCATGGTCAGCGGTGCGTCGCGCCGCTCGTCGACATATTGCGTCACCGGCCCCGTCGGCACGATCGCGCCGGCGCGGACGAACAGCGGCAACGTCTCGACCGGCGCATCGACCGTGGTGCGTGTGCCTCCCGGATAGGCGCGACCGGTGTCGAAATCATACCAGGTCGTGCCGGCGGGAAAATAGACCGACCGGCTGCGCGAACCGTACGCGGTCACCGGCGCGACCAGGAATGCGTCGCCGAACAGATATTCGTCGTCGATTTTCCGCACCTGCGGATCCGCCGCAAATCCGGCGGCGAGCGCGCGCATGATGCTGCCGTCCTTCATGTAGGTATCGGCGCCGACGGTGTAGATATACGGCATCAGGCGATAGCGCAGCTCGTCGTAGCGGATCATCGACGTCCGCATCGGCGACCCTTCCGGGCTGATCTCGTAGATCTCGCGGTATGGATATTCGCCATGGCTGCGGAACAGCGGGCTGAACGCACCGAACTGGAACCAGCGCAGGTTGAGCTCGCGCCATTCCTGCAGATCGGCGGCGGTCGGCGTCTTGGTCGAGTACCGATCCTCGAGCGCAAACCCGCCGATATCGTGCGTCCAGTTGGGGATACCCGACATCGACGCATTCACGCCCGCGGAAATCTGCGCGCGCAGATCGTACCAGCGGCTGGCGACATCACCCGACCAAATCGCCGCGCCATAACGCTGCAACCCGGCGAACCCGGAGCGAGTCAGCAGGAACGGGCGGACGTCGGGCTTGTACGCGGTCCAGCCATCGAAGAACGCGCGCGCATTCATCAGTGGAAAACTGTTGAAATAGGCGGCGGCAGGCCCCGCCGCGGTCGGCCCCATCGTATCGATCCGCTCGGGGATCGACAGGTTCGAATGCATGTCGGGCTCGGACGCGTCCGCCCACCAGGCATCGATACCTAGCGTCGCGAGGCGGCCCTCGATCTGTTTCCAGAACAGGCCCCGCCCGGTCGGCGAATACGGATCGTAGAACGTGCTGGGATAGCCCGGACCGACCCAGTCCTTGTTCCCCTGCCGAAGATTGCCCTGGTACACGACCCCCGCCGCCTTCAATTCCTTGTAGGTGTCGGTGGTCGGATAGAATTTCGGCCAGACGGAGATCATGAAGTTCGCGTGATCGGCATGAACGTCGGCGAGCATCTTGGCGGGATCGGCAAAGCGCGTCGCATCGAACCGGTGGCTGCCCCACTCCGGATCCTTCCAGTACCGCCAATCGAGCACGATATTGTCGAGCGGGATCTTCAGCGAACGATAGCGATCGACGACGTTGGTCAGCGCGTCCGCGGTTTCGTAGCGCTGCCGCGACTGCCAGAAGCCGTACGCCCATTTGGGCATCATCTCCGACTTGCCCGTGATCTGTCGATAGCCCGCGATCGCACCGTCGATGCTGCCGCCTGGGATGAACCAGTAATCCTTCGCCTGCCCCACCTCGCTCGTGAACCACAGCGAGTGACGGTCCGCGTCGGGCAGCGGATCATTGTGCAGGAACGCGATATACCCCGCGTTCGGCTCCCATTCGATGCGGATCGCAACGGGCTTGCCGGTCGTCATCGGCAGCTCGAAATTGGCGTACCAGGGGTTCCAGTTCTGACGCCAGCGATCGAGCACCAGCTTGCCGTCCGCATAGACCTTGAAATAGCTCGATCCGTAGAGCTGGAACTTGTGCGCGCCCGTCGCGGTCGGCATCACGTCGCCGGTCCACACTACGGTCTGTTTCTGCACCGCGTTGCCCGCGGTATTCTGGCCGCCCGTCGCGGCGACCGTGCGCGCCTTGGCCGCCTCGGGCCACTTCGCCTGGTCCTTGATGTACTGATAGTCGATCGTCGCTTCCTGCCGCGTCGCCGCAGGCTTGCCGTCGAGGAAATACTCCGCCTTCCAGCCCAGCTTGCCGCCGCTGGTGACCGTCATCGCGTCGCCGACCAGCGCATAGGGCTTGGGGTTGCCGAAGCGGGTGATCGAATTGTTATCCCACAACAGGCCGTACCCCCGCGTCGAGACGACGAACGGCACGGCGATGTCCATGTTGTGCTGCGCGAGTTCGACGTCCTCGCCATTGTAGTCCATCTGCGCGTTCTGATGCTGGCCGAGACCATAAAGCGCCTCATCCGTACCGCGATTGAACTGCTGCGATACGCTGACATAGGGTTTGCCGTCGGCCTTCGTCGCGGCGAAGCGGACCGGCCCGGCTTCGGCCAGCAGCGGCTTGCCCGCGGCATCGAGAAAACGGACTTCGCCGGTGGCCAGCGCGACTTCGGCGGTCGTCTTGGCGGTCCGGATGCGCACCTGCCCGGCCCCTTGCGTGACCTCGAACGGACCCGCCGCGGGCGGTTGCGCCACCATCAGGCTGGGTGAGCGCGGAGCCGAACCGCCGGCTTTCGGCACCGAGACGACGTGGATGATGCCGTCGCCGTACACCGTGAGTTCGACGCTGGCGGCAGGACCGCTGGCCGGGATCACGGTCACGCCACTGGCGGTCCGCTCGAACCGCTGCGCCGCCGCGCCGGTCACGGTACCGACCGCCGTGATCGTACTGCTCAGCAGCAGCGCCTTCATCATCATGTTCATCATATCTCTCCCGGATATCGTCGTATTTTTGTTCGATCGGCTCAGCGATAGTGCCCCATCGTCACCTTCAGCACCTGCGGTGTGGCGAGCAGGTTGATGCCGTAGTCGGTCTGGTCGCCGTTCCACACCCGGGACATCACCCAGCGCCCGTCCTGGAAGCCGCCCTCCTCGACGCGCACCACCATCCCGCCGGGCTTGCCGTCGGCACCGTCGATGTTGACGCGGACATGATCGCCGACCAGCAGGAACTCGTCGGCGGACAGCTGTGCGACCGCGACGCCGCCGATCGGCTCGTTGCCCCAGGGCGCGGGCTCGGACTTGATCCAGGTCCAGTCCTTCATCCCGAACTGCCACTCGCCCCAGCTTGCGCTGACCTTCCAGCCGCCCATCCGGGTCGAGACCGTCGCGCCGTCGGCGGGCTTGGCGACGCCCCAGGTCGGCCGTTCGAACGCGATCCGCGCCCAGTCGCGCATGATCGACCCGAACATCCGATAGGCGAGCGTCAGCGGTTCGAGCGTCTTGTCGTCGAGGTCGCGCGAGCCGAGCGGATAATTGAAATAGCCGGTTTCATCGAGCCCGAACGGCGAATAGCCGATCGCCCCACGCCCCATTGCCGGGTAGATGAAGCGGTGGAATTCGCGCGCGTTGCCGATCTCGGGCACCATCAGCGCGTTGTCGGGCCGCGCATATTTGTCGAGATACTGGACGACGTTGCCGGCATCGCGATCGTAGATGTCGGGCGCCTGGAAATCGATATGCGGGGACGCCGCCTTCCAGATGTCGAGCACGTCCTGCTGCGGCCCGCCGCTCGCGACCCCGTCGGGATCGGGCACGTTCGACGGGCCCGACAGGCTGGCGTTGACGTACATCGGCAGCGGCTTGACCGCCTTGCCCGCCGCCGCGATCGCATCGACATAGGCGGCGACGTACCAGCTGTTGAACGCGCGATCGGCCTGCGCGCCGAACGCCTGCGCCCAGGTGCCGCGCTTGCCGGTCGCGCGGGCAAGCGCGGCGGGAATGGTCTGCGCGAACAACGCGTTGCCGGTCGCCGAATAGTCGCGCGGATTGCGATAGCTGCCCGTCTCGTTCTCTGGCTGGACCAGGATCACGGTGTTCTGGCGATCATGGTCGCGCAGATACTCCATGACCTTGACGAACGCGCGCCGGTCGGCGCCGAGCGTCGCCTTGCCGTGCGCGCTGAGCACGCCGTGATCGCTGCCGTCGCGCGTTTTCATCCGCGGGAAACGCCGGTTGTCGAGCTTCACCCAGTCGGGCGTATAGGCGAGACCAGTGTTCTTCCACGTGCCGAACCACAGCAGCACCACCCGCTTGTCATGCCCCCGCGCCTGATCGAGCAGCGCCTGGAGAAACGAAAGATCGAACTGTCCCTCGCGCGGCTCGACCTGCTGCCAGGCGATCGGCACCTCGACGGTGTTGGCGCCGATCCGGTCGAGCACCGGCCACGCGGTCTTGAGCGCATCCGGATAGTTACTCGAATTGTTGACCTGCCCGCCGAGCATCGTGAATGGCGCACCGTCGACGATCAGCGCATGCCGGCCATTTCGGGTCTCGATGTGCGGGATCGGCGTGGCCTGCCCCGCCATCGCCTGACTGGGCGCGGTTTGCGCGAGGACGGGATGCGCAGCGCCGAGCGCCGCGAGAACTAGAAGTCGCCGGATCATTGAATCCCCCTTGGATCGCCGTAGAACAGGCCGCGCCCGTCCGTGCCGAGATAGACGCGGCCTTCCCGCCGCGGATCGCCTGAGATAACGCGGTAGCGTCCGCCCCAGCGATGATCGTCATCGTCGATCCGCGACCAGGTCTGGCCGTCATCGATCGAACGCCAGACGCCGCGCACGCCGTCGAGCGTACCGACCGCGAACACACCGTTCTTGCCGAGGCCGTACAGTTCGACGTGCAACGCCCCGCTCGCTGCGACGAAAGTGCCGCCGCCGTCGGGGCTGCGGAACAGGCGATCGCCGGCCTGAAGCCAGACCGTTCCCGCGCTGTCGGGCGCAGCGACGATCGCGCTCTGCGCCTCGCGACCCTGTCGGCCTACGGGTTGAAGTTGTGTCGGCAGGCCGTGGCCGGCGACCGGCGCAAAACTAGCTGCGGCATCGCGCGATACCAGCAACCGGCCGTGCTCGACATCGACAGCGTAGAACATCAGTGGATCGCGCTTGTCGGCAACCGCGCGCGTTTTGCCCGGTAGGCCGCGCACCGGCGTCCAGCTGCGACCGCGGTCGCGGGTCATCTGCGGGATGGGCGTCGCGACCACGATCGTCGCACCGTCCGCCGAAACCGTGATCGGCCAATCACCGTTCAAATCCTCGCGCTTGGGTGGGCTACCCATCGGCGGCACCGTGACCATCGTCCAGGTCCTGCCACCATCTTCCGAGCGTCCCAGCGAGCCGTCACGCGATCGGTCGAGATACAGGCTGCCGCTTCGGACGATCACGTTCGGTGCCAAGCCGGCATAGTCGAGCGCGTTGGTGTTCGACATATACGGATCCACGAAGGTCGGCTGCGGCGAACGGTCGAGGTCGGCGTGGACGAACCCGGCAAGGTCGCCGAAGCCCGAGATCAGCGGCGCGCCGCCGGTCGGCGAGACGAGCGTGATGATCGCGGTCTGCTCGATGCCGCGGACCCAGGGCGACCAGCCGATCGTGCCGGTCCGGTTCGCGGCGCGTGTCGCGTATACCGTCGCACCCGTCGTGTAGGCGATCCGCGCGGGATCGAAGGGGTCGATCGCGAGGCCCGAAATCCAGTGCCCGAAATCGGCGCCCTTGCCTTCGTGCAGCAGGAACGGCGTCGCCGAGACGTCGCGGCGACTGCGCGCGCCGAGATCGTCCCACCTGCGGCCGTCGTCGCGACTTATCCACACCGAATCTCCGTGGCGATAGCGATCGACCGTGCTGACCACGACAGTGCCCGGATCGCTGCGCGACACAGCGACGCCGAGGAACGCCCCCTCCGCACCGGTGGCGCGCCACGCGGCAGGGGTCACGTCGCGACCGCGCCCACTGGGGTCGTAGCGCCACACCGCCCCCGTCCCGATGCCGCTCGGCCCGAGACCGCTCGCATAGCCGACCCACAGCACGCCGCGGCGATCAATGATGCCCTTGCCTGCAAACAGCTTCGGGCCTTCCGCCGCACGCCATGTCCTCCCGCCATCGTCCGAGCGATAAAGGTTGGCAGCGCCAGGGTCGGCTATCCCCGCCCAAAGCCGCCGCGATCCGTTGCCAGGACTGCCGCTCGTCCCATCGATCGCGACGAACGAGACGCCGCCGTGCGTCGTCCGCGGCGCCGGTTTGCCGAGTCCCGCAACCGGGAAGCTGGCAACCTTCGCCCAGGTCGTGCCCGCGTCGCTACTGCGCCAGAGGCCATCATGTCGCGATCCGAAAAACAGCGTCCGGGTGTCGTTGGGATCGACCGCGAGGCGCTCGCCCATCCCGCGGCCGTCCTCGTTGCCGCCCATCGCGAACGGCACCGGCGTCGTCCGCCACGAGCGGCCACGATCCACCGACCGCAGGATCGCGGCTGGCTGGCTAGCCCCCATCCCCGCGGCCATATAGACGATATCGGCGTTGCGCGGGTCCGGCGCGATGCTCTCGATCCCCATATAGCTCGGTGTCGCGTTCCCGTCCTGCAACGGCAGCCACCCCTGTGCCGCGTCGTCCCACCGGTATGCGCCGCCCATATCGGTGCGCAGATAGGCTAGCCCGCGCTCGACCTCGCTGAACACGATGTTAGGCGCATAACCGCCCGCGCCGACCTTGACGCTGGTCCAGTGATACGGGATCGCAGCCGGCGGTCGACTCCAGCCCTGCGCCGACAGGACGATGAGCAGGATCGCCGCGAATCCGCGACGCCGAGCACAGGTGCGCGTCATGACACCATCGGCGCTGCGCAATGCTGCGCGATAAACTGCTCGTGCGTCGGCATCGCGTCGGCGGTCTTGCCGATCATCTCGCGGACGTGATCCATGAACCGCGCGGTTTCCGCCGTCGGCAGCGCCGCGACCAGCGGGTCCGTCGAAACGGGACGAACCCCCTGCCCCAGCAGCACCGCGATCCAGTCGTCGGGCGTGAACAGCTCGCCCTGTTCCCGGAACGTGCGCGCCTTCCCGGCCCAGAGATCGAGCTTGGCTTGCAGCGAGTCCGGGATCGCCATCGTCCGGCAATGATTCCAGAATGACGAGTCCGAGCGTTCGGTCGCGTGGTAATGCAAGATGATGAAATCGCGGACCTGCGCATATTCGCGCAGCATCACGCGGTTATATTCACCGATCTCGACCGCGCCGAACCCCGTGTCCGGAAACAGCATCATTAACCGCGTGATACCCGACTGGATCAGATGGATGCTGGTCGATTCGAGCGGTTCGAGGAACCCGCCGGATAGTCCGATTGCGACGCAGTTCTTCTCCCACAGCCGCTCGCGACGCCCGGCGACGAAGCGCAACTGGCGCGGTTCGGCCTGCGGTTTGCCGTCGAGCCCGGCCAGCAACGCGCGCATCGCGGCGTCATCATCGATATGATCGCTGGCATAGACATGGCCGTTGCCGACCCGGTGCTGGAGAGGAATTCGCCACCGCCAGCCGGCGGTCTCGGCCGTCGCCCGCGTGTACGGCGTCAGCGTGCCTTGCCGCGCGCTCGGCACCGCCCAGGCTCGATCGCAAGGGAGCCAATGCTGCCAGCTGGTGAACGGCACCCGAAGCGCATCGCCGAGCAGGAGCGATCGGAAGCCAGTGCAGTCGATGAACAACTCGCCCTGTACGTGGCGGTCGCCGTCGAGGCCCAATCCGGTGATGAACCCCGTCTCCGCATCCTGATCGACCGACGCCACTCGCCCCTCGATGCGCGTGACACCAGCCGCTTCCGCCATGCCGCGCAGGAACTTGGCATACAGTGCGGCGTCGAAATGAAAGGCGTAGGACAGCGTCGACAATACCGATTCAGGGTTGCTCGACGGTCGTGCAAACCGTCCTTTGCGCGCCGCAACCTCGGACAGGCAATAGTCGCCGATTGGGCCTGGGTCCGCGGACATGCCGAGGCCCGCCTGCCGCAACCAGAGCTGGTGAAACGAGACGCCATCGATATCGCGCCCATGCGTACCGAACGGATGGTGATAGGCATCCCCCACCCGCCCCCAGTTGCGAAACTCGATCCCCAGCTTGAACGTCGCACCGGTCGCGCGGACGAACGAGTCCTCGTCGATCCCAAGCATCCTGTTGTAATCGAGCAGCGACGGGATCGTCGCCTCGCCGACGCCGACCGTGCCGATCTCCTCGGACTCGACCAATGTCACCGAGACGCCACTCGCCACCATTCGCGACAGTGCCGCCGCGGTCATCCACCCGGCGGTCCCGCCGCCGACGACGACGATTTTGGTGATGCGCGCAGCCGGCGTGCCCCTCATGCGGCCGCCCGCGCCCCGAAACGGTGGGTCTGCGCATAGTCCACCAGCGCGCGGTTCGAAGGCAGATTGGCGATCGCATATTGAGCCTGACGCTGCACCTCCGCAAACGCCCGCTTCGCATCCTCGGCGTATCGCAGCGCCCCAGCCTTCGCGCTCAGGTCGGTCTTCCAGCCCATGCCGTACAGGACATATTGCCAGCTCGCGTCGGTGAAGATGTCGACCCGCCCATCGATATCCAGTTCGTTGGGCGGCCGGAACCGCCACCGGTCGAGCAGTTCGAGCAGGCTGTTCGGCACCGACGCGTCCGCCACGTTGTCGCGCCAGAACGCAGTGTCGCGGCGTTCCGAGATGCAATAATGGAGCTTGATGAAATCGAGCGCGCGCTCGTAGCGGCGCAGCATGTTGGCGTTGAACTGGCGCGCGGACGTCTCGTAGTCGCCACCCCAGGGAAACAGGTTGGCGATCATCCCCGCAGATACCTCGGCGAACGCGATCCCGGTTGCCTCGAGCGGCTCGAAGAACCCGCTCGACAGCCCGACCGCGACGCAGTTCTTGTACCAGTTGACCTCACGATAGCCGGCATCGAACCTGAAATGGCGCACGTCGGCTTCGTCGCCGCCGGCGCCGAGATAGCCGCGCAACACGCGTTCGGCGGTTTCGTCGTCGCTATGGTCCGATGAGTAGACATGGCCGATGCCGCGCCGTCGATCGAGCCCAATGTCCCAGATCCAGCCCGATTCCTGCGCGGTCGAGATGGTGTAGGAGGCGATCGGCTCGTCCGGGCGTGTGTAGGGCCGTTGCGCGGTGACCGCGCGGTTGCAGAACAGCACATCGCGGCAGGATCGGAACGGCATCTTCATCGCCTTGCCGATCAATTCGGCGCGGAAGCCGGTGCAGTCGATATAGAGATCGGCGTCGAGCACGCCGTTCTGCTCGGTCCGCACGCCACCGATGGCGCCGTCCTGGTCGAGCAGCACCTCTGAAACGGTATCGGTCAGGTGGCGGACGCCGTTCTCCACCGCCTGCTCGCGCAACAGCCCGGCAAGCGCCACCGCGTCGAAATGGAAGGCGTAATTGAGCGGCCCGACATAATCCGGGTTGGTCACCAATTTGGGCGCGCGCATCTGGTCCGCGGCTTTCTTCTGCGGGTTGGAAACCTCGTCCCAATTGTCCGGACCGCCATAGCCGAGCAACCAATAGGGCAGCAGGTCGAGGCCGTCGCTCGCATCCGCGATCTGGAAGGGGTGCAGGTAATGATCGGTGCGGCCTTGGCCGGGTTCATGCCGCCAGTGGACGAATTTCGCGCCCTGCTTGAACGTCGCACCGCACCGCCGGACCAGTTCGGCCTCGTCGATGCCGATCGTCGCCAACGTTCGCCGGATGGTCGGGAACGTCCCCTCGCCCACCCCGAGAATGCCGATGTCCCGCGATTCGACGAGCGTGATCGCGACCCCGCCCGCAAGGTCGGCGCCGAGACGCTTGGCAAGGTAGCCGGCGGTCAGCCAACCGGCCGTCCCACCGCCCACGATCAGGATTCGCTTGCGCATTGCGCCCTCCGCTCCGTCGCCGGCCGACATCACGTCGACCGGCGACGCATCATCATCAGAAGGCCAGGTTTATGCCAGTGCTGATCCGGCGATCGGCCTGGAACCAGCTTCGGCCGACCAGTTCGCCACCGGGATAGCCCCCCATCAGCGTGCGCTGGGTGGACGCGGTCAGGTTGGTGCCCTGGACGCCGAACGAGAACTGGTCGTTCACCTTGAAGCGGATACCCGCGTCGATCGACCCGTAGTTTCCACCGTAGATCGGCAATGCGATCTGCGTGGTCGGATCGTTGCCACCATCCTGATTGCTGACGACGTTAGGCGCGCTGTAATAGGTGTAGGTGCCGTTCGTGCCGTTGCTGTTCGTGGACAACAGGTACCGCGACCGCCACGAATAGGCGATCCGCAGCGAGATCGGGTTGCGCTCGTACAGCAGAGTCGCGTTGAGGTTGTGCTTCGACAGACCCACCAGCGGCGCGTCGCTCCTGACGGCACCGGTGATGTCGCGATAGACGTCGCCAGGATTGCTGCTCTTGATGAACGTGTAGTTGCCCTCGAAGCCGATGCCCGCAAGCGCACCCGGCAGCATGTCGAAGAAGAACCGGCCGCCGACCTCGACGCCCTTGACGGTCGCCGCCTTGGTCGAGTTGCTGTAGTCGGTGGCCGACGCAGCGACGCTCTCCGTAGTGCCGTCCGTATATTGAACGGTGACCTGGCGGGTGGTCAGCGAGTAGATCGGCAGGTTGGTCAGCCGCTTGTAGAATGGCGCGACGTGGAAGGACGTGCCCGCGCGTCCGTAATATTCCAGCGACAGATCGACATTGTTCGACAGCGTCGGCTTGAGCAACGGATTGCCGGTATCTGCGGTGAAGTTGTTGAACGTCCCGATGCCGCCCGGAGTCTGACTGGCTGTTGTCGCCACGCCAATCGAACCCGAGGCCCGCAGCGCGTTGAAGGTCGGCAGATCCATCGTGATGTTATAGCCGCCGCGCACCTTGATCCTGTCGGTCGGCGCATATTCAAGGTTGATCGACGGCAGGACGCGCGTGAAATCCGCCTTGCCGCCGCGTGCGAGGAACGTGTTCGCAAGCGTCTGCTGCACGCCGTTGCGGATGAAGACCGTTCCGCCGTTCTGCTGGATGAAGCCGCGGCCTTCGTTCTCGATATGCACGACCCGCACGCCAACATTGCCGGAGATGCCGCGCGCGTCCTCCGCGGGCCCGAAGCGGAGCAGCGCGTACCCCGCGATATTCTTGGTGCTGTTATCGACCTGGTCGCCCGGCAGGACGAAACCAACGGGCCGAATCCCGGAAAGACCGCCATAGCCGGTGACCGGCAGAGGACCTGCGGCCGAACAGTTGGATTCGATACCCGTGCAGAAGCCGGCAGGCGGCGACTGCACCAGCCCGGTACGGTTGACGTTGAACCGCGAGGCCAGATCCTCCGACGCGAACATCAAATTGCCCGGCAGCGTCGTTTCGCCGCGGAAGAAGTCCTTGAACGCGTGGTTAGCCACGTCGCCCGGTGCCGCGTTGGCATAGGTCAGCTGCGGATCGCCGTTCCAGCCGCGGCCGAGCGCGGCCCAGTTATAGCCGTTCGAAAGATCGCGCTCGGTGCGCTTGGCGTAGCGGCCACCGACCTTGATCGACCGGAAGAAGCTGTTGTCGAACTTGTATTCGGCATCGAGCTGACCGGCGTCGAGACGCCCCTTGTTCCGCTCGTTGTGCGGCATCGACGCCGTCCAGAAATAATTCGCCGGGTCCGCGAACGACGCCTGCGTCGCCGGACTGACGCTGATCTGCGGCAGATCACCTGTGAGGTCCATGCCAAAGCTCTGGCCGAACCCGATATCGCGGAAGATATCGAGGCGATCATAGATCTGACGCGAATCGACGCGCTGCAGCGATCCCTTCAGCGACAAATGGCTGTCGACCGGCGCCCAGGCGAACGACAGCGAATAATCGCGCGTTCTTGTATTGCTCTGCACGAAGCCTTTGTTGCCGCTGCTGTTGACCGCTCCGCCGGTGGGCAGGAACGTCGTCGTGTCGCGGTTGAAGAGCGCGTTCGTCTTGGTCAGCAAACCATTGCTGTCGAATGTGCTGCTCGCCGGATCGACTGCCAGCGTCTGCGAATCAAGCTGCGTGCCGTAATCGCTCGACTGACTCTTGTAGCGCGACTGGAAGAAGCTGCCGGTGAAGGTCAGCGAGTCTGCCGGCTGCCACTGCGCGGCGCCATAGATGCCGTAGCGCTTATACTGGAATGCCTCGTCGCCGTACGCGAAACCGCTCGGGACGTACTTGCTGCTCCCGTCGCTGAGCGTCGTTTTGAAATAGGGGCTGACGCGGATGAACTGCGACAGCGAGCTGAACTGACTGAACGCAACATCGCCGAGCAGACCGATGCGGCCGATCGGCGTATCGAACGAGTCGGTGACCAGCACCGAACCCGAAGGATCGGCCTTGTTCGCCATATCGCCGAGCGCCAGTTCGCCGGTGCCAGAGACGTGGAACTTGCCGTTAAAATCGAACGGCAGCTTGGTGCGCAGATCGATCTGACCGCCGGTGCCGCCCTCGATCAGGTCCGCCGTCGACGCCTTGTAGACATCGACCGCAGACATCAGTTCGGGGGTGACGTCGCTCCACAGGATCGCGCGGCCATTGTTGGCGCTGAAGATCTCGCGGCCGTTGAGGCGCGATGCGACACCTGTCAGACCGCGCACCTGAACGCCGGACCCCTGAACCGAATAGTGATCGGGATCGCCCAGTGCGGCAAAGCGGACGATCGACACGCCCGAGACACGTTGCAACACTTCTGTGATCGAGTTGTCGGGCAACTTGCCAGCATCGTCGGCGACGACCGAGTCGACGATCGTTTCGCTGCGACGCTTGCGCTGGTCCGCAGCTTCGAGCGCGGCACGGCGACCGGTGACGACGATCTCGCCATCGCCCGGTGCGGCGGAGGCCGGTTGACCGACGTCCTGCCCTGGCGCTGCGGCCTGCGTCGCGTCGGGCGCGATCGCAGCCTCGGGTGACGCGGCCTGCGTCGTGGCAGAGGGCGCTGCCTGCGCCCATGCGTTCGTGCCGACGCCGCCCGCGAGCAGCGCCGCAACCGACACACCTATCCGCATCGCCGCCACACCGCGCTGATGCCGACTCGATTCGAGCTTGAACGCCTTCATGATCCCCCCTCTGAGCGGCGCTCCTTACGCGCCAAATCTGGACTAGCGCACCTCATCAGGATGCTACCGCTACCAGCCGTAGCGCGAACGCACTTGTACGACAATAGGTTTGATCGAAATCCGACGGACGGATACCTCGCTCTGCGGGCGCGCTTTCGCTCTGGATGGTAAGGAAAAGATACCGCTATCAGCATGGTGCATCCTGGAAAGCGATCTTCGCAGCCTACGCTGACCAAGTTTGATCGGCGCGACTACGAGAGCTCGCCGTCGGAGTTCAACCGGACACAGGCTGTGCAAACAGGGTTTTCAGTGGATTTTCGATGTTTTCCAGGCCGACGACCCCAGCGATCTCGGCGCCGATGATCGACCGGCCCTGCGCATAGTCCTTGACCGCATTGACGCAGTCCAACGCGATGATCTTGTCTGCTTTTATGTAGACGACGGTGAAAGACCGGTCCGCAGGATTGCCCCGGACAATGGTGCGGTCGTAATGGACGGACAGGCCGACCGTCTGCAATTTGAGGTCGTACTGGTTCGACCAGAACCACGGCAGCGCATCGTACTCGTCCATACCGCCCGTCAGGTTCTTAGTCACCACCGTCGCCTGGTCGTTCGCATTCTGCACCGACTCGAGCCGGATCGTCGCGCCGTCCGCATAGCGGTTGGCATGTGCGGCACAGTCGCCGATCGCGTAGATGTCGGGCAGGCTGGTGCGGCAGCGGCTGTTGATCGCGACGCCATTACCCCCCACGGCGCCCGCGGCGAGCAATGGTTCGACCGCGGGTACGATGCCGATACCGACGATCGCCATCTCGCACGGCAGGACCTCGCCGTCGGCCAACCGCACGCCCGAAACCGCGCCGTTACGCTCTTCAAGTCCGTCGACGACCACGCTTAACCTGACGTCTACACCGTGCGATCGATGCTCGCCCTCGATGAAGCGGGACAGCGGCGCGCCGGCGACGCGCGCCAGCACGCGGTCCTGCGCTTCCAGTACGGTCACCGACTTGCCCAGCTTTGTGAGCACGGCGGCGGCTTCCAGCCCGATATAGCCGCCGCCGACGACGACGACCCGCGTCACGCCGTCCAGCTCGCCAATCATCCGGTCGACATCGGCGCGCGTGCGGACCGCGTGGACCCCTGTCAGATCGTGCTTGGCGCAGGCGAGCTGGCGCGGCGTTCCACCAGTGGCCCAGATCAGCGTGCCGTATTCGAGCGTCGCGCCGGTCTGCACCGTAACGCTGTGCCCGACCGGATCGACCGCAACGACGCTTTGACCGAGCAGAAGATCGATCTCGCGCTCCTTCCAGAACGCGCGAGGACGGATAAGCAGGCGTTCGAACGGCTTGTCGCGGGCGAGATACTCCTTGCTCAGCGGCGGGCGCTCATAGGGCGGGTCCGGCTCGTCGCCGACGATCGCGATCGAGCCCACGAACTTGCGCTGGCGCAACCCGATCGCGGCCTGCGCGCCCGCATGGCCACCGCCCACGATCATCACGTCATACCGTCGCGTCATTCGGTCCTAGTCCTTCATGCTTCCGACCAACCCCTCGACCCAGTTGAAACACGCCTTGTCCCCCGGCAACCGAAAACGCACGCTCAGGTCGCGCGCCCTGTCGCGGTAGTGACACACGCCGTTCCTAGAGCAACCGCTCCCCTCCCCAACAGCGTAAACCCATGTGACTGTCGTCCGCCCCATCGACCGCTGGTTCATCGACGACGTCCTGCCGTTCGAGCGCGATCTGCTGAGTGCGGCGCAGCGGCTTTGCACCGGCACTGACGAGGCACGCGACCTCGTCCAGGACGTGCTGGCGCGGATGCTGTCGACGGAAGGATGGCGCGCGATCGCCAATCCCAAGACATATATGCTGCGGATGATGCGCAACCTGGCGATCGACCGGATGCGGCGCGCCAAGATCGTCGACTTTCGACATTTCGTCGATATCGAGAATTTCGACGCCCCCGACGATACACCAGGACCACACAGCCTCGCCGAGGATCGACAACACCGCGACGAACTGGCCCGTGCGATCCGCGCGTTACCGGACACGTGCCGGACGGTTTTCCAGCGCTGCCGGATCGACGAACAATCGCCGAGACTGATCGCAGAAGAGCTTGGCATGAGCCTGTCCACGCTGGAGAAACGGCTCGCCCGGGCGACCTATCTGCTCACTCAGGCGCTGGGACCGCGACGCTGTGACGCAGACGACCACCGCGAAGAAGACGTCGTGGATCATCGGCAACGCGGATCGCGCAAACCGAATTAATCACCGCCGTGGCGGCTTGGGCCGCCACGTTCGTCTTTAGAACCATGGATGTGTTCACAGGGGACCGCGGGTGACGCGGTTCGGCAGACCTATCGAGAACGCAGCGGACATCGATGCTGCGGAAGCCGCCGGGTGGCTGGCGCGGCACCGCCTCGGCACACTCGACGAAGCTGCATTCCACGCGTGGCGCGACAGCGACGTCGCGCACGCGGTTGCGTTCGCGCGCGCGCTGGCGATGTGGGAGAGCGTCGACGATGGGCTTTCGGCGTCGACCACGCAGGCCCGATCGGTAGGGTCCGCCTGTTCGCGGCGCGGGTTCGTCCAAGCGTCGTTCGCGATGCTAGCGGTCGGCGTAATCGCGGGCGGCATGACGGCGACACGCGCCTATGCATGGAAAAGCGCCGCGACCGCGGTCGGCGAAAGCCGGACGATCCGGCTGCCGGACGGCAGCACCGCAATCCTCAACACGGATTCGCGGCTGTCCTGGCGCGTATCGGATACGGAACGGACATTCTGGATCGAACACGGCGAGGTGGCGCTGAATCTCGGGAAGGGGCCAGACGCCGAACTTCACGACGACCATAGGACCGTGATGCTGACGGCAGGGCGCTTCAACTTGCGGATCCGCAGCGACGCGCTCGACCTGCTGGTGCTGAGCGGCCACGCCCGCTCTCCCGGAAAGGCCGGCTCCATCGACGCCGCGGCCGGTGCGGCCTCCAGCATGCTTCTATCGTCGAGCGGTGCGATCGTCCGCCCCGCGGATGTTGGCGTGGTCGACCGGATCACCGCGTGGCAGCATCAGGAAATCCTCTTCCGCGACGCCACGCTCGGTAGCGCGGTCGAGGATTATAACCGGTTCCTGGTCGACAAGATCGTGATCGTCGACCGTGACCTGGCGAACATCCCGGTCGGTGGGCGGTTCGTGACGACCGACCCGACCGCGTTCCTGAATGCAGTGTCGGCCGGCCTCAACATCCGCGTCTCGCGCACCGAGACCGGGTATCTGCTGACGCGCTAAGGGGCGTGGCCATTACGACCGATCCGGCAAGAATATTTTGTCGGACTTGGCGGTTGGTCGCGCGGTGATCGTCTTTCGGGGTGAAGACACTCTCGCTCGATCCGTACCAACAGAGGTTTCCATCATGCGCTCGAAAACTGCCGGAACGTCGCTGTTGGCGACGCTCCTGATGACGCCTGCTGCCTATGCCGCGCCGGTCGCTTCGACCGGAACGTACAGCTTCGATATCGCCCCTCAATCGCTGGCCAATGCGCTGACCGAGTTCGGCCGCCAGGCGCGCGTTCAGATCTTCTTTCCGCGAGGCTCGATCGCGCAGGCTCGGTCGCCGATGGTCCGCGGCACGATGTCGCGAGCGGCCGCGCTCCGTCAGTTGATCGCGGGCAGCTCGCTGCAGCTGCGAACCGACGACGGCAAAACGGTCGTGCTGGGAACCGCCGCACCGCAGACGAACGCCGGCATCCGACATCCGGTCAGCCTGATGGTCGGCTCCGCCACGCAGGACGGCACACGCGCCCCTGCTCCCGATGCAGTCGCCGATTCCACGCCTCCCGACGACATCGTCGTAACCGGCACGGTACCGCTCGAGGAGGAGCGCGCGCTCGTCTGGAAGCGGCAGCAGGTCGGCACCAATGCGGTCATGTCCGGCGAGACGATCGCGCGGCGGCCGGGCGGCAACATCGTCGACATTCTCGCGGTGCTGCCCGGTGTCAGCGCCTATGCCGACATGGGCCTCGGCCAGGCGGCGACGGGCGAGGCCGAGTTCGTGTCGATCCGCGGGATCGATTCGAGCTACAACGCCTATTCGATCAACGGCATGCGCGTCGCGCAATCCGATCCGGCGACCCGCGCGCTGTCGCTCAAGATGATCGCGCCTTACGGCCTGCGCTCGGCGAGCGTGTCGAAGACCCCCGGCGCCGCCGATTACGGCGACTCGATCGGCGGCACGGTCGACATCGCGACGCCGACCGGCTTCCAATATGGCGACCATTATCTGAAGGTCACCGGCGGCGCGAATTACAACGACCGTGCCGACACGCTCGGCTTCAAGGCATTCGGCGGGGTCGGTCAGATCGAACTCGCCAAGACGTTCGGCGCGAACCACGCCATCGGCGTCTACGCGACCGGCTATTACGAACAGCGCCGATCGGCGGCGGAGAGCGTCGAGGCGGTCACCTATATCCCCGCGACGGCGACCTCCGGGCCCGGCGACCTGACCGCGATGGGGATCAAATACGATCTCTACGATTCGAACATCGAGCGGTTCGGCGGCAATTTTTCGCTCGATTTCAAGGGCGACGCGGTCGCCGCGTTCATCCGCGGCACCTATGGCCATTACAAGGTCTCGTCGGTCGACGTGCAGCACAGCATCACCGGCGGCGTCCTCCAGCTCCTCGGTACCGCCCCCTATTACGGAGCAAACGGTGCGTATAACCCGCTCGGCACGCTGGCCGGCAGCTACTTCCAGGCCCGCGACCAGATCTCGCAGCTCGGCACGATTCAGGCCGGCAGCGACATCAAGATGTCCGACAAAGTCACAGCATCGTTGCGCGCGTCCTATGGCTATGGACAACAGCGGCGTCCGAACTACGTCGAAGGAAGCCTGTACAGCGACACGAGCCTGTTGACCGACAGTGCCGGCAATCCCCGCGGCAGCGTCCTGATCGACACCGGCAATCCGACCAATATCGGTCTCGCGTTCGCCGATCCAGCGACGCGCAACGCCGTCTTCAGCGCCGACTCGATCCGCGCGTGGAAATTTCAGGCACGCGACGTCGAGTCTGACGACAATCTCTACGAACTGAAACTCGATATGGATTACGCCCCCGACGGGTTGATCAAGCATATCCGCTGGGGTACCGACCTCAGCCTCTCGGACCGCTCGCAATACGACCGCGGCCTGCTCGGCAACAACGGCGACAATTTCGTCATTCCGGCTGCGGACGGCAGCCGACCCGATTTCGATGCGGGGCAAGGCCCAACCGGGTCCGCGCTCCCCGGCCGCAACGTCGATTTCATGGGCGGAAACTATCCCGGCTTCCGGATCTACGACCGGTCGTATTTCGAAAAGAGCATCCTGCCATACGCCTATACTAACCAGTTCACGCCGGACGGGACCGCCAACCCCGGCTATTACACGACCAACGACTATGCGCGGAACACCGTCTTCGGCACCGAGACGGTCGTCGCCGGCTATGCGCAGGCGGATGCGGCACTGGGGCCAGTGCAGATGGTCGCCGGGCTTCGCTTCGAGCATACCAACTTCACCGCGACGCACTGGGTGGTGGTCACAGATTCCGGCGGCGCATCGCCGAACGATACCGGCCATTTCACGTCGGACGGCAACAGCTACAACGAATTTCTGCCAAGCCTGAACCTGGCCTATCGCCCGACCGATCGGCTGGTCGTGCGCGCTGCGGCTAGGCGCAGTTTCGCGCGGCCGGCGTTCGCGCTGGTCGCGGGTCCGGAGACGTACAGCTATAACGACGTCACCGGCGCGCTGGCGTTCGTCAACCGATCGAATCCGGACCTCAAGCCGACGACCGCGACCAACGTCGATCTCGGCGTCGAATGGTATCCCGACCGCAGCGCGGTGATCGAGACCGCCGGCTTCTACAAGCATCTGTCGAACTTCGTCTTCACTGCGAGCGCGACTGGTAGTACGCCGAGTTCTAGCGGCGGCACCAATACCGTCGGCGGGGTGGTCTACACAATGCCGATGAACGGCAGCGGCGCGGATCTGTACGGCGTCGAATTCCATGCGCGGAAGCAGTTCTTCGAACTCGGGCGGGTCTTCGGCGGCTTCGGGGTCGAGGGGTCGGCGACGCTGCAGGACAGCAAGGCGGACAGCGGGATCGTCGGTCGCGGCTCGACCGTCCTGCCGCGGGCGCCCAACGTGATCTACAACGCCGAGCTGTTCTACGAACGCCCGGCCTTTTCCGGGCGGCTCGCCTGGCAATATGTCGGCCGGCAATTGCTGAGCCTCAACGATCAGCTCGACACGTACCTGCAACCCAACCGCCAGCTGAACTTCAACGCGACCTACCACATCGGCAAATGGTCGCTGTCGGGGCAGGTCCAGAACATCCTGAACAAGGCGAGCTTCTACAAGACGATGGGCAAGTCGACGCGGTATCTGGGCGTCCAGGACGGCGGCGGCAACGGATCCTATGTCGAGACCGGCCGCTTCTTCAAGCTGACGACCTCGTTCCAGTGGTAGCGCCGGCGACGAGACGGTGGCTGGCCGCGGCGCTGGTCACAGTCGGCCTGGCCGGTCCCGCCGCATCGCGCGATACGGGACGGGTGGAAGGGCTGTCGGCGACGCTGCGGCTCGACCAGATCCAGCTGCTCGGGTCGCACAACAGTTACAAACGCTACCCGTCGGCCGACGAGGAAGCGCGAATCCGCACGCTGGCGCCGCAATATTGGCACGAACTCGACTACGGCCATCCGCCGCTGGAAGCGCAGTTCGCGATCGGGATCCGCCAGATCGAGATCGACGTCGCGCCCGACCCGCAAGGCGGCCTTTACGCCACCCCGTATCAGATGGCGGCGCCCGCAACGCGCACGGCGATGACGGCGCCCGGTGCGAAGGTCCTGCACTTTCCGCAGATCGACATCGAGAGCCACTGCCTCACCTTTCGCGCCTGCCTTGCCATCCTGCGGCGCTGGTCGGATCGACACCCCGATCATCTGCCCGTCACGGTGCTGGTCAACGCCAGCGATTATCCGCCGATCGCCGGGTCTTGGCTGCACGACGCGAAGTTCGAGGCCGGCGATCTCGACGCGCTCGATACCGACATCCGTACCGTCATGGGCGAGGCGCGGCTGATCGTGCCCGACGGCGTGCGCGGCGATCATGCCAGTCTGGCGGAGGCGGTGCGCGCCCACGCCTGGCCGACGCTCGCCGCATCGAAGGGACGATTCCTGTTCGTGCTCGACGGCGACGAGCGGCACTACGACCTGTATCGCGCCGGGCATCCGTCGCTGCGCGGACGGGCGATGTTCGGCTATTATGACGAGCGGTCGCCCGAGGCGGCTGTCTTCAACATCCAGGATCCACGCGGCGAGGCGGCGCGGATCTCCCGCCTGGTCCGCGAAGGCTTCCTAGTTCGCACCCGCGCCGATGCCGACACCAAGGAAGCGCGCGCCAACGACCGCACACGTCTGGATGCCGCGGTCGCGTCGGGCGCCCAGTACGTCAGCAGCGACTATTATGACGGCGTACCCAACCCGCACGGCTACGCCTATCGCGCGAGCCTGCCGGGCGATGTGCTGAAACGCTGCGACCCGGTTGCCGCGCGCTGTAGGTCCGACACCTCCAAGCAAGGACCCCGCTGATGCCGTTGCCGGCCGCGCTCGCTTTGCTCCTCGGAAACGCCCCCCCGCCGTCGGAGCCTGCGCCTGCCGGGATTCCCGACGTCGTGGTCGCCGGCACGTTGCACGACCGCGACCGTGGCAGTTACCGCGAACTTCCGTTCGACGTGCCGGCCGGCGTCACCAAGCTGACGATCGACGTCGATGGCGCCGATCCCGCCAAGGGAGCGTACCTGGTGCTCGGCGTCTACGATCCGCAGCGCGAGCGGGGCTGGGGCGGCGCGAACAAACCGCACATCACCATCGCCGAGACGTTCGCGACTGCGTCCTATCTGCCCGGCCCGCTGCCCGCCGGTCGGTGGCGGCTCGGCCTAGCGGTCGCGTTCCTGCGTCCCGGCGCGACCGTGCCGTACAAGATGACCGTGCATTTCGATCGCGGCGCCCCAGCGCAGGCGATCACCACGCGTGCGATCAAAGCCGGGCCGGGGTGGTTTCGCGGGGATTTTCATACGCACACCGGGCACAGCGACGCGCTCTGCCGAAGTCAGCCGAACCGCAATGCGGTGCCCTGCCCGGTCTATTTCACGCTCAAAGCCGCGCAGGATCACCATCTCGACTTCGTGACGGTGACCGATCACAATGTCCGATCGCAGGTCGCCGACCTCGCCACGCTCGCGCCGTTCTTCGATGATCTGCTCGTGATTCCGGGCCGGGAGATGACGACGCAGGACGGCCATTACAATCTGCTCGGGGTGACCGATTTCGTCGAATATCGACTGGGCGGAGCCGGAGCGCGCGACATCAACGCGATGTTCGACGGCTCGCGCGGGACCGGTGCCGTCATCTCGATCAACCATCCCGAAATCCCGACGGGCGAGAACTGCCTCGGCTGCGGCTGGTCGGCGCCCGGCACCGATTACAGCCGGGTCGGCGCGATCGAGGTCGCCAATGGCGGCATCGCGGCGGATCATGGCGGCGCGTTCGACGACGGCGCGGGCTCCGGCACCGCGTGGTGGGAAAAGCTGCTCGATCGCGGCTTTCGTCTGACCGGCATCGGCGGCAGCGACAATCACGATGCGATCGACGGCCATGCCGGCACGTCCCCGGTCGGCGCGCAATCGCCGGTCGGCACGCCCGCGACCGTGGTCTACGCCACCGATCTGTCGCAGGCCGCCATTCTTGCCGGCGTCCGATCGGGCCGCGTGTTCGTCGACCTGGAGGGCGCGCATCCCGGCCGGGTCCTCGACCTCTCCGCCAGCGTCGATCCGGGTGCGATCACCGTCATGGGCGGCACCCTCACCCGCCGCTCGCGCCAGGCGATCCATGGCTTTGTGCACGTCGCCGGCGCGGACGGCGATGTCGTCGACCTGATCGTCGACGGGGTGCATCGTCCGCTGCCGAACGAAGGTCGTATCGCGGGCTCGGACGCCAAGCTGGCGTTCACGATCGGCGCGGGACACGCGGTCCGTTGGATGCGGGCGGATATCCGTACTGCCGGCGGCCGGAGAGTGCTGATCGGCAACCCGATCTACGTGACAGATTCGACCCGCTGATGCGTGTCGAATGCGGGTTTCAGTCGGTGCCGCGAAGCGTGATCCGGGTCAGCTCGGACGGGCGCCCCAGCCGCAGCGCGAAACCGGCCCACAACGCGGTGCCGTTGTTCACATAAAGCGTCATGCCCGACACATCGTAGCGCCCCGAGACGAAGCCGCCATTCGCTGGCCCGAACAGCCTGTCCAGCCCGGCGATCAGCCCGCCATGCGTGTGCCCCGACAGCTGCAGCGCGACACCGCGCGCCGCCGCCTGACGCGCAGTCCTCGGCTGATGATCGAGCAAGACGATCGGTGCGTCCGCCGGAGCGCCGCGCAGTGCAGCCGCGAGGTCGGGTGCGGGATGATGCGTGCCGATCGCCGACAGATCGGTGACGCCCGCCACGACCAATCGGCCCCCGTCACGCTCGAGGACGACATGCGCGTTCGCCAGCGCCCGCATGCCCATGTCGGCGAAGTGGCGCATCCAGCCGTCATAGCCGAAGAAATATTCGTGGTTGCCGGGAATGAAGGCGATCCCGTCGCGCGCCCGCAGATCGCGCAACGGCGCGACATCGGCGCGGCGCGCGGCGATCGTGCCGTCGATGAAGTCGCCGGTCACCACGATCAGGTCCGCGCCCAACGCGTTCGTGCGATCGACGACCGCGCGTGTCCACGGCTCGGGAAACAACCGGCTGATATGGAGATCGGTCAGCTGGACCAGCATATAGCCGTCGAACTGCGGCGGCAGTCCGCGGATGCCGATCTCGATGTTGCGTACCGGGGGAACGCGGATCGCCTGCTGGACGCCGATCGCCGCCAGCACGGCCGCCGTGATGGCCATGCCGTATCGCAGCGTGTCGGGCACGATCACGCGGTCCCAGCGAACCACCATGACCGCTACCGTCCCGACATCGAGCAGCACCTGCAACACGGCGAGCAACACGATCGCGCCGAAGCCCCAGTTGAATGCGATGACGAGGAACCGCGGAAATTCGGGCGAGAAAACCGACCCCGACGAGAGCCGGCTCCACAAATGGTATTGCGAGACGATCAGCAGCAGAAGCGCGATCCCGCCCTTGACCAGCAGCGGGATATGCAGCGGCCAGACGAAGCGGCCGATGACCAGCAGGCTCGGCAGACTGAAGATGAGGTGGATGATCGAGATTCTCCCAGCGCGCTGAAGCACCGCCGCGTCGACCAACCGCGCGCGCGGCGCAAGGGGGCACGCGCTGTCGTCGACGCAGAACGCCGAGCGACCTCGAAAGCCGAGCCGACAAGCACCACATGATGGTCGACGGAGATGGCACATGACCACATATCGCAAGACCGACGCCGCGCTCGCCGCGCTGACGCCCGAGCAGTTCCGGGTAACGCAGGAGAATGCCACCGAGCGGCCGGGCACCGGCGCGCTGCTGCATAACAAGGCCGCGGGGATCTACGTCGACATCGTCTCGGGCGAGCCGCTGTTCGCGAGCGCGGACAAATACGAGTCCGGTTGCGGATGGCCCAGCTTCACCAAGCCGATCGACCTTGAGACCGTGACCGCGAAGCGCGACTGGTCGATGCTGATCCCGCGTACCGAAGTGCGGTCGGCACACGGCGACAGCCATCTCGGTCACGTGTTCAAGGACGGCCCCCGCAACCGCGGCGGGCTGCGCTACTGCATCAACTCGGCGGCGTTACGCTTCGTACCCCGCGGCGAGATGGCGGAGCAAGGCTATGCCGCGTATCTCGATCAGGTCGAGGACGTCCCGGCCGATACCGAGCGCGCGGTCCTTGCCGGCGGGTGTTTCTGGGGCATGCAGGACCTGATCCGCGCGTTGCCCGGCGTCGTGTCGACGCGCGTCGGCTATTCCGGCGGTACCGTCGCCAACGCGACCTATCGCCATCACGGCAGCCACGCCGAGGCGATCGAGATCGTCTTCGACCCGGCGCGCACCGACTTCCGGACGGTGCTCGAATTCTTCTTCCAGATCCACGATCCGACCACGCCCAACCGTCAGGGCAACGATCGCGGCGTCAGTTACCGGTCGGCGATCTTCTATACCGACGCGCACCAGAAGGCCGTCGCCGAAGACACCATCGCCGACGTCGATGCGTCGGGGCTCTGGCCGGGCAAGGTCGTCACCGAATTGTCCCCGGTCGGCGATTTCTGGGAAGCCGAGCCCGAGCATCAGGATTATCTGGAGCGCAAGCCGAACGGCTATACCTGCCACTTCGTCCGCCCCGGCTGGAAACTCCCGCGCCGCGCCGCCGCGGCTTGAGCCCGCGCCAGCCGGCCTTGCGCCCCCGCGGCGATGGTCCCGCTTACGAATCAGGATCGCCGGCCGATGTCGGGCGTCGAGGCGGTGCTCGTTGCATCGACCAAAAGTAAGCTGAGCGGCACCGCGCGTAAACGCGATCGACCGCTCCTGGTAATCTCGCCGGACTATCGCGAAGTCACCGCGCTCACTTCGCCGCGGTCGCCTCGACCTCGACGAGGAATGCCGGTCCCGCCAGCGCTGCGACCTGGACAGTCGAGCGGGCGACGGTGTTCGGGTTTTCCGCGGTGCCGAAGAACATCTTGAAGGCGTCGTTCATACCCGCGAAGTCCATCTTGCCGCCAAGCTTCGGATCGCCCGCGACGAACACCGTCAGCTTGATGATGTCGCTCATCGCGTAGCCCCGTGCCGCGAGGATCGCCTTGATCTTGGTGAACACGCTGATCGTCTGCGTCCGGGTATCGCCGAAATCCGCGATCGTCAGGTCGGCGGGTGCGATCTTCCTGGTGGGGTCGATCTGCGCCGCGAGCTGGCCGCTGAGATACAACGTGGTCGCGCCCGCCGGGACGGTCACCCCCTGGAGGATCAGTCCGGGGGGCGTGTTGGCATGCCGGATCACGCCGGACTTGGCGGCGGCGGCGGCCATCCCCGGCCACGCCAGCGCAAGGGTCATGGCGGCAGCAATCGATACGGTCTTGATTTTCATGGCATTTCTCCCGGAAGTCGAAAACACGGTGCGATCCCTGGGCGTCGATGACGAGGGTCACCGCGCCCCGTTTGTCAGAAGCTTACGTTGATGCGGGCGTAATAATAGCCGCCATTGATCCCGTACGGGCTGAACGTCAGCGGCGCGTCGAGTTGGTTCCCGCCGCCCACCAGCGTGTTGTTGGTGGTGCCGGGTACCAGCCCCAGCGTCGGCGATTTCTTGTTGAACACGTTGTTCGCACCGACCGACAATTCGAGCGCCTCGGTCGCCTTGAAGTTCAGTTCGACGTCGCCGATGAACGCGGTACCGATCTTCTGCGTGTAGAAGGTCCCGCCGTCGGGGCTGTATTTGGACGAACTCTTTCCGTAGACCGTGCCGCGCAGCGTCATCGAGACTTTCTCGATCGTGTAGAAGGTCGACCCGATCAGCTTCACGCGCGGCGACGCGGTCTCGATATTGGCGCGCGCGCCGTCGTCGAACAGCGAGATGTTACCGAGCGCGGCGGGCGCAGTGGCCAGCTTGGTGATTTTGGTCTTGTTGTAGTTGCCCGACAGCGTCCAGGTCGCCTTCCCATAGTCGCCGAAATCGCTGGCATAGCTCGCGACCAAATCGATACCGCGGGTTCGCGTGTCGGCGCCGTTGGTGAAGATGTTGATGCCGGTCTGGCTGACGGTCGAGTCGAGGACGTTGCCGTTGGCCTGGATCGCGGCGGTGACGATCGGGAAATTGGTCGCGCCGCCGCTGCCGAAGATCGAGCCGGTGCCGAGGATGCGATCCGCGATCTTCACCTGATACGCATCGAGCGTGATCGTCAGCCGCGGGACCGGCCGGATCACCGTGCCGAGGCTGTAGTTGGTCGACTTTTCGGGCTTCAGATTGTCAAAGCCGATCAGCTTGGCGGCCGCGGAATTGGCGGGAAGCTGGACGAACGCCGAGGTCGGCGACACGTTGGTCGCCGAGTAGAACGACTCCGCCAGCGTCGGTGCGCGGAAGCCGGTCGAAAACGTCCCCCGCAGCGCGAACGCATCGGAAAAGTCGTAGCGCGAGGTTCCCTTGTAGATGAACTTGCTGCCGAAATCGGAATAATGCTCGTAGCGGCCGGCGACGTCGACCTTGAGGCCCTCGACCGGCAGCAGCGCGACATCGACATAGGCCGCCTGGGAATTGCGCCGATTCACGCCGGCATCCGAGGCGCGGAAACCGGGATAGGACTGGCCGCCTTCCTTGTAGGTCGATGCGGCGTCGCCCGCGCCGATCTCATAGACATTGCGGCGATATTCGGCCCCGAACGCAAGGTTGATCGGCGCCGCCATGCCCGCCGCGATCTCGTGCGTGAAATCGGCGTTGGCGGTGAATTCGCTCGATTTGAAGAAACCGTCGTAAAAGCTGGTCGGCGTGAAACCGGTATCCGCGTAGAGCGAGGCATTGGCGGAATTGACGGTGTAGATCTTGTTCTTGTCCTGCCCGTAGGTGCCCGACAGGTCGTAATGGAAACCGCTCGCGTCGCCGCGCAGGCCGCCGGTGACCGCCATGTCCTCCTCGCGGATCTTTTCGCGCGGCGAGAAGCCGTTGACCGGGCTGTCGCCTTCGGGATCGAAGTAGGTCGTCACCCCAGCGACCGTGCGAGAGACCCGCGTCGGCACGCGGACATTCTCGTATGCGCTGGCGATGCGCCGCGAATAGGTGCCGAAGCTGTAGAGCTCGACGCCGCCGAGATCATAGCCGGAATTATACTGGAGATTGGTCGACCGCGACTGCGCATCGCCGCTGATCTTGTTGACATAGGGGAAGCCCGACATGCCCGGATACAGGCTTTGCTGAAGCGCGGTGATCGATGGCGTCGTCGTGCTGCTCAGCAGGTTGCCGTTGATGTCGGTGACGCGGCGATCGAGCCCGCCGACCTGCGTGAAGTCGTGATAGCGGTAGAAGCCGGTGACGTTGATGAAGCCCGCCTCGCCGAGCCTGGTCGCGAGGTGCAGCGTGCCGGCATAGGTGCGCCCGCCGGTGTCGTAATTCTCGCCCGCGGTCGCATAACCATCGCCGCCCTCCTTGTCGTCCTTCAGGATGATGTTGATGACGCCGGCGATCGCGTCCGAGCCATATTGCGCCGCCGCGCCATCCTCGAGCACCTCGATGCGCTTGATCGACGAGGGCGAAATCAAGTCGAGATCGGCGGTCGCCGCGCCTTGGTAAGGTCCGCCGAGAACGGCGAGGTTCGAGGTGCCATGACGGCGCTTGCCGTTGATCAGCACCAGCGTGTGGTTGGGACTCAATCCGCGCAGCCGTGCGGACAGCGTCAGGTTGGCGGTGTCGCCGCCGAACGCCTGCGCGGTGAACGACGGCACCAGTTGCGTCAGCACCTGGTTGAGGTTCGGCTGGCCGACATGGCTCATCAGATCGGCGTCGAGCACCTTGATCGGCGCGGCGCTTTCGGCCGCGGTGATCCCGGTGGCGCGCGTGCCGGTGACGATGATGTCGTCGCCCGGCGCACTTGCCTGTGCGGCGGCCTCGATCGCCTGCGCGTGCGCGGCCGCGACTGGCATGCTGGCAAGCGCCGCGACCAGTGCGCCGCGTGAAATGCTGGTGACGGTCTTCATAAGGTAATCCCCCCTTGATGATGATCGCTTCCAGGCATCGCCCCCGTTTCAGTTGATGATCTGCGTCACCTTCACGTGTTTGATCGCTTTCGTTGGCCCTCAGGCGACGTGATCAGGCGGCGCGACGCGGACGCCCGGTCGAGGCCTGTGCCGCGACGCGACGGGCCAGCGCCATCACCTGGCCTTGCGCGGACTGGATGCCGCCTTCCTGCCAGCCCGGCGTCTGACTCAGCGCGGCGGAGGCGAAATACACGCGGCCGTCGGGCTTCTGGAGCAGGCGGTATTCGGGCGTGTCGATATGCCCCTCCTGCCGGCCATTGGCGCTGCCCGCATTCCAGTCGGGCCACGGCCCCAGGCTGTACGGAATCTTGTGCCAGTTCACCGCGAGCCCGTTGACCAGATCGGCGCCGTGGCCCGGATGCAGCCGGTCGACCACGCCGCGCGAGAATTCGATCTGCTCGGCGATCGGCCGCTTCGCAAACGCGGCCGCGTTGGGGCCCGACGAATAGCACCCCAGCAGCATGCCGCGCGCCGAATGCAGCCCGGCGGACGGATACCAGATCAGCGTGGTCGGACCGCCGACGAACGAGATGCCACCATAGATCTGCTCGCGCTCCCAGAACCGCGGGCTTTCGAACGCCACCTTGTTCGAATGGTCGTAGACCACGCCCGCGATCGTCTTCTTCAACGCCGGCGAGAAATCGGTATCGATCGTCGCCAGCACCGGGAACGGGATCGTACAGATGATATAGTCGGCCGTGATCGTCTCGACGACATCGCTCGCCTTGTCGCGGTAGACCACGTCGACGCCGCGGGCGGTATGCCGGATCCGCGTCACCTCGGCGCCACGGATCGCCGGACGGCGCAGGTTGCGATCGAACCCGGCATGGATCCGGTCCATCCCCCCGACAGGCTCGAACATCGTCGCCTGCATGTAGAGATTGTCCTCGAACAGCGTCATCGGCAGCCGTTCGTTGGCGAGCAACTGGTCCATCGGCACCGCACTGCCTGCCGACGCGAAGTTCACCCCTGCCCCCGGCGCCGTCCCGAACCCCGACCGCTCGGTACCGGCGAACGCGTATTTCTCGTCGAGATCGCCATATGCCTTGAGGAAGGGCATGAGTTTCTGCTTGTCGGCCGCGGTCATCGCCTGATCGAGCGAACCCTGGTTGATCGCCTTGGCGAGCAGTTCGGCGATATGCCCGCGCATGTCGTTGATCGCGGTCCGCATCCGGATCTTGCCGCCATTTTCGCCCATCACATAGGCGGAGCGGCTAGAATTGACCTCGACTTCGAGCGGCACGCCGAACTTCTTCGCATAGCCGATCAAGCCCTGGTGAAAGCTTGGAATCCGCGCCGGTCCCGCGTTGAAATATATGCCGTCGGAGAATTTCGCGGTTTGCGTCTGCTCGCCGATCATCTCGATCTTGTCGCCGTCGCGGACCGTCCAGGCGCGCCCCCCGACCCGGTCGCGTGCCTCCAGCAAGGTGACTTGAAAACCGGCCTGTTCCAACTCGTAGGCGGAGGTCAGACCGGCGATCCCGGCGCCGAGTACGACGACGTGGATGCCCTTGCCGAGGGTAGGTGTCAGCGTCGCGATATCCTGGCCGTGCGCTTCGCCGATCAGCCCGCCGGTCAATCCCAGCGCCTGCATCGCGCCGAGCGTCGCGCCCAATCCTCCGATCAGGCCGAATCTTTCCAATGCCGTTCTGCGTGTGATCATCGAGGCCCCCCAAAAACGGCGACCGTCCCGAGGTCGCCGACATCTGAAACGCCGTCGGGTCAAACCCGTCGGCGGCCTTTCGTGATCATCGCTCCCCCAATGAGCCGATGGGGACGCCAATTAAAAGTAGGAGGATCGTTCGCCTCGTTTGCTACCCTAAAATTGCCGTCCGCTTCTCAGCCTGTGGAGTGATTGAACTATGCTTTTAGGGGCAGTGCAACATAATTATAAAATGATAATACACTTTTATAGGCAATATTAATTCATAGCGGTTTGAGGGGGCTTCACAGCATTTGTCGACGGGAGCGCGACTGCCATCGATATGCCGATGCTCATCGGGCGCGCACGGTCACTTTTTCGACGCAGCGTCCTGTCGAAAATCGGCCCGTCGAAAATGGGTTGGGCGATCAGCGCGCGTTCGGCGGCGCAGCCCGCGACCGCTGGACGGGTAGCGGCGGGCGATTGGCGCAGGGCCGATAGCTCGGCGCGCGCCGCAGCAAGATCCGCCTGGAATGCAGGCGACGACGACAGCGCGGTCAACGTCGCGCTGGCCGACAGCCGACCCGCTTCGACGGCGCTGGCGTTATGCGCGCCGCAGACGATCCGGCTCTCCCCAAACGCTCGACCGCGCGCGAGGATTTCGGTCGCGCGGTCGGGTGCGAGTTGCGCGAGCAACGTCGCCCAAGTCCAGCCCGCCGTGGTGTGCCCCGACGGATAGTCGTAGCTGCCCTTCAATTGGGCGACCGGCTGACACACCGGCCCGTTGTCGATCAGATAGGGCCGCTGTCGCTTGTAGAAGGATTTGGCGATGCCGCTGTTGCGCGCTGTGTCGGACCCGGCTTTTTCGGCCAGATGCGCCGTGAGCGGTGCGTTTTTCGGAGTCAGCTCTACCCCCAATGCGCAGCTGAAATCGCGCATCATGTCGTCGGAGCCGAGCTTCACGTCGTTGGTCGCAAGGCGCCAGCGCGGCGTGCCGACGAACGCGCGCGTCTGGCGAAAGATCGCGCGATCGGCCTTCCAGCGCGGATCGTCTTGCCGCGGTGCAGGTGGCAGCACCGCGATGATATCGAACGCGCCTTTCGCCAGGTAGACGAGCGGCTCCTCCCCTTCCGGCCGTTCGACCGTGGTACGGGCGACGGTGGTACCGACGACGATGGTATGGGCCAAGGAAACCGCGGACAGGCCGAGTATCGCCGTTGCAGCAAGAATAGCCGGGCTTATCCGCATGTCCGCGTCTCCGTGGTTGGTCGTCTGGGATTACCCCGCCGATCCACGCGATCGGCGGGGTGCAGGCGGTTAGAAGCCTGCGGTCAGCGTCATCGTGAAGGTCCGGCCCCAGCGTACGATCTGCGGAACCTGATAGCTGTCCGGACCGACGGTTCGGTAATAGCTGATATTGTCGAAGATGTTCGACACCGCGCCGGCGATCTTCAGGTCGTCGTTAAAGCTGTAGCCGACCGTCGTGTCGACGCTGCTGGTCGCGCGTTGCGTGTCGTTGAGCGCCTTGCCGCCGAAATCGCCGAACCGGTACGCGGCGATCAGCGGGCCGTTATAGCGGTACGACACATTCGCGGAGAGACCGCCCTTTTCGTAGAACAGCGACGCATTGTAGAGGCGTTCGGGCGCGCCCTGCATCGGCTGCGTCTTGTCGGTCGACGCGTCGTTCAGATGCGCCCAGGAATGCTGCAACGTCATGTTGCCGGAGATGCCGAACCCGGACTCCCAGCCCGGCAGGTCGACCAGCTGATACCGCGCAGCGATTTCGACGCCGTAGAGGCCCGCCGATCCGCCGTTGACCGGCTTGGATATCGACTGGAGTCCGTCGACCGCGATCTGCGTCGCGCGGAAGCTCGTGCCACGATCGTAGAGATAATCGCTCAACGCCTTGTAGTAGCCGGCGATGGACGCGCTGAAGCCGCGATGCTGGTGCTCGATGCTCGCGTCGAAATTCCAGGATTTGACCGCCTTCAGATCGGGATTGCCTTCGGTGACGCTGATCGTGCCATCCGAGTCGACCGTCGTCTGGCTGCCGCCGGCGAGCTGGAAGAAGGCCGGACGGGTATAGCTGCGCCAGACCGCGCCGCGAATGACGTTTTCCTCGCCCGACCGGTAGTTGGCGTGAATGCTCGGCAGCAGAATATCATAGTGCGTCTTGCTCGACTTGAAGCCTTCCTGGGGGGCCGATCCCGCAGTGCCGTCGGCACTGACGGAATTCCAGAAGACGTTATCGATGTCGGTATGCTCGTAGCGAAGGCCCGGCTGAACCTCGAGGGCATTGGCGACGATCTTGGCGAGCGCGTAGCCCGCGTAGACGTTTTCATGGCCCGACAGCGTGTTCCGATTAAAGTCGTTCGCCGACAGCGTCATCGCGGATGCGGCGTTACGTGCCGCGTTGGTGAGCGCCGCCCCATCGCCGCGGACGAAGGTATAAGGGTAGTATTCCCGATCGATCGACGATTCCTCGCCGCGCGAGAACGGGCTGGCGTTTAGCGCCTGGCCGACGGGGAGGAAGTTCAGATTGCTGTAGTCGCGCGAGAAGGTGTTGCGCGAACTGTGCACGACCTTGGCGCCTGCCGTGAAGGCGTCCAGCCACGACCCGATTTTGTAGGTCGCATCGAACCGCCCGCCGAGCTTGGAGGCCGTGCTGCGCGAGTTGGTGAACTCGCCGCTGTCCTGTTCGACGCCGTACAGCGAGTTGTCGTTGAACCGGGCGAGCTGCGCGGCGCTGAGCAGCGGCAGAGGATAGCCATTGCGGTAGCTGACGGCGAAGGGCCCGTTCAGCTGGTTGCCCTGGAAGGTCTGATAGGTCACCTCGGCATGATCGGGTGCCGCGTCCTTGGCCCAGCTCCAGAAGCCGCTATAGCCGAGCGTCAGGCGACCGGCCTCGGTCGTGCCGCCGATGACACCGGACGCGAGCGTCGACTGCGCCGGCGCGGTCTCGAACCAGGCGTGATATTCGCCGTCGCTCTCGGCGTTCTGATACAGGCCGTCGGGGCGCACGACCGCCGCCGAATAGCCATCGGCCTGGATGCTCTTCTGGTAGATATTCTGTTCGATGTTCGACACCGCATAGGTGCCGCGCGCGTAGAGTTTCGTGCTGCCCAGATGCCAGTCGAACCCGAGCGCACCGCCATAGCGCACCTGATTGCCCTCGCTGAACTGGGCATTGGTGCTGGTCAGCAGCAGATTGTCCTTCTTGGCGAACCCGTCGGGATTGCTGCCCTGCTCGCCCTGCGATACCGCGAACTCCCACTGGCCCGCCTGGAAGTCGACCATCGTCGAGGCGAAGTTGCGCTTCCCGTAATAGCCCGATGCGTAAACGCCGAACTGCTCGCTGTCGCCGAATCGATGCGACACTTCGGCTTGCGCCATCCCGGTACCGGCAGGGGTATGATAGTCGAGCGCGTACTGGCTCAGGCCGCCTTGCACATAGAGCCCGACATGCGTCTTCTTGTCGAAGTCAAAGGCGGATGGCGTGCGGAAGTCGATCGTGCCGCCGATCGCATCGCCGTCCATGTCGGCGGTCGACGTCTTGTTGACCACGACCGCGGCGATGCCGACCGGGGGGAGAAGATCGAGCTGGATCTGACGCGAATACGGCATGCCCTGTGCCGCGTTCGCGCCGTTGACGAGATTGACGTTGTACGAACCGCTGAGCCCGCGAAGATAGACGAAGCTCGCCCCACCACGCGCCGCGCCGTCGAGACCGCCGTGATTGCCCGACGACGGCGTACCGAAGAAGTCGGTCGGCGCGACCGAAATGCCCGGCAGCCGTGCCATCGCATCGACCACGCTGATGTTGGGCTGGCGTTGCAGGTCGGCGCTCGAGAGGACGCTGGTCGTGCCGGTCGCCTCGATCTCCGCCTTCTTCGAGGCATGACCGGTGACGACGATATCGTTGCCCTGGGCATTCTTGACGTCGTCGGACTGGCCGACGACGACCGCCTGCGCCTGTGCTTGCACCGGGGGGGCTCCGGCGTCTTTCGCATACACTGCGGACGGTGCTGAAAGCGCGGCGACCGCAAGCGCGACACGCGCGGCACCGGCATGCAACTGCGTCCGGCCGGGCACCGGGCGCACGGCCTCGGCAGAACGATGAATTCTGATCATGGAACACCTGAATGCTGGAATATCGGGGAGGATCGTGCGCGCTGCGCCGCCCCTAGTGAGCACTCATGACGGACGTGTGACGCATCGTATAACTTATGTCCGGATTAGATGGATCGATGTCTGAGCGTGTCAAACAGCTTCGGCACGAGGTCGGACGACGGCTGTCACAAGACCTACACGAACGCCGACTACCGGGGCGGACCCTGACAGATCCTCCCGTCATGCAGAGCGAAGCCCTCCGATGAAGCGTCATTCCCTGAAAATCCTGGCCGCGATCGCGATGACGCAGGCACTCCCGGCGGTCGCCCAGGACCTGCGGGTGATGACGTTCAACGTCCGCTATCCGAACCCGGACGATGGCGCGAACGTGTGGGCCGATCGCCGCGCCGTGTTCGTGAAGACCGTACGCGAGGCCAATCCCGACGTGCTCGGGACGCAGGAGCTTTTCCAGTTGCAAGGACAGGACATCATTCGCGCGCTGCCGAACTACCGCTGGTTCGGACGGGACCGTTTCGGCGGGCACGCGACCGAGCATATGGGGATCTTCTACCGTACCGATCACCTCCGCCTCGTCGGTCAGGGAGATTTCTGGCTGTCCGAAACCCCGGACACGCCGGGCAGCATGGCGTGGGGCGCGACGCTGCCCCGGATGGTCAATTGGGGCATCTTCGAAACGCGCGGCAGGACCCCGTACCGGTTCCTGATGATCGACACGCATTTCGCGAACCGGGACACCGAAGACGAAGAAGCGCGCCGTCGGTCCGCCGCCCTGATCGCGGCCAGGCTACCGGCGCTCGCCCACGGCCTGCCGATCGTGCTTACCGGGGATTTCAACGCCACGCCCGACAGCGACGCGCATCGCCGGCTGGCCGGTGTCCTCACCGACGTCTGGGCGACCGCGCCGAAGAAAACCGGTCCGCACGGCACGTTTCACGACTTCACCGGCAAGCCCCACGCGATGATCGACTATATCATGGTGCGCGGGTTCATGCCGCTGAACGCCGCGGTGCTGACCGATCACGACGGCGCCCGCTATCCGTCCGACCATTTTCCGATCCTTGCCGTCCTCCGCCGCAGGCACTGATGCCACCGCGGCGAGGCGGAGCGACATCCTGGGCGGCTCGCCGAACACGCGCTTGATGACCATGATCGACTCCTTCGCAGTCGCTGAACGCCGAGGACGACGCCGGTGAGGCTGAACAGGAAGCCGAGCAGCAACGGGATCAGCACGACGATCCGACGCAGCAGCGGGTGCGTGGCGAGGCCGGGCACGTTGAAAGTGTGGAGCGCGTAATAGATCCAGGCGTAGCGCGCGCGGCTGTCGTCCATCACCGTCAGCAATCGACCGTCGGCTCCGTCCGCGTAGACATCGGGAAGCGCCTTGCCCCTGAGCGTCACGCGCATGGCGGTCGCGGGCCAGCCTTCCGCCAGGGCATAGGTCGCAGTCGGATCGATCGGGGCGACGCTGAAACCCGACGCGTCGGGAAATGCGACGAGCACCGCCTTGCCGATCCTGTCTTGAAGCGTCGCGGGCGCTATCCGCGTATAGTCGCCATCATAGGTCAGTGCCGTGCCGTCGGGTTGCCAGGCGACCGAGAGGCTCCGGCCGCCGACGACCGTGAAGTCCAGCTGCCTGGTGTCCGCAGGAATGGCCGCCGGCAGGTCCTTCGGCAGCGCGCTCGCCAAGGGGGCTCCCGCATAGCGCGCGGCCTGTTCGGCGGTCGGCTGCCCGCGCGAGAACAGGCGGCCGTGGTCCATCGACAGCCAGCCGCTGAGCGTCCAGCTCAGCACGAAGACGCTCGCGAACAGGCCGAGCAGATGGTGCCACCGCATCCAGCGCTGGCGGTACGGGGTGAACGACGGCGTGCGCAGACGGCGTGCCGCCAGCATGCGGATGATGCCGAGGATCGTGCCGGCGACCGCCACCAGCAGCGCGACGAACGACAGGATCCAGACCGTCCGGTCCCACGCGGTGAAGCTCGACCGTAGCGGCGTGAAATACGCCCAGTGCAGCACCGCACCGACCCAGTTCCAGCCGCGATCCGCGGCAGTGGTGCGCTGGACCAGTTCGCCCGTCTTCGCCGAGCGATAAAGGCTCGTTCCATGTCGGTCGGCGAGGTCGATCCGGTAAAACGGGCGGAGCGGATCGAAGCGGTTGTGGACGACCCACTGGTCGTAGGTGATCGCCACCGGGGGCGTCGTGCCGGGCGATGAACGTCGGTCCGCGGCGATGTCCTCCGGGGTGAGATCGCCCAGCCTCTCACCCGATCGCGCATCGATCGCGATCGTCCCGTCCGGCGTGGTGGCGATATACGCGGGCGCCCCGCCCCGCTGGACGAGGCGCAACGCGGTCGGCTGGCCAGCGGCGATCGCTGCGCCACGCGGCGAGATCGCCACCGCGCCCAATTCGATCGGCGCTTCCAGTCGCACCTGGTCGGCGTGCGACAGCGACGGGAACGGCTTGAACAGCAACACCGCCCCGCTCGCGAACCAGAGCGCGAAGATCAGGCAGGTCGCGACGCCGAGCCAGCGGTGGAACCAAACGAGCGTCTTGATGGCCTGACGTCGCCGCGCGCTCGCCCTAGAATCTAGCAAGGACGCTGACCTCTAACCGGCGCGGTTCGCCCAGCATGACCTGCGCGGGGTAATAGATGTCTGCCCACTGCACGAACGTCTTGTTCCAGACATTGTTGATCCGCCCTGTCAGCGACCAGCGCGGCGTCAGCACATAGGTCGCGTAGACGATCCCCGTCGCATAGGGTTTGAGCACGAGGTCGTTGGCGGTGTTGCCGTAGCGCTTGCCGATATATTTGACGCCGCCGCCCGCTTCCAGCGGCAGTCCGCCGATATGCTGCACCGTCGTCCAGATATTGCCGACCCAGGCCGGGACGTTGGGCGGCGTGTTGCCCGACGCGGCGATCCCGTAGTTCGGGTCGACGAAATTGGCGTATTTGGCGTCGACATAGGTCCCGCTGGCGATCACCGCCCACGCCGGAGTCACGCGCAGTTCGCCCGACGCTTCGATCCCGCGCGACCTTTGGCTGCCGATATTGCTGACGGTATCGACCGCGACCTGCGTCAGGATGTTGTCGCGCCTGATGTCGTAGGCCGCGAGCGTCAGCGTTCCGCGGCCGTGCAGCAGATCGGCTTTCAGCCCGCCCTCGACCTGCCGCGACGTGCTCAGGCCGAAATTCTGGTTGGCGTTGACGAGGAAGATGTTCGCGCCGACCGGATCCTTGCCGGTGCTGTACGACGCGTAGGCGGTGACGTTTGGCGAGACGTCGTACACCAGCCCCGCGCGCCAGTTGAACAGCCGGTAGGTGCGGTCGAAACTCGAACCGGCGTTGAAGCTGTCATCGACGTTGAAATTCTCGCGCGTCAGATACAGCCGCTCGGCGCGCAGGCCCGTGACCAGCTTGAGCGAGGGCGTGAGCGCGAGCGCATCTTCGCCGAACAGCGCGATCTGGTCCCAGCGGGTCGGCGACACGCGCTTGTCGATCGCCCCGAAAAGACCCGGGCTCGGGGTCAGCGGATCGACGCTGTCGCCATCGGGAAAACCACGGCTGCGGACGAAATCGAGATGGCTGTAGTCGATGCCGACGACCAGCGTGTTGTCGAGGCCGAACGGTTTGTCCTTGTGCGTCAGGCTGAACTGATCGCCGAACAGATCCTGGTTGTGGAACACGAAGAAGCGATCGCGGTCGATCAACTTGGTGGCCGCGTTGAAGACATAGTTCTCGGCATTGATCCATTGCCGCTCGGCATGGAAATAATAGGCGGTGTTCGACAGCGTGAGGTGCTCGGAGGGGGACCAGTTGACGACGAGCCGCGGCCAGACCTGCCAGCTTTTGGCGCGGTTGTCCGCCACGTTGTAGTTGGTGAAGCGCGTGCGGCGATCGACGACATAGCCGTTGCCGGTCGACAGGATCCCGCCGATCGGATCGGCGGCGAACGAGGCAGGCACCAGCGGCGTGCCGAAGTAGGTGGACAGATTGTCCTTGAGATAATCGACGCTGAACGCGATCGACAGCGTGTCCCGCGGCTTGAACAGCACCGCGCCGGTGGCGTTGAACGAGGTGGAACCGGCGCGATCGACGAAGCCGTCGGTGCGATGATAGCTGACGTCGGCGCGGGCGGCGAGCGTGTCGCCGATGCGGTGATTGCCGCCCAGCCCGACGCTGGCCGTGTCGAACGACGCATAGGAGGCGAGCGCCTGGAGGCTGTCAGCGGTGAAGTCCGGGCTCTTGTTGACGATGTTGACCGCGCCGCCGATCGCGCCCTGCCCGTACAGCACCGACGCCGGCCCCTTGAGCACGTCGATGCTGGCGATGTTGAAGGTGTTGCCGGGGCGGTTGATCATGTTCGCCGGCCCGAGATACAGCCCGTTGTGCAGAACCGTGATCTGCTCGCCGGTGAAGCCGCGCATCGAGAACAGCGAGGGGTCGCCCGGCGAGCCGCCCGAGGTGACGCCCGGCAGGCTGACCGCCGCCTCCTCGACCGTGCGGAACCCGCGCGTGAGGATCTCGTCGGCGCCGATCCGGTCGATCGTGGCGGGCGTCTCGCGGATCGACAGGCCGAGGCGGCTCGCGGTCGGCGTCGCGACGTCGAGCTGGCGCAGCCGCCAGCCGGTCACGGTGATCTCCTCGCCCGCGGCCGGTACGGACAGCGGCGCGGTCGGCGTGTGGTCCTCGGCGTTCGCCGCCGTCGAGGCGCCGCACAAGGCGGTCGCCGCGGCGGCACCGCGTACCCATGAATTTATGATCGTCGTGCGCACCGATATCCCCCGTTTTTAATATTATCGCCCCGCCCCTGCGGTCGTCTCGTGGTCGTCAGCCTCTGTCCGGGATCAGTCCACCGTCTGCCCCTAGGGTCATCGCGTCCTGTCCGACCAGACCGAAATGCTCGAGCCCCAGCGTCATCAGCGTCAGCGTGCCGCGCAGATCGGCTTCGTCGAGGTCGCGGGTGATGAACACGATCCGGCTGCGGCGATCCTCGCTCGGCCACGCGTCGAGCCGAACCGGGGGGTGGAAGATGTGCTGGACACCGTGGATCACCATCGGTCGATCGACGCCCTCGACGTTGACGATCCCCTTCACGCGCAGGATGTCGGCGCCCTTGAACATCGTCAGGATGCCCAGCCAGCGCTCGAACGCCAAGGCTGGAATGGGGTCGTCGAAGGTCAGGCAGACCGAGCGGATCCGGTCGCCGTGGCGATCGACGTCATGATGATGGTGATCGTGATGATGGTCGTGCGCGTGATGGTGATCGGGGGGATTGGTATAGGCTTCGGCGTTCAGCCAGCGGCGGACGTCGTGGCTCTTGGTCGTAGGATCGTAGAGCCCGGCCTCGAACAGCAGGTCCGGATCGACCGCGCCATCGATCGCCACCGTGATCGGCGCCGCGGGGTTGAGCGCATGCAGCCGCGCTTCCAGCGCAGCCCGCGCGTCCGCGTCGACGAGATCGGTCTTGGTGAGCAGCAACCGATCGGCGACCGCGGCCTGTTTGATCGATTCCTCCTGCGCATCGAGCGTCGCCATCCCGGTCGCGGCGTCGACGGTGGTGATGACCCCGTCGAGCCGGTACAGTGTCTGCAGGCGCTCGTCGGTCATCAGCGTGTGCAGGATCGGCGCCGGGTCGGCGAGACCGGTCGTCTCGATCACCACCCGGTCGAACCAGCACTTGCCGTCGCGCGCGAACCGCCACGGCGCCTCGCGCAGCGTCCGCAACAGGTCGCCGCGGATGGTGCAGCACAGGCAGCCGCCCATCATCTCGACGACCATGTCGTCCTGGCTGCGGACGATCAGGTCATGGTCGAGCCCGATCGAGCCGAATTCGTTGATGATGACGAGCGCGCGCGCCATCCGCGGATCGCGCACCAGCCGATTGAGCACGGTCGTCTTGCCGCTGCCGAGAAAGCCGGTGAGGACCGAGACCGGGATCAGCGCACCGGGTCCGGTGACCAGGCCGGTCATGCCGCGCCTTCCAGAGCGGGACGACTGGCCTTGCGGGCGATCCAGGCACCGCGGGCGAGCAGCACCGCGACGATGGTGGCCGCGCCGACGCCGATCGCGGTGAAGGTCCGGTCGTCGAGGTCGAGCGCAAAGCCTGCGGCCTCCGACGCCGCGAACAGCGCCATGCCGTAGGACAAGCCGACGATCAGCCAGCCGACCCCGCGCCGATATCGCATGACCGATGCGCCTGCACCGCGCCCCGCCCGCTGGCTCGAGCGCAGCAATCGGCTGACGATCTGACTGTCCAGCGTATCGGCGAGCACCATGCCGATCGTGAAGGCCAGCGCGATACCGGCGGCGGCGGCGGGCCCGCCCCGCGTCGTTGCTGCCGCGCCCCAGGCGGCGGCCTGGGTCGCGGTGTCGAACACCAGCCCGAACACGACGCCGATCGCGACGACCGCCGCCGGGTGCGTGCTCGACCGCAGCGACCGCGGCACCAGCCCCGCACGCCACCCGACCGGCGCGTAGGCGCGGTGTCGCAGCAGCGCGACGAGATTGAGCGTGCCGACGAGGATCAGCAACGCGATCACCATCGTATCGACCAGCGTCGCGGTCCAGCGCGGCACGACGATCCAGTGCGCGAACAGCGACACGCCGATCGCCACGACCGCCACCGCGAGGCTGTGACCCAGCGCGAACAGCGTGCCGGTCCAGGGCGATAATCGAGGCCGCTCCTCGACCATGCGGAAGACGATATTGTCGATCACCGCGACGTGATCGGGATCGAGCCCATGCCGCAGGCCGAGCACGAACATCAGGCCCAGCGTGGGCAGTGCGAACGAGGGATCTGTCATGCCATGTCTTCCGAGATAGTGTCGGGGTCTTCCGAGATAGGGTCGGGTGCCAGTTCCGAGGCGACGATGCCGCGCGCGGCCAGCTTGGCGAGGCGGCGGGGCAGCTCCGCCTGGATCCCCAGCAGGGTCGGCCGCGCCGCCTTGCGCCAGCCGCGGCACTCGACCTGTGTTCGCCCGCAGGCGACGCACCAGCCGGTCCGGCCATCGAAGCGGCAGATGTCGACGCACGGGCTCCTCATGCGCGCGCGGCCATGTCGAGGATGCCGATCCGGCCGTCCTCGCCGGCCCAGCCGAGCCGGGTGCCGGCGTCGTTCCAGCTCAGCGCGGTAATGGCGGCGCCCTCTTCATCGACCAGCAGCGGACGATCGTCATCGGCCTGCGTGAGGACGACGACGCCATCGTCAAAGCCGACCGCCAGCAGGTCGCTACGGGGATGGAAGGCGACGCGCGTGACGATCGCGCCCCGCCGCTCGGCCAGCAGCAACGGCGGCTTGTCCATCGGGCCGCTCTTGCCGTCGAACGACCATAGGACGGCGCACGCATCGCCACTGGTCGCCAGCCATCTGCCGCGGCGATCCCACGAGAAGCTGCGCGTCTTGGCGACGTAGCCCGACATCCGCATGTCGCGCAGATCGGGAAGCCGCCAGCCGTGCAGTCCGGTCTCCTGCAACGCGGTGACGACATAGCGGCCGTCCGTGCTCATCGTGCAGGCGAGGTGCGAGCCGATCCAATCGAGCGCGACGCGGCCGCTGCCGGCGGTCGCGGCATAGACCAGGCTCACGCCGCCATAATGCGCGACAGCCAGCCGCTTGCCTTTACCTTCGAGTGCGAGGCCGCCGATCGTCGAACCGATCGCATAGCGGTGCGAGGGTTCGGTGGCACCGGGCGTCCAGACGACCGCTTCGCGACCGACGCCGGCGACGATCAGGCCCGAGGCGGGACTCGCCACCAGATGCTCGACCCAGCGTCGGTCGAAGCGGCCCAACTCCAGAACATCGCCATCCGCCACCACCCGGCATACTCGGCCATCGTCGCCGCCGGTGACGATCGAGCGTCCATCGGGATGACGGCACGCCGCCAGGATCGCGCCGCCGTGCACCGGATGCGTGGCGACCTCGCCCGCGTCGGTCATGTGCCGCACGCTGCCGTCGCCGAGCGTCAGCAACGCGTCGTCCCCGAGCCACAGGAGCGCGGTCGGCTCCGCGCCAACCTCGACACGGCGGCCGTGGCTTTGCACCAGCGTTTCACGCATCGCGTCGATCATCGGTTGGCAGGAACCGCGCAGGCCTCGAACCCGGCGCGCAAGGCGACTGGATCGAGGTTGCGGCCGATGAACACCATCCGGCTGGTGCGGACCTCGTCCGGCTTCCAGTCGCGCTGATGATTGCCGTCGAGCAGCATGTGGACGCCCTGCACGACATAGCGCTGGTCCTCGTCGGGGAACGACAGCACGCCCTTCAGCCGCAGGATGTCCTGTCCCTGGACCGCGGTCAGGTTGCGCAACCACGGCATGAACAGCTCGGGCCGGATCGCCGTCGCCGAACGCAGCGATACCGAGGTGATCGAATCGTCATGCTCGTGATCGTCCTCCGACAGGAAGTCGGGTTCGATCTCGAGGATGCGGTCGAGGTCGAACGCGCCGCGCTCCAGCACCTCCTCGAGCGGTACGACGCAGTTCTGCGTCTCGTGCAACCGCGCCTGGCCGTTGATCGTGCGGACGCGCTGGCGCACCACCTCCAGCTCCTGCGCGGTCACCAGATCGGTCTTGTTGAGCAGGATCACGTCGGCAAACGCGATCTGCTCCTCGGCCTCATGGCTGTCCTCCAGCCGGGCGAGGACATGGCGCGCATCGACCACGGTCACGATCGCGTCGAGGCTCGCCCGGGCGCGCACGTCGTCGTCCATGAAGAAGGTCTGCGCGACGGGGGCGGGATCGGCGAGGCCGGTGGTCTCGATGATGATCGCGTCGAAGCCGTCCTTGCGCTTCATCAGCCCCTCGATGATGCGGATCAGGTCGCCGCGGACGGTGCAGCAGATGCACCCGTTGTTCATCTCGAACACCTCTTCGTCGGCATCGACGATCAGGTCGTTGTCGATGCCGATCTCGCCGAATTCGTTGACGATGACCGCATATTTGCGGCCATGATTTTCGCTGAGGATGCGGTTCAGGAGCGTCGTCTTGCCCGCGCCCAGATAGCCGGTGAGAACGGTGACGGGGATGGTCGATGACGGCACGAAACACCTCGCAATGAGATAATATATCACTACCCGATAGGTGATATCGGATTTCGCCGCAACCTCCACCTGACCGTCTTTTTCGTGTGGTCGACGGACGGCAGGCAAGAAGGGGTTTTCGTTCCAACCACCCATGATATAGTGTATCGGTCATCACTAGAGATCGGCGGACCTGTGACCCTTACCCGACGCGCTACGCTGCTTGGATTGACGGCCGGTGTGGGGGTGCTCGCGGCGCCCGGCATCCTACGCGCGCAACAGGTGTTTGCGGCCTATCCGTTCCGTCTCGGCGTCGCGGCGGGCGAGCCGGCGGCAAACGGATTCGTGATCTGGACGCGGCTCGCGCCCGATCCCCTGGAGCGGCACGGCGGGATGCCGATGGCGCCGATCTCGGTCGATTGGCAGGTCGCCTCGGACGAGCGCTTCGCGACTCTGGTGGCCAAGGGCAGCGCGATCGCGCGACCCGAACTGGCGCATTCGGTCCATGTCGAGGTCGATGGACTGCTGCCCGATCGCCCCTATTGGTACCGGTTCAGCGTCGGCCGCGATCGTTCGATCGCCGGCCGTGCGCGCACGCTGCCGCTGGCCGGGGCGGCGATCGACAGGCTCCGGTTCGGCGTATGCGGATGCCAGAATTACGAGGACGGGCTGTTCAACGCCTATGGCCATCTGGCGGACGAGGACCTGGCGTTCGTCTTCCACTATGGCGACTATATCTACGAGGGCCGCAGTTCGCCCGTGCCGGTCGGCTATGACGGGCGCCCGCGCCCGTTCGTGCGCGCTCACGAAGGCCAATTGCTCTACGATCTCGACGATTATCGCCGCCGGTATGCGCAGTACAAGATGGATGCCGATCTGCAGGCCGCGCACGCCGCGCATGCCTGGTTCCCGACGTTCGACGATCATGAGGTCGAGAACAACTGGGTGGGCGACCTCGACCAGGGCGGCGATCCGCCCGAGGTGTTCGCGCTGCGCCGCGCCGCCGCGTTCCAGGCCTATTACGAGCACATGCCGTTCCGCAAATCCGCGTTTCCCGGCGCCGACGGGATGCATATCTATCGTCGCGCGAAGGTCGGCACGCTGGTCGACCTGCATCTGCTCGACACCCGCCAGTTCCGGACCGATCAGCCGTGCGGCGACGGCTTCAAGTCCTATTGCGCGGGGTGGGACGATCCCAAGGCGCAGGTGATGGGTACCGCGCAGGAGGCGTGGCTCGGCGCCGCATTTAAGGAAAAGCGCGCGCGGTGGAACGCGATCGCGCAGCAGGTGATGATGATGCCGCTCGATCGACGAACGGGCGACGAGCCGGCGCCGACCCGCAACATGGACAGCTGGGCCGGCTACAATGTTCCGCGCGAACGGGTGTTCTCGAAGCTCGCAGGATTGGGCAACGCCGTGGTGCTGACTGGCGACGAGCATCAGAATTTTGCGGGCGAACTGCGTACGCGTGGTGGCGCGGGCGATGCGGTTGCGGTCGAGTTCGTCGGCACGTCGATCTCGTCGGGCGGCGACGGAGCCGATGTGCGGGCCGGGGCGCCGCGCATTCTCGCCGACAACGCGTTCCTGAAATTCTCCAACGATCGTCGCGGCTACATGACCTGCGACGTCACCCCCGATCGCTGGCAGACCAACTTCCGCGTCGTCGACCGCGTGTCCCGGCCCGACGCGACCATCACCACCGCCGCCTCGTTCCAGGTCGAGCACGGCACGCCGGCGCTCCACCGGGCCTGACGTCGCGCGGATCCGCGAGGCTCAGCCTGCCGGCCAGCGATTATTGCGACGATCGCGGTCCGGCAGGTTGTGGTCGGGATCGAGTTCGACCTTCACGATCTTCGCGGTTCCGGGCACGAACACCGGCGTCACCGATTGGCGTATCCAGGTTTCGGCGGGCAAGCGCATGTCGGTTCGTTTCCCGTCGACATAGGTCACGCGCAAGGTGACGGGCATTACAAGCTTGTCGCGCGCCTCGACCTTGACCAGCGCACCGTTGGCGGCGTCGCCCTTCACATAATCCATCCCGGCGACGGCCAGGTCCATCTGCCAGTTGTTCGCGTACCAGCCGCGCCAGAACCACGACAGGTCCTCACCCGCGTCGCTCTCCATCGCGCGGAAGAAATCGGCGGGCTTGGGATGCTTGAAGGCCCAGGCGGCGATGAACCGCCGGAACGCGGGATCGAACCGCTCCGGCCCGAGGATCTGCTCGCGCAACAACGTCAGACCGAGCGCTGATTTGAAGTACGTGACCGGGTGCCGCCATTTTTCGACGACCGTGTCCGATCGCGATAAAATCGGCGGCGCGGTCGGATCGGCGAGGACGGGCAGGATCTCGTCGACCGGATTGCCGCCCCCCTCGGCATATTCGCTGTCACGCTTCGGGCCATATTCGCCGCGGTTGAACGCGTCCGACTGATAGACGTCGATGAAGGTGTTGAACCCCTCGTCCATCCAGGCGTGACGTCGCTCGTCGAACCCGACGACCATCGGGAACCAGTTGTGCCCGATCTCGTGCGCGGTGATCCAGAACAGCTCCTTGCCGGCATCCTCCGGCCCGTCGAACACGATCCCGGGATATTCCATGCCGCTGGTCGGCCCGGCGACGTTGATCGCCGCGGGATAGGGATAGGGGAACCATTTCGCCGAAAACCGCTCGACCGTATCCTTGACGTATTCGGTCGACCGCCCCCACCGCGCCTGCCCGTCGCTCTCGGCCGGATAGAACGACATCGCGACCGACGACTTGCCGTCCGGCAGGCGGATGCGCGCGGCATCCCACGCGAACTTGCTCGACGCGGCGAACGCGACGTCGCGCGTGTTCGCCATGTGATAATGCCAGGTGAGCGTGCCGCCCCGCTTCGGGCGCGAGGCGGGATCGGCGATCTCGGCAACGGTGCGGATCGGCACGGTGGCATCGCTGAGTCGGGCCTTTGCGAGGCGCGCGACCTGGGTCTGGGTCAGCACCTCGGTCGGGTTCATCAACGCCCCCGAGCCGGCGACGAGCATGTCGCTGGGCAAGGTCACCCAATACTCGAAGTCGCCATAGGTCAGGTAGAATTCCTGCGCGAGATAAGGCGCGGTGTCCCATCCGCGGATGTCGTCATAGACCGCCATCCGCGGATACCATTGCGCGATATCGAACGCGTCGCCGTCGCGCAGCCGCCCCCACGAGGTCCGCCCGCCCCACGCCTCGGGGATGCGGTAGTGATAGCGGATCGTGATCACCGCCTTGGCCTTCGATGCCAGCGGCGTGGCGAGCGTCAATTGCGCACGCGTGTCGGTGACGAGCGGAGTCACGGCGGTCGCCTTGCCGCCCGCGACCGACACGCCGACCGCATCGAGCACCATGCCCTCGGTCGAGCCGCCGGGTACGCCGCCGCGCGACAGCGCGCCGCGCGACCCGGGCTTGTAGAGATTCTGCTCCAGTTGCAGCCACAGCACATCGAGCGGATCGGGGCTGGCGTTGGTATAAGTGATCGTCGCAGTCCCGCTGATCGTCTTGGCGACGGGATCGAGCGTCACGTGCAGCTGATAGTCGGCACGGTTCTGCCAATAGGATGGGCCCGGTCGCCCGTCCGCGCTGCGATAGACACTCGCCGGCTGCGCCATGTCGAACGGCGCGAAGGTCTCGCCGGGGTTATAGCCCTGCTGCGGCGCGACGGCCGGCATCGCCGCCAGCGACGACGACCCGAGCAACAGGCCAATCAGGACCGCTCCGTTCTGTACCAACCGCATCTGTCGCCCCCGATGTTATACAATATCGTACACCTATCCGCCCTGCTGCTATGGGGCAATCAGCGGATGCAGGGGGCAGCGCCAGCAACCTGCCGTTCGCCGAACGCATACATCGCGCGCATCCGGCGGGTGTCGAACAGCGGTCTCTCCTCGTCGGGGAGATGATCCTCAATCGAACAGACCGACAGCCGGGCCTTGACCGTGCGGGTGAAGCTTTGCAGTTCGTCGACGCTGTTGCGGTCGATCTCGCCGACCAGCGTCGTCAGCGATGCGCCCGTCACGCTGATGATCCGTCCGCGCACGACCTTGAATTCCGGCATCAGCCGGCCGTTGTAGAACACGAACATCCGCACGTTCGAGGTCAGCGCCGCAGCGTCGGGGCGCGCGAGGATCGCCCTTGGCAGGATGAAGAACCCGCCGACCGCCCCGCCGTCGACATGCATTTCGCTGAAGTGGCGCCCGTTCGCCGTCACGTCGATCAGCGTCGGGGAGAAGACCCCGGGAATGCTGGCGGAGGCGAGCAGCACGCGGTTGAACAGCGCGACACGGTCAGGCGACGCGCTGAGCGCGATCGCGCCCATGTCCCAGACCACGCCGCGCTGCGCGTCGAGATTGGTGGTGACGACGAACAGCCGGCGACCGCGGCGGTGCTCGGCGGCAATCCGATCGAGGAACGCCGGCGTGACGTAGCGCGCGATCAGCGTCCGCAACGGCGTCGTATCCGCCAGCCCGGCCTTGCGGATCGCCCCAGCGATGCCGCGCTTTCGGAAGACATCCTTCGGCGAGATATTGGTGTAGATCTGCTTCAGTATCGCGTCCTGATCGGGGCCGAGAAACGCGAACGGCGCGATCAGCGCGCCGGTGCTGACCCCGGTCACGATATCGAACTGCGGCCGATCGCCGCGCCGCGTCCAGGCGTTGAGCAGGCCCGCCGAAAACGCGCCCCGGTCCGAGCCGCCCGAGATCGCCAGCAGCGTCGACAGCGGCGGCAACCCGGCGATAGCGCGCTGCGCGACGACCTCGTTCCGCACCTGTTCGTACCGCGCGTCGTCGCCACGCGCCCACATCCTGACACGCGGCCCGTCGATGGGCCTTGCCACGGCGAGATCGGCGAGCGTGTACGGTGTGCGCGGGATGGCCGTCGCGCACCCGCCGAGCGGCAGCGCGACGAGCAGGATCCGAAGAAACCCGCGCGTGAAACCGCGTTGCACTGGTCCCATCATCGCTAGCCGATCCACAAGGGGTGTCCCGTCGTCTTCGCCGTGGTCCAGACGCCGCGAAACGACGCCGCCGACAGCGCGGCGGTACGCTCCGGCTTCGCCTCGTCCCCCTGCCCCGGCTCACCGGCCGATCGCGGCACGCCGTCCTCGACCAGCCGCGCCAGCGCCGCCCGCGCTCGCCGGACACGGCTCTTGAGCGCGCCCTGCGTCACGTTCAGCGCCTGCGCCGCCGACACGTAATCGAGACCCTCCAACGCGATCGCAGTGAGCGCGAGGCGTTGATCGGTCGGCAGAAGATCGATCGCGTCGAGCACCGCCTTGAACTCGGTTTTCGCATGCTGGTCGGCGTCGATCGCCACGATCCGCTCCGCCACGCCGTCATCGAGATCGACCAGCCGATACGACCGCCGCAACTGGGCGAGGAACAGGTTGCGCAGGATCGTGAAGGTCCACGCCTTGAGGCTGGTCCCCGGCCGGAAGCTCAGCCGCGCCGACCAGGCCCTGGCCAGCGTCTCCTGGAGCAGGTCGTCGGCCTCGACCGGATCGTGCGTCAACCGGTACGCGCGGCGGCGCAGCGGCGGTGCCAGTTCCATCAGCGCTTTGCCGAACATTTCCGGCTCGTCGCTGGAGGGCGGTTCGACGATGTCAGCGGCCGCGCGCATCAGTGCGCCGCCCCCGCCTCGACCACGCGCGTCGGCCGCGGCGATAGCCAGATGATCATCGCCGATCCGGCGAACACGATCGCCGACAGGAAAAACAGCTGGTTGATGGCCAGCACATAGCTTTCCTGCGTGACCAGCTGTTCGATCGAGCCGCGGACCTGATCGAGCGAGAAGCCGCCGGCCTGCATCGCCTGCGTGGTCGGATCGCTGTTGAGCTTCGAGACGATCTCGCTCCGCGCGACCACCGCGGCGTTGGCGTAGAGGGTGGTCGACACCGACGTGCCGATCGCCCCCGCCAGCGTGCGCAGGAAGCTCATGACGCCGGCCGCCGACGCGGTTTCCTCCGGTTCGACCGCCCCGAGCGCGATCGTCGTCAGCGGGATGAAGAAGAACGGCACGCCGAAGCCTTGCAGGAGCTGTGGCAACGCGAGGCTCCAGAAGTCGGCGCCGCTGGTCCAGTGCACGCGCGCCAGCGAGGTCAGCCCCAGCCAAAGGATCCCGAAGCACACCAGTCCGCGTGGATCGACCTTTTCGAGCAGCTTGGCGACGATCGGCGACATGATGACCGCGCCGACGCCCGTGAAGGCGGTGACGTAGCCGGCCTTCGTCGCAGTGTAGCCGAGGCTCGACTGGAGCCATTGGGGAATGACCACTGCCGAGGCAAAGAACGCGGCGAACGCGAACGCCAGGCTGATGACCGCGACGGTGAAGCCACGATGGCGGAACACGCGCAGATCGACGACCGGCGCCTTTTCGGTCATCTCCCAGGCCACGAACACGGCCAGCCCGACCGCGGCGATCAGCGCGAGGCCGACGATGAAGCCGTCCTGGAACCAGTCATGCTCGCGGCCGAGGTCGAGCATGATCTGCAGCGCGCCGATCCACAGCACCAGCAAAGCGAGCCCAACCGCATCGATGCCGATCGTCTGCGTGCGGGTCTCCGCCGGACGCAGCAGTCGCAGGGCGCCGAACACGCATATCACCGCGATCGGGATGTTGATGAAGAAGATCCAGTGCCACGACCAGCTGTCGCTGATCGTGCCGCCGAGGATCGGGCCGAGGATCGGGGCCACCACCGTCGTCATCGCCCACATGCCCATCGCCTGGCCCTGCTGCTGCTTGGGAAAGACGCGTAGAAGGAGCGTCTGGCTGAGCGGCATGAGCGGCCCGCCGCACAGGCCTTGGCCGATCCGACAGACGACCATCATCGTCAGGCTGGTCGACAGGCCGCACAGGATCGAGAAGATCCCGAAGCCGATCATGCTGACGACGAACGTCCGCACCATGCCGAACCGCGTCGACAGCCACCCGGTCAGCGGCACGCAGATCGCCTCGGCGACGGCATAGGAGGTGATGACCCAGGTGCCCTGGCTCGACGAGATGCCGAGCGATCCGGCGATATGCCCGACCGACACGTTGGCGATGCTGGTATCGAGCACGACCATGAAGTTGGTCAGCGCCAGGACCATTCCCGCCAGGATCAGCGTGGTGCCCGTCAGGGGCTTGAAGTCGTCGTCGAGCGCCATCGCGGCGATACTCCCTGTTGGCGTACGCGACGCCCCCTGGTCTAAAGGGGGCTGGTCGAAAGCGGGTGAAGGCCACCATGGCGACTTTCACCCGCCCCTCGTCGAACCGGTCCCAAGGCCAGCCCGGGGGAATGGCTGGCCTCTGCGTCTTGGGGAAAAGGACCGTCCGGCAAGCTCGTTCGGGACCGAGTGTCCCGGGAAACAATCTGAATTACGACGTGGTCGTGTCGATCTCCGCGGTCATCGACAGGCCGACCCGCAACGGGTGCGCCGCCAGTTCCTTCGGATCGAGCGCGACCCGCACGGGCAAACGCTGGACGACCTTGATCCAGTTGCCGGTCGCGTTCTGCGCGGGGATCAACGCGAACGCCGAGCCGGTGCCGCCGGAGAAGCCGACGACCCGACCGTGATATTCGACATCGTCGCCGTACAGGTCGGCGGTCAGCGTCACCGCCTGGCCGGGCTTCACCTTGGTCAGCTGGCCCTCCTTGAAGTTGGCGTCGACATAGGCCTGCGAGACGGGGACGATCCGCATCACGGTCGCGCCAGGGGCGACGCGCTGGCCGACCTGGATGGTGCGATTGGCGATGACGCCATCGATCGGCGCGCGGATCACGGTGCGGCTGAGATCGAGCCGAGCCTGACGGATGCGCGCTTCCGCGGTCATGACGTCGGGTGCGGTGCTCGTCGTGGTACCCTTGATCAGCGCATCGTTGGCGGCGAGATTGCCCGCCGCCGCACCGCGCTGGGCGCCGGCCTGCGCGACCGCCGCCCGCGCCTGTTCGAGCGTCGCCCGCGCGCCGGCGAGGGCGTTCGTTGCGCTGGTCAGTTCGTCACCCGACACCGCGCCGTTCGGCGCGAGTCTGCGGCGACGATCGAAATCGACCTGCGCCTTATCGTAGCCGGCCTGCGCCGACACCAGCTGGGCACGCGCGGTCAGGATGTCGGCGCGGCGTGCGTCAACCTGCGCCGACAACGCGGTGCTGGTGGCGGCGGTCTGGCCGAACTGGCGCCGCGCCTTGGCAAGATCGGCCTCGGCGCTCGCGAGCGTGAGTTGCGCATCGCTGTCGTCGAGCCGGATCAGCACGTCGCCCCGCTTCACCGCGTCGGTATCCGCCTTCAGTACGGCGATCGCCTGCCCCGCCACCATCGGCGTCACCTGCGCGGTATCGGCACCGACATAGGCGTTGTCGGTCTCGACATAATGGCTGCCGACGAGCGCGTACCAGCCGCCATAGCCGACCCCGGCCAGCAGGACGACGCCGGCGATCCCCGCCAGCAAGGTCTTGCGCGTCTTCGATTGCGCGGGGGCGCGGTCTTCCGGCGGCGGTGCCCGATCCAAATCCGACGTGCCGGGGTCGAGCGTGCCTGCGGGATCGGCATCAGCCATTGGTCTTGTCCTTGTTGATCTGGGCTGCGTTGACGGGGGCGGCGGGCGCGGCAAATCCGCCGCCCAGCGCGCGTACGAGCGCGATGTCGAGGGTGAAGGCGCGGGCCTGCAGGTCGGTCACGTAGCGTTGCGACTGAAGCGCGCGATCCTGCGCGGTAAGCACGTCGACGAACCGCGACAGCCCGCCTTCGTAGCGCTGGCGCGCGACACCATAGGCGGCCTGCGCATCGAGCAGCGACTGGCGTTGGTCGGCAAGCTGGACGCCGACCGAACGCTGGCTGGCGACCGCGTCGGCGACCGCACGATAGGCGTCGGTGACGGTGCGATCGTAATTGGCGACCGCCTCGTCATAGGTCGCGCGCGCATTGCGGTACTTGCCTTGCAGTTCGCCGCCGCGGAAGATCGGCAGGCTGATCGCGGGCGCGGCGCTGCCGAAGGACGAGCCGCTCTTGAACACATTGCCGAGGCCGAGCGCCTGGAAACCGATCGTCGCGCTCAGGTTGATCGAGGGATAGAAATCGGCGCGGGCGACCTTGATCCGGCTGGCCTCGGCTTCGACCCGCGTCCGCGCGGCGACGATATCGGGACGGCGCCCGATCAGGTTGGTCGTGGCATCGGCGGGCAGGCTCCGGCTGGCGAGCGTGACGACCGGCGCGGTGATCGACAGCCCGCGATCCGGCCCCTTGCCGAGCAACGCGGCAAGCCGGTTGCGGGTCAACGCGATCTGTTCGTCGGTCGCCGCGAGATCGGCGCGCGCGGCGGGCACCGCGGACTGCGCCTGTTTCAGCTCGGCCTGCGTATCCAGTCCCGACGCGACCCGGTCGCTGGTCAGCTTGGCGGTCTGCGTGCGGATATCGAGTGCCCTCGCCTGCACCGCGCGTTCGGCGAACAATTTGGCGAGGTCGGCATAGGCATCGGCGACGCTGGTCGACAGCGTCAGCGCGGACTGCGCGAAATCGAGCCGGGCAGCATCGGCGTCCGAGCGCGCGGCGGCATAGGACGCCTTGTTGCGTCCCCAGAGATCGAGGTCGAAGCCGAGATCGGCCTGAATTCGCCCGGTGTCGTTCCAGCCCTTCGGCACGAACGCGGCCGGGATGCCGTTGTTGTAGCTCTGCTTGGTCCCGCCGGCGCTGGCCGATCCATCGAGCGTCGGCAGTCGCGCCGCCCCCGCCTGCTGTGCATAGGCGTCGGCCTGTCGGACCCGCGCGGCGGCGGCGGCGACGTCCGGCGACCCGGCAAGCGCCTCGGCGATCAGCGCATCGAGTTGCGGATCGCCATATTCGTGCCACCAGGCCTGATCCGGCCAGCCCGCCGCCGCATCGCCGGCGGCGACCGCAAAGCTACGGTCGGACTCATACGCCGCCGCCGGTGCGACCTTAGGTGCCGGCCCCAGATTGGGGACCGTCGCACAGGCCGATACCAGCAGGAGGCACAAGGGCCCTGCGGTCCGCGTTGCGATGGAAGAGAATCGTGTCATGATAAAACCGTACTAGTGGGTACGGTTTTTTAGCTAGATTGCTCGCTGCGCCTTGTCAATGGAAAAACGTACTATATGGTACAGCAATGAATTCAGCACCGGCACCCGCCCCTTTGGGCAAACGCGAAACCCGCAAGCAGGAGCGCCGCGCCGCCATCGTCGCCGCGGCGCGCAAGTCGTTCCTCGAGGATGGCTATGCCGCGACCTCGATGTCCGGCTTGCTCACGACGCTCGGCGGATCGAAGGCGACGCTCTGGAGCTATTTCCGCTCGAAGGAGGAGCTGTTCGCCGCGGTCATCGAAGACCTGACGCAGGCGTTCCGCGAGCAGCTCGAGGGCGAATTGCTCGCCGCGGGCGACCTCCGTGCGACGATCGTGCTATTCTGTCGCAGCTTCATGGACCGCACCACCAACCCCGACGCGCTGGCAACCTGGCGGCTGGTGGTCTCGGAAAGCGGGCGCTCCCCCGAGGTTGGCAGGATCTTCTACGAACGCGCGCCGCATCACCTCGAACAGCTGCTTGCCGGCTATCTCGATCGCCAGGTCGCCGCCGGGCTGCTGCGCGACGAAGGAACGTTGCCGATGGCGCAGCTGCTGATCAGCATGTGCGTCGCGCACCAGACCCGGCTTCTGCTCGGGGTCGAGACTGCCGCCAGCGATCGGGCCGCCGACACCTTCGCCGACTATTTCCTGCGGCTGTTTTCGCTCTAGCTGCCACCACCGATGGCGCGGACAGTGTCGACCGCGACTTGCAGGCGCGTGCTCTGGACTTCGAGCAACAGGCGTTGCGCGTCCAGCGCGGCGGTCTGCGCGGTGACGACGTCGAGATAGTCAGAGGCGCCGTCGCGGTAGCGGATCAGCGCCAGGTCGCGCGTCCGTTCGGCGGCGCGGGTGGCGGCCTGCTGCGCCTGCTCCTGTTCCGCCAGCGCTCGGCCGCGCGCGAGATCGTCCTCGACTTCGCGGAAGGCGGTGAGGACGGTCGAGCGGTAGGACGCCGCTGCCTCGTCATATTGCGCGCGGCTGATCCGGACGCGCGCGCGCCGTGCGCCGCCGTCGAAGATCGCGAGCGCGGCGGACAAGGGCCCGAGTGCCCAGAAGCTGTTCGATGCGCGCAGGATGTCGCCATTGCCGGCCTCGAACCCGCCCGATCCGCCGAGCGTGAGCGATGGATACATCGCCGCGCGTGCGACGCCGATCCGGGCATTGGCGGCGGCGATCCGGCGTTCGGCGGCGACGATGTCGGGGCGGCGCTGGAGCAACGTCGAGGGTATGCCGACCGGAATCGCGGGCGGCCGCTGGAGCGTTTCCGCGACGGGGATCGCGAAGGTCGACGGCGTTTCCCCGACCAGCACCGCGATCGCGTGCTCGAACGCGGCGCGCGTACCGGCGATCGCCGACAGTTCCGCACGCGCACTCGACAGGAGCGCGGCCGAGCGGCTGACGTCGATACCGGACGCGATCCCGCCGGTATGACGCGTGTCAGTGAGGTCGTAGGCGCGCTGGAACGCGGCGACCGTCTGGCGCAGCAATACCGTCCGCGCATCGAGCCCGCGCATCTGGAAATAGGAATCCGCCAGAGATGCCTGCAATCCGAGCCGAACCGCAGCGACGTCCTGCGCGCTCGCCTGGGCCGCGGCGGCATCCGCCCGTACCGAATTGCGGACCCGGCCGAACAGGTCGATCTCATAGGCCAGCGACGCGCCGACCGAGAAATTGTTGTAGGTCGCCGCGTTCCCCGACGATAGCGGCCGTCCCGCCGACACGCGCGACCGGCTGCCATCCGCGCCGACCGATAGCGTCGGCACTTGCGCCGCGCGGGTCTCGCCGAGCAGCCCGCGCGCCTGATCGTAGCGTGCGACGGCGGCGGCGAGATCGGGATTGCCCGCCTCGATCCGCGCTTCGAGTGCGGTCAGCGTCGGATCGTCGAACGCGGTCCACCACGCGGCCGGGAGCGGCGTGTCGGTCGCGGCGGACTGCCACGGCCCCTGCTCCTTGTACGCCGCCGCGGTCGGGCTTGGCGGCATGCCGTACGGCGGCGCCAGCGAGCAGCCCGCGACGCTTGCGGCGGCGAGCGCGGCGCCCAGCCTAGCGCTTCGCACGGGCCGGTCCTGCGCTTGGCGCGATGCGGACCGGATCGCCGGTCTGGAGCGAATCCGGCGGGCTGTCGATCACCCGGTCGTTGGCGGTCAGGCCAGCGCTGATCGCCACGCTGTCGCCGTCATCGCGCCCAATCGTGACCGTCTTGAGCCGTGCCTTGCCGTCGCTGCCGACGACCGCGACCTGCGTGCCGTTCGCGCCGATCACCAGCGCGCTCGAGGGCAGGCGAACGCCGCTGCCAGCCCCGCCACCGACCGGGAACTTCACCTGCGCATAGGCCCCCGGCTTGAGCGCGCGGTCGGTATTGGCGGCCTGCAATTCGACCAGCACGGTGCCCGATTGCGGATCGACCGCGTCAGCACTGCGGGTCAGCGTCACGTCGAACTCGCGCCCCGGATACTCAGGCACGGTCAGCACCGCGTGCATGCCCTGCCGCGTCTGCCCCGAATACGCCTGCGGCACGCGGACGTAGATCCGCATCCGGTTGACGTCGGCGATCGTGAACAGCGGCGTCGAGGCGGCGGTACCCGCAGTCACCAGCGCGCCGACCTGAGTCGAGCGGCTGGTGACGACCCCCGAGAACGGCGCGGTCAGGCGGGTGAAGCCCTGCAACGCGCCGAGCCGGCGGACGTTGGCCGACGCGGCGTTGGCGATCGCGGACTTGGCGGCGAGATCGCCGATCTTCTCGTCGGTCTCCTGCTTCGACACCGCATCCTTGGCGAGCAGGTCGCGCCAGCGCGTGGCGGTCGACGCGGCGAGCGAACGGTTCGCGCGTGCGGTCTGGAGATCGGCCTGCGCGGCGGCGACCTGCTGGTCGACTTCGGGCGCGTCGAGGATCGCGAGCGCCTGGCCGGCGCGCACCGGATCGCCGATATCGACGAACCATTTGCGGATATAGCCCGTGGTCCGCGCGTAGATCGCCGCGCTGTTATACGCCTGCACGTTGCCTGGCAGCGTCAGCGCATCGCTCGCGCCGTCCGCCTTGGGATGGATCACGGTGACGATCGGCGTCGATTGCGCGGTGGTCCACGTCGCGAGCTGAGAGTCCGAGCGGTGACGCGTAAAGATACCGAACGCTACGAGCGCGAGCGCGATCACCGCCGCGACGGCACCGGCTTTCTTCAGCGACCCGCGCTTGGGTTCGGACGTGGCGGACTCAGACATGCACTTGCTCCAAGGTCTCGGTATCGGTCGCGCGCACGGCGTCCTTGCGGTGGACGATGCTGAAGATCACCGGCACGAACATCAGCGTCGCGAACGTCGCCACGATCAGCCCGCCGATCACCGCGCGGCCGAGCGGCGCGTTCTGTTCGCCGCCCTCGCCGAAACCCAGCGCCATCGGCAGCATGCCGATGATCATCGCCAGCGCGGTCATCAGCACCGGGCGGAAACGGGTCATTCCCGCCTCCATCGCCGCCTTGGTCGAATCGCCCAGTTCGGCGAGCCGTTCGCGCGCGAAGCTGACCACCAGGATCGCGTTCGCGGTCGCGACGCCCATGCACATGATCGCCCCCGTCAGTGCCGGCACCGACAAGGGCGTACCCGTCAGGAACAGGATCCAGACGATCCCCGCGATCGCGCCGGGCAGCGCGGTAATGATCACGAACGGATCCAGCCAGCTCTGAAAGTTCACGACGATCAGCAGGTAGATCAGCACAATCGCGCCGATCAGCCCGAAGAACAGCCCCGAGAACGCGCTGTTCATCGTCGCATACTGACCGCGCAAGGCGACCGTCGTGCCCTTCGGCGCCGACGCCTTGGCCTCCGCCAGCACGCGCTTGATGTCGCCGCCCACCGCACCGAGATCGCGGCCGTTGGGCGTCGCGTAGATGTCGATCGCCTGCGCGATGTTGTAGTGCGAGACGACCGCCGGGGAGGTGCCGCGGACGACCGTGGACAGCCCGCCGAGCACCTGTGACGCGCCGCCGGGGGTGGTGCCGGTGACCGGGATGTTCGACAGGTCGCTCATCGATCCGACGCGGTATTCGGGGGTCTGCGCGACGACGCTGTACGACACGCCGTTCTCGGGGTTGAGGTAGTAGACCGGCGCGGTCTGGACGGTGCCGGCGAGCGACGATCCGACACTGGCGGTCACGTCGCGCTCGGTCAGCCCCAACTGGCCGATCCGGCTGCGGTCGATGTTGACGCGCAATTCGGGGTAGCGCGCCGACTGCTGGATGCGCGCATCGGCGACGCCGGGGATCGCGGCGATCTTCCGCAGCAGCGACCGCGCATAGGCATAATTGCCTGCCGCATCCTTGCCGCTGATCTGCACGTCAATCGGCGCAGGCGCGCCGAAATTGAGGATCTGGCTGGTGATGTCGGCGGGCAGGAACGAGAAGGTCGCCCCCGGAAACGCCCCCGGCAGCGTCTCGCGCAGTTTGCGGACGTAATCCGCGGTCGGCGCATGCTCGTGGGCGAGTTGGATCAGGATGTCGCCGTTCTGCGGGCCGATCGTGCCCGAGTTGTTGTAGGTCGCGTTGATCGAGCTGACCGGCAGGCCGATGTTGTCGACCACCGACACGAGTTCGTTCGCGGGGATGATCTGGCGCACTTTCCGCGCGATTCGGTCGAACTCCGCCGACGTGCTCTCGATCCGGCTGCCGATCGGCGCGCGGACGTGCATCGTGATCTGGCCGGCGTCGACCGCGGGGAAGAAATTCTGGCCGAGAAACGGGATCAGCAACAGCGACAACGCGACCACCGCGAGGAAGCCGAGCAGGAACGGCTTGCCGGTCTCGAGCGCGCGTTCGAGCAACCGGCCATAACCGTGCCGGAACCGTTCGAACCGCGCCTCGAACCCGCGCTGAAACCGGACCAGCGGATTGCGCGAGGTCGGCGTTCCGGCCGCGTGGACGTCACCGGCATGCGGCTTGAGGAGGTACATCGCCATCGTCGGCACCAAGGTCCGCGAGAGGATGAACGACGCGATCATCGCGAACACCACGGACAGCGCGAGCGGCACGAACAGGAACCCCGCGACGCCGGGCAGGAAGAACATCGGCACGAACACGATGCAGATGCACAGCAGCGACACGAACGCAGGCGTCACGATCTGCGCGGCACCGTCGAGGATCGCCTGGCGGACGCTCTTGCCCTGCTCCAGATGCCAGTTGATGTTCTCGATCGTCACCGTCGCATCGTCGACCAGGATGCCGACCGCGAGACTGAGCCCGCCGAGAGTCATCACGTTCAGCGTCTGGCCGGTGGCCGACAGCGCGATGATCGCGGCGAGGATCGCCAGCGGGATCGAGATCGCGATGATCACGGTCGACCGCCACGAACCCAGGAATAGCAGGATCATGACGCTGGTCAGCGCGGCGGCAATCGCGCCTTCCTTGACGACACCCTCGACCGCGGCCTTCACGAACAGCGACTGGTCGCCGATCGGGACGATCTTGAGGCTGTCGGGCAGGGTCGCCTGGATCGCGGGCAGCGCGTCCTTGATCCCCTGCACGATCGCCAGCGTCGAGGTCGAGCCATTCTTGAGGATCGTCATCACCACCGATCGCGATCCGTCGACGTGCACCACGTTGGTCTGCGGTGCGCTGCCGTCGCGGACATGCGCGACGTCGCGCATGTAGATCGTCGCGCCGTTGACGACCTTCACCGGCAGGTTGTTGAGCTCGTCGATAGAGCCAGGCGCGTTGTTGAGCCGGACATTGTACTGGAACCCGCCGATCTTCGCGAAGCCGGCGGGGTTGATCTGGTTCTGCGCGGCGATCGCGAGGCCGACGTCCTGCGCGGACAGGCCCTTCGATTGCAGCGCCTGCGGGTCGAGATCGATCTGAACCTGACGCTGGCGCCCGCCCGACGGATACGGGATCGCGGCACCCGGTACGGTGACGAGGCCCGGGCGGATCTGATTGACGGCGGTATCGAACAATTTGCCCTCGGACAGTCCGATTCCCGACAGCGCGAGCTGCAGGATCGGCACGGTCGAGGCGGAATAATTCAGGATCAGCGGCGGGGTGACGCCCGGCGGCAGCTGCTTCAACACGGTCTGCGATACGCTGGTGACCTGCGCGGTCGCGGTGCGGATGTCGGCGCCGGGCTGGAAATAGATCTTCACGATGCCGATCCCCGGCATCGACTGGCTCTCGATATGATCGATGTCGTTGACGGTGGTCGACAGCACGCGCTCGTAGGGCGAGATGATCCGTCCCGCCATGTCGTCGGGCGACAGACCCGAATACTGCCAGGCGGCGGCGATCACCGGCACCTTGATGTCGGGGAAGATATCGACCGGGGTCCGCACCGCCGCGAGCATGCCGATGATCGCGACCAGGATCGCCATGACGATGAAGGTGAGCGGGCGCGACAATGCGACCCTGACGATACCGATCACGGAGGAACTCCAATCCGAACGCGGCACGACTGGTGGCGACTCCCGGAGCCGCCAGACCTGCCCGACGCGTCCCCTTTGCGGCAGCGCAGCAGGCAAACGCAAGGGTCAATGTTACTTACGCTTTAATCCGGGATATCGGAGGGCGATCACGTCCATGGTTCACGTTGCGGCGCCCGACCGATCCGGCCGTGTTGCAAGCTTGCGATATCCCGTCACGTCGGAAAATTCCCGGGAAACATGCCCGCCATAGCGCTGCCGTTCACCCCCGGAGACGCACGCATGATGTTCAATTTTGGCGCCGGATCGCTCGCCTTGCTTCTGGTCGGGACGACGACGGCCCCAGCGACGGCGCAAACGCCACCGCCGAAGACGCCCCCCTCCCCCGCACCGGGCACCCCCCCAAATGCCGCAACCACGACCGGACCGCGGACGATCAGGACCCTGCGCGTCGAGGGCTCGCAGCGCATCGAGCCGGATACGGTGCTCAGCTACACCAAGCTGCACGTCGGCGCGGTCTATAGCGCCGAGACGCTCGATCAGGCGCTGAAGGACCTGCAGGCGAGCGACCTGTTCGCGGACTATTCGATCGCCGGCGTCGCTGACGGCAACATCGTCGTGCGCGTGCGCGAGAACCCGATCATCAACCGCGTCCTGATCGAGGGGAACAAGGCGCTGAAGAGCGACAAGATCACCAAGGAGCTCAAGCTCGCGCCGCGTCAGATTTTCACGCGCACCGCAGTCCGCCAGGACATCGCCCGAATCCTGGAGCTGTACCGCCGCCAGGGCCGGTTCGGCGCGGTGATCGATCCGAAGATGGTCAATCTCGATCAGAACCGCGTCGATGTCGTCTTCGTCGTCAGCGAAGGGCCCAAGTCGAAGGTCCGCCAGATCAACATCCTGGGCAACGCGGTCTTCTCCGATGCCCAGATCCGCGCGCAGATGGCGACCAAGCAGGCGCGTTTCAGCCGGCTGCTGTCGTCGGCGACCAGCTACGATCAGGATCGCCTCAGCTACGACCAGCAGAAGCTCCGCCAGTTTTACCTGACGCAGGGCTATGCCGATTTCCGCGTCACCTCGGCGATCGCCGAACTCACCCCCGACAAGAAGGACTTCATCATCACCTATGTGGTGGAGGAAGGGAAACGCTACAAATTCGGCGACGTCGGCGTCGATAGCCAGATCCGCGACTTCGACAGCAAGAAGCTCGCCGCCACGCTGCCGTTGAAGAAGGGCGACTGGTACAACGCGAAACTTGTCGAGGATTCGGTCGACAACCTCAGCCAGACCGCGGGTCTGTTCGGCTACGCCTTTTCCGAAGTGAACCCGGAGTTCCAGAAGGACGCCGACACGCTGACGATGGGCGTCAACTTCACCATCGCCGAAGCCAAGCGCACCTATGTCGAACGCGTCGAGATCAACGGCAACACGCAGACCAAGGACAAGGTCGTCCGCCGCGAGATCCGCCTGGCGGAAGGCGACGCGTTCAACAGCTTCCAGGTCAAGCGCTCGGAGGACCGGATCAACTCGCTCGGCTATTTCCAGGACAAGATGGAGATCAAGCAATTGCCGGGCTCGGCGCCCGACCGCGTCATTCTCGAAACCAACCTCGAAGAGAAATCGAGCGGCGAACTGCAACTCTCGGCCGGCTATTCGAGCCTCGAAAGCTTCATCGCGCAGGCCAACATCACGCAGCGCAACTTCCGCGGGATGGGCCAGGAACTCCGCGCCGGCGTCAGCTATTCGAGCTACTCGAAATCGATCAATCTCGGCTTCACCGAGCCCTATCTGTTCGACACGAACATCGCGCTCGGTGGCGACATCTTCCGCCGCGATTACAGCTCGTACAGCACCACCGGCGACAGCAACGACACCACCTACGAACAGGTCTCGACCGGCTTCCAGATCCGCGCCGCGGTGCCGCTCACCGAATATTGGTCCGCCACCGCGCGCTACGGGCTGTCCTACGACCAGGTCTCGCTCGACGCCGCCACCTATTACACCAACGGCGTGTGCGACCCGGCGATCGCCGGCACCTATCTGTGCGACGCGGTCGGCAGTCGCTGGACGTCGTCGGTCGGCTATTCGCTGGTGTTCGACAACACCAACAGCCGGACCCGCCCGACCAAGGGCAGTAAGTTCAGCGTCAGCCAGGACTTTGCCGGGCTTGGCGGCGACACGAAATATATCCGCAGCACCGCCAACTACACCAAGTACATGAACCTGGGCTCGAGCTTCATCCTGTCGGCGCATGCCGAGGGCGGCTATATCAAGGGGCTAGGCCAGGACGTCCGGTTGACCGATCGCTTCTATCTCGGCGACCCGCAGATGCGCGGCTTCGACATCCGCGGCGTCGGCCCGCGTGTGACCCGGACCTATTACGACACCACGATCGTCCCGGCGACGCTGACCAACAGCAGCAGCACGACCACGCAGACCGCGCTCGGCGGCACGGCCTATTACCAGGCCCGCCTCGAACTCGAACTGCCGATGGGCGCCGGCGCGCGCGAGTTGGGCCTGCGTCCGTCGATCTACATGGATGTCGGCGCGGTGTTCGGCGGCAAGACGCCGGCGCTGACGGACACCTGCGCCGCGGCCAACGCCGCCTCGATCGCGTGCGTCGCGGGCAGCCGCCAATATACCGATGGCTCGGGCAACCTGCTGTATCTCGATTCCGCCGGCGCCAGCACGACCACCAACACCGGCACGCCGTACACCTACGCGCTCGGCACCTACAAGGAGACCTATTCGGGCAACACCGCCAGCCCGCGCCTGTCGGTCGGCGTCGGCGTCAACTGGACCTCGCCGTTCGGCCCGCTCCGCATCGATCTCGCCAAGGCGCTGCTGAAAGCGCCCGGCGACGACAGCAAGCTGATCACCTTCAACATCGGCGGGCAGTTCTGAACCGCCCGATCAGTTGGTCGAGCCCTAGCGGGTTTCCCCCGCCGGGGCGTCGAGCTTGTCCTGCGTCCGGGTGTCGAAGTCGCTGGCGTCGTGGCGTTCGTGGAGCTGGCTCGCGGGATCGCCCATCACGCGGTTGACCATCCGCCCGCGCTTCACCGCCGGCCGCGCGGCGATCAGGTCGGTCCAGCGCCGGACGTTCTTGTAGTCCTCGACCTGGAGGAACTCCGCGGCCTCGTAGACCTGGCCGGTCACGAGCGCGCCGTACCACGGCCACACCGCCATATCGGCGATCGAATAGTCCGCGCCGCCGACATATTCGCTCTCGGCGAGGCGCCGGTCGAGCACGTCGAGCTGTCGCTTCACCTCCATCGCGAAGCGGTCGATCGCATATTCGATCTTTACCGGTGCGTAGGCGTAGAAATGCCCGAACCCGCCGCCCAGCATCGGTCCGGCGCCCATCTGCCAGAACAGCCACGACAGCACTTCGGCGCGCTTGGCGGCATCGGTCGGGAGGAACGCACCGAACTTCTCAGCCAGATAGAGCAGAATCGATCCAGATTCGAACACCCGGATCGGCGCCGCGCCACTATGATCGATCAGCGCGGGGATTTTCGAATTGGGATTGGCGGCGACGAAGCCGCTGCCGAACTGATCGCCGTCCATGATCTTGATCAGCCACGCGTCGTATTCGGCCCCCGTGTGCCCGGCCGCGAGCAGTTCCTCGAGCATCACGGTCACCTTCACGCCGTTGGGCGTCGCCAGCGAATAGAGCTGGAGCGGGTGCTTGCCGACCGGCAGCTCCTTGTCGTGCGTGGCGCCGGCGATCGGACGGTTGATGCTGGCGAACCGACCGCCGCTCTCCTTGCTCCAGGTCCAGACCTTGGGTGGCACATATTCGGCGGTGTCGGTCATTCGGTCTCTCCGCTGTGATCTAGCAATCTCGCGTACGGTATTACGCGGTAATCGAGGATTACCCTAGCCGTTTGGGACAGGACGGTGCCGCGATCGGCCACGTATGCGAGGCGATGACCGCAGACCGCACCGGGTTGACGGCCCATCCGGCGACACCGCCCCGCACCCTCCGATCGTGACGACGAACGTGATTGCGAAAGGGGCTCAGGCAGGCGCCAGGACAATCGCGAACTAGCGCGGCGTCTTCGACGGGATAGGTGAAGCCTTACGAATCTAGTCGCGGGGCACACCGACACCGCTCGGAAGCCGCCTTGACCAGGAGCACGGCGATCGGAATCTGGTGATGGCACCGAAAGCGCGGCGGTTCATCAGACAAGGCGCTCCGCCGGAACCTGCGCATAGCGCGGCACCAGGAGGTGGATGCAGACGAGCGCGACGAGATAGGCGCAGGCGGCGACGATGAAAATCGGCTGGTAGCTGCCGACCGTCTCGAGGATCGCGCCGGCGAACTTCGCCATCAGCATCCCGCCGACCGCGCCCGACAACCCGCCGAGCCCGACGACCGACCCCGTCGCCCACCGCGGCAGCAGATCGCCGGGCAGCGCGTAGAGATTGGCCGAAAACCCCTGGTGCCCGGCGCAGGCCAGACCGATCAACAACACCGCCCACCACATGCCCGGCACCTGTGTCGCAAACGCGATCGGTACCGCGCACAGCGCGCAGGCGAACATCGCGGTCTTGCGGGCGCGGTTGACGCTGTAGCCGCGGCCGATGAGCCGGGACGAAAACCAGCCGCCGGTGACGGATCCGATATCGGCGAGGACGTAGACCGCGATCAGCGGTGGGCCGAACGCGAGCATCGTCACACCGTATTGCTTGTTGAAGAAGTCGGGCAGCCAGAACAGGAAGGTCCACCACACCGGATCGATCAGGAACCGGCCGAGCATGTACGCCCATGTCTGGCGCTGCCGCAGCAGCGTCTTCCAGGCGACCGGGCGACCGGGTTCGACGGGTTCGCTCTCGATATAGGCGAGTTCCTCCGGCGTGATCTTGGGATGGTCGCGCGGGCGGCGATAGAAGCCGAGCCACGCGATCAGCCAGACCACCGTCAACAGCCCGGTCAGGATGAACGCCCAGCGCCATCCCAGCGTCACCGCGATGATCGGCACGACCAGCGGCGTCAGGATAGCACCGACGTTCGAGCCGGCGTTAAAGATGCCGATCGCGAACGCGCGCTCGCGCCGGGGAAACCACTCGTTGGTCGCGGCGATCGCCGCCGGGAACGTGCCCGCCTCGCCGAGCGCAAGCGGGATGCGCGCCAGGATCATCCCGCCGGTCGACGTGAAGAAGATGTGCGCGACATGGCCGATCGTCCATAACGTCACCGCCAGCGCATAGCCTATGCGCGCGCCGACCCGGTCGATCAGCCGGCCGAACACGACGTAGCTGAGCCCGTAGGCGGCCTGGAACCAGATCGCGAGATCGGCATAGCCCGTCTCGCTCCAGCCATAACGCGCCTGGAGATCGGGCTTGAGCGTCGGCAGGACGAGCCGATCGATATAGCTCAGCACCACCGCCGCGAAGAGCAGCGCACAGACGATCCAGCGGATACGGCCGCGCGGCTTCCGGGTGACCTCGGGCGGCCCCACAGGGGCGCTCACCAGTTGCACAACGTGCCGTCTTCCAGTCGCGCGACCGGAAGATAGGCGCGTTTATAGTCGTAGGTCGCGGCGAGATCCTCATCGATGTCGACGCCCAGCCCCGGCGCCTCGCCCGGATGCATCATGCCGTCGTCGCAGGTGTACGCATGCGGGAAGACCGCGTCGGTCTCCGGTGTGTGCGGCATATGCTCCTGCACGCCGAAATTGGACACCGAGAGGCCGAAATGCAGCGCCGCCGCCATCGCCACCGGCGACAGGTCGGTCGCGCCGTGGCAGCCGGTCCGCACCTGATACAGGTCCGCGAGCGCGGCGATCCGGCGCAGGTGCGTGATGCCACCGGCATGGACGACGGTCGCGCGGATATAGTCGATCAGCTGGTTCTGGATCAGGTCCTTCGCGTCCCAGATCGAATTGAACACCTCGCCCACCGCGATCGGCGTCGTGGTGTGGTGACGGATCAGCTTGAATGCCTCCTGGTTCTCGGCCGGCGTCGGATCCTCGATCCAGAAGAGGTTATACGGCTCGAGTGCCTTGCCCAGCCGCCCCGCCTCGATCGGGGTCAGCCGGTGGTGGATATCGTGGAGCAGGTGCACGTCCCAGCCCATCGCCTCGCGCGCCGCCTTGAACAGTTCGGGCACAACCCGCAGATATTTCTCGGTCGACCACACGCTCTCGCTCGGCAGGTCGGCATCAGCGGGTTCGTAGCGCGCGCCATGCTTGGCGACGCCGTAGGTCGCGGCGAGCCCCGGCACGCCGCATTGCAGCCGGATCGCCTTGTAGCCTTTCGCCTGCTCCGCCTTGGCGACCGCAATGGTGTCCTCGATCGTCGTGCCGTTGGCGTGCGCGTAGACCATGCATGCGTCGCGCGCCGCACCGCCGAGCAGCTGGTACACGGGCATACCCGCGAGCTTGCCCTTGATGTCCCACAGCGCCGTATCGACCGCAGCGATCGCCGCCATCGTCACCGGTCCGCGCCGCCAATAGGCGCCCTTGTAGAGATATTGCCAGATATCCTCGATCCGGTGCGCGTCGCGGCCGATCAGGCACGGCACGACGTGATCCGTCAGATAGCTCGCGACGCTCAGTTCGCGGCCGTTGAGCGTCGCATCGCCGACCCCCGTGGTGCCGTCGTCGCACGTGATCTTCAACGTGACGAAATTGCGCCCCGGACAGGTGACGATGACGCGGGCATCGATGATCTTTGGCATGTCGGTCCTTCGGGAAATTTCGAACGGGGCGTTCAGGAACGTCGGCAGGCAGCGACGGTGGACGTTCGGGTGGCGCCTATTAAGGTTGGCTCTTCATGCGTGCAGGCGCGACCATCGGCCGCGTTAGCAAGCCATGATGCGCGATCGCGGCAAATCTCGTCGCGGCCATCCTTACCTCCATCTTCGACGCGGCACCGCTCATGGGGCCGTCGTTGTGTTAGCGATACCATGTCGGCGGACCCGATCCGGTGTCAACGCAGGTCTACGGCCGGCGAGGCGAATTGAGGCATTTCCGCGCCTGCCGCAGCCGCGAGTGCCCCGAGCGAAGAAGTGGTCGGACACCGCGAACCTCGGCGTTCGGGCTGATCGTCACCGACCGGTTGCCGCCCCGTATCGCTGACGCGTGCTGGCCACCGCGCGCCGCGCCTCCTCCATTGCCATTTCCTCGGTCTGGAAAAGCAGATGGTCCATCACCGACGTCAGGTGCACCCGCATCGCCGTACGCGCAGCCGCCGCGTCCCGCGCGCGCAAGGCGTCAACGATCGCAGCATGTTCGGCGACGACCGGTCGCACCATCGCGTTGCGCGCCTTGGCATGGAGAAGCGCGCATTCGGGCGACGTCGAGCGCAGGTGCCAGAGATCCTCGATCGTCCGCACGACGCCCGCATTGCGCGTCGCCCGCGCGATGGTCATGTGAAAATCGCGGTCGGCGATTTCGGTGACTTCGGCGAGCAGGTTCTCGGTCGCCATCGCCTCGACCAGCGCATCGAGCTGCTGGACTTCGGCATCCGTGATCTGGACCGCGGCGAGGGCCGCCGCCTCGCCCTCGAACATGATGCGGGCTTCGGTCAGTTCGAATGCGGTGATCGCGAAACCCGGTTCCTCGCCCTGCCCCGGCAATCGGCAGACATACGCCCCCGACCCAACCCGAACCTCGATGAAGCCCTGCACTTCCAGTGCGATCAGTGCCTCGCGCACCGCCGGGCGGCTCGCACCATATTCGATCGCGAGTTCGCGTTCGGCGGGAAGCCGATCGCCGACCGCATAGGTCCCCGCCACCAGTTCCTCGAACAGCCGGCGCGCCAGCCGCTGGTAGAGACGATCCTTGCCGGGTGCATCGGGTCTGCCACCGCCGAACAACGCGTTTTGAACTTCGGGCTTTACCACTGAACTTACCAATCTGATGCTTCGCGTGGATGCTACTACGGCGCCCTGCCACTTGGAACGGGCTGTTTCGAAGACTCGATCAAGGGCTATCCCGTTCAGGCACGGGGATCGGGACCGAGATAGGAGAGCGGGACCGGCACGGTCGCAAGCACCAGTTTCTCGAGGACCATGTTGTCGTCGATCCGCCAGATCCTGACGACATGCCGACCGGAGTCGACATGGCCCATGCTCGCCGACAAGGCCACGCCATTGTCACGTACCGCTTCTGCCCAACGCGCCTTGGCGGGCGTGTCGGCGTCGCCACCGGTCGGTTCCAACACGGCGCGCAGCACCTGCACCGCGCCGCCATCGATCGACACACCGATGCGCGATCCGTCATGGCCGATCGTATCGAGCGTCGGTGCGAGATACAGCGTCAGCGTCGCCGGACCGGCCTTTTGCACCATGACATCGAATTCCAGGCAGACGCCATCCTCCGCGCGTGTCGCCGGCCGTCCCTGCGGTATGGCGATCACCGCACCCGCAGTGCGGCCGAGATGCGGGATCGTCGTCCAGCGGAGGCCCTTCCCGTCGCGCGCGCGGCTGAACGCGGGGGCTTCGACGGCAATAATCCCCGGTGACGTTGCCGCGGGGCGAACGAAGACCGGCTGCTGCCGGCGCTTCGCCTCGGGCGTGTCGGCACCGATGCGGACGATGCTCGGCATGGTCTGCTGGGTCGGGTCGTTCCAGATGACGTAGCTCATATGGACCTGCGCCATCATGCCGTCCCATTTGCCGCCGGCGATGGCGTGATACCGGCGAGTCAGGTCCTGATCGCGGCGGAAGCTGGTCTCGACCAGATCGGCGAAGTAATTGGCGCGCGCGTCGTTCTTCGACGCCAGCAACCGATTCCACGCGGTGCCGTAATACATCCGATACAGGTTCGCGACCGCGGCGATCGGGAACTCGACAAGCTGATAATACGCGTCGCGCTGATCGGGCCGCAGCGTGGCGCGGACTGCCAGCATTCTCGCCTCCAGCGCATCCCATTCGCCGACCATCGCGCCGAACTCGCCGCCATCGAGCCCCTTGGGCGTGACGCCGCCGATCGGGAAGCTGCTCTGGTCGATAAGCTCCGGCTTCCGACGCGCGACATACTGGCTGTACCGCGTGACGATATCGCCGATCGCGCCCGCTTGTGCCCCGCCGAACGTGGCGGCCGCCCAGGCGCGCGGATAGTCGGCGACCGCGGCGGGGGTCATCGCATCGGGGTTCCAGGCCTGTGCCAGGAAAAAGCCCAGCGGATATTCCATCGGCTTGATATCGCCGACATTGGCGATCCAGATCTGCGCCGCACCGCGCCTGTAGGCGAGGTCCATCTGCTGCCAGACCTTCTCGATCTGGTTTGTGTTGATCCATTTGTAATTACGCGGCGCGCCGACGTAATCGAAGTGGTAATAGATGCCGTAGCCGCCCTTGCGCGGCGGTGCTGCGGGATCGGGCAGCCGGCGGATCTGACCCCAGTTATCGTCCGAGAACAGCAGCGTGACATCGTCCGGCACCTTCATGCCGTGATCGTAGTAATCCTGCACTTCCTTGTAGAGCGCCCAGACCTGCGGCGTCTCGCTCGCCGGTTTGCCGGTCACCTCGGCGATGATCGTGCGCTGGTCGGCGACGACGCGTTCGAGCAGCCCGGTCGCGGTGCCCTCGGCCATCGCCTCGTCGCCGTCGCCACGCATCCCGACGGTCACCACCGAATCGTACTGCCGGCCGCCGCCCTTGGCCATCATCCGTTCGATGCCGCCGCGCCAGAATTTCCGCAGATTGGCGCCGTTCTTGTCATAGTCCCACGCGCCGCCGGTGACGCCCTGGTCCTCATGGCGGTGCCATTCGGCCTGTGCGCGCAACATCGGCTCGTGGTGCGAATTGCCCATCACGACACCCATCGCGTCGGCGAGCACCATGCTCCTGGGATCGTCGTCGGCGAACGCCTTGCCCCACATTGCGGGCCAAAGATAATTGCCCTTCATCCGCAGCAGCAGCTCGAAGACGTGCGCGTACATCGCCGAATTGACGCCGCCGAACGCCTTCTTGGCCCAGCCGCTGAGACAGGGGTCCTCGTCGTTGATGAAGAACCCGCGATAGCGGACCTTGGGCTGGTCGCGGCGCGATCCGGCGGGGATCAGCACGTCGCGCTGGCGGCGGACCGGCACGTCCGCGAACCAGTGCCAGGGCGATACGCCGATCCGCTCGGACACGTCGTAGGTACCGAACACCGCGCCGCGCCGATCGGATCCGACGATCACCAGAGCACGCGCCACGCCCGGCATCGGATCGTCGACCACGATCTGGCGAAACGCTTCCCATTCGCCGCGGATATCCGCAGCCGCGATCTTGCCCGCTGCGACGAGGCGGTCGATCACGGCACTGTGTCCGAGCACGCCGATGATCACCACCGGACCCCGCACAGATCCGCTCGCGACGTCGACGAGACGCGCGGCGGTGCCGCTGACCCTCTCGAGATCCTTGGCAAAATCGGTCGCGACGTGGCGAACAGCGCTGTCGGCATCGGCGTCGATCAGGACCGTCGCCGGAACACCCTTCGCGATCAGCGGAAACGCGGTGCGCGGATCGACGACCTGCGCTGCCGCCCCGAACATCGGCACGGGCAATGCTGCCAATGCAGCGCTCCAGGTGACCCCGCTCATCAGACTGCGGCGTGATACGGCCTGCGCCGTGTCGTGTTGGTCGTTTCGCATCATTCGATCCTCAGTACCGCGATCGACTTCGCAGGCATGGTTATGACCACGTGTCCCGACTCGACGCTGCCGGAGAACGCGACAGGTTTCACCGTTTCGGGCGCGTCGAAGCTGTTGTGGCTGTCGATCTGCGGCGCGGTCAGCAGCCTACCCTGCGCCGCGCCCGTCAGGTTGGTGCGGACACGCACCGCGGTATCGGGGCTGACGTTGACCAGCGCGAGGTACAGCTTGCCGTCCCGCCCCCGCGCCGCCGACGCGTCGATCGTCGGCATGCTCGCCTTGCCCCGCATGTAGACCGGCCCCGCGACCAGCGCCGGGAACGGCGTCGCATCCATGAACGGCTGGTACATGTCGAACACGTGATAGGTCGGCGTCAGCAGCATCTTCTGCTTGTCGGTCAGGATCATCGCCTGCAGCACGTTCACCATCTGCGCGATATTAGCCATCCGCACCCGTGCGGTGTGGCGGTGGAAGATGTCGAGCGTGAGCGCCGCGACCATCGCGTCGCGCAACGAGTTCTGCTGGTAATGCGCGCCCTCGGGAGCCTCGCGCGGCTGGGTGTACCAACTGCCCCATTCGTCGACGAAGAGCGCGATCTTCCGCTCGGGATCGGTGCGGTCCATGATCGCCTCGGTCCGCGACACCAGCGGCTCCATCCGCAAGGCGAGCGCGAGTTCGTTCGCCCAGCCGTCCTCGTCGAAGCCGACCGCCGGGCCCTTCGCACCGTCGGGCATCGCGTAATAATGGAAGCTGAGCGCTTGTGTATCGCCCATGTGCGCCATCATCGCCGTCGTGAACGCCTCGAAATCGCCGCCACCCTGGACGCTGGCGCCGCTCGCGACCTTGACCATCGGATAGCCGCTCGGCGCGCGCGCGAAGATCGCGTAGCGCGCGTTGACGTCGGCCGCGTAATCGGGCCGCATCTCGCCGCCGCAGCCCCAGGTCTCGTTGCCGATGCCGAAGAACGGCACGCGCCAAGCCTTGTCGCGACCGTTGCGCTTGCGCTCCTGCACCAGCGTCGATTCCGGCTGGTCGGAGGTCATGTACTCGATCCACTGCGCCATATCGCGCGGCGTCATCGATCCGACATTCCCGGAGACATAGGCGTCCGCGCCGATCAGTTCGGCGAAGTCGAGAAATTCGTGCGTACCGAACTGGTTGGTGTCGATCGTGTTCGGCCAGTTCATCGTCACGCGGGTCGGTCGCTTCGCGCGCGGCCCGATCCCGTCGCGCCAGTCGTAGATCCCGCTGAAGCAGCCGCCGGGCCAGCGGATCACGGGGACGTGGATATGGCGCAATGCCTCGACGACGTCGCGACGATAGCCGCGGATGTTCGGGATCGTGCTCTTTTCGCCGACCCATATGCCTTCGTAGATGCCCCGCCCGAGATGCTCGGCGAACTGGCCATAGATGTGTCTGTCGATGACCGGACCGGGCGCCTTTAGATTGACGATCACGTCGGCGGAAACGGGCGCGACCTGCTGTCCGGCCGCGCGGCCGTTCTGCGAGGGCAATGCCAGCGCGACCAGAACGCCGACGAGCGCCAGACAGGCCCGCATCATGACCGGACGACCGCCCAGGGGGAAGCGGGCTGGCCGGGCTTGGCCGGGCGCGCGGCGATCATCGGCGGTCCATAATAGGATGTCTTGGGCTCCTCGTTCGAGATCGCGATCGTCTGCAGCACCATCGTCGGATCGATCATGCCGATGGTCAGAACGTGACGACCTGGCCGATCGGCATTGATCGTGAAGCGCATCGTCCGCGCGTTGTCCGCCGCGTTGATCGCGTGCTTGGCGCCCAGGAAGTCCTGCGCCACCGCGTCTTCGGGCGTGAAGACCGTTCCGATCTCGGGTGGCTGATCGTCGAGCCAGACCGCGACGCTCAGTTTCCGCCCAGGAATGACTTCCAGCGTAGGGCCGGTGACCAGATCGATGTGATACTTCCCCGCCGACGCCAGGAAGATCGGATATTCGAGGCGAGGCGCACGCGTCGGATCGCGGAAGGATGGCGCATCGACCGGGAAGATCGACATCGCCGCTTCGACGCGTCCGAAATCGGGGATCGTGTCCCACTGCACGCCGCCAACCGGGACCGATCGCGCGAACCCGGTGACCGGTACCGCAAACGCTCCGGCCAGCCCCCCGAACGCGCCGCGCGCGTCCTTCTCCTGCTGCGGCGTTGCGCGAACCGCGTCGAGGCGCACATTGATCGTCGTATCGCCCTTGACTGCGATCGTTGCTTTGGCCCTGCCGACCGGCGCCTTCGCCCAATCGATATCGATCCAGAACCGTCGGTCGCGCGGCGAGGCGCTGAACGCCTTGCCCTCGCGGATCGTCACCCAAGGCTGGTCCGCGGTCACCATCACCGGTGCTTCGGTAGCGCCGCGCGGAAACACCTCGATATAGGTCGGCAGTCGCGTGATGCTGTCGATCGTCGGCAACGTCGGCGGCAGGTAATACCCTGGCCACGAGCGCGCACTGCCGTCGACGCTGACTCCGAAGCCGGTCACGCCGTCGAGATCGAGATCGGCGACCGCGGGCATGATGTCGACCTCGGGCGGATACCAGTCGAAATAGCCGATATGCGTCTGGTCCATCAGGTGGTTCCATTTGCCGCCAGCCAGCAAGTGATTGTAGGTGTCGCGGAGTTCGTGGTCGTATTTGAAGCGCCGCCGGACCTCGTGCGCCTCCGCCTTGGTGCTGGCCCGCGCCTGTTCGGCGAACCGCGCGTTACGCGCCGCTGCGACGTACATCAGCGTCAAATTGGCGCAGGCACGGACCGGGTAGAGCACGAGCTGGTAGAACGCATCGCGCTGGTCGGGACGCAACACGGCGTCGACCGCGTCGGCGCGCCGGACGAGGTCGCTCCACGCCTCGCACATCCGCTCCGCCTCGCGGTAATACTCGAGGCTGAACGTGTCGGGCCGAAGCTGCTCGGGTTTGCGCATCCCGTTGTATTTCGCAAAGCGCGCCGCGAGGAACGCAATCTCGGTCGCGTGCTCGGGCCCGAACTGCCGTTCCGCCCAGGCGTGCGTCCAGTCGGCGATCTTGTCCTTCGCGACATCGGCGGGGTTCCACGCCATCGCGAGGAAGAACTCGATCGGCAGTTCGAGCGGCTTCAGATCGCCGACATTGGCGATCCACATCTCGTTCGCGCCGTACTGGTTGGCGAGGTTCATCTGCTCCCAGATCTTGGGCAGCGGGTTCGAATTGATCCACTGATAGGCGAACGGGCCGCCATGCATGTCCATGTGGAAATACACGCCGAAGCCCCCCTTCCGGCCGCGCTCGGCGGGCGTCGGCAGGCGGCGCAGATTGCCGACATTGTCGTCCGCCAGCATCAGCGTCACGTCGTCGGGAATCTTCAGCCCGGCGTCGTAATATCTATAGACTTCGGTGAACAGCACCCACACCTGCGGCACCTGTTCGGCGGGCTTGCACATCCCCTCCGCAATGATCCGGCGCTGGTCGGTGATGACCGTTTCGAGCAGCTTAACGTCGGACTGAAGGCTGCCGGTGCTCTCCAGCGCGACGTCGCCGTCGCCGCGCATGCCGATCGTGACGACCACCTCGTTGGTGCGATTGCGCGCGATACCCTCTTCGAAGAATTTGCGAACGCCGGCCTGGTTGGTCGCGTAATTCCATGCGCCGTTGCCGTAATCGTCGTGATGGTCGGTCCACTCCTTGTGCGCGCGCATCATCGGTTCGTGGTGCGACGTGCCCATGACGATGCCGTAGTCCTCGGCGAGCGGCGCGTTGGCCGGGTCATCGATTGCGAACGCGTTATTCCACATCGCCGGCCACAGGTAATTGGCGCGGAGCCGCAACAGCAGTTCGAACAGCCGGCCGTAGAATTTGGCGTTCATCCCGCCGAACGTCTCAGTGGTCCAGCCCGACAGGCAAGGCGCCTCGTCGTTCAGGAAGATGCCGCGATATTTCACCGCGGGCGATCCCTGGACATAGCGGCCATGCGCCACGCTCAGATGCGATTGCCGGACGACGGGTACGTCCGCCCACCAATACCAAGGCGACACGCCGATCATCCGCGACAGCTCATACGCGCCGTAGATCGCGCCACGCTTGTCGCTGCCGACGATCACCAGCGCTTCGGCGACGCCCGGCAGCGGGTTGGCGACCGTCTCGACGACGAACGACTCCCATTTATCCCGAATGCCGGCGACATCGAGCTTGCGGCCGGCAATCATCCGGTCGATCGACGGGCTATGGCCGATCGATCCGACCATGATGATCCGCGCGGGCAGCCGCGCATGATCGCCGAGCACCTGCGCCGCCGTACCGGTCACGCGACCGATATCAGCGGCGAGATCGCCCGCGGCCCGACGGACTCCCGCCAGGTCGTCCACATCGACGAAGACGGGCACGACGCCCCCGCCCGCCTGCGTGATGTCGAACCCGCGTTTACGCCGGTCGAACCGCACCGCGGCGGCCAATGGCGAGGCCATCAGCCCGGCGGTGACCGCGCCGCCGATCAGAGTGCGACGCGTGATCATCGTCCCGTCTCCGCCGACTATACTAGAACGTACCGCGCAGACCGATCAGGAACTGACGCCCCGGCTTGTACTGCGTGAACGTCGCATTCTCGAACTGGAAGTAGGAGCGCAGCGTCGCGTTGGTGAAGTTCGCCACGTTGACGGTCAGCTGGGGTGCGTTCTTCAAGCCGAAGATCTTGTCCAGATCGAACGACGACGAGAAGTCGTAGGTCGTGTAATCCGTGCCGAACAAGGCCGCCGCCGGAATGCCGTTCTGTGCCGCGCCGCTGTTCTGCGACCCCTCACGCGACGTCGTCGACACGCGCAGCATCACACCGTGCTTCTCGTAATAGCCGGTGATGTTGTAGGTGAACGGGGCCACGCCGAACGCCTGTGCCGGCCCGTCGCTGCGCTGATCGACGACCGTCGCATTGGCGTTGAAGCCGAACCCGGTGACGCCGATCATCTTGGTCAGGAAATCGAGCGGCTGGACCCACTGAAATTCGAGGCCGTTGATCGTCAGCTTGTTGGGCACATTGACCTGAGACGTGACCTGAACCTGTGCGACGCTCGGGCCGCCGCGCGAATTCAAGGCGATCTGCTGCGTCGGGTTCAGCGTATCGTAGGTGATCCCGTATTGCGCCAGGTCCCCGAACGGCACGGTGCTGATCGCGGTGTTCGTGAACCCTTCGATCGACTTGCGGAAGGCGTTGAAGCTTACGACCCCTTCGCGGCCTGTATAATATTCGAACCCCAGATCGAGATTGGTCGAGAGATAGGGCTGGAGCGCGGGGTTGCCGATCGATGCCTGATCCGCCGATGGCGCACCGAAATTGACGCCCGGCAACTGCGCGGACGGATCGGGACGTGTCATGGTCCGCGACCCGGCGACGCGGACGACGGCGTGTTCGCCGACATCGTAGGCGAACGTCGCGGCCGGCAGCCACTTCGAATAGACGTTCCGGGTCGAGACGACGTTGACGAGGTTCGGATAACGGCTGCCGTCCGGGAGCGCGCCACCGGCCGCCGGCGTGTTGCGCGGATCGGGCAACGAAACGCGCCCCGCGATCGTCTGGATCGTGTTGACGTAGCGCACCCCGACGTTGAACCGCAGCATGTTGCCGCCAAGTTCCTGTTCGCCGTTAACCGTCGCGAACGCCGATTTCACGACCTCGCGAATGGTGCCGCCGCTGGCACCCGTGGTCGACGCGCCGGTTTCCTGCGCGCTATCGTGGTAGAGGTCGTAGTTGGTGGCAGCCGCGAACTTCGGCCAATCGACGGTGACGAACCCGGCCGGGCCCGGCGACAGATACGTCGGTGCGGCCGAGTTGGGAATGAGCGAGCCGCCATAGGTGACAGGTCCGGTCATGCCGGCCGTCGATCCGGTACCGTAGCCCGGATACGTCGGATAGCCGGCGGGCGCCGCGCCGGGCGCGTTCAACCCTTCGCAGGGCGGCTGGGAATTCGGAGACGCTACGAAGGCGCTCGGATTGTTGCCACAAACCGCATTCTGATAGGCTTGGCTGTTGTCAAAGCCCTGGATACGACGTGATACGTCGTCGAATGCGCCGCCAACCTTCAGGTTGAGCGCCTTGCTCCCCCAGGTCAGGTCGCCCCGCGCACCCTTGTTCTTGTTGAGCCGACGTTCGTCGGAGACATTGACGCGGCTGCCCGCGTTCCAGCCGAAATTCGCCGGATCGTTGAGGTCCAGCCCGCTCTGGATGGTCGGGATGCCACCGGTATTGGTATAGGTCACGGTATTACCGACACCCAGCGGGGTCGTCATGCCGACGGACGGGCTTTCGCGGTGGAAGGTCGACCGCGCGTAATTGGCCTGGAGGTTCAGCTTGAGCTTATCGGAGATTTCCCACTCGCCGCCCGGGTTGACGCTGAACAGCTTGGTCGTCTCGGTATAGGGACGGAATTCGTTGAAGAACTGCGCATTGGCAAAGGTGCCGCCGGTCACGACGCAGCCGATCGTGCAGTCCGCCTTGTCGAACGTCAGGTTGGTCGGAATGACCGCACCGTTGCGGACGATCCATGCCATATTCTCGCGGATCAGCTCGTTCTTCTTGTAGCCATACAGCCCGTCGACGTAGAAATGCAGCGTATCGGTCGGCTGCCATTCGGCGCTCAGGATCGCATTGATCCGATCGCGCGGCCCGCGGATGCTGGTAAAGCGCCCGAGCCGCGGCAGCAGCGCGTTGTCGATCTGCTGGATCGTCGCGCCCGGGTTGTTCGCGAGCAGGAATGCGCTGGTGATCGGCGTCCCCGCGACCAGACCCGCGCCGGCGCCGGCAGGCACGACGGCCGGGATCGTCCAGTTGCCGCCAGCGGTCGAGTTGCAGCCCGAAGCGGCACCGCACTGCGCGGCGGTCAGCGCCGGATTGGTATAGCCAATCGTCTCGAACCCGCGTGTATCCGTGAACAGACGCTGTGCGGACACGCCGGCCAGGATGCCGAACTTGTCGTTGCGCCAGCTACCGATCAAAGAACCGCGCGCACCGATCCGGTCTTCGGGCGACTGCTTGGTGCCCTGCACGTTATACGCGAGGAACGACGTCTGACGATCGAACGGTCGTGCCGACCGCAAATCGATATTGCCCGCTGCGCCCCCCTCGAGAAGGTCCGCGGTATAGCTCTTGTTGACGGTCAGCTTGGTGAACAGGTCGGTCGGGAAGAAGCTGAGATCGACCGAACGATCCGTACCCTGCGCATCGGTCGCCCCCGACGACGCCACCGCGATCGTTGCGCCGTTGAGAGTCACGTTCGTGAAGTTCGACCCAAGTCCCCGGATCGCGACGTTCGTTCCCTCGCCGGTCACGTCGCGCGTGATCGTGATGCCGGGAATACGGTTGAAGGACTCGGCAATATTGGTGTCGGGAAATTTTCCGATATCTTCTGCAAAGATCGAATCCGTGAACCCGGTCGCCGCGCGCTTGGCATTGGTCGACTTGGCGAGGCTCGACCTATAGCCGGTGACGACGATATCTTCACCCGTGGTGCCGGGCGTATCCTCGGCCTGAAGCGGTGCCTGCTGCGCCGCAGGAGGCGTTACAGGTACGGTATCCTGCTCATCCACGGGTGCGGGCGTCGGCGCAGGTACCGGCGCAGGCGCGGGCGCTTGTTGCTGCGGCGCAACCGCCTGCGCCATTGCGGCCGTTGCACACAGCGCGCTCGTCGTCGTCGCGCACAACAATGCCGCGCGCGTCAAACGAGATACCGTTTCAAAAGGTGTCATTGTCAGGATCCTCTCTGGAACCTCGCCGTCGTGGCGGCGAGACGCATTATTCTTTTTTTGGTCGTCGGCGTCTTCGGCACGGGAACGCGGCCTGAGACTGCCAGGCATTCTCGGTCACGCGATCTGTAAAACTATCGTGTTTGAAGTCTCCGCCTCCCGATCACGCCTGTCTTGAGCAGTTCGTTGATAGCGGTATCATAAATCGACTGGTCAGCATGTCAAGGCCGTTCGGTTAGGCCAAATTGCCTATCTTCGCCGACGGTCTGATGCGCTACTGGAGCCCGACTCCGCGACAGAATTCTCGAAGTCATCTGACCAATCGTCGATAGCCGCAGATCCGATGGATCGTCCGTAAGCGCAATGACCGCGGCCAAGCGATTTTCAGAGGTCGACCTGCCGGCTCATGAGCTTACAAGCGGTCTGTCGATGGTTTGAGGTGTTGATGTCCGATCGCCTGAAGGTGCTGCTCCAGTATGTGCTGCCCAAGCAGCGCCTGACGTATTTCGCCGGCCGTATCGCCGGAGCGCAGGGGGGCATGATGACGACGCGGCTCATCCGCTGGTTCGTCGCCAAATACGCGGTCGACATGAGCGAAGCGGCCGATCCGGACATCGACAGCTACACGAGCTTCAACGATTTCTTCTCCCGCGCGCTTAGAGACGGCGCTCGCCCGACCGCAAACGCCGACTTCGTCTGCCCGGTCGACGGTGCGATCAGCCAGTTCGGCGCGATCGACGACCACCACATGCTGCAGGCCAAGGGCCATCGATTTTCGACCACGGCGCTGGTCGGCGGCGACGAAACGCTGGCCGCGCAGTTCCGCCACGGCAGCTTCGCCAATCTGTACCTGTCGCCCAAGGACTATCACCGGCTCCACATGCCCTGCGACGGCAAGCTCACGCGCATGATCTACGTGCCGGGGGCGCTGTTCTCGGTAAATCCGGTCACGGCGCGCGGCGTCCCCAACCTGTTCGCACGCAACGAACGGGTCGTGTGCGTCTTCGCGTCCCCGGACCACGGTCCGTTCGTGATGGTTCTGGTCGGCGCGACGATCGTCGGCAGCATGGCGACCGTCTGGCACGGTTTGGTCAATCCGCGACGCCCGTACACCGTGTCCGAATGGACCTACGACGACCAGACCATCGTCTTGAAGAAGGGCGACGAGATGGGCCGCTTCCTGCTCGGCTCGACGATCATCATGCTCTTCAGGCCGGGGACCATCGTCTTCGACGAGACCTGGGCGCCGGAGCGGACGGTGCGGGTCGGCCAACCGATGGGGTCGGCAAGCGCGGCGGACAGCGGCTAAGTCTGCTGCCCGCAATGCTCCCGGAGGGCTTCAACGCCCGCCTAGCCCCTTCTGATCGAGCATCTGCAGCGAATGGCACCAGTTGGAGGACCGGCGATCGCTCGATCTAACCCGCCGATCGACTGAGGCGCGTCATCGCCATGGCCGCCACGGCAAGCAGCAGAATCGCGCTCGCCTCGAACACGATATTCTCGGGCGCCATGTCCTTGCTTTGCAGCACGATGAGCCGCGCCAGCGCGGTGATCGCGATGAATATCGGATAGATGAAGGTCGCGCCTTTGCCGGTGTAGAACACATTCACCATGCCGATCACCTCGGTATAGAGAAACATCAGAAGGATATCCGCGAGATTGATCGAGCGGGTCTGGTAGATCTGATATATTTCGGTCGCGGCACCGCAGATCGTCATCAGCGCGACGAGCAGGAGTAAAATGCGTTCGACGACATGAAAGCCGATCGACGCGACCGTGTGCTCGGTTTCGCCGACCGGCGGCTTGAAGGACCGATCGGCGACGATGTCCTCCTTGGAGGCGCCGGCCTGATTTTCGCCGAAAGACTTCATGCAACGCCCTATGCAACGCGTACCGTGACCACTGGCGGGGGCGAGAGGACGTGGCGCCGGACACGCCGGCGCCACGCATTGCGTCACGGCATGAGCACTGTGTCCACCACGTGGACCACACCGTTCGACTGCATCACGTCTGCCGTGGTCACGATCGACTTGCCGCCCTTGGCGTCGGTCAGCACGATCTTGCCGTTCGTGACGCGCGCCGTGAGCGCCTCACCCTGCACGGTAGTGAGCGTCGCCTTGCCGCCGCCGGCCTTGATCGCTGCTAGCGCATCCCTCGCGGTGATCTTCCCCGGCACGACGTGGTAGGTCAGAATACCCGCGAGCTTCGCCTTGTTTTCGGGCTTCAGCAGCGTCGTGACCGTACCCGCGGGCAGCTTCGCAAAAGCCGCGTTCGTCGGTGCGAACACCGTGAACGGGCCGGGACCGGACAGCGTCTCGACGAGACCGGCGGCCTTCACCGCGGCGACAAGCGTCGTCAGGTTGCTGGCGGCGGAGGCATTCTGGACGATGGTTTTGCTGGCATACATGGCGGCGCCGCCAACCTTCGGGTTGGCCGCGACCGCAATAACCGGCACCGCAACCGACAGTGCGAGGCATACGCCCAATGTGCGCGCGATCCGTGATGTCATCTTGGTTCTCCTAGCATCATACATTCCCGTCTGCCGGCCACCGACCAGCGTTCGGGATCCTGAAACGACGGACTTGAGGGTAGTCACAGCGCTCTTTCGGGGTGCGAAATCACTTACCGTCAGCCCATCTGCGGTCTCGGCACTAGGCGTTCGCCAGGCAATACGGACCAAAGGACGGGTCCGGCCTAGCCGAGCGGCAATGCGATCCCCGATCCGCTGCCGGGCGATCATATCCCCTCGTCAGGCGACGCGGCGCTGGCCGGCACGGGATACGGCCGAAAGTCCGTATCGTGCCACGATTAACGAGAGCGTAGCAAAACCCATCCGCGGGTCCGCCCCCACCAGCACCGATCGGGCGTTCCAGCCGTTCGCCCCTGTCGCGTTGCCGCATCCGCGGTTATTGCGCGGGATCGAACGTCCGCTCGTAGAGTGCCGCAGATCCTCTACCGTTTTCCACGAAAGACGACCGTCATGACCCGCCAGCGCGCTATCGTAATCGGATCGGGGATCGGCGGCATCGCCTGCGCGATCCGCTTGCAGAGCCTCGGCTTCGATACGCAGATCGTCGAGCAGCTCGGCGATGTCGGTGGCCGTGCCTATGTCCGCCGCGTCGATGGCTTCGTCTTCGACATGGGCCCGACCGTGCTGACCGTCCCGCATTTCATCGAGGAGCTGTTCTCGCTGGAGCGCGACGCGGCGATGCTAAACGAGCCGGACTTTCCGCCATCGGTGCTTGCGGAAGGAAGCCGCGTGGTATCAGGCGCCAGCGGCGGCCCCAACACGCGCCGGTATGTCGACATCGTGCCGATCCTGCCGTTCTACCGGATCTATTTCGACGACGGCAGTTTCTTCGATTACGACGCCGACCCGGTCAACGTGCGGGCACAGATCGCGCAGTTGGCCCCCGAGGATCTCGACGGCTACGAACGCTTCCACGAGGCCGCCCGCGCGATCTTCGAGCGCGGCTTCCTCGAGCTTGGCTATACCTATTTCGGCTCACTCGGCTCGATGGTCGGCGTCCTTCCCGACCTGTTGAAGCTCGGCGCGATCCAGCCGCTGTTCTCGCTGATCTCGAAATATTTCAAGAGCGACAAGATGCGGCAGGTGTTCAGCTTCGAGCCGCTGCTGATCGGCGGCAACCCGCTGAAGGTCCCCGCAATCTATGCGATGATCCATTTCGTCGAAAAGACCTGGGGCGTGCATTTCGCGGTCGGCGGCACCGGCGCACTGGTCAAGGCGATGGTCCGCAAGTTCGAGGAACTCGGCGGATCGGTGCGGCTGAATGCCAAGGTCGATCGGATCGACGTCGAGAAGCGCGGCCGCAAGCGCGTCGCGACCGGCGTGACGCTGGCGAACGGCGAAACGCTGGCGGCCGATCTGGTCGTGTCGAACGCCGACTATGCGACGACCTATCTGAAGCTCGTCGACAAGGCGCACCGGCGGATCAATCGCGACGCGCTGGTCAAGTTCCGCAAGCAGAGCATGTCGCTGATGGTGATCTATTTCGGGTACCGGATGCAGGGCGGCGACCCCGACCTGCGGCATCACAACATCATTCTCGGCCCGCGCTACGAGGAGCTTCTGACCGACATCTTCGAGCGCAAGATCCTCGCCGACGACTTCTCGCAATATCTCCACATCCCGACGATCACCGACCCCAGCCTCGCACCGGCTGGGCACCACGCGGCGTACACGCTTATCCCGGTCCCCAACAACCAGAGCGATATCGACTGGGATGCGGTCGGCGAAGGCTTTGCCGACACGGTGCTGACCTTCCTCGACGAACGCGGCTACATTCCCGGCCTGCGTGAGCGGATCGTCCATCGCAGCTTCGTGACGCCGGACTATTTCGAAGAGGTGCTGGGGTCGCATCTCGGCAATGGCTTCGGGGTCGAGCCACGGATGACGCAGACCGCGTTCTTCCGCCCGCACAACCGTAGCGAGGATGTCGCGAACCTCTATCTGGTCGGCCAGGGCACGCAGCCGGGCGGCGGCACGCCCTCGGTGATGATGTCCGCCAAGATGACGGTGCGAGAGATCGCGCGCGATTTCGCGATCGATCCGCGGATTGTCGGCGGCGTGCCGGCGGAGGTTGGCGATGATCGAGCGCTGGCGATGGGGCTGGCCGGGGTCTGAACGGCCCGCGCGCGGCGTGCGCGCTACACCGCCCAGCGGCATGCGCGCTACCCGGTTGCCAGCATCTGCTCGGCAAGCTGCCGCCCGGATAGCCATGCACTCTCGATGCGCGGTGCGATCAACCAATCGCCCGCAGCACCGATCCGATCGCTACCGTTCCACAGACAGCCGAGGTCGGTGGCCGTCGCGCGGGCATAGCGCCACCGATGCCCGGCACGCACGATCGGCACTGGCATGGCGGCGCCGCACTGCATCGCCAAGGCCGCGAGCAGACGATCGACGACGGTCTCCGCCGGCTCTTCGAGATGCGCGGTCGACCATGCCGGCGTCGCGTGCACGACCCAGGCTTCCGGGCCCGTTCGTCCGGGCTTCGCGCTGTTGCGCGCGGCCCAGTCGATGATCCCTGCGTCCCGGATCACGTCGTGCGCGATCGCCAGCGGACGGTCGAACGCGAGCATCGCCGTCCAGCACGGCGTCGATCGACAGGCGAGCGCCTCGCTCGCCATCGCCGGATCGTGCGGTGCGAGCAACGGCGCGGCCTGCTCGGCGGGCGTCGCGACGACGACGGCGTCATAGGTCTCCGTCAGCGATTGGGTCACCGGCGCCTCGACCCGCCAGCCTTCGGCCGTATTGCGGATGTCTGAGACCAGGGAGTTCCAGTGGACCTTGGCTTGCGCGGCGAGGTGCTTGACGATCGCGCTCATGCCATCGGTCCCGACCCACGCGTGTTCGCCGGCAGCCGGCCAGCGTGCGACCACCCCAGCGGCTTCACAACCGTGCATCGCTTCGACGAACGCGGGATCGCGCATCGTCAGATACTGCGCACCGTGATCGAAGGCGACCTCGCCGCCGGGCCCCTCGCCGCCGGGCCCCTCGCCTTCGTACATCGCGATCCGGCGCGTCGACATCCGTCCACCGGCACCACGCCCCTTGTCCAGCACCGTGACGTCGCAGCCATCCTGCTGGAGCCGCAGGGCGCAGGATAGCCCTGCAATGCCCGCACCGACGATCGCAACCTTCACGCATATCTCCAACCGATGGCACCGGGACATTGCTGCCCCGGTGCCGAATTGTACAGGGTCTCAGCCGGTTGGCAGCAGCACCTTGTCGATCACGTGGATCACACCGTTGGTGCAGGCGATGTCGGCGGTCACCACCTTGGCGCCGTTGACGGTCACGCCGTCGGTGCCGTCGACATGGACCGTCGCGCCGCCTGCGGTCGCCGGGTCGAGCACCTTGCCGCTCACGTCCGCCGCCATCACCGTCCCCGGCAGCACGTGGAGCAGGAGGATCTCGGTCAGCTTGGCCTTGTTTTCGGGCTTCACCAGATCGTCGACGGTGCCCGCCGGCAGCGCGGCGAAGGCGTCGTCCGACGGTGCGAAGACGGTGAATGGCCCCTCGCCCTTCAGCGTGTCGACCAGCCCCGCGGCGCCGACCGCGGCGACCAGCGTCGTGAACGAGCCCGCGGCAACAGCGGTGTCGACAATATCATGCTTGGTATCGGTCATCTTCTAGATCCTGAGTCAGAGCAAAATAGCGTGTTCGCCAGGCTTTAGACCTGCGCCGCGACCTGCCTTGACCGCCGTCAGGTGCCGAGGGGCTGAAGTCGCCGCGCCGTGTCTTGGTCCGGCGGGCTTCTCATTTCACCAGGCCGACCGATGCGCGATACGACCTTTCGGTCGTATGGAAATCGACGTCACCGCCGCCAAGTGCTAACCCGGCGCTCGGAGAGACCTGCGGCGCTCCCCCTACGAGCACCCCGTGGGAATCGACGATACGGAGCGGAATTTTGCCTTTGTCACCCAGTTCGAGATCGAGCGTGCGCGCGTATTCGCTACGCAAAGCTCATGCGGCGTGACCGAGGTCCCTGCGTTTCTCCGTAGTGGTGGCGAACTCGGCAAGCTTATCGCTGCGCGGGACTGGTCGGGGTCGGCGCTGGGCGCGCCCGCGGACTGGCCAACGCATCTGCAGACCGCGGCCGCGATCATGCTTTGCTCGCCCTTGCCGATGGCGCTGCTCTGGGGCGCCGACGGCATTTTGCTCTACAACGCCCCGTACGCGGAAATCGCCGGGCCCAGCCATCCGGGTATCCTGGGGCGGCCCGTGCGCGATGCCTGGCCGGAGATCGCCGCGTTCAACGACCAGGTCCTGCGAACGGTGCTGGGTGGCGAGACGCTGACCTATGCGCGTCAGGAGATGACGCTGGTGCGGGGCGGATCGGCGGAACGGGTCTTCTTCGACCTGAACTATTCGCCCGTGCCGGACGCGGACGGGATGCCCGCCGGCGTGATCGCGGTGGTCATCGACGTGACCCGAACCGTCCGCGCCGAGGAGAATCTGCTGGCGGAGACGCATACGCTCGAGACGTTGAACCGGACCGGCGCGTCGCTGGCGGCCGAGCTCGATCTCGAACCGCTGGTGCAGATGGTGACCGATGCTGCGGTCCAGCTGACCGGTGCGCAGTTCGGATCCTATTTCCACAATCTCATGGACGAGACGGGCGAGCGGCTTCACCTGTTCACGCTGTCGGGCGCCCGGCGCGCCGATTTCGAAAGGCTCGGACGCCCGCGCGCGACCGCGGTGTTCGGCCCGACCTTCCGCAACGAAGGCGTCGTGCGCTCGAACGACATCCTCGCCGACGCGCGATATGCGCAGAACGCGCCCTATGCCGGGATGCCGCCGGGTCACCTGCCGGTGCGCAGCTATGTCGCCGTACCGGTCGTGTCGCGTTCGGGCGAAGTGCTAGGCGGGTTGCTGTTCGGACATTCCGACACGCACCGGTTCACGCTTCGCCACGAACGTCTGATCGTCGGCGTGGCCGCGCAGGCGGCGATCGCGATCGACAATGCCCGGCTGTTCGCGGCGGTGCAGGAGAACAACGTGACGCTCGAGCGGCGCGTGGCGGAACGGACCGAGGAATTGACCCACGTCCATGACGCGCTTCGCCAGGCGCAGAAGATGGAAACGCTCGGTCAGCTCACCGGCGGGATCGCGCACGACTTCAACAATCTGCTGACCGTCATCCGCGGCTCCGCGGATCTGCTCAAGCGGCCCGGCCTGACCGACGATCGTCGCGGCCGCTATGTCGACGCGATCTCGAAGACCGCGGACCGCGCCGCCAAGCTGACCAGCCAGCTTCTCGCTTTTGCCCGCCGATCGTCATTGACGCCGGAAGTGTTCGACGTCGGCGATAAAATCCGCGGCCTGAACGAGATGATGGAGATGCTGTCGGGCGCGATGATCGAGGTCGATCTGCAACTGTCCGGCACGCGCTGTTTCGCGAACACCGACGTCAGCCAATTCGAGACCGCGATCGTCAACATGGCGGTCAACGCGCGCGACGCGATGGGCAAGCGAGGGCGCCTGACGATCACGGTCAACCCGTGCGACACGATCCCCGCGGTCCGCGGCCACGAGCCGCGTCACGGCGACTTCGTCTGCGTGTCGATCACGGACACCGGCACCGGCATTCCGCCCGAGGACATCGACCGGATCTTCGAACCGTTCTTCACGTCGAAGGACATCGGCAGCGGCACCGGCCTCGGCCTTTCGCAGGTCTTCGGTTTCGCCAAGCAGGCGGGTGGCGACGTCGTGGCAACCAGCGAGGCGGGAGAAGGCGCGACCTTCACGCTCTTCCTGCCACGCGAACGCCAGGCGCCGGCACCCGAGCGCGACGAAGTCGAAACACGCGCGGACCACACCGGAAATTTCCGGATTCTGGTCGTCGAAGACAATCCCGAAGTCGGCGCGTTCGCGTCGGCCGCGCTACGCGACCTCGGTCACGACATCGTCCTCGCGCGGCATGCGGAAGAAGCGCTCGCTCTTCTGGACCGCGACCGTACTGGATTCGATTTCGTTTTTTCGGACGTGATGATGCCGGGCATGAACGGCATCGAACTGGCCCGCGAAATACGCCGTCGCCTGCCTAAAATGCGGATCATCCTCACGAGTGGCTATAGTGAGATATTGTCGAGGCAAGGGACGGGCGAGTTCGATCTTCTCCGCAAGCCCTATTCTATCGTCAGCCTGAGGCAGGTTTTCCATAAGAAGACACAGAGACTCGAACAAAGCTGATTCCGAAAGCTGATTCCGGGTGAAGTTGAGGTGGGCGCAAAGGGTCAACCGGCCCTGGCCATCATATCACGACAAAAGGGCGCATGAGCGCGCTTCGGCTTCTGCCTTCTCGACAAGACCGATCCGTCGAAGCTTCTCGCACGCCCCCCGGAGCGACCCGACAATCAACTTCAGACATTCCCATTGGGCCCCGGTCTCCGCCGGGGCGGTTGCCATGGTGGTAACAACCACACTCACCCAATTTCTCCGCGGACGCGGACGCGGACGCGGACGCGGGGGCCCGGCTGAATTACGCGCGTGACGTCGAACTCAAGCGGTCCGCCGATCGGAGGATCATCCGGCCCCCTCTTACCCAGCGAGAAAATCGGCGATAGCCTGGCCAAGCTCAGGCTTCACCACCGCACTCATATGCCCGCCCGGCGTCGCGACATATACGGCGTTCGGCAACGCCGCGGCCAGATCCGGCGCAGACCCGTTGTCCTCGTCCTCCGCGCCGCAAACGACCAGCGTCCGCTGCCGGATCGCCTTGACCATCTCCAGCGGCGTATCGGCAAACGTCTCGAGGATCCCGAGCAATGCGACCGGATCGCCGCCCGTCGTCTTCAGGAACGCCTCGGCCAGCCACTCCGGCGTCCCCTGCACATGCTGACCGAGCCTGGTGAGGATATTGCGGAAATGTCCGGCGCGACGCGAGGTCCGAGTCAGCCCCTCCAGCCCCATCCCCGAGAAGATCACGCGCCGCGGGTTCGCGCCGGTCGCCAGCATCCGCGACGTCGTCCGCGCACCCAGCGAATAGCCGCCGAGATCGTAATCGGTCAGCCCAAGATGGCTGACCAGCGCATGGCCATCCTGCGTCAGCGCATCCGCCGGATACGCCTCCAGCCCATGCGGCTTGTCGCTGTCACCATGCGCGCGCAGGTCGGGCATGATCACGCGGAAGCCCTTGGCGGCGATCTTGGCGGCGTGGCCGTAGCGGACCCAGTTGGTGTTCGCGTCGGAGAAATAGCCGTGGATCAGCACCACAGGCCGCCCCTCTCCCATCTCGCGCCACGCCAGCCGCGTGCCGTCGAAGCTCTCGAAATACTGCGGCGCGATCGGGGTGCTGGCCAAGGTTTCGTCCTGTCTTGAAGCGAAGGACCGCCAAGTCGGTCGCGCGGTCCGGCGTGTCAACCATATCACGCCGCTTCCCCGTTCCGGGAGGGAGGGACGAGCAAAAACGGGCGCCCCGTGGAGCGCCCGTCCGTGATTTGGCCGTCGGCTCAGAACTGATAGCCGACCCCCCCCGACGCACCGGTCCGCCCTTGCGAATCGTAGGAACCGCTGAACTTCACCACGGTGTGCCCGTCGCTGAAGGCCTTCGACACGCCGATTGCCACTGCCGATTGCCCCGCATAGATGCCGCCACCCATCGCGACCATGCCCTTGCCGGCTTCATAGGCCTGCGGAAGTCCGGCTGCGGCCAGCGCGTTCGAGGTCCCGGCGAAGCTGTCGCGCCGCAGGTTGCGCATGTCGAAGTTCAGCGCCGCGATCCGGCCGTCGGTGTAGGTGTTCGCCTGAGTCACCGCCGAGTTGATGCCCGCGTTGAGCTGTCCGACGTTGACCGCATCGGTGGTCGACACGCCGGCGGCGACGTTGCTCAAAACGGTGGCGGCACCGCCCGTGTTGAACGTCACGTTGGTGCGTCCCGGCCCGTATTGGACCGAGTTGCTGCCGAGCGCCAGGGCGGTATCGGCCGTCCCTTGCGCGGTCGCCACGGCCTGGTTGGTGGTATAGAGCTGCCCGCCGTTGACCGCCTGCGTCGAGCCCGCCGCGACCGTCCCGGCCGCGACGTTGGCCAGCGTCACCGGCGCCGCGGCATTGCCACCCGCCAGCGTCACGGTGTTGGTCCGCGCGCCGGTCGCGTCGGTATCGTACGACACCGCATTCACCGCGGTCAGCGCCAGCGCATAGACCTGCCCGCCATTCACCGCGTCGGTCGAGCCCGCCGCGATCGCGCCGCCGGCGACGTTGTGCAGCCCGACCGGACCGGTCGCCGCGCCGACCAGAGTCAGGTCGTTGGTCCTGACCCCGCCGTTCGGCGTGGTGGCGCTGCCGGGGTTGGAATATTGCACCGGCCCGGTGCCGCCATTGGCGACCTGGTTGCTGAGGTTGGTGATCGCGGTCGTGTTGGTCGCGACCTGGACATTGGTCGCATTGAGCTGCGATCCGTTGACCGCATCGGTCGAGGTGGCGTTGAGCGCGCCCGCCGCGACATTGGTGATCGTCGTCCCACCTGCTCCGCCAAGCGTGATCGTGGTCTTGGCGGCATTGTCGTAGCTCACGCTGTTCGTCGCCACCTGGGCGATCTGCCCACCCACGCCGGCAAGCGCATCGCCGACATTGGTATAGGTCGCGCCGTTGACGACATAGCTCGGGCCGGTGATCGCGCCGGTCGCGGCGTTGTAGGCCGCGCCGCCGCCGAGGCTACCGACGAACGCGGTACCCAGCGTGTTCGAGACACCGCGCAACTGCGCGACGTTGACCGCATCGGTATCCTCGCTGCCGGCGCCGACACCGGTGATCTGGCGTGTGCCGAGCGGCAACACCGCCCCGGTGACGGGATCGGTAAAGGCGACCGAGCGGGCAACCGCGATTTCGCCGATCGAGGATTGCGCGCCGGTGACGCCGAATGCGGTGTAGCTGGCGACCCCACCCCGCAACGTCGAGGAGGCGTTGCCCAGCGCGACGCTGTTTTCGCGATTGGCGATCGCCCCTGCGCCGAGCGCGGTCGAGGCGAAGGCGGTGGCAGCCGAGCTCGTGCCGAGCGCGGACGAACGCAAGCCGGAGGCAACGGAGCTTTCGCCGACGGCAAGCGTCGAGTCCGCCGAGGCCACCGCAGCGGTGCCGAGCGCCGTCGAGTTCAGACCGCTCGCGACCGAGTTGTTACCGAAAGCGGCGGCGAAGTTCCCCATGGCGGCGCTGGCGTTGCCGACCGCAAGCGTGTTGACGCCGTTGGTCATGATGTCCGACCCAAAGGCGAGCCCGCCGTCGCCGTTCACCTGGTTGCGGTTGCCGAGGGCCAGCGCGCCAAGACCGTTGACGACGTTGCTCGTGCCGATCGCGATCGTCCCGTTGCCGGTCGCCTGGTTGGTCTGGCCGATCGATACCGTTCCGTTGCCGGTGGCGAAGTTGGTGTCGCCCAGCGCCACCGCCCCGATCCCCGTTGCCTGGTTGTCGCGGCCAAGAGCGACCGCACCATCGCCGGTCGCGATATTGGGATCGCCGATCGCCACCGCGCCGTCACCGGACGCGATATTGGCGAAACCGATCGACACTGCCTTGCCGCTGATCGCGCTGGATCCGTCGCCGATCGCAACCGATCCCGCGCTCGAGGCGACCGTGTTGCGCCCGGTGGCGATGGAACCGTCGGCACTGGCGACGGCGTTCGGGCCGATCGCCGTGGAATCGGTGCCGAGCGCCTGCGAATCCACCATGGTCGAACTCACGTTGAAATAGCGCAGATCGGTGCCCGTCAAAATGCCCCCGACCGAGGTCTCGATCGCGGACACCGCACCCTGCACGCTGCCATAGGTCGTGCCGCCATAGAGGATGCCCGCCGTCACCGCGCCAGTGGCCGGATTGTAGGTCGAGCTCCCGCCGAGTGCGGAGGCAAGACTGCTGCCCAGCCCGGCCAGCTGCCCGCCATTGACCGCATCCAGGCTCCCGGCGCCAAGTCCACCCGCAGCCACATTGGTGATGCGCTGCGCTGCCCCACCACGGTTCGCATTGAACGCCTGAAGCGTGCTGTCGTACAGCAAGGCGTTGGCTTGCAGGCCCGTAACACTGGTATTGATGTTCGCGATGGTGGTCGTGTTGACGCTGACCGCATCATTGGTGGCGCCGAGCTGTGCGCCGTTCACCGCATCGGTGCTACCAGCGCCAAGCGCACCGGCCGCAACGTTGCCGAGCGCGACGGGTGCCGCGCCGGTGCCGACGCCGCCCAAGCTCACCCGCGTCCGACCGCTGTCGTCATATTGCACCGCAAGCGCGGACAATCCGCCGACCTGACCCGAAACGGTGGCAAGCTGGCCGCCGTTTACCGCGTCGGTCGAGCCAGTGGCGACGACGCCGGCGGCGACATTGTGCAGCCCAACCGGTCCGGCAGCCGCACCGACCAGCGCGACGTCGTTGCTGGGCACCCCGCCATTCGCCACGGTCGGGGTCGCCGCGTTCGAATATTGGACCGCGCCAATGCCGCCGTTGCTGATGGTCGTCGTCAGGTTGGTGATCGCCGTGTTGGTATTCGTCACATTGGTGTTGGTCGTGAACAGCTGGCTGCCGTTGACCGCGTCGGTCGAGGTGGAGTTGAGCGCGCCCGCCGCAACATTGCCGAGCACCACCGACGGCGCGCCGATGCCGCCGAAGGTCACGCGCGAGCGGCTCAAATCGTCATATTGTACCGCCAACCCGTTCAGCGTGCCGACCTGACCCGACACCAAGGCTAGCTGGCCCCCATTGACAGCGTCGGTCGATCCCGTCGCGACAACCCCGTCGGCGACGTTGTGCAAGGCAACCGCACCAGCTGCGCCGCCCACCAGCGTTGCGTCGTTCGACGGCAGGCCTCCGTTCGGCGTCGTCGGCGTTCCCGCGTTGGAATATTGCAAGGCACCGATAGCGCCATTGGCGATATTGGTCGTGAGGTTGGTGACGTTGGTGTTGGTCGCGAACAGCTGGCCGCCGTTGACCGCATCGGTCGAGCCAGTGGCGACGACACCGGCGGCGACATTGTGCAGCCCAACCGGTCCGGCAGCCGCGCCGACCAGCGCGGCGTCGTTGCTGGGAACGCCGCCATTCGGCACGGTCGGGGTCGCCGCGTTTGAATATTGTAGCGCGCCAATGCCGCCGTTGCTGATGTTCGTCGTCAGGTTGGTGATCGCCGTATTGGTGTTGGTGTTGCTCGCGAATAGCTGGCTGCCGTTGACCGCGTCGGTCGAGGTGGCATTGACTGCCCCTGCCGCGACATTGCCGAGCGCGACCGGCGGCGCACCGGTGCCACCCAGCGTCACGCTGGCGCGGGTCGCGTCGTCATACTGGACCCCGAGCGTGCCGAGCGAGACGATCTGAGACTGGACACCCGCGAGCTGCCCGACGTTGACCGCGTCCGTGGCGGCGGTGCCGGCAGCGACATTGGTGATCTGCCGTTCGCCGCCGACCGTACCAACCGAGACTTCGCCAGCGGAATTTTGCAGCGCGGTGAGCCCGATCGCGGCGTAGGCCGTCTGCGGTCCGCGCGCGGCGAGGCTGCCCGCGCCGAGCGCGACGCCGTTCGCGCCGGTGGCGACCGCGCCCGTGCCCAGCGCCACCGCGCCGGTCGCGCCCGCGCCGACGCGCGAATTGGTACCGAACGCGATCGAGCCGAGCGCGCTCCCGTCGGTCAACGCCGCGTTGCCGAACGCGATCGAGTTCGCCTCGCCGGCGAACGCCTCCGCCCCGGTCGCGCCGAGCCCGGTGATCCTGTTGCCGCCAATCGCGATACCGGCGGGGTTCGTCAACGAAAAGCCGTCCGCCTGCGAGTCGCACCGATCCCCCGGTCCGACGATCGTACCATTGGTGTTCAGGACCCGCAGCGAGATCGGCGCGCCCGACGCGGCGGTGTTCAACAAGCCGGTCGCATCGATGTTCAGGTTGCTCGCGGTCAGTGGCGGCACCAGCAACGCTATGGCCGGCACGGAGATGACTGCGGTGACGCTGCCCAGGATCGGGTTGACGGTCTGCTGGATCGGATCGACGACGCCGTTGATCACGGGACGCATGATGTCGGTCACCACGGATCGCGGCAGGCTGACGCCCGAACAGGCGCTGACCAGATTGGTCGGCGGTGCGACGACCTGGGCATGAACAGGCTGCGATGCGAGGACGGTGGTGGCGGCCAGCCCGATCAGCGACACGCCGCCGCGAATCTGCCGCCGGATGCCGGTGTCGCGGTGCGGTCTGGCGGTTTCGTGCAGACCGGGCGTGGTGCCGCCCGAATTCCGTGCTTCCGACGCATTCCGACAAGCCAACGCGATAGACATCCCGATACCCTCCACAAGCGACTGCAAATACAGTCTGACCGTTCCCGGGTACCGATCGACTACCGACCCGATCCCCGAACGCATGAAGCCTCGGCCTGCTAATCCTAACAGCAGGTTACTCAATAAAAGCGGTTTTTCACCGTAATGAATTGAACAGAATATAATTTCTTGTTCAGTTTGGTTATGTAATCATGTGAATTAACTAAACATGATCAGCCTCAGGTACATTGATTTTGATTTCTTGCTGGTAGACTAGGCTTTAGATCGAACCGAAATGAAATAAGTCTCGAGCTACGATCGATTACCAAAATGGATCAAATGCCCAACCGGCGAACATCAAATAATTTCGCGCCTGCGCCAAACACCGAAAAACCGCGTCGCCATTCGGAATGGCGACGCGGTCCAGCGAGTCGAAGCGGATGGTATCGGGGCGAATCACCCCGCGGGTTCAGGCCTTCTGCAGATGCCGGCGACCGAGCAGTTCGGCGATCTGTACCGCGTTCAGCGCCGCCCCCTTGCGGAGGTTGTCGCTGACGCACCACAGGTTCAGACCGTTCTCGACGGTCGGATCCTCGCGCACGCGGCTGATATACGTCGCGAAGTCGCCGACGCACTCGATCGGGGTGATGTAGCCGCCGTCCTCGCGCTTATCGACCAGCATGATGCCGGGCGCCTCGCGGAGGATGGTCTGCGCCTCCTCGGCCGAGATCTCGTTCTCGAACTCGATATTGATCGCTTCCGAATGACCGACGAACACGGGCACGCGGACGCAGGTCGCGGTGACCTTGATCTTCTTGTCGAGGATCTTCTTGGTCTCGACGACCATCTTCCACTCTTCCTTGGTCGAGCCGTCGTCGAGGAAACTGTCGATGTGCGGGATCACGTTGAAGGCGATCTGCTTGGTGAACTTCTTGGGCTCGGCGGGATCGCCGACGAAGATGTTGCGGCTCTGCTCGAACAGCTCGTCCATCCCCGCCTTGCCCGCGCCGGAGACCGACTGGTAGGTCGAGACGACGACGCGCTTGATCACCGCGGCATCGTGCAGCGGCTTCAACGCGACGACCATCTGCGCGGTCGAGCAGTTCGGGTTGGCGATGATGTTGCGCGCCTTGTAGCCGTCGATCGCCTCGGGGTTCACCTCGGGCACGATCAGCGGCACGTCGGGGTCCATCCGGTAGAGCGACGAATTGTCGATCACGACGCAACCGGCGGCGGCAGCGATCGGCGCGTAGACCGCGGTGCCCTCGGAGCCGATCGCGAACAGCGCCATGTCCCAGCCGTTCCAGTCGAAATGCTCGATGTTCTGGCATTTGATCTGCTTGCCGGTGTCGCCGTAGTCGACCATCAACCCCTGGCTGCGCGACGATGCGACGCAGGCGATCTCGTCGGCGGGAAACTCGCGCTCCGCCAGGATATTGAGCATTTCGCGCCCGACATTGCCGGTCGCGCCCGCGACCACCACCCGATAACCCATGTTGTCACTCCGATTGGACTTGGCCGCGCACTACCGACGTTGCGCGGGCAGGTCCAACGGCTTTCGGCTTGTTGCGCGGATAGAGGGGGTTTGGGAGACCGTAGCGTTTGACCGAGGTCACCCGCCCTCTTGTTCTCCACTACCACCCCAGCCACCACCCCGGCGAAGGCCGGGGCCCAATTGGAAAGGTCGCAGTAACGGAAAACGGCGCTCAGTTAGCGACGTTTCCCAATTGGGCCCCGGCCTTCGCCGGGGTGGTGGCTGGGGAAGGTGCACATCTACACCCCCTCAGTCGTGCGTCCGCGCCTGCCACGTCGCATGCTCGACCCGGTGCACCTTCGCCAGATGATCTGTGATCGCATCCAGCTCCCCGGCCGGCACGTTCGTCGCCACCAGCGTCGCGGAAATCTCCACCCGGTCCTCGCCCCGCTCGGTCACGTCCAGCTCCGCCACCTGCAATTGCGCGGCCTCCAGATGCTCCACCACCAGATCGCCGATCGGCCCGGCATCCGCCGCCGCCGCAGTCACCATCACGCTGTAGGTGGCCTCGATCGTCCGGCCGTCGGTCGGGATGCGATTGATGCCGTCGACCAGCGGCCGCAGCGCGGTGTTCGCCAGCAGCACGACGAACGTCAGCAACCCCGCCTCCGCGATCATGTCGCTGCCCGCGCACGCGCCGACCGCGGCCGAGCACCACAGGGTCGCCGCGGTGTTGAGACCGCGGACGTTCATCCCCTCCTTCATGATCACGCCGGCGCCGAGGAAGCCGATCCCCGACACGACATAGGCGATGATCCGGATCGACTCGATGTCCCCGCCCAGCCGCTGCCCGAGATCGACGAACGCCGCCGATCCCAGCGCGACCAGCGTGTTCGTGCGCAGCCCCGCGGTCCGCTGGCGATATTGTCGCTCCGCCCCGATCAGCGTCCCGAAGACGAACGCGGCGATATAGCTCACCAGCGTGTCGAGGAACGGCCACAGGTGAAACGTCTCGACGAACCGCACGTTAGTTACTTAACCGACGCCGACGCCGGCGTGGCCTCGGGCACCGGCTTGTCCTTCACCGTCCGGTCGAGGAAGTTCAGGATCGTCCCCCAGACATGCTCGCTGATCCCCGGCCCCGCCACGCGGTGCGTGTAGCCGGGGTAGAACATCATCTCGAACGGCGTATCCGTCGCCTGCATCCGCGCCGCCACCTTGGTCGAATTGTCGAGGAACACGTTGTCGTCGGCCATGCCGTGGATCAGCAGCAGCGGATCGACGATCTTGTTCGCCTCCTCGACCGCCGCCGACGTCGAATAGCTCGCCGGGTCGGTCGCCGGATCGCCGAGATAGCGCTCGGTATAATGCGTGTCGTACAGCTGCCAGTCGGTAACCGGCGCGCCAGACACAGCGGCGGCATACACGCCCGGCGTCTTCTCCAGCATCTTCAGCGACATATAGCCGCCATAAGACCAGCCATAGGTCGCGATCTTGCTCGGCTCGACGAACGGCAGCGACTTCAGGTAATTCGCGCCGGTCAGCTGGTCCTCGACCTCGACCGTCCCCATCGCGTGATAGATCTGGTTCTCGAACGCGCGGCCGCGATTGTACGAACCGCGGTTGTCGATCTTGAAATAGATGTAGCCGCGATCGACCAGATATTGCGGCAACGCGCCCTGCCAGCCGCGCGTGACGACCTGGCCGGTACCGGGCCCGCCGTAATGTTCGAAGAACACCGGGTATTTCTTGCCCGGCTCCAACGGCGGCGTGATCATCTCCCAGTAGAGCGTCATGCCGTTCTTCGCCTTCAGCGTCCCGAACTTGGTCTCCTGGTGGCTTGCCAGATACGGATAGTAAGGATGCCCCTCGACCACCGCATTCTCGTTGATCCACGACAACCGCTTGCCGGTCGCGTCGGCCAGATACACCTGGGTCGGCTGTTTCGAGTTCGAGCGCGAGATGATCAGGCGGCTGGCGGCCGCGTCCATCGTCGCGCTGTTCCACCAGCCCGCTTCGGTCAGCTTGGTGATCGCATTGGGCTTGGCGACGTCGACCGAATAGAGCTGCTGTTCGAGCACGTCGTCCTTGTTGCCGAGGAAGAAGACGCGTCCCTTTCCTTCATCGACGCCGACCAGATCGGTGACGACCCAGTCGCCCTTGGTGAGCTGCGTCCACTTGCCCAACGCGAACCGGTAGAGATGACCGTAGCCGCTGCGCTCCGACCGCCAGATAAGGCTGCCGTCCTTCAGCACCCGGTAGGCGTCGGACAGATTGAGCCAGCTCTTCACGCCCGATTTCTCGGTGAACAGGATCGTCGACTTGCCCGTCGCCGGATCGACGCGGAGCATCTCCAGCAGCTTCTGGTCGCGGCTCTGGCGCTGCACCAGCAGCATCCGGCCATCGGGCGTCCAGTCGACGCGCGCGAGATAGATGTCGCGGTTGGTGCCGAGATCGACCTTCACCTGCCCCGAGCCATCGGGCTTCATGATGTAAAGGTCGACCAGCACGTTGGGCGTGCCGGCCGCGGGGTAACGCTGCTCGTACACCTTGGTGCCCGTAGCGCCGATCGACGCGCGCGTGGCGACATGGACCGGCGCCTCGTCGAATCGCTCGACCGCGATATGCTGCTCGTCGGGCGACCACCAATAGCCGGTATCGCGGTGCATTTCCTCCTGCGCGACGAACTCCGCCTCGCCGAAATGCACCGTGCCGCCCCCACCGGTGGTAACGGCGCGCGCGGCGCCACCACTCAGCGGCTGGACGACGACGTTCTGGTCGCGGACGAACGAGACGAAGCCGCCCCTGGGGCTGACCACCGGGTTCAGTTCGCCACCCGGCGTGTCGGTCAGCCGCGTGACCTTGCCGTCGAGCGTGGCGAGATACAGGTCGCCGTCGAGCGGGACGAGGATCGACTTGCCATCGGGTGCCCAGTCATACGCGACGATGCCCTTCTGGCCGCCGATCCGCGCGCGCTCGCGCTGCATCTTCTCGGCCTCGGTCAGTTCCGCGCCGCTGCCGACCTTCTTCGAATCGACCAGCATCCGCGCCTGCCCGGTCGCGGTATCGACCGCCCACAGGTCGAACCGCTCCTTCTCATCGTCGCGATTGCGCAGCGAGGTCAGCAGCGTGCCGTCGGGCGACAGCCGGACCGCTTTCGGCTGCGACCCCGACAGGTCCGGATTGCCGAACACCCGCGCCATCGTCAGGTCGCCGGGCTTGGCGGCCTCGACGGCGCGCGCGGGCGCTGGTGCCGGAGCAGCGGGCGCGGCAGGAGCCGTCGCCGGCGAGGCCGGGGGCGTAACCTGATCAGCGGCCATCGCGGCGGTTCCGACCGAAGCAAGTGCAAGCCCGAGCAACCATGTGCGCATCCTGTAGACTCCGTGGGATCATGCCGCCGGACAGTCCCCGGCGACCCGACGATCGTCGGTGGCGCGTTATCGCGAGGGCGCGGCGCGGCGTAAAGGCCGCATCGGCGAAGATTGCCCGCTATCAACCCGTTCTTAAATGGTCCGCCCGGGCGCAGTGTGCCTCCGCCCGTCACGAAACCCCTCTCCCGCCCCGTCATACACCGCATCTTTACGGTCTTCGCCTAAAGCGTCCGTCAAGAGCATTGCCGCAGGCCTGTCGATCGGCGGTACAACACGACCGGGATAAGATGTTTTCGAACGCGGCGACCAGTGTCGGGGAGCTCAACGCATGGGAGGCGCTCGTGCGCCTGGCCGAGACCGACGGCAGCGCCGCGCATCCCTATTATACCCGGCTGATCACCGGCGCCCCCGGCCAGCGCAACCTCGCCGATGCGGTCCATGCGCTGTGTGCGGTGCACGGCGATCACCCCGGCCTGATCGGCGAGGTGCTGGCGTGTGCCGTGCAACCCGAAGCGACCGAGTGGCTGACCGCCGCCACCGCCGGGTTCGCCGACGAGCGCACCTATCTCGCGCGGCTGACTGCGGCGGTCGGTCCGCTGCCGTCGACGCCGGGCCAAGCCGAGAGCGAAAGCGCGCTGGTCGGCGAACGCCATGCGCTCGACATGCTCGCGCGCTCCGAGCGCCGCGGCTGCGCGACCGGCGCGAGTGCGGCGTTGGTCTACGACTGGCAGGCGATCCGCGGCGTCCTGGATGTCGCGGCGGAGCGGTTCGGGGTTGCGGTGCCGACACCGACGCTACCCGCCGACAGCGACACAGGCGCGCTCATTGCGACGCTCGGCGCGATCCCCGGCGGTCAACGCGCGATCCTGTTCGGCGGGCAACAGCTGTTCGCGCAGCATCGTGGTCTGTGGGCGCTGCTCGAAGCCCGCGCGAGTGCCCGCGGCGATCTGTAACGCGCTTGCACTGAACGACGCTTCGCCTCTATCCATACCCGGTATTCAGAACCGGACGGGACATCGCATGAAGCGCTTCGAGGGCACCCAAAGCTACGTCGCGACCGACGACCTGAAGGTCGCGGTCAACGCGGCCGTGACGCTGCGCCGCCCGCTGCTGATCAAGGGCGAACCCGGCACCGGCAAGACCGTCCTCGCCTACGAGATCGCCAAGGCCTTGGGCGCGCCGCTGATCGAGTGGAACATCAAGTCGACCACCAAGGCGCAGCAGGGCCTATACGAATACGACGCGGTCGCTCGGCTTCGCGACGGCCAGCTCGGCGACGCGCGCGTCCACGACATCGGCAACTATATCCGCAAGGGCAAGCTGTGGGAGGCGTTCACGCAACCCGCCCCGCCCGTCCTGCTGATCGACGAGATCGACAAGGCCGATATCGAGTTTCCCAACGACCTGTTGCAGGAACTCGACCGGATGGAATTCCACGTCTACGAGACCAAGGAGACCGTCCGCGCGGTCGAGCGCCCGATCGTCATCATCACCAGCAACAACGAGAAGGAACTGCCCGACGCGTTCCTGCGCCGGTGTTTCTTCCACTATATCAAGTTCCCCGATCGCGGCACGATGCAGGCGATCGTCGACGTCCATTTTCCAGGCATCCAGAAGATCCTCGTCAGCAAGGCGATGGACCTGTTCTACGACGTCCGCGACGTGCCGGGGCTGAAGAAGAAGCCGAGCACCAGCGAGCTGCTCGACTGGCTGAAGCTCCTCCTCCACGAGGACATGCCGCTCGACGTGCTGCAGAACCGCGATCCGACCAAGGCGATCCCGCCGCTCCACGGCGCGCTGCTGAAGAACGAGCAGGACGTCATGCTGTTCGAGCGCCTCGCGTTCATGGCGAAACGGCAGAAGAACCAGGGGTAAGGACGGCCTTAACCCGATCGCCGTATAGGCTTCAGGGTCGGCGCGATCCTCCCCCGCAAGGGGGAGGTGGCGCCATGCGCGACGGAGGGGGAGGACACGAAACCGATGTTACCTCTCACCTCCCCCTCCGTCAGCCTACGCCTGCCACGTCCCCCTGACGGTGGAGGATCGACAGGGTCGGGCGGACGCACTCCGCGAACCTTCCGCATGGCACTCGTGCTCGCCGCAATTACCGTCCTGGGACTCGCCCTGAGGATCTGGAGTGCCCGCGGCGGGCTATGGGTCGACGAGGCGTGGTCGGCGGTGATGGTAGAACGCGCGCGGACCCCGCTCGGCATCTTCACCGCAATCAACCACGACAATAACCATCATCTCAACAGCCTGTGGATGCTGCTGTGCGGCTACGGCGCGGCGCCGATGGCGTTGCGCGCGCTGTCGATCGCCAGCGGTACCGCGAGCATCATCGTGGCCGCGGCCATCGGCGCCAGGCGAGGCGCGACCGAGGCGTTGGTTACCGCGCTGGTGTTCGCGGTGTCGCCGATGATGGTCAATTACGGGTCAGAGGCACGCGGCTACATGCCGATGCTGCTCGCGCTGATGACCACGATCTGGCTGATCGCGCGCTGGCTGGAAACGCCTACCGTCTATTCGATGCCGAGAGGGCGTTTGGGGGCACTCGCGATCCTGGGGCTGTTCGCGCAACTGACGATGGTGTTCGGGCTCGCCGCGCTGGGTGTCTGGGTCATGGTCACGCTGGCGCGAACACACTCCACCGACCGGGCGATCCCGCTCACGATCCGCCTCTTCCTGCCAAGCGCGGTCGCAGCGTTCAGCGTGTTCGCCGTCGTGCTCGGCGCCGCCGCGGCAAGTCCGACGGGCATGCAGGTCGGCGATTACGTCGCGTTCTCGGCACCCAAGCTTTGGGACGCGCTCCGCATCATGGTCGCGGCCACGCTCGGCGGACTTGTCGTGCCGCCAGCGGCGATCACGGTCGTGCTGATCGCGATCGTCGCAGCCCTGGCGTTCGCCGTACGGACACGCGACCCGAAAGCGGTCCTCTACCTCGCCGCGATCCTCGGGCTTCCGCTCGTTCTCACACTGCTGCGCGTCGGCAATACCGGCATCCCGCGCTATTTCCTGCTGTCGTCGATCGCGTTGCTGCTGATGCTCGCGAGCCTTGTCGCCAAGGGCCTGGCAAGCCGCCGCCCGATCAAGATCGTCGCTCTGGCCGTTCTGGCCGCCGTCACCTTCGGCAGCGTCCGCGACGATCTGGTGCAAGCCGCTCTCCGTCGCGGCGACACCGGCGCGGCGATCAGCGGCATGGCGGCTATCGCTCCCCGCGGCGCCAGCGTGCTGGTCGACCATCTGCGTCCGATCGCGACGTTGCGCGTCGCCGCGGCCGAGGCACGCTATCCGCTGCGGATCGTCAGCGACTGCCCGGCCGCGATGTTCGTCCACCGCGATCTGGTCGACGATGCCCCCGCCGCGCAGACGATCGAGCGATGCGGCGCGCGCTACCAGCGCATCGTCGTGCGCCGCCGTGCCGCGCTGTCCGGGGTCGACTGGGCGCTCTACGCGCGCCGGCCTGCCTGAAAAACGCGGTGAAGCCCTGTGTTAACCATAGGCCGCAACCGACCAGTCACCAGCCGCTTGATACCGTCTGCTCATGAAGCGCCTCCCCCGAACGCTCCTTGCCATCGCCCTGACCGCATCGGCTCCCAGCGCCAATGCCAGCTCGCTGCTCAATTATGTCGGTGAATGCGTGCCGTTCGCGCGCGCCGCGTCGGGTATCCAGATCTACGGCAACGCCTGGACCTGGTGGGAGCAGGCGGACGGCAAGTACGAACGCACGCACAAGCCGAAGGAGGGCGCGGTGATCGTCTTCGCCAAGACCCCGCGCCTGCCGATGGGCCATGTCGCAGTGGTCAGCCGGGTGGTCGAGAAGCGCGTCGTCATGCTCACCCACGCGAACTGGTCGCGCCAGAACGGCGAGCGCGGCCACGCCGAACAGGACGTCACGCTGTTCGACGTCTCGCCGCGCAACGACTGGAGCGACGTGAAGGTCTGGTACAAGGACGTCGACGGCCTAGGCGGCGGCGTCTACCCGGTCTACGGCTTCATCTACGGCAAAGCGCATGCCGCGCCCGAACTCACCAGCCGCAACCCCGACTACGTCGGCGCACTGATCGACGCCTACGTCCCGGTGAGCGGCAAGCCGATCGGGCGATAACGCTCGGCCCGTCATCCTGACGAAAGTCAGGACACAGAGCCAAGACCCGCACCGCCCGTAACCCTGGGTCCTGACTTTCGTCAGGATGACGACGCGAGTGGAGTTGCCGTTACCCCAGGAACCGTGCCACCAGCGTCTTCAACAAGACGGTGAGGATAACGATGCGGTTCAAGGCTCTTACGACGATCACGCTGGCCCTGCTCGCCACGTCGGCACCCTCCGCGATATCCGCGCAGAAGGAAAAGGCGCCGCAGCCCGGCGGCGACATCCCAACCAAGTTCGTCCCCGCCAATGCCAGCTTCGACTTCGACCGCCGCGAGGTCGACATCAAGATGCGCGACGGCGTCACGCTCCACGCGGTCATCGTCCAGCGCAAGGGCCTCACCGACGCCCCTATCCTGCTTCAGCGCACCCCCTACAACGCCGAAAGCAGCGCCAGCCGGTCGTCGAGTTCCAGCGGCGCGATGACCCTGCGGGCGTCCGACGCGATGTTCTTCGACGCCGGCTATATCCGCGTGTTCGAGGACGTCCGCGGCAAGAACGGCTCGAACGGCGCCTATATCAACGAACGCCCGCTGATCGGCCCGCTCAACACAACCAAGGTCGATCATTCCACCGACGCCTACGATACGATCGACTGGCTGGTGAAGAACCTGAAGAACAGCAACGGCCGCGTCGGCATCATCGGCACCAGCTACGACGGCATGATGGCGGCGATGGCGCTGGTGAACCCGCACCCCGCGCTGAAGGCCGCGGTGCCGATGAACCCGGTGATCAACACGTGGAAGGGCGACGACGACTTCCACGGCGGCGCGTTCCGCCAGGTCGGCTATGATTATTACTACAGCCAGGACGCGGCGAAAGGCGAAGCCGGCGACCTCTGGCGCGACGCCTACGACGATTACGACACGTTCCTCCGCGCCGGTTCGGCCAGCGACTTCGTCAAGAGCCGCGGGCTCGCGCAGCTCCCGTTCGTCCAGCGCCTGCACGATCACCCCGCGTACGACGCGTTCTGGCAGGGCCAGGCGCTCGAGACGATCCTGCCCAAGCAGCCGCAGACCGTGCAGACGCTCTGGGTCGCCAGCCAATGGGACCAGGAGGACATCTACGGCGCCGTCGCGGCGTATGAGGCGGTGTCGAAGGTTGACCCCAACCACGTCAACCACCTCGCGCTCGGCCCCTGGGCGCACGGCGGCGCGAACGGCGACGGCTCCACGCTCGGCGCGATCCGCTTCGATGCCGACACCGCGCTCTGGTTCCGCAAGAACGTCCTGCTCCCGTTCCTGGACGGCGCGCTGAAGTCCGGCGCCCAGCCCGCACCCCTCGCCCCCGTCACCGCGTTCCAGACCGGCACGAACCAGTGGCAGACGCTCGCGGGCTGGCCGAACTCGACCGCCACGCAGAAACTCTATTTCCAGCCCGCCAGCGGCCTCGGCGCCACCGCCCCCGCACAGGACGGCCACGACGACTACATTTCAGACCCCGCCAAGCCGATCCCCTACCGCCTCCGCCCGATCCGCCCGACTTACGCGACCGGCTCGACGTGGCGGCAATGGCTGGTCGACGACCAGCGCCCGTTCTCCGACCGCACCGACGTCCTGACCTACCAGACGCCGCCGCTGACCAGCCCGGTCGCGATCGCCGGCGCGCCCGTCGCCGACCTAATCGCCAGCACCACCGGCACCGACGGCGATTTCGTCGTGAAGCTGATCGACGTCTACCCCGCCGAATATTCCGACAAGCCCGAGATGGGCGGCTACCAGCTCGCCGTGTCGATGGACATTCTGCGCGGCCGCTACCGCGACGGGTTCGACAAGCCGACCCCGATCGTCGCCGGCCAGCCCACGCATTTCCGCGTCGTGCTACCCAACGCCAACCACGTCTTCCTCCCCGGCCACCGCATCATGGTCCAGGTCCAGTCGAGCTGGTTCCCGCTCTACGACCGCAACCCGCAGACCTACGTCCCCAACATCTTCGACGCCAAGCCCGCCGACTACCGCAAGGCCACGATCAGCGTCTTCCACTCGGCCGCGCAGCCCAGCGCGATCGAACTGCCGATCGCCGCGGCCAAGTGACGGAGTGACCTCATGTTCCTGAACTTCCTCGACGAACTCCGCAGCGCCGGCATTCCCGCCAGCCTCAAGGAGCACCTCATCCTGCTCGAGGCGCTCGACGCCGAGGTGATCGAGCGGACGCCGGAGGATTTCTACTACCTCTCCCGCGCGGTCTACGTGAAGGACGAGGGGCTGCTCGACAAGTTCGACCAGGTCTTTGCCAAGGTCTTCCGCGGCATCGCCACCAGCTACGGCACGGCCCCCGGCGAAGTCCCCGAGGACTGGCTGAAGGCGGTCGCCGAGAAATTCCTGACCCCCGAGGAAATGGCGGCGATCAAGTCGCTCGGCTCGTGGGACGAGATCATGGAGACGCTCAAGAAACGCCTCGAGGAGCAGAAGGAACGCCACCAGGGCGGCAGCAAATGGGTCGGCACCGGCGGCACGAGCCCGTACGGCAACGGCGGCTACAACCCCGAAGGCGTCCGCATCGGCGGCGAAAGCACGCACAAGCGCGCGCTGAAAGTCTGGGACCAGCGCGAGTTCCGCAACCTCGACAACACCAGGGAACTCGGCACCCGCAACATCAAGGTGGCACTCCGCCGCCTGCGCCGCTTCGCGCGCGACGGTGCCGCCGACGAACTCGACATCGACGGCACGATCGCCGGCACCGCGCGCCAGGGCTATCTCGACATCGTCATGCGCGCCGAGCGCCGCAATGCGGTGAAGCTGCTGCTGTTCCTCGACGTCGGCGGCTCGATGGACCCGTTCGTCAAGCTCTGCGAGGAACTGTTCTCCGCCGCGACGACCGAGTTCAAGAACCTCGAATTTTTCTACTTCCACAACTGCCCGTACGAAGGCGTGTGGAAGGACAATACGCGCCGCTTTGCCGAGCGCACGCCGATGTGGGACCTGCTCCACAAATACGGCCATGACTACAAGCTGATCTTCGTCGGCGACGCGTCGATGAGCCCGTACGAAATCACCCATCCCGGCGGCTCGGTCGAGCATTTCAACGAGGAGCCGGGCGCGGTGTGGATGCAGCGGCTGACCAACACCTATCCGGCGGCGGCATGGCTGAACCCCGTGGCCGAGGCGCAATGGGGCTATTCGCAATCGGTCCGCATCATCCGCGAGCTGATGACCGACCGCATGTACCCGCTGAGCCTCGCCGGGCTTGACGATGCGATGCGCGAATTGACCCGCAAACGGTGAGTTTGGTGCGGTAGGCGGCGTACCGTAACGGAACCGTCACGGAGGCGGTCGGTTGATATGCATCATCCTCTACCGAAGGAACGCCCTATGTCGTCGATCCCCAACTCCGCCATGCCGCACGCCAAGGTTCATCACGACGACGACCACAAGCCGAAGCCTAAGGCAAAGAAGACGGCAGCGAAGAGCGACTGGGTCGAGGACGCGACCGATGCGGCGAAGGCTGGCCTCGCGACGGCAACGGATGCGGTGAAGTCGCACCCAAAGACCGCGATCGCGGTTGGCGCGACGATGATTGCGGGGATCGCAGCGGCGATCGCGGCGCCGGCGTTGCGCGCTAAGGATGCGGCGGAGAAGAAGGCGCCGCCGAAGAAGCCCGAGCCGAAGAAGCCTGCCAAGGCGAAGAAGCCGCACTGATACAACGCCGCCGCCCCCACCCTCCAAACCACCCCGGCGAAGGCCGGGGCCCAATTGGGGGACGTCGCTAACTGAGCGCGCGCTTCGTTACTGCAACCTTTCCAATTGGGCCCCGGCCTCCGCCGGGGTGGTAGTAACTAAGGGTAAACGTGTGAGGTGGGGAGCGGGTGCGAGTGACCCAAGCGGCGCCCCCCACCCCCTTGTTCTCCCGCGAAGGCGGGAGCCCAGTCTGGGCTCCCGTCTTCGCGGGAGAACAAACTTTTACGCACCGGCGGGCAAACTAAACCCGGTCCACGACCCCACCAGCCATCGCCACCGGAACGCCGGTCGTCCCCGGAAAACTGATCGCCAGCCCCTTCAGCGTCCGCACCGCCATATACGCGAACCCCTCGGCCTCCAGCGCATCGCCGTTCCACCCGAGACCATCCGTCGGCTCCGGGACCAACCCGGTCCGTTTGGCAATCATCGCCAGCATCGTCGGATTGTGCCGTCCACCCCCCGCCACCAGCAACCGGACAGGCCGCGCCGGCAGATGCCGCAAAGCCTCCGCTACCGTCGCCGCCGTAAACGCGGTCAACGTCGTCGCCCCATCGGCCGCCGACAACCCCCGCGCCGGCTGGATCGTGAAATCATTCCGATCGAGCGACTTAGGCGGCGGAGCATCGAAAAACGGATGATCGAGCATGGCCGTCAACACGGTCTCATCCACACGCCCGGACGCCGCCAGCGCCCCCCCGGCATCGTACCGCGCGCCAGTCTCCGCCTCGACCCAGCTGTCGATCAACCCATTCGCCGGTCCGGTATCGAACGCCACCAGCCCGTCGCGGTCCATCATCTGCGCCCGCTCCGGCGACATCTCCCGCGAATCATGCATGTCGAGCCCGCCCGGAATGAAGGTGATGTTCCCCACCCCACCAAGGTTCAGCACCGCAATCGGCCCCTCGAGCCCCGCCGCCAGCGCCGCATGATACACCGGCAGCAACGGCGCCCCCTGCCCGCCAGCCGCGACATCCGCCGACCGAAAATCCGACACCGTCGTGATCCCGGTAGCCCGCGCCACCGCCGCCCCGTCGCCGATCTGCCACGTCCAGCGCCGGTCGGGCCGATGCGCGATCGTCTGCCCGTGAAAACCGATAACGTCGACCTCCGCGGCCGCTACCCCGGCGTCGGCAAGGAGCTTATGAACCGCAAACACATGCGCGCGCGTAATCAGCTCGCCCGCGGCAACCACCGGCGGACTCGCGCGTGGCTTGTCGAACGTCAGCGCCATGCGGGTCGCCTCGGCCAGTTCCGCCCGCGCCGCATCCGAATAGGGCTCGCCGCGAAACGCGATCGGTCGCACGAACGCCTCGCCGTCGGTCTCGATCAACGCGGCATCGATTCCGTCGAGCGACGTCCCCGACATCAGTCCAATCGCCAGCATATCGGTTCCTTCCCGCGCAATCTGCCCACCCATGGCGCCCCCTCTTGGATGATGCATTTTCCGCCGCCTAGAAAAAACCGAACTTTGCGCCTATGTGCGCGGGCTTCATGGCAACAACACTCCCCTCCCCGCCGAAGATCGGCATGGTCTCGCTCGGCTGTCCGAAGAACCTCGTCGACAGCGAGCGGATCCTCACCCAGCTCCGCGGCGACGGCTATCAGATGTCGCCGGACTATGCCGGCGCCGACATCGTGCTGGTCAACACCTGCGGCTTCCTCGATTCCGCCAAGGAGGAAAGCCTCGAGGCGATCGGCGAAGCCATCGCCGAGAACGGCCGCGTCATCGTTACCGGTTGCATGGGCAAGGAAGCCGACGCGATCCGCGCACGCTTCCCGCAGGTGCTCGCGATCACCGGCGCGCACGAATACGAGCAGGTCGTCGGCGCCGTGCACGAGGCAGCACCGATGCCGCCGTCCGCATTCCTCAACCTGATCCCCGACGCCGGCCTGAAGCTGACCCCGCGCCACTACAGCTATCTGAAGATCTCCGAGGGCTGCAACCACCGCTGCTCGTTCTGCATCATCCCGTCGTTGCGCGGCGACCTCGTCAGCCGCCGCCCCGACGCGATTCTGCGCGAGGCGGAAAAGCTGGTCGAAGCAGGTACCAAGGAATTGCTGGTCATCAGCCAGGACACCTCGGCGTACGGCGTAGACCTGCGCCACGCCAGCTGGCCGGTGAAGCCCGGCGGCCCGATGTCCCGTAACGAAGCCCGAGACGTCCGCGCACACATGACCGACCTGTCGCGCGAACTCGGCAAGATCGCCGCCCCAGTTGGAGGGTGGGTGCGCCTCCACTACGTCTACCCATACCCCCACGTCGACCACGTCATCCCGCTGATGGAGGAGGGCCTCGTGCTGCCGTATCTCGACATCCCTTTCCAGCACGCCGCGCCGTCGGTGCTGCGCCGGATGAAGCGTCCCGGCAACGATGCGAAAGTGCTCCAGCGCATCCATAACTGGCGGACCATCGCGCCCGACATCACGATCCGCTCGACCTTCGTCGTCGGCTTCCCCGGCGAGACCGAGGAGGATTTCCAGTATCTGCTAGACTGGCTCGACGAAGCACAGCTCGACCGTGTCGGCGCGTTCCGCTTTGAGCCGGTCGAAGGCGCTGCGGCGAACCTGCTCCCCGACCACGTGCCCGAAGAGCTCAAGGAAGAGCGCTACGCCCGCATCATGGAAAAGACCGCGGCAATCTCCGCGGCCAAGTTGCAGGCCAAGATCGGCCGCACGCTCGACGTGATCATCGATGAGGTCGACGAAGAAGGCGCAACCGGCCGTTCAAAGGCGGATGCGCCCGAGATCGACGGCGAAGTCTTCCTGCGCGACGCCGGCCACCTGACGGTAGGCGACATCGTCCCGGTCACGATCGAAGACGCCGACGACCACGACCTGTACGGCGTGCCCGTCTGAACTCTCCGCATCGGAACCGACGTCGTCACCACCGGAAAATTCCCGGCTTGAACGTTCTGCGGGCGGGTCGCAGTCGGTCCGCGGAATGACGGATGTGACGGCAAGGTTCCCAAATGGAAGCCCCGTCACGGAAGTCTCATCACGGAAGCCCCGTCACAGGAGCCCCGTTTACGGAAGCCCCGTCACGGAAACCCCGTCACGGAAACCCCGTCACGGAAACCCCGTCACGGAAACCCCGTCACGGAAACCCCGTCACGGAAACCCCGTCACGGAAACCCCGTCACGGAAACCCCGCCACGGGTCACGTCGCCAACGCACACCGTGCTCGGCCGACGACCTCAGTCCCACGCCGTTTCCGATCTCAGCCTCGCACGCCAGTTTTTCGAAGTTTTCCCAACGACGTTGCAGCAGACGATGCGAACAAGCCGCCGAGCAAGGCTGTGGTGGTGACGGCCGTCAATCCTTCGGGCAACAGCCCGCGGAACAGGCCGACGGCGATGATGCCGCCAGCCATACCGATCAGCCCCGACACGAGATCCGACCAAGGCTCTGGATCGGGCCCTGGATGCGGATGCGGCCACCACCACCCCGGCCATCTCGTCCCGCACCAACCGACCATCACAAGATAGGCGTACATCATGATACCCCCTCCAGTCGACATCATCGCAGCACCGCGATATCGACCTCGGGCTCATCATTGCACGTTCGACACACCCTGCAATCAAGGATTGGTTCAGATCGGCGCCAAATCTTGGTGAAGAGCGACGTAAACTTTGGAGGAAATTGGCTATCCGCATCGGCAGCCGATAAAGATCGGCAAATTCTGCGCTCCGCTCTGTCAAAGTCTAATCGACAAGGCGGAGCGCGGGGTTCACACGACGCTGCGGCCGGTGAACAGCTTGATCAGGACCACGACGACCGCGACGACCAGCAGGATGTGGATAAGTCCGCCGGCGATATGGAACGCGAAACCGGCCAGCCAGAGGATCAGCAGGATGACGGCGATGGTGTACAACATTAGTAAGTCCCCTCGGAAGTGACAGGCTCCCGGCCCCGCATTGAAACGTCGCTGTAACGATCCGTGTTCCGTCACTATCTCTGCGCTAGTCTAACCCCCTCAACCGACGCGTAATTAATATCGCGGCGTTGCGCCGCCTCGCCGGTTCTGCTTCGTTGCGGGGATGTTGACCCGCCTTCTTGCCGTCGCCGCGCTGCTGCCGGCCCCCGCCCTCGCGCAATCGCTCACCTCCACCGAGGCCGCGCAGATCGACACGCTGGTCACCGGCGCGCTCGGCGATACCGGCGTCCCATCCGCGTCGATCGCGGTGGTGCGCGGCGGGCGGGTCGTGTTCGCCAAGGCGTACGGCAAACCGTCCGAAGCGATCGCCACCGCCGACCCGAAGCTCCCCTACCAGATCGCCTCGATCTCCAAGCAGTTCACCGCCGCCGCGGTCCTGCTGCTCGAGGACGAAGGCAAGCTGTCGCTCGACGACACCGTCGCGAAGTACATCCCCGGCATCACCGACGGCGACCGCATCACGATCCGCCAGTTGCTCAGCCACACCTCCGGCCTGCAGGATTACTGGCCGCAGGACTACAGCTTCGCCGCGATGGCGCATCCCGTCACGCCGCAACAGATCGTCGACCGCTGGGCGAAGAAGCCGCTCGATTTCCAGCCCGGCACGCAGTGGCAATATTCGAACACGGGCTATGTCGTCGCCGGGATGATCGTCGAGAAGGTCGCCAAACAGCCGCTGCTCACCTTCCTCCAGCAACGCGTCTTCAAGCCGCTCGATATCCGCGCGCTCGACCAGGACAAGGCGATCGGCAAGGCTTTCCCGCAAGGCTATGGCCGGTTCGCGCTCGGCCCGGTTCGCCCCGAAACACCCAGCGCGGACGGCTGGCTCTACGCCGCCGGCGAACTGTCGATGAGCGCCGAAGACCTCGCCAAATGGGACGTCGCGCGTCTCAACCGCACCACGCTCCCCGCCGACGACTGGGCCGCGCAGGAAACGCCCGTCAAGCTCGCCGACGGATCGAGCAACGGCTACGGCCTCGGTGTTTTTACTGGCGCAGCGAACGGCCGCCGCTACGTCGAACACAGCGGTGAAGCGGTCGGCTTCCTGTCCGAAAACACCGTCTACCCCGACGACAAGGCCGCCATCGTCGTCCTCACCAACAGCTGGTTCAGCGACGCAACGGGTCGCATCGCCGCCGGGGTCGCCAAGATCGTGCTGCCGGCCGCGCCCGCGAATGCCGAGGACACCGCCGCGCTCGCGAGAGCCCGCACCGTCTACGACCAGCTCCGCACCGGCACGCTCGACCGCAAGGGGCTGACCGAAGACGCCAACTATTACTTCAAGCCGGTCGCGCTCGCCGACTACAAGACGAGTCTGAGCGCGCTCGGCGAACCCACCGCGTTCGCACAAACCGGCAAGACCCGCTTGCGCGGCGGCTTCGTCAACCGCACCTACCGCATCACCTATCCCGACCGCGCGCTTTCGCTCAGCACCTATGCCGAGCCGGGCGCGAACGGCCGGTACGAACAACTTTTGGTGGCGCCCTCTTCTTAAATGGCAAGCACAATGATCGATTTCGCTTCGATGCTCCAACCCGACCGCGGCCAGCCTGCGCGGTCGATCCACGTCGTCCACCCCGATGCGTATGAAGGCTGGCTCGCCAAGCAGTCGCAGCGCATCCGCACGACGGTCGCCTCGCACCGGCTGACCGGCAAGGCGGGTGACCGCGCGGTCCTGCCGGGCGAGACGGCCGACGACTGGTCGATGCTGCTGGTCTGCAACGAGGCGGTCACGTCGCCGTGGCGGATCGCCTCGCTCGGCGCTTCGCTGCCGGCCGGGAGCTATCGCCTCGCAGAAGGCCCGGTCGGTGCAGCCGGGCTAGGCTGGATGCTCGCCCAGCACCAATTCACGCGGTACGTGAAGCCCGATGCGACCGGCCCGCGCGTGCTCCTGACCGCCGACGCCGCGCATATCGACGAGACGGTCCGCCTCGCCGAAGCCACCGCGCTCGTCCGCGATCTCGTCAACACCGGGGCGTCCGACATGGGCCCCGCGGATCTCGAAGCCGCCGCCGAGACGCTTGCCAAGCGCCACGGTGCGACCGTCACGACCACGCGCGGCGATGCGCTCGCGAGCGGCTATCCGATGATCCACGCGGTCGGACAAGCGGCGAGCCGGGACCGCGCACCGCGGCTGATCGAACTCGCATGGGGCGACCCGTCGCACCCCCGCATCGCGCTGGTCGGCAAGGGCGTCACCTTCGACACTGGCGGCCTCGACATCAAGCCATCCGCCGGCATGCGGCTGATGAAGAAGGACATGGGTGGCGCCGCGCACGCGCTGGCTCTGGCAAACCTAGTGATGGCGGCCAAGCTTCCAGTCCGCCTCCACCTTCTGATCCCCGCGGTCGAAAACGCGATCGCCGGCAACGCCTTCCGCCCCGGCGACGTGCTCGCCACGCGCAAAGGCCTGACGGTCGAGAACACCAACACCGATGCCGAAGGCCGCCTCATCCTCGGCGACGCGCTGACCAAGGCGGGCGAGAGCAATCCGGAGTTGATCCTCGACTTCGCCACGCTGACCGGCGCGGCGCGCGTCGCGCTCGGCCCCGACCTGCCGCCAATGTTCACCGACGACGAAGCGCTCGCGGCGGACCTGCTCGCTGCCGGGTTGGAACAGAACGATCAGATGTGGCGCCTGCCGCTCTGGAACGGCTATGACGAGATGTTGAAGTCGGACATCGCCGACATGGTCAACGCACCCGATGGCGGTTTCGCGGGCGCGATCACCGCCGCCTTGTTCCTCCGCCGGTTCGTGCCGAAGGACACGGCCTGGGCGCATCTCGACGTGTTCGCATGGCGGCCATCCACCAAGCCAGGTCGACCAAAGGGCGGCGAGGCCTATGCCCTCAGAGCATCGTTCGCGATGTTGGCCAAGCGCTACCCAAAGAGCTAGCCGTTCCCCCGCGGAGGCGGGGGTCCAGGATCTCGAACGCCATCACTTGAGACCCTGGGCCCCCGCCTCCGCGGGGGGGAACACAAGGGTCCTGATCTCGACGGGCGAGCCTTACCCCGCCTCGAACTGCCCGAACGGCAGCAGCTTATCCGCCATCGCCTTCGTCGCATTCGCATCGCCGGCATGCAGCGGGACCAGCACCGCCGTCGCGGCCCTTCGCATGAATCCGTCGATCGCGGTCGGCGTCGGCGCCTTGCTCGCCGTCTCGACCAGCGCGCGTCCCCGCGCGTCGTTCGGATCCAGCTCCAGCCGCAACAACCCCGCCAGCCCCGCGAACATCGCCCGGTTGCCGCCCAGCGCCACCGATTTGTCGAGCGCCTCGAACCCGGTGGCCTTCTGCGCGCCCGCGACCGCGCGCCCGACGAACCGCCCGAGCTTCGCGATCACACCGACGTGCCACGCCCCCAGCGCGGCCTGCGCCTCGGCGTTACGCGGATACCGCGTCACCAGCGCCTCATATTGTTTCCGCGCGGCGATCGCCTGGGTCCGATTGCCGAGCAGCTTCGCGCGATACCCGTTCGCCATCGCCTGCATGATCGCAGCCTCCTGGTCGTTCGGCGAGCGGTTCAGCGCCTGTCCCGCGACCGCGGCCGCCTTGTCGATCCGCGCAAGGGCAACCCCGCGATCGCGATCGACGAACCCGGCCTGGGTCAGCAATTCGCGCGGCGTTTCCGCGTGAGCCGGCATCGTCGACACCAGTGCACAGACCGCAATCGAGGTGCCGACGCACCCGGGAACCCATCTGGCCATATCAACCCTCGCACGAAAGCAGCATCACGCCGGACAACGATCCGATCTCCGAATCGCCCATTAACCCTAAGACCTTTAGGGTTTATCGGGACTTAACGCTTCTCGACACATGCCTTGGCCCTCCACCGATCACAGCGACGCCGCTGCCTCGATGATCGGGACGAACTTCGCCGCGGTCAGGCTCGCACCGCCGACCAGCGCCCCGTCGACGTTCGGCGTATCGAGGATCGACGCCGCGTTCGCGCCCGTCACCGAGCCGCCGTACAGGATCCGCACGCCCGCGGCCGCATCGCCGATCAGCATCCGCAGTTTCGCGCGCGCGATCGCATGGATCGCCGCGATCTCGTCGAGCGTCGGCGTCCGCCCCGTACCGATCGCCCAGCGCGGCTCATAGGCCAGCGTGAACCAGCTGCCATCGGCATTGTCGGGCACCGACTTCTCGATCTGCGCCTGCACCACGCGCTCGGCGCGGTCGGCGTCGCGCTCCGCCGCGGTCTCGCCGCAGCACAAAATGACCTGCAAGCCCTGCCGCCGCGCCGCTGCTGCCTTCGCCCACGCGTCGTGGCTCGTCTCATGCTGGTCCGCCCGCCGCTCGGAATGGCCGACGATCGTGAACGACGCGCCAACCTCCTTGACCATCGCCGCCGACACGCACCCGGTATGTGCGCCCGAGTCCGCCTCGTGGACGTCCTCCGCGCCGATCGCCAACCCGGGTACGCGCTCCGCCGCCGCCGCGATCAGCGTGAAGGGCACCGCGACCGACACATCGATCCCCGGCGCGGCACTCGCCGCCGCCGCGATCGCATCGAGTTCGACGAGCATCGCCCGCGACCCGTTCATCTTCCAGTTTCCGGCTACAAGCTTACGCCGCATCGTCATCTCCCCGATAGTTCGCCCAGCGATAGCGCCGCCCCCGCCCCGCACAACCCCGCACGACCTGACCGCCGCGTGACGCGCCCGACTTGAAGAGCCGCCGCCCTCCCCGTAAAGCAACCGCGTTCCATTCCTGTCGATCGGCCGTCCATGCTCGCTTTCTTCCGCCGTCTTACCCAATCGAAGGCCGGCGTGATCATCACGTTCCTGGTGCTCGGCGTCATCGCGCTCGCGTTCGCGGCGGGCGATGTCACCGGATTGAGCTCGATGACGGGCGGCGCCGGGATCACCGGCGGCGACGTCGCCAAGGTCGGCAAGGCCGAGGTGACGGTCAACGAGTTCAAGACGCAGGCGCAGACCCAGCTCGAAGGGTTCCGCCAGGAACAGCCCACGCTCGACATGGCGAGCTTCGTCAACCAGGGCGGGCTCGACGGTACGCTCGACCGGATCATCTCGAGCATGGCGCTCGAGCAGTTCGGCCGTGCGCAGGGCATGGTCGTCAGCAAGCGCGCGGTCGATGGCCAGATCGCCAGCATCCCCGCATTGCAGGGCCCGACCGGCAAGTTCGACGAGAATCTCTACCGCCAGGTGCTCGCGCAGCGCAAGCTGACCGACGCGCAGATCCGCAGCGACATCATCCGCGACACCTACGCGCAGCAGCTGACGCTGCCGAGCAACGGCGCGACTCAGGTGTCGAGCCAGCTCGCGCTCCCCTACGCCTCGCTGCTGCTCGAAAAGCGCACCGGCACGATCGGCTTCATCCCCACCGCGGTCGTCCCCGCCGGCCCCGCGCCGAGCGACGCCGACCTCGCCACGTTCTACAAGCGCAACATCGCGCGCTACACCGTCCCCGAGCGCCGCGTCGTCCGCTACGCGGTCGTCACGCCCGAACAGGTCAAGGCACAGGCCGTCCCGACCGACGCCGAAATCGCCAAGACCTATCGGCAGGACAACGCGCGCTACGCCGCCACCGAGAAGCGTACGATCTCGCAGGTCGTCGTCGCCGATCAGGCCGGCGCCACCGCGCTCGCCGCCAAGGTGAAGGGCGGCGCCAGCCTCGCGGATGCCGCGCGCGCCGCGGGGCTCGAAGCATCAACCCAGACGGGTGTAGAAAAGGCCGCGTATGCCGGCACGAGTTCGCCGCAGGTCGCCGACGCGGTGTTCGCCGCTGCCGACGGCGCGGTGATCGGCCCGGTCCGCACGCAGCTTGGCTGGGTCGTCGCCAAGGTCGACAAGGTCGAGAAGGTCGCCGCGCGCTCGCTCGACCAGGTCCGCGGCGAGATCGCCGCCGCACTCGGCATCCAGAAGGCTGCGCAGGCGCTGTCCGACATCCACGACAAGATCGACGACTCGCTCTCGAAGAACGCCACCTTCGACGAGGTGACCGCCGACCAGAAGCTCAAGCCGGTCACCACGCCCGCGCTGATCGCCAGCGGCGTCAATCCGGACGACGCGACCAGCAAGCCCGATCCGGCGATCGCCCCGCTCGTCGCCGCCGCGTTCCAGGCCGCCGAGGGCGATGGTCCGCAGCTCGTCCAGCTCGGCACCGATGGCGGCTTCGCGGTCGTCGCGCTCGGCCGCGTCGTCCCCGCCACCCCGCGTTCGCTGGCACAGGTTCGCGCCGACGTGCTGCGCGACGTGACCGCCGACCGCGCGCGTCAGGCGGCGCGCAAAGTCGCCGCCGACGTGCTCGCCCGCATCAATAAGGGCATGCCGATCCAGCAGTCGCTGAGCCAGACCGGCCTGAAGCTGCCCGCCGCGCGGCCGCTGACCGCCTCGCGCGCGCAGATCGCCTCGGATCCGCGCGGCGCGCCGCCCGCGCTCGCGCTGATGTTCAGCATGGCGCCGAACACCGCCAAGACGCTCGCCGCACCCGACGACAGCGGCTGGTTCGTCATCAAGCTCGACAGCATCGCCAGCGGCAATGCGGCGGGCAACGACGCCGCGATCAAGGCCGCCCGCGCGAATATCGGCCGCTCGGTCGGTCGCGAATATGTCGAGCAGTTCGCCAAGGCGGTCCGTGCCGAGGTCGGCGTGAAGACCGACGCCGCCGCGATCGCGCGGGTCCGCGCCGACCTGCTCGGCCAGGGCGGCAGCGGGAACTGATCGCATGAGCGCGCGTGAAGCTCTCGCCGCCGGCCGTCCCGCGCTCGTATGGCGTCGTCAGGTCGCCGACACCGAAACTCCGGTCGCCGCGGCGCTGAAGCTGATCGAGCCCGGGCGTGGCGACTTCCTGCTCGAATCGGTCGAGGGCGGCGCGATCCGCGGGCGCCACAGCCTGATCGGGCTCGCCCCCGATCTGCTGTTCCGCGCGCAGGGCCATGCCGCCGAGATCAACCGCCATTGGGCGACCGATCGCGACGCGTTCGAGCCCTCTCCGCAACCGACGCTCGACGCGCTGCGTACGCTCGTCGCGGAATGTCGCGCCGACGTGCCGGCGGAGCTCCCCCGCGCGCTCGCCTGTCTCGTCGGCTATTTCGGTTACGAGACGATCGGGCTGGTCGAGGATCTGTCGCAGCCCGCCGCCGATCCGCTCGGCCTGCCCGACATGATCTTCGTGCGGCCCACCGTGATCCTCGTGTTCGACCGGTTGACCGACGCGCTCTATATGGTCGCGCCCGCTTGGCCCGATCCGACGCGCGATGCGGACGCGATCGTCACGGAAGCCGAGTCCCGGCTCGACGCGGTCGCGGCAAAGCTCGCCAACACGCCGGTTCCGGCCCCCGTTCGCGCTGACGTCGCCGACCCCGTCTACACCCCCGCGCTGCCCGAGGGCCGCTACGGCGAGATGGTCGCCACCGCGAAGGACTACATCCTCGCCGGCGACGTCTTCCAGGTGGTGCTCGCGCAGCGTTTCAGCACGCCGTTCGCGCTGCCGCCGTTCGAGCTCTATCGCTCGCTAAGGCGCATCAATCCGTCGCCGTTCCTGTACCACCTCGACCTCCCCGGCTTCGCGCTGATCGGCTCGAGCCCGGAGATCCTCGTCCGCGTCCGCGACGACGAAGTCACGATCCGTCCGATCGCGGGTACGCGGCCGCGCGGCAAGACCGCCGCCGAGGACGAGACGAACCGCATCGGCCTGCTCGCGGACCCGAAGGAGCGCGCGGAGCACCTCATGCTGCTCGATCTGGGTCGCAACGACGTCGGCCGCGCGGCCACGCCGGGCTCGGTGCGGGTCACCGACAGCTACGGCGTCGAATTCTACAGCCACGTCATGCACATCGTCTCGAACGTCGTCGGCACGCTGTCCCCCGACAAGGACGCGCTCGATGCGCTGTTCGCGGGCTTCCCCGCCGGCACGGTCAGCGGCGCACCCAAAGTCCGCGCCTGCCAGATCATCGCCGAGCTGGAGCCCGAGCGGCGCGGCGCATACGCGGGCGGGGTCGGCTATTTCTCGCCCGACGGCTCGATGGACTCGTGCATAGTGCTGCGGACCGCCGTGGTGAAGGACGGCACGATCCACGTCCAGGCTGGAGCCGGCATCGTCGCCGACAGCATCCCCGAATACGAACAGCGCGAATGCGAAGCCAAGGCCGGGGCTATCCTAGCGGCTGCGCGCGAAGCAGTAGGTCGCGCGAAAGCACCTGGCTTCGGCCAGTAAGTCTAGATGCCCTAGGGCAAAGCTAAGCTACGCCGGCCAAATGCTCCACCCCGGCGAAGGCCGGGGCCCAATCGGAAAGGCCGCGGTAACGGACCGCAGCCTTCGTTATTCTCGTCCCCCAATCGGGCCCCGGCCTTCGCCGGGGTGGTTGCCTTTCAGATGGTGAGGATCGGACGTACCAAACAAACACTCACGGCGTCGTATCCGTCTCGCTCGCCGGCACCCGACGTTCCGCCGCATAGGCCTGGTTGCGCTGCATGAAGCAGCCCGACTGGCCACCCGTCCCGACCGCGGAGCACGTATCCGGCAACCCGCCAGCGACGCGGCTGACCTGATCCATCGTCGCCGCGCGGTTCACCCAGCTCTGATTCTTCGCGGCGATCGGCTTGTCGTTCCGCAGGTTCTTCGGGATGCGGTACGGCTGGTCGAGCGTCGAACACACGACGATCTCGCCGCCGCTCGACTTGGGGCATTTCTGGTCGCCGGTCAGCGTCACGCTGCGGATGCGCTGCGGCGGCGTGTCGGCCGTGGCATCCTGCGCCGAAGCCATGGCGGGAAGCGCGATCAGCGCGGCGAGGACGACGGTACGAAACATGCGTGGCACTCCTTTGATCGGATAACGTCCGTCAGGCGGCATTGCTCCGCCCTGAATGATCATCGCCGATCCGAATAATATAGGGTGCGCCGCGGCGAACCACGACCACCCGGCGGCATAATTGCGACGCTATACCGCACCCGCTCCGGTTTGCGCCCCGGCTCGACGCGCTCACATGTTGCGCGAGGCCGCGCATCGGCTATGGCGGCGCCATGATCCTCGTCGTCGACAATTACGACAGCTTCACCTGGAACCTGGTCCATTACCTGATGGAACTGGGCGCCGAGGTGGAGGTCGTCCGCAACGATGCGATCTCCGCCGGGCAGGCTCTGTCGTCGGGCGCGGACGCGTTCCTCATTTCCCCCGGCCCCTGCACGCCGACCGAGGCGGGCGTCAGCCTCGACCTCGTCGCCGCCTGCGCGGATGCCGGCAAGCCGCTGCTCGGCGTGTGCCTCGGCCACCAGGCGATCGGCCAGCATTTCGGCGGCAAGGTCGAACGCGGTGGGCTGATGCACGGCAAGACCTCGCCCGTCCTCCACGACGATACCGGGCTGTACGCCGGGCTCCCCTCGCCCTTCATCGCCACGCGCTATCACTCGCTGATCGTCAACGCGGTGCCCGACACGCTGGTCGTCAACGCGACCGCGCAGGACGGCACGGTGATGGGCTTCCGCCACAAGACGCTGCCGATCCACGGCGTCCAGTTCCACCCGGAGAGCATCGCCACCGAGCACGGCCACGAAATGCTCGCCAATTTCCTCAAGATGGCGAACATCCCCCATCAACTCCCCTCCCGCTTGCGGGAGGGGTTGGGGGAGGGCAGCGCCGCACCCGCGACCTCCGAGGTAGCCCCTCCCCTAACCCCTCCCGCAAGCGGGAGGGGTATATGACCACCACCACCCTCCTTCCAGACCCGTCCTCCCCCCTCTCGCGCGAATCCGCCCGCGAAGCCTTCGCTGACATCCTCGACGCGCGCGCGAGCGACGACGCGATCGCCACCTTCCTCACAGATCTCGCGACTCGCGGCGAAACCAGCATCGAGATCGCCGAAGCCGCGCGCGCACTTCGCCAGCGCATGATCCCAATCGCCGCCCCCGCCGGCGCGATCGACGTCTGCGGCACCGGCGGCGATGGTCACCACACCTTGAACGTCTCGACCGCCGTCGCGCTCGTCGTCGCGGCAACCGGAGTCCCCGTCGCCAAGCACGGCAACCGCGCCGCCTCCAGCAAGGCCGGCGCCGCCGACACGCTGGAAGTCCTCGGCCTCGACATGGACCGCGCCGGCGCCACTGCGGAAGCAAGCCTCAACGAGATCGGCATCGCCTTCCTGTTCGCCGCCAATCACCACCCGGCGATGAAGCGCATCACCCCGATCCGCCAGCGCATCGGAAAGCGCACGATCTTCAACCTGATGGGCCCGCTCGCCAACCCGGCCGGCACCACCCGCCAGTTGATCGGCATCGCCCGCCCCGATTACGTCGCGCTCTACGCCGACGCGCTCGAACAGCTCGGCACCGAGGCCGCACTCGTCGTGTCTGGCGAAGAAGGCCTCGACGAACTGTCGGGCGCCGGTCCCAGCATCGTCGCCTCGGTCGGCAGCGTCGCGCTCCCGGCCCGCGTAACGCCCGAAGACGCCGGCCTCACCCGCCACGCCATCACCGATATCCGCGGCGGTGACGCAGCCCATAACGCCGACGCGCTCCGCCGCCTGCTCAAGGGCGAGACCGGCGCCTACCGCGACGCCGTATTGCTCAACGCCGCCGCCGCCTTGATGGTCGCCGGCACCGTCCCCACTCTTGTCGAAGGCGTCGCCAAAGCTGCGGCCGCCCTCGACACCGGCAGCGCCGATGCGCTGCTCGCCTGCTGGATCGCCTACTGACATGACCATGCTCGACCGTATCCTCGAGACCAAGCGCGCCGAAGTCGCCGCCCGCAAAGCAACGACGTCGCTTGCCGATATCGACGCCGGGATCGCCCGCATGTCGAAACCGCGCGGCTTCCGCGCCGCGCTCGACGCCAAGCAAGGCTATGCGCTGGTCGCCGAGATCAAGAAGGCGAGCCCGTCGAAGGGCCTGATCCGCGCCGACTTCGATCCGCCCGCGCACGCTCGCGCCTACGAAGCCGGCGGCGCCGCGTGCCTGTCGGTCCTCACCGACGAAAAGTGGTTCCAGGGCGCCGACCAGTATCTCGCCGCCGCCCGCGACGCCGTATCGATCCCCGTGCTGCGGAAAGACTTCATGGTCGACCCGTGGCAGTCGACCGAGGCCAGAGCGATCGGCGCGGACTGCATCCTGATCATCGTCGCCGCGCTCGACGACGTGCAGATGGCCGAGATCGAGGCGTCCGCGCTCGACTGCGGGATGGACGTGCTGGTCGAGGTCCACGACGCACACGAGATGGAGCGCGCGCTGAAGCTCAAGTCGCGGCTGATCGGCGTCAACAACCGCGACCTGCGCGACTTCACCGTCGACTTCAACCGCACCTACGAACTGGTCAGCCGCGCGCCGAAGGATTGCACCTTCGTCGCCGAAAGCGGGCTCACCACGCGCGCCGAGCTCGACGCGATGGCCGAGCACGACATCCGCTGCTTCCTGATCGGCGAGGCGCTGATGCGCCAGGACGACGTCGAAGCCGCCACGCGCGTGCTGGTCGGGTGACGGGCCTCACGCACATCGACGAAGCCGGCGCGGCAAGAATGGTCGACGTCGGCGGCAAGGCGGTCACCGCCCGCGAAGCCGTCGCCACGGGTCGCATCACCATGTCCCGCGAGGCCGCAGCGGCGATCGGCGCCGGCACCGCGAAAAAAGGCGACGTCCTGGCCGTCGCGCGCGTCGCGGGCATCATGGCCGCCAAGCGCACCAGCGACCTGATCCCGCTCTGCCACCCGCTGCCGCTGACCAAGGTCGAGATCGACCTGGTCGTCGACGAAACCGGCGTGACCGCCACCGCCACCGCCTCGACCGAAGGCAAGACCGGCGTCGAGATGGAGGCGCTGACGGCGGCCACCGTAACGCTCCTGACGATCTACGACATGGCCAAGGCGATCGACAAGACGATGGTCCTCTCGGACATCCGCGTCCTGGCCAAGTCAGGCGGCAAATCCGGAAACTGGACCGCCTGAAACCCTCTACCCAAAGGGGAGAGGGAAAGACGCCAAAGGCGGCGAGGGTGAGGGCAGGCCGATCAACGCACCGCTAGCCGAACCTACCGCCGATCCCCGAAATCCGAGTCGTCGATCGTCCAGTCGTGATTCTCCACGATCGTCGACTCCACCGGCCGTCCCGCCGCATCGAGCGACGGATCATACCGAAACCGCTGCTCGATCAACCGGCACGTCAGGCTGTCCAGCACGCCGCTCCCGCTCGACCGCGTCACCCGGCAATGCGACACCCGGCCGCTCACCTCGACGGTGTAGCGTACCGAGACGATCCCGCGGATCCCCGTCTCCGGCGCCTCGCTGGGATAGTCCGAATCCTTCAACCGCCCCTTACGCCACCGCGGCGGCGTCTCCTCACCCCCGCCGCCATCGCCGTCGCCATATCCGCCACTCCCGGTGCCATTGCCGATCCCCCCACTCCCGCTCCCCGGCCCGCGCACGTCGGAAGCCCCGGCAGTCGCCTGCGCGCCAACTCCCGCCTTCTCCGCAACGATCACCGGCGGCGGCACGACGATCGGCACCACCGGCGGCGGCGCGACCACCTCCGTAGCCTTCGACTTCAGGTTCGGCGGCGACGCGGCCCCCTGCGGCTTGCGACTGGGCGAAGGCCTCGGTTTCACCTTCTCGACCGGCGGTGGAGGGGGAGGCGGCGCCACTCCGAACACCTTCAACGCCTCGCCAACGGCTGCCGGCATCGGCACCGCCAACCCATAGATCAGCGCATACCCGAGCAACCCTGGAACCAGAACCGCGCCGATCACGGCGGCGATCCGGTCTTTCTTCGGCGGCTGGATAGCGATCATCACGTTGATATGGTGCCCTTTAATCGGCAATAAAGCGCCCGCGACGATGAACAGGCGCTGGCTGGGAATAAAGGCGTCTGCCAGCGACCGTCAGCCAAGGCGGTCTCGCCATCCCCCCGGCATCGAACGCCACCCCGACGAAGGCCGGAGAGGTGCACTGCCGGCATAGCGTAGGAGCCGGGCCGGCTCAGACGTCTCAATCCGCTCTCCCAACCGTCATTCCCGCGGAGGCGGGAACCCAGACTAGCTTGACGATAGAGTCGCGACCCTGAAAAATCCGCGTTGCAGCCTCCACAGGGCGGACATCCGAAAAAGATCCAAACGACCTCCGATCACTTACAGAACCGAGCTGCTCCTCAGTTCGCCGTTCTCCCGCGCAAGCGGGAGCCCAGGGTCAAAGACGATACGCCCCGAGAAGATTCCGGGACCCAGTTGCGAAGCCCCACCCCCACAAGTCTCAGCGAGACGATCCACCGCGATGCGCCACCCGCGGCGAAACCGCAGGATCAGACGCGAAATCTCCTCGAGCGGACTTCCCTCGGCAAACGCTTGCCACAAATTTTTCCATCAGCCCCGAACTGCGAAGCGCGGGCAGATAGGCCGCCGCTTCACAGGAGGCACGGCTGCGGTCGATCCCGTCGCACTGGGCGATACCACCGTCGGCATCGCGGGGCAGCGCGCGATCCAGTCGGTGTCGATCCCGCGCGACCAAGCTTGTCCTGAAGTCGTCCAGCCGCTGAAGCCGGCCGGCGGGGGTGGTCCGAGCGTCATCCAAGCCGGCACAGGCATGGGATCTTTTGGCTGGCGGAAGCGGCTGTTGCCCCGCGCTCAGCAGCAAAGCCATCACGAACAGCATCGGCACCTCCTTCGCAGTCCCGGCATCGTATCACGCACCGACGTGTCCCGAAACGCCCCGCAAGGGAAGAAGCGGCCTGTGCCGATAAGCAAGGACAGGGATTTCAGCAGACGGTGTCGAGCCCTCTCAATGCCACAGTCGGTGACCGTGAATACTCCCGACGTCGCCCGATATCACGCGCCAAACTGCGACCGATAGCCGCACCCCGAACATCGATCTGTCCTACGCGCGCAACCCATGGCAAAGCGGCAGCCATGCCCACCAACCCCCAACTCCCGCCGCTCCGCCCATGCCCAAAGCCGCGCGCGCAACACCGCTCCCAGCGTCTGCACTTTCTGCACTTCACTCGCCAAACCCACGCAAATCCGGGGTTTCCCGCATGACCGATCTTCTCCCCGTCGCCGACGCACAGACCCGCCTGTTCGCCATGGCCCCGCGCGTCGGCCACGAAACCGTGCCGCTTCGCGACGCCGCCGGCCGCTGGGCCGCAGCCGATATCCTCGCCCGCCGCACGCAGCCGGCCGCCGACCTTTCCGCGATGGACGGCTACGCGATCCGCTTCGCCGACCTCCCCGGCCCGTGGACAGTCATCGGCGAGAGCGCCGCGGGCCGTCCCTTCGCCGGCACGGTCGGCCCAGCCGAAGCCACCCGCATCTTCACCGGCGCGGCAATGCCCGAGGGTGCCGACACGGTCATGGTCCAGGAAGAAGCCGAGCGCGACGGAGACACGCTGATCCTCGCCGGCGAAGGACCGCCGACCTTCGGCCGCAACACCCGCCGCAAGGGCCTCGACTTCACCACCGGCAGCCGGCTGATCGCGGTCGGCGATCGCCTCACCCCGGCGCGGATCGCCGTCGCCGCGACCGGTGGCCACGGCAGCCTGACCGTCAACCGCCGCGTCCGCGTCGCGGTGGCCGCGACCGGAGACGAACTCGTCCCCCCCGGCTCGACCGCCGACGGCGTCGCGCTGCCTGAATCGAACGGCGTCATGCTCGCCGCGATGCTCGCCGACCTGCCCGTCGACGTCATCGATCTCGGCATCCTTCCCGACCGGCTCGACGTACTGCGCGACGCCTTCGCCAGCGTCGCGGCCGACCTCCTCGTCACCACCGGCGGCGCCTCGGTCGGCGACCACGACCTCGTCCGGCCGGCGATCGAGGCGGCCGGCGGCGGAATCGATTTCTGGCGGATCGCACTGCGCCCCGGCAAGCCGATGATGGCCGGCCGGATCGGCGAGATGATGGTGCTCGGCCTGCCCGGCAACCCGGTCTCCGCGTTCGTCACCGCGACGCTATTCGTGAAGCCGGTCGTCGCGCACATGGCCGGTGCGCGCGACCCGCTACCGCAGGTCACGCACGCTCTGCTCGGCGAAGACCTGCCCGCCAACAACGCCCGTACCGACTATCTGCGCGCCGAACTCCGCGACGGCCGCGCCTATGCGTCGACGATCCAGGACAGTTCGATGCTGCTCACGCTGGCGCGCTCGACCTGCCTGATCGTCCGCGCGGGCAACGCGCCCGTGGCAAAGGCGGGCGAATCGGCGGAAATCCTTATCATTGGGTGATCTGGCCGCTTGACGGCGTTAATTATGTTCCATAGAAGTTCCTCGTCTGTTCCGGACGGAGAACCGCCATGCTCACGCGCAAGCAGCACGAACTCGTCTGCTTCATCAACGATCGACTCAACGATACCGGCGTCTCGCCGTCGTTCGAGGAGATGAAGGACGCGCTCGACCTCAAGTCGAAGTCGGGCGTCCACCGTCTGATCAGCGCGCTCGAGGAGCGCAATTTCATCCGCCGCCTGCCGAACCGCGCGCGCGCACTCGAGGTGCTGCGGATGCCCGAACGTCCGGAAAAGAAGGCGCCCTCGAAGGCATCGAACGTGAAGTCGGCACCCGTGCCCGCCGCGCCGCAGCCAGCGAACGACGTCATCGAGATCCCGCTGCACGGCCGCATCGCCGCCGGCGTCCCGATCGAAGCATTCGAAGGCAGCACGATGCTAGCCGTCCCCGCTGCTTTGCTCGGTTCCGGCGAACACTATGCGCTCGAAGTCTCCGGTGACTCGATGGTCGAAGCCGGCATCCTCGATGGCGACTACGCGCTGATCCGCCGCACCGAAACCGCCCGCGACGGCGAGATCGTCGTGGCGCTGATCGAGGACAGCGAAGCCACGCTCAAATACTTCCGCCGCGAAGGTGCGATGGTCCGCCTCGACCCGGCAAACCGCGCCTACGACCCGCAACGCTACGCCCCCGCCCAAGTCCGCGTGCAGGGCAAACTCTCCGGCATCTTCCGCCGCTACGACTGAGCCGCCGCCTGCTCTGCGCCGTCGAAAGAATTGGTTCGCGCGGAGACGCGGAGGTGTTTCGATTGGGGAGAACTTGCGGTTTAAAACGACTGCGGAGAGACGACCGGACAGTATTCAACCTGGTCCGGTTCGTCGGCTAAGAAACTGCTCCGCGTGAAATTTATCGGCCGGACAGCGCGCGCGTTGGATGGTGATTTGGATCACGCGAAGGCGCAAAGGCGCGAAGATGTCGCATTTGGGGGAGCGTCTATCCGTCCTAGTACCGACCTCAGCTGATCGTTCATGAAAGGCGTACGGGTCTCCCGAATTACACCTTCTTCGCGCCATTGCGCCTTCGCACTACCATTCTACCTCTGCGAAACCCGGTTGGCTCGAAGGCCCGATGCCGCGTCGTCGAACCGGACATGTCGTGGCGCGAACGAATGCACGGCGCGGTTGAGCAGAGGCGGATCGCGCCACGGATGGCGATCGCCTGCAGTCAGTATCGTGACGACCGTCCCGGTCCCCAGGGTCAGCGCGATTCCACCCGTCCGATGCAGAACGCGTCGATCGAGCTTCAGCCACCGCGGTACGCAGCGCTTCGGCAGACCGCGTTCGCTGACGACGACGTCGGCGCTGCGACAGGCTTCAACGAACTCGGCAATCGGGACCATATAGGCGCTGCGGGTCGCGAGGATCCGCCACATCCGTCCGCGCGCGGCAATATCGGTGACGCAAAGATCACGACTACACCGTGCATCGGGCTGGTCGGCCAGCAGCAGCGGCTCGCCGTCGACCCCGCCATTCTCGGCAAGCGTATCCCGCGTATAATCCCCCGCCCGGTCCCGCAGCATCGAGAGACCCGCGGCGGTCCGGACCGCGACATGCCGGCCATCGCCCGTCACCAAAATATCCGGCGGCGGTGTGGTCAGCGCCCACGCTGCCCCGATCATCAGCGGCACCACGCCCATCCGCCGCAACCTGGTCCGCCACAACGCGATCCAGATCCCCCCGATCGCCATCAGCGCGAATGCCGCGGTCGGCATCGCCGGCAGCGACCGCACCGATCCGGGCGCGCCCGCCACGGTGTGCGCAAGCCAGAGCAGCGCTTCGAGCGATCGCTGGACCAGCCACCAGAGGGGTGCACCGAGGCCCCCCACGTCCAGCAGCAACGCCAGAGCCTCCAGCGGCATGACGACGAACGTCGTCAGCGGGATCGCGATGATATTGGCAAACGCGCCGTACACGCCGGCTCTGTGGAAATGATAGACCGCGATCGGCATGAGCGCGAACTCGACGAGCAGTCCGGTAAGCAGCAGCGACGCCACGCCCCGTGCGAGACGGCGTGCTCGCCCCTCCTCGTGCGGTCCGAAGAACGCGCGGATCACCGGATGTTCGTGCAGCGCCATGATGGCGGTGATCGCCGCGAATGATAGCTGGAAGCTCGGCCCTGCTGCGGATTCGGGCAGGACCAGCATGACGCACGCCGCCCCCGCCGCCACGAGCCGCAAGGTCATCGCCTCGCGCCCCATCGCCAGCGCGGCCAGCACGAGCAAAGCGGCGACGCACGACCGGATCGTCGGCACCTGGCTGCCGGTCAGCAGCGTGTAGCCGATCGCCGCCGCTGCCCCCGCCAGTGCTGCGATCAACGGCAGGCGCGCGTGCAAAGCCAGCCACGGGCTGAGCGCCAGCAGACGCAACACGATCAGCATCGTCGCCGCCACCGCCGCAGTGATGTGCAATCCGCTCACCGACAGCAGATGCGCGAGCCCCGCCCGGCGCATCGCCTCCGAATCCTCCTCGCTGATCGCACCGACGTCGCCCGTCGCGAGCGCCGCAGCGATACCGCCCGCGCTGCCGTCCAGTCGCGAGACGATGTGGTGCGAAAGCGCGACGCGGATGCCGGCGCCCGATTCGCTCGGCGTCGTCACGACTACCGGTGCGAAGCCGCGTCCCGTCGCCCCGATCCCGCCGAACCATGCGACGCGCGCAAAGTCGTAGGCGCCCGGCACCGCGGGGAGCGGCGGCGGCATCAGCCGTGCCCGCAACTGGATGACCGCCCCCGTCCCCAGCAGCTTCGGCGCATCCGCTTCCGCCAGATTGACTCGGACGCGGAACGGCAAGGCGACCGGCTGCCCGTCGGTTCCCCCCCCCTTCTCAACCGGCAATACCGTCAGCCGAACCAGCTTCCGCGCCACCAGCGGCTCGATCGCCTCGACCCTCGCCGAGAAACTTGCGATCGTCGGACCGCCCAGAACCGGCCGCACCACCCATTCCGACCGCACCCAGATCAACCCCAGCCCCAATGCGATGGTCAGCAACCCGATCGCCAGCGCGCGTGCCGCACGCCCGCCCTGCCCCACGGCGAGGCACGCCAGCCCACTCGCCACCAACAGTAGCATCGTCATGCACCACGCCGCCGGGTCCGGCAGCGCGAACCAAAGCGCGATTCCGCCGCCCAGCATTACCGGCAGCCACAGCACCAGCTGGTCTCGCTCCGCCTCCAGCCAGCGTTCCACGGCAAGCCCGACGACGGCCCCCGATCGCGGCACGCCCATTTGTCGCCGCCAAGGACGCATGCTAGGGGCGGCGACGGCTGTCATGGCCATCGTTTCTCCATTGTTTCATCAGTCTGGGAGCACCCGCGGTTGGGCGCAATATCTGATACGGGCACCGCCAATGCGGCCGCACCCGTGGTTACCCGTTTCGCTCCGTCGCCGACGGGGTTCCTGCATCTCGGCGGCGCGCGCACCGCGCTGTTCAACTGGCTGTTCGCAAAGGCGAACGGGGGTAAATTCCTGCTGCGGATCGAGGATACCGACCGAGTCCGTTCGACCCAGCCGGCGATCGACGCGATCATCGACGGGATGCGCTGGCTCGGGCTCGACTGGGACGGCGACGTCGTCATGCAGTTCGCCGGCGCCGAGCGCCACGCGCAGGTCGCACACGAAATGGTCGCGAGCGGCCACGCCTATCGCTGCTACATGACCAACGACGAGATCGCGGCGATGCGGGCCGAGGCCCAGGCCGTGAAGAAGCCGCTCCGCATCCGCAGCCCCTGGCGCGATCGCCCCGAAAGCGAAGCGCCGAACCTTCCTCACGTCGTCCGCCTGCGCGCACCGCAGGAAGGCGCCGTCACGATCGAGGACCGCGTGCAAGGAGCGGTGACGGTCAAGAACGAAGAGATCGACGACCTCGTCCTGCTCCGCTCCGACGGCACGCCAACCTACATGCTGGCCGTCGTCGTCGACGATCACGACATGGGCGTCACGCACGTCATTCGCGGCGACGATCACCTCAACAACGCGTTCCGCCAGTTGCCGATCTACCGCGCGATGGGCTGGCTCGAGCCGATCTACGCACACATCCCGCTGATCCACGGCCCAGACGGCGCCAAGCTGTCGAAGCGTCACGGCGCGGTTGGCATCGAAGCGTATCGCGACGAGATGGGGATTCTGCCCGAGGCGTTCGACAATTACCTGCTCCGGCTCGGCTGGGGCCACGGCGACGACGAGATCATCAGCCGCGAACAGGCGGTCGAGTGGTTCGACCTGTCGGGCGTCGGCAAGTCGCCGTCGCGCTTCGACCTGAAGAAGCTCGAGAACCTCAACGGCCACTACCTCCGAGAAGCCGACGACGCTCGGCTGGCGCAACTTGCCGCCGATCGTCTCGGCCACAACTTGCCAACCGGCGGACTCGATCTTCTGACTCGCGCGATGCCCGTCCTGAAGCCGCGTGCCGCAAACCTGAACGAGCTGGCCGAAGGGTCGAATTTCCTGTTCAGCCAGCGCCCGCTTGCGATGGATGACGCTGCGGCGAGCCTTTTGCAGGGTGAAGCGAGTGCGATTTTGGGCAATGTCCATGCCGAACTTGACGCGCTCGCCACGTGGGATACGGAGGCGCTCGAAGGCGCGTTACGGCGCGTGGCCGAAGCGCGGGGCGTCAAGCTCGGCCAGGTCGCACAGCCGCTTCGCGCCGCGCTGACGGGACGCAAGACGTCGCCGGGGATCTTCGACGTGCTCGATCTGCTCGGGCGCGACGAGAGTCTCGGACGGATCGCCGACCGCATGGCTAGCTGATAAGATTTCGAGGAAGGATACAAGCATGAGCGAGACCGCAACCCTCAAGGTCGACGGCAAGGATTTCGAGTATCCGGTGATGTCCGGTACGGTCGGACCCGATGTCATCGATATCCGCAAGCTGTACGCGCAGACGGACAATTTCACCTATGATCCAGGCTTCACCTCGACGGCGTCGTGCCAGTCGAAGCTGACCTATATCGATGGTGACGCGGGCACGCTGCTGCACCGCGGCTACACGATCGGCGAACTGGCCGAGCAGTCGAACTTCATGGAAGTCGCGTACCTCCTGCTCAACGGCGAACTGCCGAGCGAAGACGAGCTGGCGAACTTTTCCAACACGATCACGCGTCACACGATGGTGCACGAGCAGCTCGCGCAATTCTTCCGTGGCTTCCGCCGCGACGCGCATCCGATGGCGATCCTGTGCGGTGTCGTCGGCGCGCTGTCGGCCTTCTATCACGATTCGACCGATATCCACGATCCGGCGCAGCGCGTCATCGCGTCGCACCGCCTGATCGCCAAGATGCCGACGATCGCTGCGATGGCGTACAAGTACAGCGTCGGCCAGCCGTTCGTCTATCCGGACAACACGCTGAGCTACACCGGCAATTTCCTGAAGATGACGTTCGGCGTGCCCGCCGAGAAGTATGTCGTGAACCCGATCGTCGAAAAGGCGATGGACCGCATCTTCATCCTCCACGCCGATCACGAGCAGAACGCGTCGACCTCGACCGTCCGTCTCGCCGGCTCGTCGGGCGCCAACCCGTTCGCGTGCATCGCCGCCGGCATCGCTTGCCTGTGGGGCCCCGCGCATGGCGGCGCGAACGAAGCCGCGCTCAACATGCTGCATGAGATCGGCACCGTCGATCGCATCCCCGAGTATATCGCGCGCGCGAAGGACAAGAACGATCCGTTCCGCCTGATGGGCTTCGGCCACCGCGTCTACAAGAACTACGATCCGCGCGCGGCCGTCATGCAGACGACCGTCAAGGAAGTGCTCGGCGAGTTGGGCGTCACCGACCCCGTGTTCGACGTCGCGATCGAGCTCGAGCGTCTGGCGCTGAGCGATCCGTACTTCATCGAGAAGAAGCTGTTCCCGAACGTCGATTTCTATTCGGGCGTGATCCTGTCGGCGATCGGCTTCCCGACGTCGATGTTCACCGTCCTCTTCGCGCTCGCCCGCACCGTCGGCTGGGTCGCGCAGTGGAACGAGATGATCACCGATCCCGACCAGAAGATCGGCCGCCCGCGCCAGCTCTACAGCGGCCCGACTGCACGTGACTACGTCCCGATGGCGTCACGCTGATGAAGACGCTTCGGCCGATCCTGATGATCGTCGGCGTGCTCAGCGCGCTGATGGGTCTGCTCTGGATCGGTCAGGGGCTCGGATACGTCCACTGGCCGCAGTCGAGCTTCATGCTCGACCAGCGGCCTTGGGCGGATCGCGGCGCATTCCTCGCCGCGTTCGGCCTCGCGCTGATCCTAGTGGCGCGCCGGATCCGCCGGTAAGGTCAATACGAACCGCGCGCCTTCGCCGGGTGTGCTTTCTACCGTGAGATCCCCCTGCATCGCCCGCGCCAAGCGCCGTGCGATATACAGGCCGAGTCCGTTGCCGCCGGCCTCGGACGGATCGACCCGCTCGAACTTCTCGAAAATCCGTACCTGATCGTCGGGCGCGATACCCTTGCCGTGATCGGCAACCGTCAGAACCGCGTGCGTAGCGTCCCGCGTGACGGTGACCAAAACATCGGATCCCCGCGGCGAATAGCGCAGTGCATTGCCGATCAAATTGACCAGGATCTGTAGGACCCGGCGAAAATCGCCGATCGCAGGTATGCGCTGATCGGTCGCGGGGCGGGCGATAAACACGCCGGCATTGGCCGCGCGGACCGTCAACAGCCCGGCTGCGCGGCGCGCGACATCCGCAAGGTCGATCGGCTCGGGTGGGATCGCGAAGTCGGGCCGTTCGACCGCCTGCAGATCGACGAGGTCATCGACGAGCGACAGGAGGTGCCGCCCGGCGGTGGCGATGTCGGCGGCATAGTCGGCATAGTCGCCCTGCACCGGACCATCGGATTGTGCATTGATGCTGTCGGCATTCGCGACGATCCGCGCGAGCGGCACGCGCAACGCCTTGTCGAGCCCGGTGGTGAAAGTCGACGAGAGGACGGTGGGCTCGGCGGAGGGCGGTGTATCTTCGACAACGCGTGCCGCACCGACGAACCCGGCGAAATCGCCCGACACGTCATAGCGGACATTGGCGGTCAGCATCACCCCGCGATCCGAACTCCGCAGTCGCGCAGGCTGCGCCGTCATCGCACGGCGCCGGGCAAGCGAATCGAGAATCGGCAACGCGCCGTCCGATGCGGAATCGAAGGCGAACATCGCCGTTAGCGGTTGGCCGAGCAACGCGAACGGGTCGAAGCCGTGTTTCGGCCCCGCCTCCAGCGTGACGAACGTCAAGCGCAGCGCCGCGTCGGTTTCCCAGCGCCAGTCGGTGTCGCTTCCCAGAAAATCGGTCTGCATATCGGGGGACGGCCGCGCGGGTCGCCACGCCGCGATCTCGCGCCACCCGCTGACGGTCAGGCGGACATTCTCGCCGTCTGGCTGAGCGCGAACCCAGAGGTCGACATCCGCCTCGTCGTCGGCGACCACCACGCCGCGCGACACGACGATCCCGAGCCGCCGTGCAAGTCGCGCGATCGTCGCCAGCTGCGGCACGGCCAGCGGAGCACCGCGCATCCCGCCCGCGCGCTGATTGAGCGCGATCAGCGCCGGATCGGCGAATGCGAGCGTGCCGTCAGCGGCGACGATGGCATGCGCGATCGGGTTTTCGGTCGTGGGATCGAACATCGTCATCGCCGATCCGTACGCGCAAGTGCCCGCAAGGCCAGCCGAAAATCACGGTTCAACGCCAGCGGGGCGATCGAGGCCTGCGCGTCCGTCACACCGACCGCGACGATATCGTCGAGCGCATCGGCGAACGCCTCGATATCGCGCCGCGGATCGGCTTCGGACAACGCCAGCCCGATCCTGGCGATCGTCGGCCGATCCAGGTCGATCGCGCGCAACGCCAGCCATAGCCGGTCGCCATCGGGTTCGAGCGTGATCGCCCGCGCCTGATCGAACGCGATTCCCAGCGCCTGCGCCAGCACCGCGACGAACAGCGAAAGCCGACGATCGCCGATCGCTTCCACCAGCACTGCGGGCAGCTCGTTGGGTCGCGCATCCATCGCCCCCGCCAGCCGCATCGCGATCGCATCCGCGCGCTCGCCTTCGTCGTGTGCGGCGAGACTGCGCTCGGCGGCGTCGGTGATCGCCCGGTCGATTTCGCGCGTCGTCGCGCGCTGCTCATCGCGGATCGTGGCGGCGACCCACCAGACCAGCCGGTGATGGAGTTCGGCGGGCAGTTCGCTGCCGCTGGCCGTGCCCTGTTCGTTAGCCACGCGGCGTCGGCTTTCCGCTGCCAGCAACGCCGACGCGGCCGACGCGACGACGCGGTCGGGTACGCCAGCCAACCGGACCAGCAGGCTCGCCTCGTCCGGATCGGCGCTCTCGACGGGTAGCGATGCGGCGATCAGATCGTGGCGCACCCGCGCGATCAGCTCGTCCATGAGCTCTTCGTCGCGTAGCAGCCCGGCGTGCGTCAGCCGGGCGACGACACCCGCACCTCTTGGTCGCAGGACCGTCTCACCCGCCTTGGTCAGCCCCTGCCCGGCGAGCAATCGCGCGGCATGGCGGCGGATGTCGGCCTCGATCGCCTCGACGATCCCGCCGAGGACATTCGCCAGCATCAGCCGGGTACGATCGTCCAGCCGCGCGTCGGCATCGAGGAAGAAGTCGGCGATCGTTCCCGCCAGCCGCGTCTCGGCGCGAAGACGCGCGGCTTCCGCCCGGGCAACGGGCGCGTCGAGGGACGGCGGAGCGTCCTGCACTGGGTCTTGGCCGACAGACATGATCCGTTAGGTAATCCCCTGTCGTTAAAGACCGCCTAAGGATCGCGACGAAGTCGTTCGATCGCATCCGCCAGAGTGGCCGTCGCATATACAGCGGCAAAACCAAGCCCGAAGACCGGAAAGCCGAGCACGGCGAACACCGCCACGATCAGCAGATAGGCGGCCGGGCTCCCCCACCCGAGCCGACGACCACGTTCGAGAATCGCGCGTTCCGCCAGGCCCCCGATCGCGATCAGCGCGGTGCCGATCGCCAACGCGGTATTCTCCCCCGCCTGTCCCGCGATCATGAAGGCGAAAACGAGGACTGCAGCCGCCACAACGCCGCCGATCGCCAGCGTCTGCCACTGCGCCAGCGGCGCCTCGTCGCGCAGGCCACTCAGCACCGAGCCGAGCGACAATGCGATGCAGGCGACCAGCGCGATCACGAGACCGGTCGAGACCAACCCGAAGCCGATCGTCCCCAGCCCGGCGACACCCAGCGCCAGCCCGATAGCGCCGACACTGGCCCCGGCCGCGCCGCGATCGACCAACAGCGGCAGCGCGAGCCGCGCGATCGGCGCGAGAACGAACCGGTCGAACCAGCCGCGCCGCCCCGACACGATCGTCATCAACACCGCACGCCCACGCTCTTCCAGCGTCCGTGCCTCGCGTTCGATACCGTGCCCGCCACGCACCGCATCGGTCGGCAACAGCACTTGCGTCGCGCGCGACTGCACCGCGAACCGCAGCAGCGACGATTGCAGGTCGTAATCCTGCGGCAGCCCTGCGACTTCGGCGATCCGGCTCGCAGTCAGCCGTGCGACCCCCGCCCAGGCCATCTGCCCCCCGACGCGTTCGAACCCCGGCCCCGCATCGGCCTCGGGAACGACGAGCAGGCAATCGCCCTCTTCGGCGGCCATCGCCTTGACGATCGCGTCGGTCGTGACGAGCCCGTCGCCGAGCATCAGGACACGCGCGAGCGGATGGAGTTTCTCGACAGCTTCGGTGGCCGATCGCACCGTATCGACGGTCACGCCGCGCCGACCGATGCGGTTGATCGCGCCGAGCAGTTCGGGCGTCATCCGCGCGACGACGACGATCACCTGCGACACGCCGGCCGCGATCAGCAATCGCGCCTGGTATTCGATAAGCGTGACGCCGCTGAACGGCAGCGTCGCGGCCAGACGATCGGGACGATCGTCGGCGTCGTGAATTGCAAATAAGAGGCCGGCAAGCATCGTTGGCTGTTAGGCGGTCGATGCCGTCCTGCAAAGCCCGCGTTCGGGTGGAATGGGCCCCGATCCGGTCCAGTCCGCCGTCATGCCCCCAAACTCAGAGTCGCGCGATGGCGCGGCGAAGCTTCTTGAGGCCTTCGGTGTCGCGCGGATCGCCCTCCGCCACCGCGGTCGCGATCGTCATCAACCGGACCGCGCCGAAGCTCGCGGCCAGTCCCTTCAGCCGCCATGCCGCAGCCCGCCACTCCTCGGCGTCGGGCGCCAGCGTCATCGCGGTCAACGCCCTTTCCGCGCTCTCTACGAAAGCGAGTCGCAATTCGGCGATCAGGACGGGCTCGTCGCCGACCGCAGCCGCCAGCGTCGTATCGATTGCTCCGGGATCATACGCCATGTCGCCCTTGTTACCGGACGGATGCTTAAGAGAAGATTGCACTAGACGTTTTGTCGGCCCACGTTTCGTGATACCTCGCAATTTCATGAACGGGGGTTCGCCAATGATCGGGTTTCGTGCGGCGGCAGGCAATGCCCATCCCATTCGCCCGGATATCGTGATGGAACCGGTATCGGACCCTATGCCCCACAGCGCGATCCAGGAAACTTTCGAAGCGTTCGAGATGGATGAACCCGCGCGTGGCCATGGTCGCCTGTTCGCAGGGCTCGCCATTGCGGTCGTGCTCGCGTGGCTAGTGGGCATGGTCTGGATGTCGCGCGATGCGCTGGCGACGATCGCGCCCGTCGCGCTCGTCCAGTTCCTTGCCGCGCTGTGCGTGGTGCCTGTCCTGATCGGCATCGTCTGGCTGCTCGCGATGCGGACCAGCCGTGCCGAGGCGCATCGGTTCGGCATCACCGCACAGGCTATGCGCGACGAAGCTGCGAGCCTGGAGCGCACCGTCGCCGCGCTGTCGAACACGATCGAAGCCAACCGCGCGCAACTCGCCGAGCAGGTCGAAACGTTCCTGCACATGGGTAACGGCGCGACCGAACAGCTTGCCGCGATCGGCCGCGGCATGGCGTCTGAGATCGACCAGGCCGCCGCGCATGCCCGCAACCTCGCTACCTCGACCGCCGGCGCACAGACCAGCCTCGGCGTTCTGATCGCGACGCTTCCCCGCGCGCAGGCGGATATCGACGACGTCGCCAAACGCCTCGAACGCACCGGGCTGTCGGCGAGCGAACATGCCGCAGCCCTCGACGCGCAGATCGTCGCGCTTGCCGAACGTGGGCGCGAGGCCGATGCGATGGCGAGCGGCGCCGCGCAACGGCTCGCCGCGCATATCGTCCGCATGGAGGCCACCAGCCAGACCGCCGGCGCGCATCTCGAATCGGTCACCGACGGCATGTCCGCCGCGGTCGACGCGCTGCTCAACCGTACTGCCGACGCGGTCGATCTCTCGCGCCGGGGCATTGCCGCGCAGGGCGACGCGATGCTGGCGATGGTCGGCGCCAATCAAGCCGCGATCGACAGCGCCGCGCGCGACAGTGCCGAGGCGCTCGCGCTCCGCATCGCCGCCGTCGAGGATGCGATCGAGCGCGTAGCGATCCGCCTCGACCTGCAACGCAGCGCCGGCGACCGGATCGTCGATGATCTCCACACCGGGCTCGGCGATGTCGAGACGCGGATCGAAGCGCTCCACCGCCACGGCACCGAGCGCACACAAAGCCTTGCCGCGTCTATCAGCGCGCTCGGCGGCTCGGCGGATGCGATGACCGAGGCGCTGCGCGCTGGTGACGACATGGCGCAGCGGACGATCGCCACGACCGAAACGCTGCTGGTCGCGCTCGACGCCGCCGCGCGCGAGATCGACGAGACGATGCCCGAAGCGCTCGGCCGGCTCGATTCGCATGTGCTCGCCAGCAAGTCGATCGTCGTCTCGGCCCGCCCCGAACTGCTTGCGCTGGTCACCGCGGCGGAAAGCACGCACGACGCGATCGAGGCGATTGCTGGCGTCATCGGTGAACAGCGGCTCGTGCTCGACCACCTCTCGACCGACCTGCTCAACACGCTCAACACCGGCCGCGCGAAGGCAGATGCGCTCGGCCAGATGGTCGACGAAGTGATCGGCCGGACGCAGCACTTCGCCGAGGACGCCGCACCGCAGTTGATCGAGGCGCTTCACCGCGTCCGTGACACTGCCGCAGTCGCCGCCGACAAGGCGCGCGAGACTCTGTCTAAGGTCATACCCGAAGCTGCGGCTGCGCTCGAGGCCGCCAGCGCCGACGCGATGCGCCGCGCGACCAACGACACCGTCGAGCGCCAGGTCCGCGCGATCATCGACACCACGGATAGCGCGGTCGCCGCCGCGACTCAGGCGACCGAGCGGCTCTCGCATCAGGTTCAGGCGATCGTCGACCAGACCGCGATCGTCGAAACCCGGATCGAAGACGCACGCGCCGAGCGCGACGAGGCCGAGCGCGATACCTTCGCGCGCCGCGTCTCGCTGCTGATCGAATCGCTGAACTCGGCTTCGATCGACATTACCAAGGCGATCGCACCGGAAATCTCCGACAGCGCCTGGGGCGCATATCTCAAGGGCGACCGCGGCGTCTTCACGCGCCGTGCGGTGCGGATCCTCGACGCCAGCGAAGTCCGTGAGATCGCCGCGCTTTATGACGACAACGAAGCGTTTCGCGACATGGTCAACCGCTACATTCACGACTTCGAAGCGATGCTCCGCGCGATCCTGACGCAGCGGGACGGGTCGCCGCTCGGGGTGACGTTGCTGTCGTCGGACATGGGCAAGCTGTATGTCGCGCTGGCGCAGGCGATCGAACGCCTGCGCTGAACTGAACGGGAGTCTTCGACATGATCCAGCGGCACTGCTGACGCGGCCATCGCCAGCGGAGCAATCCGCCGACCGGACTCAAATTCGAGGCTCACATGCCAAGACTGAATACAAAGACGTGCGTCATCACCGGCGCAGCGCGGGGCATCGGCCGCGCGATCGCCGAACGCTTCCATGACGACGGCGCCATCGTCATCCTCACCGATATCGACGAAATTATTGGCGCCGAGACTGCGGCGGCGATCGGCTGCCGGTTCGAAAAGCTGGACGTCCGCAAAGAAGCGGACTGGCAACGACTGGCGGAGATCGTTCCGGTCGCCGACGTTGTCGTCAACAACGCCGGCATTACCGGTTTCGAGCACGGCATGGTTGCGCACGATCCCGAACATGCGAGCCTGGCGGAATGGCGCGCGGTCCATGCGGTCAATCTTGATGGCACGTTCCTCGGCTGCCGCTATGCGATCGGCGCGATGAAGGCTGCGGGGACCGGCTCGATCATCAACATCTCGTCACGGTCCGGGCTGGTCGGCATCCCCCTCGCCTCGGCGTATGCGTCGTCGAAGGCGGCGATCCGCAATCACAGCAAGACGGTGGCGCTGTATTGCGCGCAGCAGGGATGGAAAATCCGTTGCAACTCAGTGCATCCGGCGGCGATCCTGACGCCGATCTGGGAGCCGATGCTTGGGGATGGGCCGGACCGCGAAGCGCGGATGGCGGCGCTGGTGGCCGATACGCCGTTGAAGCGGTTCGGGATGCCGGACGAGGTCGCCGCGGTGGCGGTGATGCTGGCGTCGGACGAGGCCACGTATATCACGGGGACGGAGATCAACATCGATGGTGGGATGCTGGCGGGCTCGGCCGCTACGCCGGGATGACCGCGCTTATAATCCTCCCCCGCAAGGGGGAGGTGTCGCCGAAGGTGACGGAGGGGGAGGACACGCAACAGAGGTTGGCGCGTGCCTCCCCCTCCGTCTGGCCAAGGCCAGCCACCTCCCCCTAGCGGGGGAGGATTAGACGCTACTTACGCCTTAGCGCGTGACCATGTTCCCTCGGTCGAACAGGTCGACGCTTTGCGGGGTGATCCACCCGTAAGAATAATTCAGCTGGAACAGCACAAACAACACCGTCGCCACCACCGTCACCCGCCACGCCGTCCGCCCCGAGCGAAACTCGTGCGGCGCGCTCTCGGCCTGGCCGGGGACGTGTTCGCCCCCGACCTCGCGCGTCGTCTTCACCCCGAATGGCAGGACCAGGAACACCGAGAACGCCCAGAACAGGACGTAGATCGCGAGTGCCGAGGTCCAGCGCATCCGATCAGCCCTCGATCAGCAGGACGTCGACGATCGGCTGCTTGCCGGTCCAGCGCTTGGCGACCTTGCGCACCGCGAGACGGATCTGCTCGCGCATCTTCTCGCTCTCGCGCTTGCCGCCGCGCACCGTGTCGGCCGCCGCCTGCACAGCATCGGCAATGAATGCCGCGCGGTCTTCCTCGACCGGCACGCCCTGCACGCGGACCTGCGGCTGGCCGACCATCCGGCCGTCCTTACCGAGCGCGACACCGACCGAAATCTGGCCGTTGATCGCCAGCTTGCGCCGCTCGCTCAGCGTCGCGCCGTCCGCCGGCAGGATCACGTCGCCGTCGAGCACCAGGCGCCCGACCGTCGCGTTACCGATCTTCGCCGGGCCCTTGGGCGCCAAGCGGATGATGTCGCCGTTGCTCTGCACGATCGCGCGCGGAATGCCCTGCTCGAGACCGAAGCGCGCATGCTCCATCATGTGGCGCATCTCGCCATGCGTCGGCACGAGTACCTCAGGACGCAGCCAATCGTACATCTGCGCGAGTTCCGGCTGACCCGGGTGACCCGAGACATGGACGTGCGCCTGGCGCTCGGTGATCATGCGGATGCCCTTGGCCGCCAGCGTGTTCTGGATGCGACCGATCTGGACCTCGTTGCCCGGGATCTGCTTCGACGAGAAGATCACCGTGTCGTCGGCGTCGAGCGTGATCGTGTGCTGGCCATTGGCGACGCGCGCGAGCGCCGCGCGCTCCTCACCCTGACCGCCGGTCGCGATGATCAGCACCTTGTTCTTGGGCAGGCGCATCGCTTCGTCGGGGCTGATCGTGTCGGGGAAATCCTTCAAATACCCCGTCGCGCGCGCGACCTTGATGATCCGGTCGAGCGAACGCCCAGTCACGCACAGCTTGCGCCCGGTTTCCTTCGCGACTTCGCCGAACGTGTGCAGCCGCGCGGCGTTCGACGCGAAGCTGGTGATCATCACCCGGCCCTTGGCCTTGCTGACCTCCTCGAACAGTCCCTTGCGGACCGTGCTCTCGCTGCCCGACGCAGTGGTGTTGAAGATGTTGGTCGAATCGCAAACCAGCACGTCGACGCCTTTGTCGCCGATCGCCATAAAGCCCTCGGGGGTGGTCGGGTTGCCGATCACCGGATTCTTGTCGAGCTTCCAGTCGCCGGTGTGGAACACGCGACCGTAAGGCGTGTCGATCAGCAGCGCGTTCGCCTCGGGGATCGAATGCGACATCTCGACGAAGGTGAACCCGAACGGCCCGAGCTGGAAATTGCCGCCCATCGGGATCATCTTGAGCTTCACGCGGTTGGCGATGCCCTCTTCCTCGAGCTTGCCGCGGATCAGCCCCATCGTGAACGGCGTTGCGTAGATCGGCACGCCGAGGTCTTCGGCAAGATACGGCAGCGAGCCGATATGATCCTCATGGCCATGCGTGATGACGATGCCGAGCAGGTCGTCGATCCGGTCCTCGATGAAGGACAGGTCGGGCAAAATGACGTCGACGCCGGGATATTGCGGATCGGCGAAGGTGATGCCGAGATCGACCATCACCCACTTGCCCTGGCACCCGTACAGATTGACGTTCATGCCGATTTCGCCGGAGCCGCCAAGGCCACAGAAAAGGAGTTCGTTCTTCGGAGTCATTGATTACTTTCAGGATTATACAGGAATATGGCCCGCAGGCCGGTCGGCGCGAGCCCAATGGCCCTAGATATGGTGACGATCCCACATCATCGCCAGCCCCTGGATCGTCAGGTCGGCTTCGATGACGTCGAACACGTCGGTCTGTTTCTCGAATAATGTGGCGAGCCCGCCGGTGGCGACGACCTTCACGGGACGGCCGATCTCGCGCTTCATCCGCGCGACCAGCCCCTCGATCATCGCGACATAGCCCCAATAGATGCCGATGTGCATCTGCGAGACGGTGTTGAGCCCGATGACGCTGGTGTCCGTCGGCGCCTCGATCGCGATCCGCGGCAGCTTCGCCGCAGCCGTCACCAGCGCGTCGAGCGACAGGTTGATCCCCGGCGCGATGATCCCGCCCTTGTATGCGCCGCTATAGTCGACGACGTCGAACGTGGTCGCGGTGCCGAAATCGATCACGATCAGGTCGCCGGGATGCAGCGCATGCGCGGCGATCGTGTTGACCGCCCTATCGGCACCCAGCGACGCAGGCTCGTCGACGTCGATCGCGATGCCCCATTCGATCGGCGCATGGCCGGCGATCAGCGCGTCGGTGTTGAAGTATTTCGACGCCAGCACCTGAAGATTGTGGAGCGCGCGCGGCACGACGGTGGCAACGATCACGCCCTCGACCGCGTTACGATCATGCCCGCCAAGCTGCATCAACTGGCTCAGCCACACCGCATACTCGTCCGCCGTCCGCCTAGGATCGGTCGCGATCCTCCAACGTGCGACGATCTCGCCGGCTTCGACCAGCGCGAACACGACATTGGTATTGCCGGCATCGATCGCGAGCAGCATCAGCGGGGCCTCAAAGCAGGAAGACGTCGGCAGCGTGAATGACACGCCGCTCGCCAGACGCCAAGCGCAGGATCAGCGCGCCGTCGGTGTCGAGCCCAACGAACAGGCCATCGATCCCGCTGCCATCCGGAAGGCGAGCGGTCAGCGCAGTGCCAGCCGGGTGCGCGCAATCGACCCAGCGCTCGCGAACGGGAGCAATGCCCTCGGTGCGCCAACGGCCGATCCAGCGCGCGAAACTGTCGGCGAGGATGTCGAGGAACATCGCCGGCTCGACCACAACGCCGTGCGCGGCGAGATCGGTCGTCACGCGATCGGGCAGATCGGGATGATGCGCGATGTTGACGCCGTAGCCGACGATCACCGCATTGTCGGCGCGTTCGAGCAGAATGCCCGACAGCTTGGCGTCCGCGAGCAGCAGGTCGTTCGGCCATTTCAGGACCAGCGTCTCGCTCGCGTCGGTCGTGCCTTGGCAGATCCCGGCGACTAGGAACGTCGAGACGGTTTCCTGCAAGGCGACGGCAGCGACCAGCGCGAGGCTGGCGGCTGGCGGATCGTTCGGCCGCAACCGGACGAGCGTGCTCGCGTAGAGGTTACCCTCGGGCGACGACCATTCGCGCCCGAGCCGCCCCCGCCCCGCCGTCTGCCGGATCGCGCGCAACCAGAGACCGTCCTCGGCACCGCCGCGTGCAAGCTCCAGCAGGTCGGCGTTGGTCGATCCTGTCTCCGCGACGGTGCGGATGATGCTCAGAACAACGCCCGTGCGGCCGCCATCGTCCACGCGCCGAGCACGGGGATGAGGAGGTAGCCGGCTGGCGACACGAACACGGCGGCGATGGCGATCAGGCCACCCTCGACCTTGCTCTCCATCGGCGCGAACGCGGGGGCCGGATCGTCGAAATACATCGTCTTGACGACGCGCAGGTAATAATATGCGCCGATCACCGAAGCCGCGATGCCGACCACCGCCAGCGGGAACAGCCCGGCGTCGACCGCTGCGCTGAACACCGCGAACTTCGCGTAGAAGCCGAACAGCGGCGGGATGCCGGCGAGGCTGAACATGAAGATCGCCAGTGCCGCCGCCAGTGCAGGCCGCGTCCGCGACATGCCGGCGAGGCTGTCGATCGTCTCGACCGGCTGGCCGTCGTCACCGCGCATCTGTAACACGACCAGGAAAGAACCCAGTGTCATCGCGACGTAGATCGTCAGGTACATCAGCACGCCCGACACGCCTTCCGGAGTCCCGGCCGCAAGACCGATCAACGCAAAGCCGACATTGTTGATCGACGAATAGGCGAGTAGGCGCTTGATGTTGGTCTGGCCGATCGCTGCCACCGCACCGAGGATGATCGAGGCGAGTGCCGCGAAGATCACGATCTGACGCCACTGGTCGGTCGCCGGGCCCATCGCATCCACCGCCACGCGGACGCTGAGCGCAAGCGCCGCGACCTTGGGCGCCGACGCGAAGAACGCGGTGACCGGGGTCGGTGCACCCTCATACACGTCGGGCGTCCACATGTGGAACGGCACGGCGCTGATCTTGAACGCGAGCCCCGCGAACACGAACACCAGACCGAACAGCAGGCCGAGCGACTTTGTGCCGGCATAGGCTTCCGAGATACCCGAGAACAACGTCGTGCCGCTGAACCCGTAGACCAGCGAGATGCCGTACAGCAGGATTCCGCTGGCGAGCGCGCCGAGCACGAAATACTTCAGGCCGGCTTCTGCCGAACGCCCGTCGCGCCGCATGAAGCTGGCGAGGACATAGGCCGCAAGGCTCTGGAGTTCGAGGCCGACATACAGCGTCAGCATGTCGGTGGCCGAGACCATGATCCCCATGCCACAAGCCGACAGCAGGATCAGCACCGGATATTCCGGGCGCAGATCATCGCCGTGCGTCCGCGCGAAGAAGCGCGGCGCCATCACGATCGCAACCGCCGAGGCGATGTAGATCAGCACCTTGGCGAACGCGCCGAACGCGTCCGCGCGGTACAGGCCGTCGAACGCATAGCCGCCCGACGACGCCGGACCGACCAATGCGATCCCTGCCCCGACCAGTACGAAGACGGCGGCGATCGAGACGGCGCGCGTGGACTTGTCCCCGCCCCAGGCCGAGACGAGCATCAGGGCGATCGCACCCAACGCCAGCACCAGTTCGGGCAGCGTCATTGCGATGTTAGCGGCGTAATCCATCAGTGTGCCTCCCCGTGCGCGGCACTATGGACGGTTGCGGCGGGCTTCCCCGCGGTTGGGTTGGAATCGCTGGCCGGCTTGGCGCGATCGACACGAGCGAGAAGCACGCCCACGTCCTTGCGCATCGGTGCTAGGAAGCTCTCGGGATACACGCCCATCCACAGCACGACGGCTGCGATCGGTGCGAGCAGCCACATCTCGCGGCCCGACAGGTCGACCATTGCACGGACGTCGTCCGCCTTGATCTCGCCGAACACGACGCGACGATACAGGAACAGCATGTATGCGGCGCCGAGGATGATGCTCGTCGTGCAGAGCAGCGCGGTCCAGGTCGAGACCTGATACGTACCCATCAGCGACAGGAACTCGGCGACGAAGCCGCTGGTGCCCGGTAGGCCTATCGACGCCATCGTGAAGAACAGGAAGAAGATCGCGTACTTCGGCATGTTGATCGCAAGACCGCCATAGCGCGAGATCTCGCGGGTATGGAGCTGGTCGTAGATCACGCCGACGCACAGGAACAACGCACCCGATACCAAGCCGTGGCTCAGCATCATGATCATCGCACCTTCGATGCCCTGCCGGTTGAATGCGAACAGACCGATCGTGACGATCGCCATGTGCGCGACCGACGAGTAGGCGATCAGCTTCTTCATGTCCGACTGCACGAGCGCGACGAGCGACGTGTAGATCACCGCGACCGCCGACAGGCCGAAGATCAGCCAGGTCAGCTGGCCCGAGGCTTCGGGGAACATCGGCAGCAGGAACCGCAGGAACCCGTATCCGCCGAGCTTCAACAGCACGCCCGCCAGGATCACCGAGCCTGCGGTCGGCGCCTGGACGTGCGCGTCGGGCAACCAGGTGTGGACCGGCCACATCGGCATCTTGACCGCGAACGATGCGAAGAACGCCAGCCACAGCCACGTCTGCACGTGCGCCGGGAAATCGTAGTTCATCAGCGCCGGTATGCTGGTCGTCCCCGCGGTCTTCGCCATGTACAGCATCGCGATGAACATCAGGACCGAGCCGAGCAGCGTGTACAGGAAGAACTTGTACGACGCGTAGATCCGGTTCGCGCCGCCCCAGATGCCGATGATCAGGTACATCGGGATCAGGCCGGCTTCGAAGAACACGTAGAACAGGAACAGGTCCTGGGCCGCGAACGTGCCGATCATCAGCACTTCGGTGAACAGGAACGCCGCCATGTATTCGGGCACGCGGGTGGTGATCGAGCGCCAGCTGGCGCCGATGCAGATCGGCATCAGGAACACGCTGAGCATGATCAGCATCAGCGCGAAGCCGTCGATGCCGAGCGACCAGCCGAACGGACCGAAGATGCCGGGGGCATGCTCGACGAACTGCCACTGCGCGCCGCCGATGTCGTAGTTCATCCACAGCATGATGCCGAGAACGAAGTCGATCAGCGTCGCCGCCAGCGCCAGCGTCCGCGCCGTGTTCGCCGAGACGAACAGGCACACGAAGGCCGCGATCATCGGGACCGCGATCAGGACGGAGAGGATAGGAAAGCCGGTCATTACAGTCCGATCGCCCAGGTTACGGCTGCGGTCAGCCCGATCAGCATGACGAAGGCATAGGTGTAGAGGTATCCCGTCTGGAAGCGGTTGGCCACGCGGCTGCCGATCTGGACGACCCAGGTCGCGCCGTCGGGCCCGAACCGGTTGATCGTCTTCTCGTCACCGCGATGCCACAAGAAGCGGCCGATCGCGAACGCCGGGCGAACGAAGATCAGGTCGTACAGCTCGTCGAAATACCACTTATGCAGCAGGAAGTCGTAGAGCACGCCGAACTGTTCGACGACCTTCGCCGGGAACGTCGGTGCCTTGATATAGGCATACCAGGCGGTCAGCAGGCCGAGCAGCATCGCGATCGTCGCCGACAGTTTGATAAGCAACGGCACGCCGTGCATCTCGTGCATCAGATGTTCGCGGAACGCGAGTGCGCCCTTCCAGAACTCTTCGCCTGCGGTCGGCTCGATGAAGAAGCCGTGGAACACGAAGCCGGCGAGGACCGCACCGATCGACAAGACGATCAGCGGGATCAGCATCGGCAGCGGGCTCTCGTGCGGGTGATACCCACCATCGCCTTCAGCCGGCGCGTGAGCCGCGTCGTGATGACCGTGCGGCGCATGACCTGCGTCCTCGGCCTGCGCCGGGTTCGCGTGGTGATCGTCCGCATGATGCGCGTCATGGGCGTGGTCATCGTGACCGTGTGCGTCATGGAGCGCATGCTGGATGTGCTCCGACGCGGCCCAGCGCGGCTTGCCCCAGAAGGTCAGGAACATCACGCGCCACGAATAGAAACTGGTCAGCAGTGCGACGAGCACACCAACGAACCACACACCCGGCTGACCCGCAGCCCAGCTCGCCTCGATGATCGCATCCTTCGAATGGAAGCCTGCAAAACCAATCGCGGTGTTGCCGAAGATACCCGGGATGCCGACACCGGTGATCGCGAGCGTGCCGGCCATCATCGCCCAGAACGTCACCGGGATCTTCTTACGCAGGCCGCCATAATAGCGCATGTCCTGCTCGTGGTGCATCGCATGGATGACCGAGCCGGCGCCGAGGAACAGCAGCGCCTTGAAGAACGCGTGCGTGAAAAGGTGGAACATCGCCGCGCCGTACGCGCCGACACCGGCCGCGAAGAACATGTAGCCGAGCTGCGAACAGGTCGAATACGCGATCACGCGCTTGATGTCGGTCTGCACGAGACCGCAGGTCGCCGCGAACAGGCAGGTCGCGGCACCGACCGAGGTGACCACGGTCAGCGCGACCGGGCTCATCTCGAACATCGGCGACAGGCGGCACACCATGAAGACGCCGGCGGTGACCATCGTCGCCGCGTGGATCAGCGCCGACACCGGGGTCGGGCCTTCCATCGCGTCCGGCAACCAGGTGTGCAGGCCGAGCTGCGCCGACTTGCCCATCGCGCCGACGAACAGCAGCAAGCAGAGCACCGTCATCGTGTCGAAGCGGTAGCCGAGGAAGCCGAGCGTCGAACCCGCCATGCCAGGGGCCGCGGCGAGGATCTCGGGGATCGAGACCGTGCCGAACACCAGGAACGTGCCGAAGATGCCGAGCATGAAGCCGAGATCGCCGACGCGGTTGACGACGAACGCCTTGATTGCCGCCGCGCTGGCGGAAGGCTTGCGGAACCAGAACCCGATCAGGAGGTAGGATGCGAGACCCACGCCTTCCCAGCCGAAGAACATCTGGACGAGGTTGTTCGCGGTCACGAGCATGAGCATCGCGAAGGTAAACAGCGACAGATACGCGAAGAAGCGAGGCTGATCGGGATCCTCGTCCATATAGCCCCAGCTATACAGATGGACGAGCGCCGAGACCGACGTGACGACCACGAGCATCACCGCAGTCAAAGCGTCGACGCGCAGCGACCATGCGACGTTCATGTCGCCGGAGTGGATGAAGTCGAGCAGCGGCGCGACGGTGGCGGTGCTCGTGCCCGACAGGAAACCGATGAAGATCGGCCAGGACAACAGGCACGATGCGAACAGCGCAGCCGTGGTGACGAGTTTCGCCGGCACGTTGCCGATCGCGCGATTGCCGAACCCGGCAACGATCGCGGCCAGTAACGGCAGGAAGACGATAAGCTGGATCAACCGTATTACCCCTTCATCCGGTTGACGTCGTCGACCGCGATGGTGCCGCGACCGCGGAAATAGATCACGAGAATGGCGAGGCCGATAGCGGCTTCACCCGCGGCGACTGTCAGCACGAACATCGCGAACACCTGTCCGACGAGATCGTGGAGGAACGCCGAGAACGCGACGAGATTGATGTTCACCGCCAGCAGGATCAGCTCGATCGCCATCAGGATGACGATGAGGTTCTTGCGGTTCAGGAAGATGCCGAGCACCCCCATCGTGAACAGGATCGCCGCGACGACCAGATAATGGACGAGACCGATCGTCACAGTTCGACTCCCTGCCCGACGACCGGGCTCGTGTTGCGCGTGGCGTCCTGCGGACGACGCGCGTTCTGGCGGCTGATGTTCTGCGCCTTGACGCCGCCGCGCTGGCGGTGGGTCAGCACGATCGCCCCGATCATCGCGACAAGCAGCACCAGGCCGGCACCCTCGAACACGAACAGATAGCGCGTGTAGAGCAGGTTACCGATCGCCTGGATGTTGGGCACGGTATCGTCGATCGGTGCGGCACGGCGTGCGAGCTGGATCGGGCCCGTGCTCCAGGCGCCGATCGCGATCATCACCTCGGCGGCAAGCGCCACGGCGAGCGCGAGGCCGATCCCGAAATACCGGGCGACGCCTGCGCGCAGCTCGGTGAAGTCGATGTCGAGCATCATGACCACGAACAGGAACAGCACCGCGACCGCGCCGACATAGACGATGACGAGCAGCATCGCGATGAACTCGGCACCGACCAGGATCATGAGACCCGCCGCGTTGAAGAACGCGAGGATCAGCCACATCACCGAATGGACCGGGTTGCGCGACGCGATCGTCAGCGCGCCCGACAGGACGACGACGAAGGCGAAGAGATAAAAAGCCAAGGCCTGGATCACGCGATCACCTTCCCCGTCACCCCAGCGAATGCTGGGGTCTTCACGTTGGTGGGTGCGCCCGTGCGGCACGAGATCCCAGCCTGCGCTGGGACGACGGAGTTAATCTGTGTCATCGCGGCGCTCGCTTAACGGTACGGCGCATCGGCGGCAAGGTTCGCCGCGATCGCGCTTTCCCAACGGTCGCCGTTATCGAGCAGCTTCGACTTGTCGTAGATCAGCTCTTCGCGCGTTTCGGTGGCGAACTCGTAGTTCGGGCCCTCGACGATCGCATCGACCGGGCACGCCTCGGCGCACAGGCCGCAATAGATGCACTTGGTCATGTCGATGTCGTAGCGCGTGGTACGGCGCGAACCGTCGTCGCGCGGCTCGGCTTCGATCGTGATCGCCTGCGCGGGGCACACGGCCTCGCACAGCTTGCACGCGATGCACCGCTCTTCACCGTTGGGGTAACGACGCAGCGCATGCTCGCCACGGAACCGCGGCGATACCGGGTTGCGCTCGTACGGATAGTTGATCGTCGCCTTTTCCTTGAAGAAATAGCGAAGCGTCAACGCGTGCGCCTTCACGAATTCCCACAGGGTAAACGACTTGATGATCTGAGCGACGCTCATGAACCCACTCCAACGCGCGTCAGCATGAGATAGCCTGACACGAGGAAAACCCAGAACAGCGAGACGGGGAGGAAGACCTTCCAGCCGAGCCGCATCAGCTGATCGTAGCGATAACGCGGCACGGTCGCCTTCACCCAACTAAACAGGAAGAAGAAGAACAGGATCTTGGCGAACAGCCAGATGATCCCCGGCACGTAATACAGTGGCGCCCAGTCGACCGGTGGCAACCACCCGCCCCAGAACAGCGTCGCGTTGAGCGCGCACATCAGCAACACGTTGGCGTACTCGCCGAGCCAGAACAGCGCGAACGACATCGACGAATATTCGGTCTGGTACCCGGCGACGAGTTCGCTCTCCGCCTCGGTCAGATCGAACGGTGCGCGCTGCGTCTCGGCCAGCGACGAGATGAAGAACATCACCGCCATCGGGAACATCAGCGGGTTCAGGATATACCCGTTGAAGAACCAGACGTGCGACTTCTGCGCCATCACGATCGCCGACAGGTTGAAGCTGCCGGTCCACAACACGACCGAAATCAGGATGAAGCCGATCGCGACTTCATACGACACCATCTGCGCGGCCGCACGAAGCGCCGAGTAGAACGGGTATTTCGAGTTCGACGCCCAGCCCGACAGGATGATCCCGTACACCCCGAGCGACGACGCCGCGAGCACGTAGAGCAGGCCCACGTTGATGTCCGCGAGCACGACGCCGACGCCGAACGGCACCACCGCCCAGACGATCAGCGCGACCGTGAAGGTGATGATCGGTGCCAGCAGGAACAGCGTCCGGTTCGCGGCTGCGGGGACGATCGTCTCCTGCAGGAACACCTTCAGGCCGTCGGCGAAGCTCTGCAACAGACCAAACGGACCGACGACGTTCGGACCACGCCGCAACGCCATCGCCGCCCAAATCTTGCGGTCGGCATAGATGATCATCGCCACCGCCAGCATCAGCGGCAGGGCGATCACCAAGATATCGATGATCGTCGCGAGGAAGAACGCCCAGTCGTAACCGAGCGAAGATTCGAACCAGGAGATCATTCGGCTGCCTCCGCATAGTCTTCCCCGTGGAGAAGTTCGGCCGAGCAGCGCTGCATCGTCGGCGACGCACGGCAGATCGCGTTGGTCAGGTAGAAGTCCTTGATCGGATAGCCGGCGAGAACGCCCTCACCTGCGCCGTTCAGCGAAGGTGGGTTCCACTCGAACGTCCCGAGCGCCTGATGACGCAGCGCAGGCACGTCCGCGTACATTTCCTCGCGCAGACCCTCGAAGCTGTCGAACGGCAGCGTGTGGCCAAGCGTATCGGACAGAGCACGGAAGATCGACCAGTCATCACGTGCATCGCCCGGTGCGAACACAGCGCGCTCGCCGCGCTGGACGCGCCCTTCGAGATTGACCCACGTGCCCGACTTCTCGGCATAGGTGACACCCGGCAGGATGACGTCGGCCGCCGCCGCACCCTTGTCGCCGTGATGCCCCACGAACACCTTGAAGCCTGCGAACTTCGAGTAATCGACCTCGTCCGCGCCGAGGAAGAAGCCGAGCTTCGCCCCCATCACGTCGGAGATGCCGCCCTTCTGCGCATAGCCGAGCATCAACCCGCCCATCCGCGACGCCGCCATGTGGACGACATTGAAGCCGTTCCAGTCCGCCTTCACGAGGCCGAGCGTATCGACGAGCTTCAGCGCAGCGGCATGGCCACCCTTCAGCGCGCCGCCACCGACGATCACCATCGGACGCTCAGCCTTGCCAAACGCCTCGGTCACCGCCTCGGGCAGGTTGCCGAGCAGCGCCAGATCGTCGCCGAGCCACTCGACCTTGTATGTCAGGTCCGTTTCCGGCCCGATCGCAAAAACCTTCGCGCCCTTCTTGATCGCCTTGCGCACCCGCGTGTTCACCAGCGGCGCTTCCCAGCGCAGATTAGTGCCCACCAGCAGGATCGCGTCGGCACGCTCGGTGCCGGCGATGGTCGTGTTGAAATTGACCGCGGCGATGCTCGTCGCGTCATAGTCCATGCCGGTCTGACGGCCTTCGAGCAGGCTCGACCCCATCTTCGCGAGCAGCGCCTTGGCGGCGTACATCGTCTCGCAATCGACCAGATCGCCAGCGACGGCTGCAACGCTCGACCCGGCGTTGACCGCCTTGATCGCCGCAAACGCTTCATCCCACGTCGCGGGCTGGAGCTTGCCGTTCACGCGGACATACGGCTTGTCGAGACGACGACGCACGAGGCCGTCGATAGCGTGACGCGTCTTGTCGGTCGCCCACTCCTCGTTCACGTCCTCGTTGATCCGCGGCACGCAACGCAGCACCTGGCGACCACGGCTGTCGAGCCGGATGTTGGTGCCAACCGCGTCCATCACGTCGATCGTCAGCGTCTTGCGCAATTCCCAAGGACGCGCCTCGAACGCATACGGCTTCGACGTCAGCGCACCCACCGGGCACAGATCGACGACGTTGCCGCTCAGCTCACTCTTGACTGCATTCTCGAGATACGAGGTGATCTGCATATCCTCGCCGCGGAAGATCGCACCGATCTCCTCGACGCCGGACACTTCCTCGGCGAACCGGATGCAGCGCGTGCACTGGATGCAGCGGGTCATGACCGTCTTGACGATCGGGCCCATATACTTCTCGGTGACCGCGCGCTTGTTCTCGTCGTAGCGCGAATGACCGCGACCGTACGCGACCGACTGGTCCTGAAGATCGCACTCGCCGCCCTGATCGCAGATCGGGCAATCGAGCGGATGGTTGATCAGCAGGAATTCCATGATGCCCTCGCGGGCATTCTTCACCATCGGCGAGTTGGTGAAGATCTCCTGCTTGTCCGCCGCCGGCAGCGCGCATGACGCCTGCGGCTTGGGCGGACCGGGCTTCACCTCGACCAGGCACATCCGGCAATTACCGGCAATGCTGAGGCGCTCATGATAACAGAAACGCGGGATCTCCTTGCCGGCAAGCTCGCACGCCTGCAGCACGGTGGCACCGGCAGGCACCTCGATCTCTACGCCATCGACTTTGACTAAGGGCATTACTCTGCGGCTTCCATCATCGGCGCGGTGTCGCCACCGCGCTCACGGATACGGCGCTCCATCTCGGGGCGGAAATGCTTGATCAGGCCCTGGATCGGCCATGCGGCTGCGTCACCGAGCGCGCAGATCGAGTGACCCTCGACCTGCTTGGTGACCTGCTGGAGCATGTCGATCTCGGACAGCTCGGCGTCGCCGGTGCGCATCCGCTCCATCACCCGCCACATCCAGCCGGTACCCTCGCGGCACGGGGTGCACTGGCCGCAGCTCTCATGCTTGTAGAAGTACGAGATGCGGCTGATCGCGCGGACGATATCGGTCGACTTGTCCATGACGATGATCGCCGCGGTGCCGAGGCCCGAGCCGACCGCCTTCAGGCCATCGAAGTCCATCGCGCAGTCCATGATCTGCGCAGCGGGCACGAGCGGCACCGAAGAGCCACCCGGGATCACCGCGAGCAGATTGTCCCAGCCACCACGGATGCCACCGCAATGCGTCTCGATCAGGTCGCGGAACGAGATGCTCATCTCTTCCTCGACCACGCACGGCTTGTTCACATGGCCGCTGATCTGGAACAGCTTGGTGCCGCGATTATTCTCCGCGCCGAAGCTGGAAAACCACGCCGCACCACGCCGCAGGATCGTAGGCGCAACCGCGATCGATTCGACGTTGTTAACCGTCGTTGGGCAACCATACAGGCCAGCACCTGCCGGGAAAGGTGGCTTCAACCGTGGCTGACCCTTCTTACCCTCCAGGCTCTCTAGCATCGCAGTCTCTTCGCCGCAGATGTACGCGCCGGCACCGCGGTGCACGAACACATCGAAGTCATAGCCCGATCCGCACGCGTTCTTGCCGATGAAGCCGCGATCATAAGCCTCGGCGACGGCCGCGAACAACGTCTCGGCCTCGCGGATATATTCGCCGCGGATGTAGATATACGCGGCGCGCGCGCGCATCGCGAACCCGGCGATCAGCGCGCCTTCGATCAGCTTGTGCGGATCGTGGCGGATGATCTCGCGATCCTTGCAGCTGCCCGGCTCGGATTCATCGGCGTTGATGACGAGGAAGTTCGGCCGGTCGGGCTTGGGCTCCTTCGGCATGAACGACCATTTGGTACCGGTCGGGAAGCCCGCACCGCCACGGCCGCGCAGCCCAGACGCCTTCATCACGTCGATGATCGCGTCCTGGCCGAGCGCCATCAGATCCTTGGTGTTGTCCCAATCGCCGCGCATGATAGCCGCGTCGATGTTCCACGGCTGAAAACCGTAGACGTTGGTAAAGATGCGGTCCTTGTCGGCGAGCATCAGGCCCACTCCCCCCGGTAATCGTGGTTCGCGTCGACCATCGCCTTCAGCGAGGTCGGGCCGCCTTCAGGGCAGCTTGCGCGACGACCGAACTGCGGACCCGGCGTCGGGTGGCCGCCATTGGCCAGCGCCTCGAGGATCTCGGTCGTCTTGTCGTAATCGAGGTCTTCGAAGTTATCGTCGTTGATCTGCACCATCGGCGCATTCGCGCACGTGCCCAGGCACTCGACCTCGGTCAGCGTGAACATGCCGTCCGGCGTCGTGCCGCCCTTGACCAGCCCGCGGTTCTTGCACGCGGCAAGAACGTCGTCCGACCCACGCAGCATGCACGGCGTGGTGCCGCAGACCTGGACGTGAAAGCGACCGACCGGCGCCAGATTGAACATCGTGTAGAAGGTCACGACCTCATACACGCGCATGTACGGTACGCTGATCTGACGCGCGACGAACTCTATCACCGGGACCGGCAACCAGCCCTGCGTCTGCGTTTCTGCCCCGACCTGGCGCTGCGCCAGATCGAGCAACGGGATCGACGCGGACTGCTCGCGACCCTTGGGATAGCGCCCGAGGATCTCGTTCGCCTTCACCTGGTTCTCGTCCGTCCACGCGAACGAACCCCAGCGTGCGCGGTTCTCGGCCTCGTCGGGAATTTTCGGAGCTTCAGCCATCAGCGGTCACATTCACCAAAAACAATATCCATCGCGCCGAGGATCGCGGTCGTATCCGCCAGCATGTGGCCCTTGGCCATGAAGTCCATGGCTTGCAGATGCGAGAACGCGGTCGGGCGGATCTTGCAGCGGTACGGCTTGTTCGAACCATCGGCGACCAGATACACGCCGAACTCGCCCTTGGGGCTTTCGGTCGCGACATAGACGTCACCGGCGGGCACGTGGAAGCCCTCGGTGTAAAGCTTGAAGTGATGAATCAGCGCTTCCATCGACTGCTTCATCTCACCGCGCTTGGGCGGCACGACCTTGCGGTCGAGCGACGCGATCGGCCCCTCGGGCATGTCGCGCAGGCACTGCTTCATGATCCGCGCGGACTGACGCACTTCCTCGACGCGCACCATGAACCGGTCATAGCAATCGCCACGCGTGCCCACCGGCACCTCGAAGTCCATCTTGGCATAGGCGTCGTAGGGCTGCGACTTGCGCAGATCCCAGGCGATACCAGAGCCGCGGATCATCGGACCCGAAAAGCCCCACTTGATCGCGTCGTCGCGGCTGACCACGGCAATGTCGACGTTACGCTGCTTGAAGATGCGGTTGTCCGCGACGAGCGAGATCGCATCCTCGAACAGCCGCGGCAGGCGCGTGTCGAGCCAGTCGCCGATGTCGGCGAGCAGCTTTAGCGGTGCATCCTGATGCACGCCACCGGGACGGAAATAGTTCGAATGCATGCGCGCGCCGGAGACACGCTCGAAGAAGTTCATGCAGTCTTCGCGGATCTCGAACAGCCACAGGTTCGGCGTCATCGCGCCGACGTCCATGACGTGGCTGCCGAGGTTGAGCATGTGGTTCGAGATGCGGGTCAGCTCGGCAAAGAACACCCGCAGATACTGCGCTCGCTCGGGCACTTCGAGGTCGAGCAGCTTCTCGACCGCCAGCACCCAGCTATGCTCCATGCACAGCGGCGAGCAGTAATCGAGACGATCGAAATACGGCAGCGCCTGCGTGTAGGTCTTGTATTCGATCAGCTTCTCGGTGCCGCGGTGAAGCAGGCCGACATGCGGGTCGACGCGCTCGACGATCTCACCGTCGAGCTCCATGACGAGCCGAAGCACGCCGTGTGCGGCCGGATGCTGCGGACCGAAGTTGATCGTGTAGTTCTGGATCGTGACGTCGCCGGTCGTCGGATCGGCTGCGTCGGCTTCACCCAGAAGCTCTTCGACATACAGACTCACTGGTTCTGTCCTCCACCCTTGGTCGGCACCACATCAGGGTTCGCTGGCTTCGGATCCGCGTCGGACCCCGGCTTGCCAGCGCCCGTCTGCGCGGTCGACTCGGTGCTCTTGGGCTCGGTCGGCGCCTGCGTAGGCGACTGGGCCGCATCCGCCTTGACGATCGTGTCGGCCTTGAGCGGCGTCGGCGCGCCCTTGGCCTCGGGGAGAGACCCCTTCTCATCACCCGGAAGGACGTAGTTCGCGCCCTCCCACGGGCTCATGAAATCGAACGTACGGAAATCCTGCGCAAGCTGAACGGGCTCGTACACGACGCGCTTCGACTCTTCCGAATAGCGCAGCTCGACATACCCGGTCAGCGGGAAGTCCTTGCGCTGCGGGTGACCACGAAAGCCGTAATCGGTCAGGATGCGGCGCAGGTCCGGATTGCCGCTGAACAGCACGCCGTACATGTCGTACACTTCGCGCTCGAGCCAGCCGGCGACGGGCCAGATGTCCGTCACCGACGGCACCGGCTTCTCCTCGTCGGTCGCGACATGCACGCGCAGGCGGTGGTTCCGCGTCAGCGACAGCATGCAATAAACAACCTCGAACCGCTCAGCGCGATCCGGATAGTCGACGCCGGCGATCTCCATGAGCTGCTGGTACGCAAGCCCCGGCGTGTCGCGCAGCGCGATCATCGCGTCATACAAATCCTCACGACGAACGTGCAGCGCGACTTCGCCGACATGGTCGACCGCGTCGATCAGCATGCCGCCGAGCGCAGCGCGAGCGCTGTCGATCACGCCGTCGTTCGACGTGTAAGCTGGTGCGGGAGCCCTCAACGCTCGATGCTCCCGGACCGCCGGATCTTCCGCTGCAACTGCATGATGCCGTACAGCAATGCCTCAGCCGTCGGCGGGCACCCGGGGACGTAGATGTCCACCGGCACGATCCGATCGCAACCACGCACGACACTGTAGCTGTAATGATAATAGCCGCCGCCGTTCGCACACGATCCCATCGAGATTACGTACTTGGGCTCGGACATCTGGTCGTAGACCTTGCGCAATGCAGGGGCCATCTTGTTGCAGAGCGTACCAGCAACGATCATCACGTCCGACTGGCGTGGGGACGCGCGCGGTGCGGCACCGAAGCGCTCGAGGTCGTAACGCGGCATATTGACGTGGATCATCTCGACCGCGCAGCAGGCGAGGCCGAACGTCATCCACCACAGCGAGCCGGTACGGGCCCACTGGAACAGCTCTTCGGTCGACGTGACGAGGAAACCCTTGTCCGTCAGCTCACCGTTCAATCCGTCGAAAAAGCCCTGATCGGGTGGCACCAGCGAGCTGGAGGCACCGAGTGCGGGCTGAAGCTCTACTCCCAATCGAGTGCTCCCTTCTTCCATGCGTAGACGAGGCCAAGGGCCAATTCGCCGATAAAGATCATCATCGAAATCCACGCGGTCCAGCCGAGCGTGAAGACCGAGACGGCCCAGGGATACAGGAACGCGGCCTCGAGATCGAAGATGATGAAGAGGATGGCGATCAGGTAGAAGCGTACGTCGAACTGGCTGCGCGGATCCTCGAATGCGGGGAAGCCGCACTCGTATTCGCTGAGCTTTTCCGGCGTAGGCTTATGCGATCCGGTGAGGCGCGAGACGGCCATCGGCAGGAACACGAACGTGCTCGACAATGCGATGGCGACCCCGAGGAACAGGAGGATCGGAAGATAGTGCGACAGGTCGACCAAATTGCTTCTCGCAAGTGCGAACGGAACGGGGCCGCTTTAGGCCGATGGGGGGTTCGGGGCAAGGCGTGGAGGGTGTGAGAATCACTCGCAACAGGAGGGGCGGGGGTGGTGGGAAACATGCGTTACTCGGGGTGCGTGAGCTAGTGCGAGTGCACGATGATGGCTTGGTCAGTGATATTGGTCCGTCCCTTGGACGTGTTGGGTGCGTGTCGCCCCAGAGGACGATGAGGCCGCGTTCGAACCACGGCCCCCTCTTCCTTGTTCTCCCGCGAAGGCGGGAGCCCAGTCTGGATCCCCGCCTTCGCGGGGAAACAAGATTTGCGTGTAGTGCAGTGGTGGCCGCCGAATTGCCCTGAGGTCCATCGGACCGAAAGCCAATGGCCGGCAAGAATGCGGAACGGTAATTCCGGAGCGAGCCGGGGATTAAGGGTGCAAAACAAGACACCATCCGACCTCACGATTCTCCCCCGCCAGGGGGCGGTGTCACCGAAGGTGACGGAGGGGGAGGACACGGAACAGAGGTTACCCGTACCTCCCCCTCCGTCTGGCAAGAGCCAGCCACCTCCCCCTTGCGGGGGAGGATCGGTCATCGGCCTTAACGCAGCGCGCCGGCCACCAGCTTATGAAGACGCGAGTGGAGCGCGTCGTTCGCGGCGAGGAACTCGTTACGTTCCATCGCGCGGTCGCCGCCGCGGAAGTCGGTGACGAAACCGCCGGCCTCCTTGACCAGCAGCATGCCCGCCGCGACATCCCAGGGCTTCAGGTTCGACTCCCAGAAACCGTCGAACCGGCCGGCCGCCAGCCAGGCCAGATCAAGCGCCGCAGCACCCAGGCGACGGATGCCCGCAACCTCAGGCGCAACCGCACCGAAAATACGGCTCCACTGCGCGAAATCGCCGTGGCCGAGGAACGGGATCCCGGTGGCGATCAGCGATTCGGACAGATCACGCCGCGACGACACGCGCAGGCGCTGGTCGGTGAGCCAGGCGCCCCGGCCCTTCTCAGCCCAGAAGCTCTCGTCGGTCAGCGGCTGATACACCAGCGCGGTGGTGACCTCACGCTTGCCGTTCGGCATCGGCTCCTCGACCGCGATCGAGATGCAGAAATGCGGGATGCCGTGGAGGAAGTTCGACGTGCCATCGAGGGGATCGACGATGAACCTCGGCTTGTTCGGGTCACCCTCGACCTCGCCGCGCTCCTCCATCAGCATGCCCCAATCGGGACGCGCGTGCGAAAGTTCTTCGAAGATCGTCTGCTCGGCGCGCTGGTCGGCCTGGCTGACGAAGTCGGCCGGACCCTTGCGGCTCACCTGGAGCTGCTGGACCTCGTTGAAGTCGCGACGCAGGCGCGGCGCGGCCTTGCGGGCGGCGCGCTCGATGACGGTCATGATGCCGGAATGGCTGGGCATTAAAAATCTCCACCTCTCCACTAGGAAGAGGGCGGGTTGGTGTTCCCAGGAAAGTGGCGCGATGACGCAGCCAGCACTCACCCTTCTCGTTGCAGCGAAGGTTAGTCCGCGCGCCTTACGTAGGTCTGCTCGTACACATCCACGACGATCCGCGTGCCCGCGCCGATATGCGGCGGCACCATCACGCGCACGCCGTTCTCGAGCACCGCGGGCTTGTACGAAGACGACGCGGTCTGCCCCTTCACGACGGCATCCGCCTCGACGATCAGCGCCTCGATCGTGTCGGGCAGCTGGACCGAGATCGGCCGCTCTTCCCAGAGCTCCATCACCACGTCCATGCCGTCCTGCAGGAACGCCGCAGCGTCGCCCAGGATATCGGCATCGAGCGAGATCTGCTCGTAATTGATCTTGTCCATGAAGGTCAGCATGTCGCCTTCGCGGAACAGGAACTGGAAGTCGACGGTCTCGAGCCGGACCTTCTCGACGCTCTCGGCGGAGCGGAAACGGATGTTGTTCTTGCGGCCGTCGATGAGGTTCTTCATCTCGACCTGCATATAGGCACCGCCCTTGCCGGGCTGGGTGTGCTGAATCTTGACGGCGCGCCAGATGCCGCCCTCATATTCAAGAATGTTGCCGGGACGAATCTCGACCGCGTTGATCTTCATGACCGATTCCTGCTGGAAAGAGCTAGGGGCCATCCGCAAAGCATGGCCCTAGGGCATGGCTCTGCTGAAACCCGAAGCGGCGGGCTTTAGCGGGACGACCGGGTTCCGGCAAGCAGCGGGTAAGGGTTCACGTTCTCGCCCTGATACCAGCGTTCGCCCGGCTGCATCTTCGTCAGCCCGAAATGCAGGTGGTAATTGCCCGCCCCCGCATCGCCGGTATCGCCGACATAGCCCAGCGTATCGCCAGCCTTGACCGCCATGCCCTCGCGGATACCCGCAGCGTAGCCGGCAAGGTGCGCGTAGTAATAGGTCCAGCGTCGATCGGGCGAGCGGACGTAGAGTGTGATCCCGCCAAGCCCGCTCTGAAACAGCTTCTCGATCCGGCCCGGTGCGGCAGCAACGACGGGTGTGCCGCCCGGCGCCATGATATCCGTACCATGATGGCCGCGCATACCGCCGCCCCGGGCATCGTTCCAGCTGTCGGCGATCGCTTTCCGCGAAACGCCGACCACCGGCACGGCCAGAGCACCCGGCGTCGCGGGAACCGCCGCGACCTCGGCGGGAAGCGACGGCTTGCGCCAGGGCACCCGCCGCACGATACCGCTACCGTCGCTGCCGAACGACACCATCGACGCGAACCCGCCGATCACGACGATGATCAGCCCGAGAATGATCCAGAACGTCCGCGTCATCGGCCTATGCCTGGAAGACCGCCTTGATCCCCGGCTTGATCATCATCGATAACCGCGCCGCATCCCAGTTGGTGAGGCGGATACAGCCATGGCTCTCCGCGCGCCCGATCGTCTCGGGGTTGGGCGTGCCGTGGATGCCGTAATGCTCCTTCGACAGATCCATCCAGACGACGCCGACCGGACCGTTCGGCCCGGGAGGCAGCATTTCCTTCTTCTGCCCCTTCTTCGCATCCCAGAAGAGCGCCGGGTTGAAGTGGAACTTCGGATTATAATCAGAGCCATAGATCTCCCACGTGCCGAGCGGCAGCGGATCGTGGCTCGACCCCATCGTCGCGGAGAATTGCGCGATCAGCTTGTCGTTGGCATCCATCACGCGGAGCACGCCGTCGGACTTGTCGACGACGATGTGATCCGCTTGCGGCTGCTTCGCATCGACGTTGAGCATGTTGAGCGTCGCGATCCAGTCCGGCTTCAGCTTCGGATCATAGGCGCGCGACGTCGGCAACGCATTGGGGAACACGACCTTGGTACCCGGCGTCAGCTTCGTGGTCGGCGAGTTCAGCGCCAGGATCACGGCCGGCGTCGTGTGGAACATCTCGCCGAGCTTCTCCATGATGTTCTTGTAGCCGAGCGACGGGAGTTCGGCCTGCTTGGCGGGGTCCTTCGGGAAGGGATTGACGAACGGGCCGGCCAGCATCTCCGGCGTCAGCGCGACCGTCACGGTCGGCCGCGCAGCGCGGTACGGATACAACGCCTGCAAAGTCCGCGCATCGGGCTTGCCGGTGATCGGCAGGCCCTTCGCCTCCTGGAACCCCTTCAACGCCGCAACCAGCGACTGCCCTCCACGCCCGTCCAGCACGCCCGGTCCGAAACCGAGATGGTCGAGGATCACCTGCACATGCAGGACGTTGCGGTCGATCGGAACTGGCGTATTGGGCGCAGGCTGTGCGGGTGCAGTCTGCGCCAAGGCGGGTGACGCCACGCCGAACAGGCACGCCGCAAGAACCGAAGCTTTCGTCACAAATGCCGTCATGCCCGTCATCCCAAACCGTTACGCTTATGCATCAAACGGCCAGAACGACGGTTGTTTCCAACGGTTCGGCGCGAACTCAGCGTGATATCAGCGCTGGGCAAGAACCTCGGCGAAGGCCTTGATCGCCGCAACCTCGTTACCACCCCAGACGGCGCCCGACACGGCGATGAAGTCCGCACCGGCAGCTACCAATGGCGCAGCGTTTTCCGGCGTGATGCCACCAATCGCGACGCAGGGCATCTCGAACAGCGTCGACCACCAGGACAGGATCACCGGCTCGGCGGTATGCGTCGCGACCTTCGTCGTGGTCGGATAAAACGTACCGAACGCTACGTAGTCGGCCCCGGCCTCGCCAGCTTCCATCGCCAGATGGCGGCTGCCATGACAGCTCACGCCGATCTGCGCATTAGGTCCAAGCTGCGCGCGCGCCTCGCGCGGATCGCCATCGTCCTGCCCGAGATGCACGCCGTCCGCATCGAGCCGCTTGGCCAGCCCGATATCGTCGTTGACGATGAACGCGACGTCGCGCTCCGCACAGATCGCGCGCAACGGCTCGCCGAGTGCGGCGGCAGCATGCTGATCGATGTCCTTCACACGGAACTGGAACGCGGCAACGGGGCCAGCGTCTAAAGCGCGCGCGAGACGGTCGGGGAAGTCGCCGCCAACGTCCAGCGGCGACACCAGGTAAAGCTGGCAAGCCGGCCGACGCATGTCGCGGCGGAAATTCTCGGCGAAATTGGGATCGAGCGGGCCCAGCGGATCTTCGAATTCGGTCATGTCCGCGGCCCTAGCCGGTTCAGCGCCGCAGCGAAACCGGCTGGATCATCGAGCCGGTGTGCAATCGTCGAAATCCGCCGCCGCCCGACTGCGATCGGTGCGGTGAGATCGACCACCACATCGGGATAAGCGATCAACGCCAGGTTCAGCACGTTGCGCTGCTTCAACGTCGCCGGGTCGCAAGACAGCCGAAGTCCGCCAATCTGGCCGATCGGAACGCGGACCGAGCGCAGCCGGCCGACTCGCATGGTCAATTGCTCTGCCTCTAACAATACCGGCATGCCGAGTAACGACCGCACGACCGCCACTAGCCAGACGATCCCGATTACCGTGCCCATCGCGACAAAGGCCGAGACCCGTGGCCACCAATGCGGCAATAACAGGTGAACGACGAGCAGCTCGACCGTCGACAGTCTGATAAGCACCCAGATCATCGGGGCGATCGCCTTGTGATAGGAGAGCGCCCCGATCATCGACGCTTATTCCTCGTTCTTGTAGATCCGGATGATGCGGTCGAGCATCGCCAGCGCCTCTTCGCGCGGGCGCTGGAAGGTGTTGCGGCCGATGATCGAGCCGTTGCCGCCGCCGTCGCGAATGTCGCGCGCATCCTGGAACACCGCGTCCTCGCCCTTGGCCGCACCGCCCGAGAAGACGTTGATGCGACGTCCGGCAAAGCTCGACTGGACGACGTGGCGGACGCGGTCGGACTGCTTCGACCAGTCCTGCTTGGCGTAGAGCGGCTTGGCCTCCTTCTGCTCGATATGATCGGTCGGCAGCTTGGTCTTGATGATGTGTGCGCCGAGCAGCGCCGCCATGTGCGCGGCATAGGCACCGACGTCGAGCGCGAGTTCGCCGTCCTTGGTCAGCTCGCCGCCGCGCGGGTAAGACCAGATCACGGTGGCGATGCCGACCGACTTCGCCTCTTCGCTCAGTTCGCGGATTTCCTCGACGAGATCGAAGAACTGATCAGCGCCCGGATAGATCGTGAAGCCGATCGCCGCCGATCCGAGCCGCACCGCGTCGGACACGGTCGCGGTCACCGCTTGGTCGATCGAGGTCGCCCAGCTGTTCGAGCTGTTGCACTTCAGGATCGTCGGGATCTGCCCCGCAAACGTATCCGCGCCCGCTTCGAGCATCCCGAGCGGCGCGGCATAGGCGCTGAGTCCGGCATCGATCGCCAGCTGGTAATGGTAATGCGGGTCGTACGCTGGCGGGTTCACAGAAAAGCTGCGTGCCGGACCATGCTCGAAACCCTGGTCGACCGGCAGGATGACGAGCTTGCCGGTGCCGCCGAGCTTGCCCTGCATGAGGATGCGCGCGAGGTTAGCCTTCACCGCCGGGCTGGTGGCTTCGTATTTGTCGAGAATGGTTTTGACTTGCGGCGTGATCGTCGAGGTCATGGTAAATCCTTTCCTGATATTTAAAGGGCAAGCCAACGGCGAAGTGCCTGATCGACCGCAAACATGGTTTCGTTGGAAGCAACACCGACCCGTCGACCGATGCGATGCCGCCAGACCGACTGCACCTTGTCGATACTGACCTCGCTCGGTTTCAAGAGCCCCGTGTCGGGATTCGCAGCGATCGGTATGCGGAACATGCCGAGGCCGGCCAGCTGGCTGGTAATCAAACACACCGTAACGCTGTCGTGGTCCCCCAGGAACGCGTCGGTCTGAACGACGAGCGCCGGGCGCGGCTTTCTGGCGAAATCTCCGGCGTCGGCGTCGGCAATAGTAACGATATCACCGCGTTTCATTCGGCGGCATCGCGGCGATTGCTGGCAAGCTCTGGTTTATCCCAGGCTACTCCCAACCGCTCCCATTCCTCATCTTCTTCGGTCCAGCCAAGTGCCGCCGCCGCGAGCGACTGTCGCTTTGCCTCCGCCAGGAAAGCCTCGTCGTGCCGCTCGACATACCGACGCACGGCTTCGCGCGCGATATCGCTCTTGCTGCGCCCTTGGGTGCGCGCAACCGCCGCGAGGCGTTCTTCGAGTTCGCTATCGAGCCTGACGCCGAGCATCCGAGTCTCCGTTTAACATGTTAAACATAGCTCGGATGCTCGCGTATTTCAACCGTGCAGCGCGGCGACCCCGGGGAGGGTCTTGCCCTCCATCCATTCCAGGAACGCGCCGCCTGCGGTCGAGACGAACGTGAACGCATCCGCGACGCCGGCGTGATTGAGCGCCGCGACCGTATCGCCGCCGCCAGCGACCGAGACGAGCGAACCGCCCTCGGTCAGTGCCGCTGCGGTCTTCGCGAGGGCGACGGTTGCCTTGTCGAACGGTACCGTCTCGAAAGCGCCGAGTGGCCCGTTCCAGACCAAAGTGCGGCAATTCTTGAGCACGTCGCCGAGCGATTCGACCGCGGCCGGGCCGACGTCGAGGATCATTTCGTCGGCAGCGACTTCGTGGACGTTGACGGTGCGGGTGGCGGGGTTCGGCTTGAACTCCTTGGCGACCACGACGTCGTACGGCAGGTGGACGGTGCAGTTGGCCTTGTCAGCGGCTTCCATGATCTGTTCGCAAACGCTCGCAAGCTCATGCTCGCACAGGCTTTTGCCGACATCGACGCCGCGCGCTGCGAGGAACGTATTAGCCATGCCCCCGCCAATGATCAGGTGATCGACGCGGGTTACGAGATGCCGCAGCACGTCGAGCTTCGACGACACCTTCGCGCCCCCGACGACGGCTGCGACCGGATGCTCCGGCTCGCCAAGCGCCTTCTGAAGGGCGTCGAGTTCGGCTTCCATCGCGCGACCCGCATAGGCGGGGAGCACGTGGGCGAGCCCCTCGGTCGAGGCGTGCGCGCGGTGTGCGGCAGAAAAGGCGTCGTTGACGTACAGGTCGCCCAGCCGTGCGAAGCGCTGCACCACCGCCGGGTCGTTCTTTTCTTCGCCGCCGAAGAAGCGCGTATTCTCCAGCACCGCGATGTCGCCGGGTTCGAGCATGGCGACGGCATCATCCGCGCCCTCCCAGTCGATGTAGCGGACTTCGCGGCCGAGCACGTCGCTATACGGCTTCACCACCTGCGACAGCGAGAAGTCGGGGCTCGGCACGCCCTTGGGACGGCCGAAATGCGCGAGGACGAGGACGATCGCGCCCTTGTCGGCAAGCTCGCCGACGGTCGCGACGGTCGCGCGCAGGCGGGTGTCGTCGGTGACGTGACCCTCGGCCATCGGCACGTTCAGGTCTTCGCGGACGAGCACGCGCTTGCCGTGAATGTCACCCATATCGTCGAGCGTCTTGAATGGCTTGGTCATGGTTCTTCGATCCTGATCTCATCACCGACGGCGACGATGCCGCCCATCAAAACTCGGGTACAGGCCCCGCCCCGCCAGTCCGGCGTCAGCGCAGCGAACAATCCTGGCGCCAGTGCGTCCATGCGGTCGCACGGATCGGTATGGCGCGTCACCTCCAGCACGACGTTCGCGCCGATGCGAAGCCGCGTGCCGGGTATCTGGGGTAGGTCGAAGCCGTCGACGAGCAGGTTCGCGCGACGTTCGTACCACGGAATATCGTGGCCGACCTCGGCCATCGCCGCATCCCAATCGCCGCGTTCGAGCAACGTGACCTGACGCCGGCCCTTGCCGCCGGGCTTCACATAGCCGCGGAAGTCGCCGTGCAGGCCAGCCTCGATGGTGATCTCGACATGGTCGATGACCTCCATCGGGGCTTTCGCGCGGGGGTGACGGGCGATGCCCGCGATCGTGCCGATCCCAATACCGACAGCTGACTTACCCTCTACCACGCCGTCACCGCGAAAGGTCTTTCGCCCATCCCACTCCCCGTCACCCCAGCGAAAGCTGGGGTCTCCCCGTTGGCGGGCGTCACGACCCGAATGAGGAAACCCCAGCTTCCGCTGGGATAACGGGCTGGGATGGGATGGCCACTAGGAGAACGCAGCGTCCGTCTACCTTAGATGAACTTCGCCATCGCCGTGGCGGTATCGACCATCCGGTTCGAGAAGCCCCATTCGTTGTCGTACCAGCTCACGACGCGGACCAGCTTGCCGTCGATCACCGCGGTCTCCAGGCTGTCGATCGTCGACGAGGCCGGGGTATGCTGGAGATCGATCGAGACGAGCGGCTCGTCCGACCAGTCGAGCACGCCGACCAGCGGGCCGCTCTCGGACGCCGCCTTCAGCACCGCGTTCACCTCTTCGCGCGTCGTGTCGCGCGACGGCGTGAAGGTCAGGTCGATCAGCGATACGTCCGGCACCGGCACGCGGATCGCCGAACCGTCGAGCTTGCCCTTCAGCTCCGGCAGCACCTCGGCGACGGCGCGCGCGGCGCCGGTCGTGGTCGGGATCATCGACATCGCCGCAGCGCGTGCGCGACGCAGGTCCGGGTGGATCTGGTCGAGGATCTTCTGGTCGTTGGTATAGGCGTGGATCGTCGTCATCAGGCCGCGCTCGATGCCGATCGCATCGTTCAGCACCTTGGCGACGGGCGCGAGGCAGTTAGTGGTGCACGACGCGTTCGAGACGATCGTGTGCTCGGCGGTCAGCTTGTCGTGGTTGACGCCGTAGACGACGGTCAGGTCGACGTTCTTGCCAGGGGCCGAGATCAGCACCTTCTTCGCGCCGGCATCGAGATGCTTCTGGCAGCTCGCCTTGTCGGTGAAGAAGCCGGTGCATTCGAGGACGATGTCGACGCCCAGTTCCTTGTGCGGCAGGTTGGCCGGGTCACGCTCGGCGGTGACGCGGATGCGCTTGCCGTCGACGACCAGCTCGTTGCCCTCGGCCGAGACGTCGCCCGGATATTTGCCGTGGACGCTGTCGCGCTTGAACAGCCACGCGTTCGACTTGGCGTCGCCGAGATCGTTGATCGCGACGAGTTCGAGGGCGCCGTTCGACTGTTCGAGTACTGCGCGGGCGACGAGACGGCCGATGCGCCCGAAACCGTTGATCGCAACCTTGACCGTCATTGCTGTATCTCCGCTAACACCCGCGAGTCCGTTCCGGGCGCGCAGCCTTTGCGGGGCGGTGGGGCGCCCTGTCAACACCGTGGATCGCGGATCGGGGCGGCGAAACCGGCTTGTCGCGTGTTCCGGTCATGCTATCTCGACAGTCATGCCAGACACCCCAGATACAATATCGGACGCGACGTCGGACGTGGCGTCGGACACGACATCGGACACGGCGGCCGTCGACCGGATCGATGCCGCGATCGCACGGATCGAATCCGCCATTGCCGCCCGTGCCGAAAGCGGCGACGCGCTCGCCAAGCGTCACGCAGCACTCAAGGCGCGGATGGCCGAAGCGGTCGCGGCGCTCGACGACGTCATCAATCGCGGGAGCCCCAACTGATGGCCCAGGTCATGCTCGATATCGGTGGCCGCCCCCATGCGGTCGCCTGCCGCGACGGCGAAGAGTCGCGTGTCCGGTTGCTGGGCGCGATGGTCGCGGAGCGCTGGGCGACCGCGGACCGGGCGGCTGGCGGTCTCAGCGCCGAGCGCGCGATGCTGTTCGTCGCGCTCATGCTCGCCGACGACCTCGACGAAGCCGCACACCGCCCGCCCGAAGGCTCGGCGGTCAGCGAGATCGCGCTCACCCGGATCGCAGATCGTCTCGAAGGGCTTGCCCAAGCTCTCGAACAGAGCCCCCTTGAGCTTGGCCCCCCTAGCGCCTAGATTGGCGGTGGCGGGTTCTGCCCGGTACGAGCCTTTATTATCCCTGAGGCTATTCATCATCCATAGGGGGCTGTCCCTGTTAGGATCCTGGTCCGAAGCATATGGTCCCCACCTGACGTACCGTGCGTCAGTGGATAACCCGGCACACGGCCATGGTGGGCCCGCCACACCACCATCTACCAAGGTTTCGGCATGACCGACAAGAGCGCGCTCAGAGCCTCGCTCCGCGCCGCGCGGGAAGCGCGCCCACCGGTCGGGATCCCGGTGCCGTCGGCGTTCCTCGATCGGTTGAAGCCCGGATTGACGGTCGCCTCCTACGTCCCGTTCGGCGGCGAAGCCGATCCCTCGCCTTTCGCGCGTGCCGCGGTCGATGCCGGATGCGTGATCGCCCTGCCCCATGTCGTCCGCCGTTCGCTGCCGATGCGCTTCCTGTCCTGGGCGACCGAGGCGGCGCTGGTCGCCGGGCCTTTCGGGTTGCACCAGCCAGCCGAGGACGCGGCCGAGCTCGAACCCGACATCATCCTGACGCCGCTCGTCGGCTTCGATCGCAGCGGCAATCGCATCGGCCAGGGCGCCGGCTATTACGATCGCGCCTTCCTGGCGCACCCGAACGCCTGGCGCGTCGGTATTGCGCTGTCGGTCCAGCAGGTGGATACGCTGACCCCAGATCCGTGGGACGTCCCGCTCCACGCCATCGCCACCGAACTCGAATGGATCACGCCATGACGCCAACCTGGCGCAAACCCGTCGGCATGCTCGGCATCCTGCTCCTGATCCTGGTGTGGTGCGTGGCGATCGTGAGTTTGTCGAACATCGTCGGCAGTTGGCACTGGCTGGCGCAACTGGTGTTTTACCTGTTCACCGGCCTGATCTGGATAGCACCGCTGAAGCCGGTCCTGCGCTGGATGGAGCTCGGGCGGTAACCCAGCCCCGCCTGTCGCCTCCATGCGCCAACGCTCTCCGTCCGCCCCCTACCGTTCGTCCTGAGTAGCCGTCGAGTAGTCGCCGAAGGCGGCGTATCGAGAGGGCGTATCGAAGGACAGGTTGGCGCGCGGAACCGATGCTTCGATACGAGCCCTCGATACGCTCCTGACGGAGCTACTCGGTCTCTACTCTGCACGAACGGTATGTGGGAGGGATGCTCTCAGCATCCAAAATCTAGAAGGGTCTCGGCCACCCCATCAGGGTGGCGCGAGTGACGGGACTCGAACCCGCGACCTCCGGCGTGACAGGCCGGCGCTCTAACCAACTGAGCTACACCCGCATTCCCAATGACGAACCCTAGCGCCCCGAAGGACACAGCGGAAGGCTCGTCAAAACCTTGACACAATCTCGAACCATCTACCCGGTCAGGGTAAACGATGGCGCGAGTGACGGGACTCGAACCCGCGACCTCCGGCGTGACAGGCCGGCGCTCTAACCAACTGAGCTACACCCGCTGAAACAGCGTGGAGGCGGCAACTAGGCGAGGGTTCGGATACCGTCAACCCTAATTATCCGCCGGTTTCGCGCTGGGGCTCGGGCTGGTCACCGCGACGGCGATTTCGCCCGACCTTCGGCTGCACCAGGGTGCCGTGCTCGAACAGGAAACCGGCGATATCGGGCTTGCCGGCGGCCTTCACGACCGTCTGGATGATGATCAGCAGCGGCACCGCCAACAATGCGCCGGACGTGCCCCACACCCATCCCCAGAAGCTCAGCGAGATCAGGATCAGCAGCGGGCTGATCGTCAGCCGGTGGCCGACGACGAACGGGGTGATGGCGTTCGCTTCAACGAGGTGCAGCCCGTACATCAACGCCGGCGGCAACATCGCCATCCAGATGTCGGAGAACGTCATCAGCCCGCCCAGCGCGAGCAGGAACGCACCGATCACCGGCCCGAAATACGGGATGTAATTGAGCAGCGCGACGATCCCGCCCCACATCGCCGGATAGGGCATGCCGATGAACCACAGCGCCACCCCGGTGACGATCCCGAGCACGATATTGATCAACGTGATGGTGCCAAGATATGCCGACACGTCGTCGACGATATCCTGAATGACGCGCGCCGTCGCCATCGCCCCGTCGAAGCTGGTCCGCCCGGTGATCGTCTGCCGCCGCATCCGCGTCCAGCCCGACAGGAAGAAGAACACGATCAGCACCCCGAACAGGAACTGCACGATGACCGCCGGCGCCGAGGTCGCGGCAAGTTCGAGGATCGAGCCCGGCGCCGCGACGCCTGCGGTCGCGGGCTGCTTGATCGGCGTCGACGCGACCTGCCGCAGCGTCTTGTTCACGTATTTCTCGAGGCTCGAATAGAGATCGAGCAGCGGCGCGAGGTTGCTCTGAATGCGGTCGAGCCGGGTCGGCAGCAACCGGAAGAAATCAGTCGCCGGCACGAGGATCGCGGCGATCGCGATGTTCGCGGCGATCAGGAACACGAGGATGCACAGGATCGCGGCGAGCGGCGACGGCACATGGCGCCGTTCGAGCCATTCCAGCACCGGCACCAGCGCGACCGAGATCACGAGCGCGATGGTGAGCGGCAGGAAGAACTCGGCGCCGGATTTCAGCGCGAACGGGATGGCGAGGATCAGCCCGACCCCCGCCGTCAGCGTCAGCGCTGCCAGCAACCGATCGCGACGCTGCGCGATCCGCATCGCATCCTCGACCCCGACCGCAATCGGCAATCCGAACGCACTCTCGGCCGGCGGACCTTCCGCAACGGCGCCGCCCTCGCCCTGTGGCTGGTGCGGTTCCTGGCGAAGTCCCTCGCCCGTCATGGCGTCCGTCATGGCAATTCCTTTGCCACCCCCATCCCGTAATCGCGGTCGGCATTCAAGCGGCGCGCGGTGCCAGCGCGATGGAATTCCTCGAAAAGACCGCGTTATGTCTGATCATGCATTGATCCCGAGCCCCCCGCTCTTCGTCATCCTGACGAAAGTCGGGACCCAGAGCCAAAAATCGCTGCCCTCCGTTACCCTGGTCCTGACTTTCGTCAGGATGACGGAGCAGTACAGGTATGGCCTCCTACACCGTCACCCCGACCCGATCCTCGAACAACACCTGCAGGTCCTTCTTCAAAATCTTCCCGTTCGCATTCCTCGGCAGCGTCTCGTGCACAAAGCGCACCGCGACCGGCGTCTTGAACGCGGCCAGATGCCGCCGGACCCAGCCCTGCAACTCGGCCTCTGTCGCCGTCGCGCCCGGCGCAAGGTGCACCACCGCCGCCGGCTCCTCGCCGAGGATCCGGTGCGGAATGCCGATCAGTGCCGCGTCGGTCACCGCAGGGTGCGCGTAGAGGACGTTCTCCACCTCGCTCGAATAGATGTTCTCGCCGCCGCGGATGATCATGTCCTTTGCGCGGTCGACGATGTAGCAGAACCCCTCCTCGTCGAGCCGTGCCAAGTCACCTGTCCGCACCCAGCCGTCGACGAACGTCGCCGCGGTCGCGTCCGGCTTGTTCCAATACCCCTTCACGATCATCGGCCCGCGCGCCCAGAGTTCCCCGACCTCGCCCACCGGCATCTCGGTCACGCCGTCGTCTGCCATGATCTTCAGGTCGGCAGCGGCGACCGGCGGCCCCGCGCTGGTCGGGCGGTTGAGATAATCCTCGGCCCCGTGATGCGTGACGGTCGCCATCGTCTCGGTCATGCCCCAGCCATTGCCGGGCATTGCGCCGAACTCGGCATGGATGCGCTTCACCAGCTCGGGCGCCGCGGGCGCGCCGCCATAGGCGATCGATTCGAGCGACGAGAGGTCGTATTTCTCGCGATCGGGATGCTCGAGCAGCTGCCACGCGATGGTCGGCACGCCGCCGGTGATATTGACCTTCTCGCGCTCGATGATCTCCATCGCGCGGATCGTGTCCCATTTTCGCATGAAGATCATCGTGCTGCCGGTCGCGATCACGCCCATCATGCCCGCCGAACACGCCGTGACGTGAAACAATGGGATCACGGTCAGCGTCACGCGCGGCGTCGGCTCGGGCGGCGCTTCGCCGCGGCGCAGGAACGAGCGCGCCGACGAATAGCCGCCCGACAGGATGTTCGACATCATGTTGCGATGCGTGCCGAGCGCCCCCTTAGGCGCGCCGGTAGTGCCGCTGGTGTAGAAGATCGTCGCGTCATCGTCTGGCGCGATCGTCGCCTCCGGCAGACCGATATCGGGTAGCGCCGCCCAGTCGTGCGGCGTGCCGATCACGTCCTCCAGCCGGGTGACGATCCCCGTCAACGGCTCCGCGGCACGCGCGACGAACACGTGTTCCAGCGCCGGCAGCGTTGTATAGGCCGCCTCCAGTCGGTGGTGCCGCTCGTCGTCGGTGATCAGCACGCGCGCGCCCGAATCGGCGAGGCCGTATTCCATCTCCGCGCCGGTCCACCACGCGTTGAGCGGCACCATGATCGCGCCGATGCTCGCACCTGCGAAGAACGCGACCGGCCATTCGGGGAGGTTGCGCATCGCCAGCGCGACACGGTCGCCGGGACCGATCCCCATCTCGCGCAACCGATGCGCCAGCACCGCGATCGCGCGGAAATTCGCCTCGTAGGTGACTCGCTCGTCCTCATACGCCGTAAATACCCGGTCGCCATGCGCGCGCGCCGCCTCGGCCAGCCAGCGCAACGACGGCGGCGCGTTCTTCCAGATCCGCGTTTCGATGCCGTCGATCGTCAGCATCTCCATCTCGAACTTCGCGCCGGGCGCGGTCAGCAATCGCTCGGCATCGGCGAGCGACATCGCCGGCCAGGAGGGATCGAGTGCGATGATCGGTTCGCTTGCCAAGACCGGTTGACTCCAGAGTTGAATTTCGGGTTTGGCTTATCGCCTGTTCGAAGACAGGTTATAGTTGATTCCTGCCGCACTCAAGGCAATAGAGGCACCAAGTTCGAACTAGGGGTATGGAGCGGGTCATGACACGGACGGTCGAATCGTGAAAATCGCTGAACCTGCCGCGCACGGCTTCGATGCGAGTCGATTGGCGGCGATCGATACGCTGCTCCAGACGCGCTACATCGATTCGGGCAAGCTGCCGAACGCGCAATTGCTGATCGCGCGCGACGGCGAGATCGTCCATTTCTCGCATGAGGGCGCGGCGCGTGAGGGCGGCAAGAGCGTCAACGAAGGATCGCTGTTCCGGATCGCATCGATGACCAAGCCGATCACCTCGGTCGCGTTCATGATGCTGGTCGAACAGGGCCTCGTCGCGGTCGATACGCCGGTCCACCACGTCCTGCCCGAATTCAAGGATATCGGTGTCTATGATGGCGGCGGCGGCGGCGTGCCGTTCGTGACCAAGCCGACCGCCGAGCCGATGCGGATGGTCGACCTGCTGCGTCATACCTCGGGGCTGACGTACAGCTTCCAGAACCGTTCGAACGTCGACGCTGCCTACCGCGAGGGCAGACTCGAGGGCTGGCACGGTGGCCATGATCTTGACGGCTTCATCGGCGCACTCGCCAAAATCCCGCTCGAATTCTCGCCCGGCACCGCGTGGAATTACTCGGTCGCGACCGATGTGCTCGGCGCAATCGTCCAGCGTGTGTCGGGCCTGCCGCTCGACCAGTTCTTCAAGGAGCGCATCTTCGCGCCGCTGAAGATGAAAGACACCTTCTTCCAGGTCCCCAAGGGCAAGCTCGACCGTCTGACCGACTGCTACACGCTGCTGCCGGGCAAGGGCCGCGCGATGTACGATCGCGGTGCCGAGAGCGCGTGGAGCCGCGCGCCGAAGCTTTTGTCCGGCGGCGGCGGTCTGGTCTCGACCGCGCTCGATTACCACCGGTTCAATACGATGCTGCTGAACGGTGGCGAACTCGACGGCGCGCGCATCCTCGGACGAAAGACGCTCGACTTGATGACGCAGAATCATCTGCCCGGAAAATCCGATCTCGCGACGATGTCGAAATCGTTGTTTAGCGAGGCGTCGAACGCCGGCACCGGCTTTGGTCTCGGGTTTGCGATCACCGACGACGTCGCGAAGACGATGGTGCCGGGGTCGAAGGGCGAATTCTACTGGGGCGGGATGTTCTCGACCGCGTTCTTCGTCGACCCGGTCGAGCGCCTGTCGATGGTGTTCATGACCCAGCTTTCGCCCAGCAATATGTATCCCATCCGCCGCGAACTGAAGACGATGATCTACGCCGCGATGACCTGAGTTTCCGTTCTCCTGCGCACGCAGGAGTCCAGTATCACACAGGGCTGCCGATGTGGCCCTGGGCTACTGCTTTCGCAGGAGAACAAGGAGAAGATTATGACCAGCCCGATCCGCACAGAACGCCATGACGACGTCCTCGTCATCATTTCGAACAACCCACCCGTCAACGCGCTCGGCGCCGCCGTCCGCCAGGGCCTCGAGGCGGCGATCAAGGAAGGCGTCAAGGACGACAGCATCACCGCGATGGTGATCCGCTGCGACGGCCGCACGTTCTTCGCCGGCGCGGACATCACCGAGTTTGGCAAGGAGATGGTCGAGCCCGGCCTGCCCACCGTCGTCTACATGATCGAAGCCTCGTCGAAGCCTGTCGTCGCGGCGATCCACGGCACTGCGCTCGGCGGTGGCTGCGAAGTCACGCTTGGCTGCCATTACCGCGTCGCGGTCCCCTCGGCGAAGATCGGCACGCCCGAAGTGAAGCTTGGCCTGCTGCCCGGCGCGGGTGGCACGCAGCGCATCCCGCGGATCGCCGGCGTGAAGCTCGCGCTGGAGATGACCGCGAAGGGCGATCCGATTTCGACCAAGAAGGCGCTCGACGCTGGCCTGATCGACAAGATCGTCGGCGAGGATTCGCTCGAGGCCGATGCCGTCGCGTTCGCGCGCGAGATCGCGACCAAGCGCCCCCTGCCCCGCGCGTCCGAGAAAACCGCGCAGGCCGATCCCGACGCGGTCGCCGCGTTCAAGAAGGAGAATGCGCGCCGTTTCCGTAACTTCGACGCGCCGGCCGCCAATATCGCCTGCGTCGAGAAGGCTGCGGACGGCTCCAGTTTCGAGGAGGGCATTGCGTTCGAACGCCAGGAGTTCATGAAGCTGATGACCGGCGTCCAGTCGGCCGCACAGCGCCACATCTTCTTCGCCGAGCGCCAGGCGGCCAAGATCGACGACGTCCCCGCCGACACCAAGCTTCGCGAGATCAAGCGCGTCGGCGTGATCGGCGCGGGCACGATGGGCGGCGGCATCTCGATGAACTTCCTGTCCGCCGGTATTCCCGTGACGATCGTCGAGATGCAGCAGGACGCGCTCGACCGCGGCACCGGCGTCGTGCGGAAAAACTACGAGGCGACCGCCGCGAAGGGCCGGATGAAGCCCGAGCAGGTCGAGCAGGCGATGGGCGCGCTGAAGCCGACGCTCGACTTCGCCGATCTCGCCGAATGCGACCTGATCATCGAGGCGGTCTACGAGACGATGGAGGTGAAGAAGGAGATCTTCACCAAGCTCGACGCGATCGCCAAGCCGGGCGCGATCCTCGCGTCGAACACCTCCTACCTGAATATCGACGAGATCGCGGCGTGCACGAAGCGTCCCGAGGACGTCGTGGGCATGCACTTCTTCTCCCCCGCCAACGTCATGAAATTGCTCGAAGTCGTACGCGGCGACAAGACGGCCGACGACGTGCTCGCTACGGTCATGGCGCTGGCGAAAAAGATCAAGAAGGTCGCCGTGGTGGCGGGCGTCACCTACGGGTTCATCGGCAACCGCATGCTGATGCCCCGGCAGGTCGAGGCGACCAAGCTGCTGCTGGAAGGCGCGAGCCCCGAGCAGATCGATAAGGTCCATGTCGCCTTCGGGATGCCGATGGGGCCGTTCCAGATGAGCGACCTGGCGGGCGTCGACATCGGCTGGCACCGCGATCCCACCCGCATCGAGAACATCCGCGATGCGCTGGCGGCGGAAAACCGCTGGGGCCAGAAGACCAAGGCGGGCTTCTACGATTACGACGAGAAGCGCACGCCCTCCAACTCGCCGCGCGTGGCCGAGATCATCGACGATTTCCGCAAGAAATCGGGCGTGACGCCGCGCGAGATCAGCGACGAAGAGATCGTCGTGCGGACGCTCTACACGATGGTCAACGAAGGCGCGCTGATCCTCGAAGAGGGCAAGGCGCAGCGCGCGTCGGACGTCGATGTGGTCTGGATCTATGGCTATGGCTGGCCAGTGTACCGCGGCGGGCCGATGTTCTGGGCGCAGTCGGAAGGCTTGGCTAAGGTCGTCGCGGGGCTCGAGAAATACGGGTTCCCGGTGGCGAAGTCGCTGAAGGATGCCGCGGCATCGGGCGGTCGGCTGAAGTGATCGGTCGCGGTCGTTTCTTGCCGGCGGTCGCTCGCTGATGGAGCGGTCCGCGCTCCAGACCGCGGCGGCGATCCGTGCGGGCGAGACGACCGCGCTCGCCGAGTGCGATGCGGCGATCGCGCGGATCGAGGCGCGCGACGGTGCGATCAATGCCGTCGTCGTCCGCGATTTCGCCGGGGCGCGGGAGGCTGCGCGGGCGCTCGACGCAGAAGGGCCGGACGATCGACCGCTGTTCGGCGTGCCGATGACGGTCAAGGAATCGTTCGACGTCGCCGGCCTGCCGACCAGCTGGGGCGTCGGGGTCCACCGTGACAGTGTCGTCGACCGCGATGCGGTGGCGGTCACGCGGTTGAAGGCGGCGGGCGCTGTGATCCTCGGCAAGACCAACGTGCCGGTGCGGCTGAGCGACTGGCAGGCGGACAATCCGATCTACGGCCGGACCAGCCATCCGCTCGATCCCGCGCTGACGCCCGGCGGATCGTCGGGCGGTGCCGCGGCGGCGCTCGCGTCGGGCATGGTGCCGCTCGAACTCGGCTCCGACATCGGCGGCTCGATCCGTGTACCGGCCGCGTTCTGCGGTGTCTGGGGGCACAAGCCGACCTATGGTGCATTGTCCGATATCGGCCACCGCGTGCCCGGGACCGATGGGGCGAGCGCGGCTCTCGGCGTGATCGGACCGCTCGCGCGCAATCCCGAGGATCTAGCCGCCGCGCTCGACATCCTCGCCGACTTGCCGTTGCCCCGCCCGCGCGTCGACCTCACACGGCCGCGCATCCTGCTGTTGACGGCGCATCCGGCGGCGCGGGTCGATTCGTCGATCGTGTCGGCGATCGCGCATGTCGGCGAAGCGCTGGCCCGCTCGGGCGCAACGATATCGCTTGCGCCGCCACCGATCGACTTCGCCGCGCAACACGCCGACTACATGCGGATGCTCGGCATCGCGATGACGCGGGGCGGCCCGGCGCGTGACGGCCAGGTCGCAACGCTGTCGCAGTGGTTCGACCTACTCGACTCGCAGGCGCGGCTGCAACGCGCGTGGAACGCACTGTTCGCGCAGTTCGACGCGGTGATCGCGCCGGCCAGCGGCGTAAACGCCTTCGCGCACATCGCCGAGCGCAACGTCGCGCGGCGGACGCTGTCGATCGACGGCGAGGATACCCCGTTCGGCGTCCAGTTCGCCTGGGCGGGCCTCGCCACCTTCCCCAATCTGCCCGCGACCAGCGTGCCCGTCGGGACCGACCCGCGCGGCCTGCCGATCGGCGTGCAGGTCATCACCAACCGTTTCCGCGACCACGACGCGATCGCCGTCGCCGCGCTGTGCCACCGATTAAGCAGGAGCTGATCCGATGTCCGACCTCGACACTTTCCGGTCCGAAACCCGCGCCTGGCTCGCGGAGAATTGCCCGCCCGAGATGCGCAAACCAGTGCGCTCGGACGACGACGTCTGCTGGGGTGGGCGCCAGTTCAAGCCGTCGAGCCCTGCGCAGAAGGAGTGGCTCGACAAGATGGCGGCCAAGGGCTGGACCGTGCCGGATTGGCCCAAGGCCTATGGTGGTGGTGGCCTGTCGCCTGCGGAGACGAAGATCTTGCGCGAAGAGATGGCGGCAATAAAGGCGCGCAACCCGCTCAATTCGTTCGGCATCTCGATGCTCGGGCCGGCCCTCTTGAAGTACGGCACCGAGGAGCAGAAGCTCGATCACCTGACCAAGATCGCGCGCGGCGAGATCCGCTGGTGCCAGGGCTATTCGGAGCCGAATGCAGGGTCCGACCTTGCTGGGCTGGCGACTTCGGCGGAGGACAAGGGCGACCATTATCTCGTCAACGGACAGAAGGTGTGGACCTCCTACGCCGACAAGGCCGACTGGATCTTCTGCCTCGTCCGCACCGACAAGACGTCGAAGCAGGGCGGGATCAGCTTCGTGCTGTTCGACATGGCCTCGCCGGGCGTGTCGACCAAGCCGATCCTGCTGATCAGCGGCAATTCGCCGTTCTGCGAGACGTTCTTCGACAATGTGAAGGTGCCCAAGGTCAACCGCGTCTACGAAGAGAACAAGGGCTGGGACGTCGCGAAATACCTGCTCGGGCATGAGCGCGAGATGATCTCGGGGATGGGGCTGGCGTCGAGCGGCGGCAATCCGCTGATCGATGGCGCAATCGCTACCGTCGGGCTTGGGCATGACGGGCGTTTGGCGGATCCGCTGCTGCGCGCGTCGATCGCGTTGTTCGAGGTGCGGGCGAAGGCGTTCGGGGCGATGTCCGAACGCTTCATCGACGAGCTGAAGGCGGGCAAGGCGCATCCGGCCCAGCCGAGCATGATGAAGTATTACGGGACCGAGCTGAACAAGGGTCGGTACGAATTGATGATGGCGGCGGGCGGCTCGGACGCGCTCGAATGGGACAGCGAACGCTCGCGTGGCGGTGCGATCCCGCGGTCGTGGCTGCGGACCAAGGCGAACTCGATCGAGGGTGGGACGAGCGAGATCCAGCTCAACATCATCGCCAAGCGGATCTTGGAACTGCCGGCGTAAACCTATCCCTCGCCCCTTCGGGGAGAGGGTGCCGCAGCGAAGCGAAGGCGGGAGAGAGGGGGCTCGGACGATCCGACCCAACAGCCCCTCACCCCTACCCTCTCCCCGACGGGGCGAGGGAGCAGAAGGACGAAGACATGCCACTGTATCTAGACGACGACCAGACCGTCCTTCAGGACACCATTCGCGATTTCGTCGCCGAGCATGCGCCGGTCAGTCACATGCGCGCGTTGCGAGACGCCAACGACAAGACCGGCTTCTCGCGCGACCTGTGGAAGCAGTTCGCCGAGATGGGCTTTACCGGCGTCCTGATCGGTGAGGACCAAGGCGGGCTCGGGCTCGGCCATGTCGAGGCGGGCGTCGTACTGGAGGAAATTGGTCGCAACCTCTCTCCCTCACCGTTCCTCTCGACCGCCGTCGCTGCAGTCGAAGCGCTGAAGGGGACCGGCCAGGCCGAACGCTGGTTCCCGGGCATCATCGCGGGCGAGACCGTCGCGGCGCTGGCGATCGACGAAGCCGCCAAACACCGCGACACGGTGGCGATGAAGGCCGAACGCTCGGGCAACGGGTTCAAGCTGACCGGCGCCAAACGCTTCGTCACGCACGGCCACACCGCCGACCTGATCATCGTCGCCGCGCGTACCGCGGGGGCGGACGACGACGCACACGGTATTACGCTGTTCGCGGTCCCGAAGGACGCCACCGGGCTCACCGCGAACGCCGAACGCCTCGCCGATGCCAGCCTTGCCGCCCGCCTTGAGTTCGATGGCGTCGAGGTCGATGCGGATGCGGTGATCGGCGAGGTCGACGCAGGCCGAACCCCGCTCGACCGGCTGCTCCGCGCAGGCCGGACGGGCGCGGCGGCCGAACTGCTCGGTGTCGGCGGTGGTGCGATGGACATGACGGTCGGCTACATGAAGCAGCGCAAGCAGTTCGGCACGCTGATCGGCAGCTTTCAGGCGCTCCAGCACCGTGCCGCGCATCTGTATTCGGAAATGGAAGTCGCACGCGCCGCCGTCCTCAAGGCGCAACAGTTGCTCGACCAGGGTAGCGAGCGGGCGGACGAGGCGGTGTCGGTGGCCAAGGCAATGACCGCGCTGGCGACCACGCTGAGCGTGCAGGAGGGTATCCAGATGCATGGCGGCATCGGGATGACCGACGAGTACGACATCGGCTTCTACATGAAGCGCGCGCGCGTGCTGGCGGAGATGTTCGGGGATGCCAACTTTCACGCCGATCGGCTGGCGATCGCGGCGGGGTATTGAACAGCGGCGTTTTGAAAGGCCGAGTACTGGAAGGCCCGTTCCCCGGCGGAGGCCGGGGCCCAGTTGGGCGAACCTTGCCGGTTACCATGATCCTCCGTTACTGCGACCTTCCCAACTGGGCCCCGGCCTCCGCCGGGGAACAAAGGTGAAGATGCTACATGACGACTGACACTGCCAATACGTCGCCCGAGGCACTCGCCCAGGGTCTCGTCGACCTGCTCGAGATCGAGGAGGTCGACACCGATCTCTATGTCGGTAAGCGCCAGCCCGGCGGCGTCGGTCGCGTGTTCGGCGGGCAGGTGATCGCGCAGGCGCTCCAGGCCGCGCAACGCTCGACCGAAGGCCCCAAGGCCGCGCACTCGCTGCACGCCTATTTCATGCGGCCGGGCAACGAGGACTATCCGATCGTCTTCCGCGTCGTCCGCGACTTCGAAGGCCGCAGTTTCGCGACGCGGCGCGTGATCGCGATGCAGAAGGGCCAGCCGATCCTCAACATGGCGGCGTCGTTCCAGATGCCCGAGGAAGGCCTGCACCATCAGGACGCGATGCCCGACGTGCCGGCGCCCGAAACGCTCCGCTCGGACCGTGACCTGCGGCTCGAGAATATCGACGGCATCCCCGAGAAATTCCGCGCGCACATGCTGCGCTGGCGACCGATCGAGGTGCGCCCGGTCAACCCGCGCAGCTGGATCGACCCTGTCCCGCAGGCGCCGCATTATGCCAACTGGTTCCGCCTGGTCGCGCCGATCGGCGACGATCCGGCGATGCACCGCGCGATCCTCGCCTATGCGTCGGACATGGCGCTGCTCGGTACCGCGCTGCTGCCGCACGGGATGAACTGGATCACGCCCGGCATGCAGACCGCCAGTCTCGACCATTCGCTATGGCTGCACGAGGATTTTCGTGCCGACGACTGGCTGCTCTACGCATGCGATAGCCCGTGGTCGGGCCACGCGCGCGGCTTCAACCGCGGCAAGATCTTCGCACGAGACGGCCGGCTCGTCGCCAGCGTCGCGCAGGAAGGGCTGATCCGGATGCGCCAGTAACCCGCGCGGTTACTTGCGCACCCAGACCTTCTCGCCACCGATCCACGTCTCGCTCACCTTGGTCGCGCGCAGATCGGTCGGCGAGGCGAGCGTCGGATCCTTGTCGACGACGATGAAGTCCGCGCGCTGGCCCGGCGCGAGCGCACCGAACTGCTTCTCGGCAAACCCGGCATAGGCGGCCGCACCCGTCATCGCCCACCACGCCTGCTCGCGCGTCACGAGTTCCTGCGGCTGCCAGCCACCCTGGGGTTGGCCATCGGCATCCTGCCGTGTGAACGCCGCGGCCCAGGTCGCGAACGGATCGGGCTTCTCGACCGGGAAGTCGGTGCCGAACGCGAGCTTGGCGCCGTTGGTCAGCATCGATTTCCACGCATAGGCGCCGACGAGCCGGTTTGGCCCGAGCCGCGCCTCCGCCATCTTCCAGTCGCTGGTCGCGTGAGTCGGCTGCATCGACGCGATCGTGCCATATTTGCCGAACCGCGGCAGGTCGCTCGGATCGACGATCTGCGCATGCTCGATCCGCCAGCGGCGGTCGCCGGTATAGGTGTCGCTCTCGACCTGGATCGCGTCGAGCACCTCCTGGTTGGCCTTGTCGCCGATCGCGTGGACCGCGACCTGATAGCCGTCCATCGCCGCACGGCTCATCTGGTTCTGGAGTTGCGCATCGGTCAGGAAACCGAGGCCCGACTGGCCCGGCGCATCCGAGTAGGGTTTCAGCAGCCATGCGCCGCGCGATCCGAGCGCACCGTCCGCATAGAGCTTCACGCCGCCCATCCGCAGACGATCGTTATAGAGCCACGGCGTCGGCCCCTTGCCACCGATCCGGCTCGCGGTGTCGATCCCGAGCGCGTAGCTCATGATCCGCACGCGCAAGCCGCCGATATCCGCCATCCGCCGATACGTCAGCCAGTCGTCCAGCGTCGTGCCCATGTCAGCGACGGCGGTGACGCCGTAGCCGAGCAGGATGCTCTGCGCGGTGAGGAACGCGGCGTCGCGTTCCTTGGGAAGTGGTTGCGGCACGACCTTCTCGATCAACGCCTGTGCGCCATCGACGAACACGCCCGCCGGTGCGCCGCCGGTCTTCTCGATACGTCCGCCGGAAGGCGAGACGGTAGCGGCGGTGACACCGGCCTCACGCATGGCCTCGCGGTTTGCCCAGCCGGCATGGCCGTCGGCGCGCGACAGCCAGATCGGATGCCCCCCCGAGACGGAGTCGAGATCGGCGGCGGTCGGGAAGCGGCCAAGTCCCCACACCTCCTGGTTCCAGCCGCGCCCGAGGATCCATTTGCGATCGGGATTGCCCGCGATGTAAGCCGCGATCCGCGCCTTCGCCTCGTCGAGCGACCTGGTCATCGAAAGATCGAGCGACAACGCGCCGAAGCCGAGTTCGAGGACGTGACCGTGCGCATCGACGAAGCCCGGCAGCACCGTCTTGCCGCCCATGTCGACGCGCCAATCGTAGAGCGGCTTGCCGGCGTTCTTCTTCAGTTCCTTGCGGCTCAGCTTGGGGGCCTCCTCGCCGGGGGGCACGAGCCGCGTGACGCGACCGTCCTTGTCGACGAGGATCGCCTTGAAATGAATCACGCGACCGCCATCGGCGACGGTGATCCCGTTGACGTTGTCGACGATCCCGTCGGCAAAAGCTGGTGTGGAGAGCAGCGCGATCGCGGCTGCGGAAACCATCAGGCGCATCACTTCGGCAATCTCCGTACCAGCGCGCTCGTATCCTGCCGCGCGCCGCCGATCGCCTGGACATCAGCGTAGAACTGATCGACCAGCGCCGCGACCGGCAGCACGGCGCCGTTGCGGCGTGCTTCGTCGAGCGCGAGCCCGAGATCCTTGCGCATCCAGTCGACCGCGAAGCCGAAGTCGAACTCGTCCTTCGCCATCGTCGGCCAGCGATTGACCATCTGCCAGCTCTGCGCCGCGCCGCCCGAAATCGCCTCGAACACCTTGTCCAGGTCGAGCCCGGACATCTGCGCGAACCGGATCGACTCGGCGACCCCCTGGATTACCCCGGCGATCGCGATCTGGTTGCACATCTTGGTGGTCTGGCCGGCGCCAGCGTCGCCTACGTGGACGATGCGTGCGGCATAGACCTGCATGAACGGTTCGGCCTTCGCCATCGCCTCGGCCGAGCCGCCGCACATGATCGAGAGCTTGCCGTTCTCCGCGCCGGCCTGTCCGCCCGATACCGGCGCATCGACCACCAGCGCACGCTCGCCCGCGAGGCGTCGCGCGATCGAGGCGGAGACGGTGGTGTGATCGACGAACACCGCGTCGTCGCGCATCGCCGCGAACGCGCCGTCTTCGCCTTGAGTGACAGACGCCAGATCGTCGTCATTGCCGACGCAGGCGAACACGGCCTCGGCATCCTTGGCCGCAGCAGCCGGCGTGTCCGCGACTTTGCCGCCATATTTATCGGCCCACGCCAACGCCTTGGCCCGAGTCCGGTTATAGACCGTGACGTCGTGCCCTGCCGCGGTCAGATGCCCCGCCATCGGCGCGCCCATGACGCCGGTTCCGATAAATGCCAGTTTTGCCATAGCCTCCGCGCATAAGCGGTGTTCCCCCGTTGCGCCAGATGGTCTAGCGGGGCGAGCATGGCTACCCAGGCTGCCGCAGCGGCGCTCACCCTTCCCGTGTCTCTCGACGACGTCCACGCCGCGCACGCGCGCATTCGCGAGTCGATCGTCCGCACGCCGACGCTGATCAGCCGCACGCTCAGCCAGATGACCGGCGCGACGGTGTATCTGAAGTTCGAGAACCTCCAGTTCACTGCGGCGTACAAGGAGCGCGGCGCGCTCAACACGCTGTTGCAGCTGTCGCCGGAAGCCTGCGCCAAGGGCGTCATCGCCGCGTCGGCCGGCAATCACGCGCAGGGCCTCGCCTATCACGCCAACCGGCTCGGCATCCCCGCGACGATCGTGATGCCGATCAACACGCCCACCGTGAAGGTCATGCAGACCGAAGGCCACGGCGCCAACGTGGTGCTGCACGGCGAGACGTTCGACGCGGCCTATGCGCATGCCCGCATTCTCGAGGGCGACTGCGGCTTCACCTTCGTCCACCCGTTCGACGATCCGCGCGTCATCGCCGGCCAGGGTACGGTCGCGATCGAGATGCTCGAAGACGTGCCGCAGATCGACACGCTGGTGATCCCAATCGGCGGCGGCGGCCTGATCTCGGGCATGTCGACGGTCGCCAAGGCGGCGAGTCAGGCGCCCGGCGGCCATCCGATCGAGATCGTCGGCGTCCAGGCCGAGCTGTTCCCGTCGATGTACAACCGCATCAACGGCACCGACATGGCGTGCGCAGGCGATACGCTGGCCGAGGGCATCGCGGTCAAAGAGCCGGGCGCGATCACGTCGAAGATCGTCGCCGAACTGGTCGACGAAATCCTGCTGGTCAGCGAACGCAGCCTCGAGGAATCGGTCAGCCTGCTGCTCCAGATCGAGAAGACCGTGGTCGAGGGCGCGGGAGCCGCAGGGCTCGCGGCGTTGCTCTCGCATCCGGGGCGGTTCGCGGGAAAGACCGTCGGCATCGTGCTGTGCGGCGGCAACATCGATACGCGGCTGCTCGCCAACGTGCTGTTGCGCGATCTCGCGCGGTCGGGCCGGCTCGCGCGGCTGCGCATCCGGTTGCAGGACAAGCCCGGTGCGCTGTTCCACGTCGCACGGATCTTCGATCAGGAACGCGTCAACATCATCGAGATCTATCACCAGCGCGTCTTCACGACGCTGCCGGCCAAAGGCCTGATCACCGACATCGAATGCGAGCTTCGCGATCGCGCGCATCTCGATCGACTGGTGGGCGCACTCCGCGCCGGTGGGTATGAAACGTCGACCGTCGAGCTGGCGTAAATATCCCGATTTTGCCGGGATTTGCGGTGTTAACCCACAATCGTGGTAAACCCGCTTTTCACGGTTGAGCGACGCGACCATATAGGAGCGGCGCGCGGATCCTCGTGCCTGCCTGAAGGACATCTGGTTCGGTGACTGCGCCCTTTCGTTTCCCGCGCTTCTTCGTCACGAGCCCGTCGCCGTGTCCGTATCTGCCGGACCGGCAGGAGCGAAAAGTGTTCACCGAACTGACCGGTCCGCACGCTGGCGAACTGAACGATGCGCTCGGCCGGATCGGCTTCCGCCGCAGCCAGGGGGTAGCGTATCGCCCGTCCTGCGCGGGATGCACCGCGTGCGTGTCGGTGCGCATCGTCGCGCCCGAGTTCGCGACCAATGCGACCCAGCGCAAGCTGTTGAAGAAACTTGACGATATCGAGGTAACGGTCTGCAAGGCCTGGGCCACCGACGAGCAGTTTCAACTCCTCCGCCGCTATCTTGGCACCCGCCATCCCGGTGGTGGCATGGCTGGCATGGACGAGGACGATTATGCCGACATGATCGAGCACTCGCCGGTCAACTCGGTGATCGTCGAATACCGCGAACCGTCGGTGGACGGCGCGCAAGGCAAGCTGATCGGCGCGTGCCTGACCGACCGCCAGGCGGATGGGCTGTCGATGGTCTACAGCTTCTTCGCTGCCGACGATGCGCGCCGGTCCGGCCTCGGCAACTTCATCATCATCGACCACATCCACCGCGCCCGCGACGCCGGCCTGCCCTATGTCTATCTCGGCTATTGGGTGAAGGGCTCGCCGCGGATGGAATACAAGACGCGGTATCGGCCGCTGGAGGTCTTGGGGCCGGCGGGCTGGCGGCGGCTGACGGAGGCCGATCTGATGACGCAGCCGGAACGGGTTGCGGCGCTGGTCTGAAGGCGGCGAGCCCGTTTAACCGCGAACGGGTCTGGCGACGTACCACCCCGGCGAAGGCCGGGGCCCAATTGGGAAACGTTGCTAACGGAGAATAGCCCTTCGTTACGACCACGTTGCCGATTGGGCCCCGGCCTTCGCCGGGGTGGTGATACCATGAGCCGGCGGCGGCGTCTTGTTCCCCCGCGAAGGCGGGAGCCCAGTCTGAATCCCCGCCTTCGCGGGGAAACAAATCTTTAGTCCTCGCGCTGCACCACCACGTCGACGTCGAGCTCCTCGCCACCCTCACCCAGCCGCGAGCCCGCGACCGGCGCCGCCCCGGCCGCATCGAGCGCCATCGCGACCCGCACGTAATGCTCCTCGGGCGACATTCCCGTGCAGGGATCGAACCCGACCCAGCCAAGCCCGTCGACATGCGCCTCCGCCCAGCCATGCGGGGTCGGGAAATGCACCACCTCGAAATCGGTGTGATGATAGCCCGACACGTAGCGTGCCGGCGCCCCCAGCGACCGCGCAGCGACCGCGAACATCTGCGCCATGTCGCGCGGCGTGGCGCTGTCCTTGCGAAACGCTGCGCCCGCGGTGAGCCCCGGCTCGGGGCGGCCGGCGTCGAACACGAACTGCTGATGCAACGCCCGGTTGAGCCGGTGCAGCGCGCCGATCCGATCACGCGCGCCGACCACGGCATCCGCGGCGAACTCTGCGATCGCCGCATCATGCGCCGTCGCCTCGGTCGCGCGCAGGAACAATGCAGGCGGCAACGTCTCGTGCACGCCGCGCAGCACGCCGTCCGAGTGGCTGGTCAGCACCTCGCCCTTGACGGTGATCTCGATCCCGTCGACCGGCCCCTCGGCATAGAGCATCGTCACGGCATTTCCGAAGCCGTCGCGTCCCGGCCGCAACCGCGCGTCGCAATCGACGTCGATCCGCCACGACGCCACGGTCTGGTCATGCGTGTTCTCGGGCGTAAGCCGGAGCATCTGAACGAGCCGGCCCTGCGGCTGGGTGAAGCGGTAGATCGTGTGATGATCGATCGACAACCGCATTATTGGAACTTGAACTGGCGGCCGATCGCGCCATGGAGCAGCGCATTCTCGGCGATGAAGGCCTGCAGATACTGGTGAAGTCCCGAAGCGATGACCTCGCCCGATCGCGTCTTGGCCATGCGTGATGCGCGCATTCGTGCCATCCTGTCCGCCTCACCGTGATTGCCCGTGCGTTTCGCCAGCAAATTGAGCACGTCGACCGTCTCCTCGACCGACGCCGCCAGGCTGCGCGGGAGTTCCGCACGCGCAAGCAGCAGATCGATCACGTCGGCAGGACGCAGCCCGTCATTGTAGAGCCAACGATACGCGGTCACTGCGGACACGGTCTGGAGGATCGTCGTCCACTGGTCGCGATCGATCGCCCCGCCGAGCCGTTCGCCCTCGGGCAGAAGGATATGGTATTTGACGTCGAGTAGTCGCGCGGTGTTGTCCGCGCGCTCGACCGCCTGGCCGAGCCGGATGAACCACGTCGTCTGGTTGCGCAGCATCCGGTGCACCGCGCCCTCGAAACCCCGCGTCTCGGTCTTCACCGCCTCGACGAGGTTCATCTGGTCGGTCGTGCTGCGCGGCGTCGTCCGGTTCTCGAACAGCAGCCATGCACGGTTGATCGCGGTCCATGCCTCGCGGGTCAGCGCGGTGCGGACCGCCTTCGCGTTGTTGCGCGCCATGTCGACGCAGCGGACGATCGAGCCGGGGTGACTCGAATCGAGCGTCAGGAAGCGCACGACCTCGGTCTGGCTGAGGTTGCCGCCAAGCGTCGCGAACGGCTCCTCGGTTTCAGTGACTGCGAGCGCAGAGGCCCAGGCAGCCTCGCCCGCCGGCTGCGAGGAGAGAACGTCGAGACGAACAGTGGCTTCGACCAGCCGGGCGATGAAGTCGGCTCGCTCGAAATAGCGGCCGAGCCAGTAGAGCGACGATGCGGTACGTGAGAGCATCAGCTAGTCGCTCCCGGCGACGGCAGGATCGTGCCGAGTGCCTGCGACATGCCGCCCATCGACTGCGTCATCCCGCCCGCTCCCATCCGCTGCGACTGATCCTTCATCAGGACGAAACTGTCCTTGGTCCCGCCACCCTGGCTGGAATTCACCACCAGGGAACCCTCCTTCAGCGCGACGCGCGTGAGGCCGCCGGGGACGACCTGAACGCCCTTAGATCCACTCAACACGAACGGGCGAAAATCGACGTGGCGGGGAGACAAGCCGCCATCGGCCATCGTCGGGACGGTCGACAGTGCCAGCGTCGGCTGCGCGATGTAGCGATGCGGTTCCGCAATGAGCGCGGCGCGGAAATTCTCGATCTCCTGTTTCGACGCGGTCGGACCGACGAGCATGCCATAGCCACCAGAGCCGTCGACCAGCTTGACGACGACGTCTTCGAGGTTGTCGAGCACGTATTTGAGCGCCTGCGGCTCGCGGCAGCGCCACGTCTCGACATTGCGCAGCTTGCACTCGCCGCCCGAGTAGAACTTCACGATGTCGGGCATGTAACTGTAGATCGCCTTGTCGTCGGCGATGCCGTTGCCCGGCGCGTTCATGATCGCGACGTTGCCGGCCGCATAGGCGGCGATCAGCCCGGGCACGCCCAGTGCGGAGTCCGGCCGGAAAACGAGCGGATCGAGATAATCGTCGTCGATCCGGCGATAGATCACGTCGACCTTCACGCGCCCGGCGATCGTCCGCATCCAGACGATGTCGTCGTCGACGACGAGATCCGCGGCCTCGACGAGTTCGATGCCCATCGAGTCCGCAAGGAAGCTGTGTTCGTAATAGGCGGAATTGTAATGGCCGGGGGTGAGCAGCACACACGTTGGGTTCGAGCCCGTGCCGTGCGGCGCGACCGACTTCATCGTCTCGAGCAGCAGATCGGGATAGCTGTCGACCGCAGCCACGCGGAACTCGCGGAACAGCTCGGGGCAGAGCCGCAGCATAGCCTCGCGGTTTTCCAGCATGTAGCTGACACCCGACGGCGTGCGCGCATTGTCCTCGAGCACGAAGAAATCGTCGGGGCCGGTGCGGACGAGGTCGATGCCGCAGATATGCGCCCAGACGCCATGCGGTGGGCGGATACCGGCGATCTCGGGCCGGAACTGCGCATTGCCGAGTACGAGATCCTCGGGGAGGATGCCCTCCTTCAGGATGCGACGCTCGCCATAGATGTCATTGAGGAACGCGTTGATAGCCTCGACGCGCTGGACGAGGCCTTCAGACAGGCGAGTCCATTCGTCGTGGAGAAACACGCGGGGAACGATATCGAACGGAATGATCCGCTCGGCCGCCTCGTTCTCGCCGTAGACCGCGAAGGTGATGCCGAGCTGGCGGAACGTCGTCTCGGCGGCTTCCTGCCGTCGGCGCAGCTCGGCGTCGGGCGTCTCCTCGATCCAACGCCCGAGAGCCGCGAGTTCGGGACGAGCGGTCGTATCGCCCGGCGTCCCCATGATTTCGTCGAACGCCTGTTTCCCCATCGGAACGGTCAATTCCCCATCAAGCGTTACGGTTCCATGCTGCAATGGTTCGCTGCGCTGCACAAGTCATTCTGTGCAGCCCCTTCGACGACAGCGGCGGGGCGATCCTCCCCCGCAAGGGGGAGGTGGCACCGCAGGTGACGGAGGGGGAGGACACGGAACCGACGTTCCCCCACCGCCCCCTCCGTCTGGCAAGGGCCAGACACCTCCCCCTTGCGGGGGAGGATCGTTGTCTAGGCGCCCAGCCCCTGCAGCAGCCTGGGGGTCAGGACCTGCGGGAGGACGGTCGGTTCGGCGGCACCCGGCGCATAATATAGATAGAGCGGCACCCCGGCGCGGTTGTGGGCCTGGATGAAGCGGCCCATCACCGGGTCGCCGTCGGTCCAGTCGCCGATCAGCGCAGCCACCTTGTGCTGGGCGAACGCGTCACGGACGCCCGCCGTGTCGATCGCGGCCTTTTCGTTGACCTTGCACGTTAGACACCAGTCGGCGGTGAAGTACACGAACACTGGGCGCTTCTCCGCACGCAGCGACGCGAGCTTGGCTTCGGTGAACGCTTCGTCGCCGGTGGTCTCGGTCTTTGCGGAGGCGGGCGGCGTTCGCGCGATCAGTAACGCGCTGCCGACGAACACCGCGAGCAACAGGATTTGCGCCACGACGCCGAACGCCTTGCCCTTGCGCTGGCGCGTGCCGCCGATCCAGAGGACCACGCCCACGGCCAGCACCGCGATCAGCGCAAGCGTGAGCGCTTCGACGCCGGTCTGTCGCCCGAGTACCCAGCCGAGCGCGATCGCGGTCAGGAACATCGGCACCGACAGGATGTGGCGAAACGTTTCCATCCACACGCCGGGCTTCGGCAACCACCGCCGCCACGCGGGCACGAACCCGATCGCGAGGAAGGGCAGCGACAAGCCGATCCCGAGCCCGCCGAACACCGCGAGCGCCGCCGGCCACGGCAGCACCAGCGCCGCGCCAAGTGCAGCACCCATGAACGGCCCGGTGCACGGCGTCGCGATGAACGCCGCCAGCGCGCCGGTGGCGAACGCTCCGCTCGCACCGCTTTCACCGGCAAAGCGCGGCGTCGGGACCTCGAACAGCCCGGCGAGATTGAACGCGATCGCTACGCTGAGCAGCAGCAGGACAACGATCGCCGCCGGATGCTGCAACTGAAACGCCCAGCCGACCGCTGATCCGCCTGCGCGCAGGGCCAGGATCGCGGCACCGAGTCCGATGCAGACCAGCACGACGCCCGCGGTGTAGGCCAAGGCCTCGCCGCGCGCGTCCTTCTCGCTCGCACCGCCACGCGCGAGGCTGAGCGCCTTGAGGCTGAGGATCGGGAACACGCACGGCATGATGTTGAGGATCAAGCCGCCCAGCACTGCGCCAGAGAACGCGATCAGCGCGGTCAGCCAGATGCTTTCGGTGGTCGCGCTGGTCGAGGTGCTGCCGGCCGCATCGCCGACCACGCCGGGCATCGCCTTGACCCCGAGCCCCTGCCCTTCGCCGATCCGCAGCACGCCCTCGATCGGGCCGCCGGTCTTGGCATTCGCAGCAAGCTTCGTCTCGATCGTCAACCGGTCGCCGTCACGCGTGACCGTCTGCGCGGCGCCATTCTCGATCGCGCCGGTGGTGACCGGGAAGAAATACGCCTTGTCCACCATCGCGCCTGCCGGGAACGGGATGGCGATCCGCATGGTGCCGTTGTTCGCCGCATAGCTCGCGCCGGCATCGAGTGGCTTCGGAATCGCCTGCCGCCAGCCGGCGAACGCAGCCGCTTGCGATGGCGCGCCGTCACCGATCGTGAGGTCGAGCGACAGCGCCTTTTCCTCGGGTACACAGATCGTCGCGGAGCAGACGAGGTAGCTCGTCTTCAACCGGATCGGGAATTTTGTTCCCGCCGCGAGCCCCGCCGGGACCTGGATCGTCACGAGCGGCGCATAGGGCGCCTCGTAGACGTAATTCATCAGGCCCGCGATCAGCAGCGTGGTCGGCACCGGCCATTCGGGTTCGCCCGCCTTCGCACCGCTCGGCAAAGTCCAGTCGAACGTCGCCGGAAAGCCCGCGTCGCCAGGATTGCGCCAATAGCCGTGCCAGCCGGTTTCGGGGGTCGTTGCCAGTGCGATCGTCAGCGGGGCGCCGGCGTTCGGGTGATCGCTCTCGGCGACCAGCTTCATCATGAGATGCTGGCTGGAGCCGTTCAGCGATTCCGCAAACGTGGGCGTACCCGCCAGCCCGCAAACGGCGAGCAAGACCGTCATCAGGACGCAACGTAATCCGCGCATGGCCATCCTTGTTTCGTTCATCGCGCAAAGCCATAGCGGTGACCTTGTCGTATTGCACTTCAAAGCGACGGCCCCGCTCGATGGTCGTCGCTGGCTAAAGGACTGTTCGTGAAAGCACTTATCGCCGCGCTCCTGCTGACCTCGGCCGCTTCGGTCTCCGCGCAGACGGCACCGCCTCCTGCGGCGACGCCGACCACCCCGCCAAAACTGATCGTCGCGATCTCGGTCGACCAGTTCGCCGCCGATCTGTTCCAGCAATATCGCAATCACTATACCGGCGGCTTCACGCGACTGCTGAACGGCGCGGTGTTCCCGAGCGGCTACCAGAGCCACGCCGCGACCGAGACGTGCCCCGGCCACTCGACGATCCTGACCGGCATGCGACCCGCGCATACCGGGATCATCGCCAACAACTGGATCGACCAGCGTGCCGGGCGGCCCGACAAGATCGTCTATTGCTCGGAGGACGAGCGCGTCACCGGCAGCACGCACGACAGCTACACCGTGTCCGACATGCATCTGAAGGTGCCGACACTCGGCGAGATGATGAAGGCGCGCGATCCACGGACGCGCTCGGTCTCGGTCGCGGGGAAGGATCGCGCGGCGGTGATGATGGGTGGCCACAAGGTCGACGAACTCTGGTGGTGGGACGGCAAGACGTACGTCTCCTATGCCGGCCGCGCGGTACCGCCCGCGGTGCAGCGCACGCGCGATGCGGTCGCCGCGCTGATCGCCAAGCCGCAGGCGGCACTGCCGCTGCCGGGCTATTGCGCGGGCGTGAACCATCCGATCGTCATCGCGGGCAAGACCTACGGCCAGGGGCGCTTCGAGCGCGAGGCGGGCGACGCCAAGGGTTTCCGCGTTTCGCCCGCGTCCGACGCTGCGGTGTTCGCGATGGCGGCCGCGCTGGTCCAGGACATGAAGCTCGGCCAGGGCCCGCAGACCGACATCATCGATATCGGCGCATCGGCGACCGATTACATCGGGCATACCTACGGCACGCAGGGCTCTGAGATGTGCATCCAGATGGCGCAGCTCGACAAGACGCTCGGTGATTTCTTCGCGGTGATGGATGAGACCGGCGTCGATTACGAGGTCGTGCTGACCGCGGATCACGGCGCGCACGATGCGACCGAGCGCCAGCAGCAGCGCGCGATGCCGATGGAGGCGCACATGGACGAAAACGTGCTGGCCAAGCAGGTCGGCACCGCCATCGCCAAGGACATGGGGCTGCCTGGGAGCGTGCTGCTTGGCACCGAGGGCGACGTCTATATCGACGATACGCTGCCGGAGAAGACGCGCGCGAAGGTGCTCGCCGAGGCGTTGCGCCGGTATCGCGCGCTGCCACAGATTGCGGGGGCGTACTCCGCCGCCGAGATCATGGCGACGCCGATGGCGAAGACTCCGCCCGAGACCTGGACGCTGATCGAACGGGCACGCGCGTCGTTCTATCCGGAGCGGTCGGGGCAATTGGTGGTGCTGCTGAAGCCGCGCGTGACGACGATCGTGTCGCCGGCGGGCGGCTATGTCGAGACGCACGGGTCGCCGTGGGATTACGACCGCCGCGTGCCGATCCTGTTCTGGCGCAAGGGGATGACCGGGTTCGAGCAGCCGCTGTCGGTGGAGACGGTGGATATCGTGCCGACCTTGGCGGCGACGATCGGGTTGCCGGTTAGTGGGCTGGACGGGCGGTGCCTGGATCTCGATCCGGGTGCTGCGAGCACCTGCGCTAACTAAGATTGGCCAACGCTCGCAAGTAGCGCTTGTTCTCCCGCGAAGGCGGGAGAACAGACTGGGCTCCCGCCTTCGCGGGAGAACAGCCTTTCAGGTTGGCGCAGTACTTCGGTTCGTGGGTGACGCACCCAGCACGCCACCCTGCCCCTCGTCACCGGGTCTCGAACGCTCGCAATCCCGCACCCAACCGGTTCGCGCCGATCGCCAGCTTGTCGTGGCTGAAGTCGATCAGGAACGCCGGGTTGGTGGTGTCACCAGGCGACAGCCGCGCGTCGTTGGTCTCGACGCGCAGGCCGGTCGACGGATATGTCCGCGCTTCCGCCGCGACGACGATCATGCCGGAATGGTTTTCCTTGTCCTTGCCCTGCACGAAGGTGTTGCGCGCGATCAGGCCGGTCGCGCCTTCGGGGAGATCGATCATGTAGTTGGTCTTGTGCCCCGCGGTATCGTCGAAACTGTTGTCGGTGATCGTGACCGTCGGGCTGCGCAGCTTGACGTAATGCCCGCCATTGCCACGCTCGAACCGCGAATTGGTCACCGAGATGCTGCCCTTGTTGTCGAGATAGATCGAATGCGCGCAGCTCGGCGACTGGTCGCATTGGCCAAGCCCCGAGAAGGTCGACCGATCGATCGTGATCCGCTGGTTGGTCGGCTGGCCGCCGAGAATCCCCTCCTGGCTGTTGAGGAACATCGAATTGGTGACGGTCAGGTCGCCCGATTCGGTGCGGATGCCCGCGCCGTTGCCGTCGGACACGCGGTAGCCGCGGAAGACCAGCCCATCGACGACCGACCCGTTGCCACGCAGCACCAGCGCCGCCTTGTCCTCGCAGGCGACGCTGTCGAAGATCGCCTTGCCGGGCTGGACCGCCTTGAAGGTGATGTGGCCACCCTGCTGGATCGCGCACTGCCGATAGATGCCGGGGGCGATCAGGATCGTCGCGGTCCCCATCCGGATCGACGTCACCGCCTCCTGCAGCGTGGCGAACCCCTGGCCGTTGACGGTGAACGGCGCATTGGTCTGTCCCAGCGCCGGGACGGAGAGCAGCGCGAGCGCCAGCAACGATCGTTTCATGAAATGTCCTTTTGCGGTCACGATACGCAGACCCGTGGGCCGGTACGTTACGACGGCAGCCTATCATCGCCCCTCGCCCTACCCAACAGCTGCCAGCACATCGCCTGTCCCGGAATGGCGCACGAGACTGGGTTCCGTCCGGCGGCAACCGTGTGTATTGCCGCCGCCGTCCCGCTCGCATAATACCGCTACCGTAACGAAGCCGGCGGGGGGAACCGATCGGCGCCGGGGGATTTGCATGCACGCCATGACGCCGACGGAGGTCTTCCTCCTCGCGATACTCATCATCTTTACCGTGCCGTATCTGGTATGGCGGCTTGGGCGAACCGATTACTGGGCGCCGCTTGTGGTGGTGCAGATCTTTGGCGGCATCTTGCTCGGACCGGGCGTGCTCGGCGCGGCATATCCCGACTATTACGCGACGATCTTCACGCCGGCGACGCTGGGATCGCTCAACGGCATCGCGTGGTGGGCGGTGATGATGTTCGTCTGGGTCGCGGGCATCGAACTTGACCTCGGCGAGGCCTGGAAGCGGCGCGGCGAGACCGGCGTGACGGCGGGGTTGGCGCTAGCGGTTCCGCTCATCACCGGCAGCATCGCGGCGGCGTTGATGCTGCGGTATCCCGGCTGGCGCGGGCCGGATGGCGCGACGTGGCAGGTGGTGCTCGGCATCGGCATGGCCTGCGCGGTCACCGCCCTCCCCATCCTCGTCCTCTTTCTCGAAAAGCTCGAGATCCTGCGCGAACCAATCGGCCAGCGGATCCTGCGCTACGCCAGCCTTGACGACATCGCGATCTGGGGCGTGCTCGCGTTGATCCTGCTAGATTGGGAGCGCGTAGGCCGACAGGGTGGTTTTCTCGTCGGGTTCGCGATCGCGACGCTGATCGTGCGCAAACTGATGGCGCGGATCGAGGAGCGGGATCGCTGGTATGTCAGCCTGATCTGGCTCGCGGGCTGCGGGTTTGCAGCCGACTGGGCGGGGCTGCATTTCATGGTCGGCGCGTTCCTGTCCGGGGCGGTACTCGATTCGAAATGGTTCACCACCGCGAAGATGGACCAGTTCCGCCATTTCGTGCTGCTCGCGGTGATGCCGGTGTTCTTCCTCTCGACCGGCCTGAAGACGCAGTGGGCGGTCGGCGGTTACGCGGTGTTCGGCGCGGCGGCGTTGCTGCTGGTCGCGTCGGTCGGCGGCAAGCTCATGGGGGTTCATGCGGCCGGACGGATCCTGAAATGGCGGCCGGGCGAGGCGTCGGCAATCGGCTGGCTGCTCCAGACCAAGGCGCTGATCATGATCATCTTCGTCAACATCCTGCTGGATAAGAAGATCATCACCAACGAGACCTTCACCGCGCTGCTGCTGATGGCGCTGGCGAGCACGATGCTGACCGTGCCGATGGTCGCGCCGAAGTTGAAGAAGCTGGCGGGGTTGGTCGGGAAGAGCGGGTGAGGGACAAGTTGCGATCCTCCCCCGCCAGGGGGAGGTGGCAGGCGTTAGCCTGACGGAGGGGGAGGACACGGAGCAGAGGTTTCGCATGCCTCCCCCTCCGTCGCCTTCGGCGCCACCTCCCCCTGGCGGGGGAGGAACACCTCACCCGCCCGCGTTGAGCAGGTCGTGGCGTTTCAGGGCGTGGCGAAGTTGGTCGTAGCTCAGGCCTAGCGCCTCGGCGGTGGCACGCTGGTTGAAGCGGTGTTCGGACAGCGCGCGAGAGAGCAGGTCGCGTTCGAAGCGGGATACGCGGGACTTGAAGTCAGACGGACCTTCCTCGCACGCAACGACAGGATCTTCGCCGTCGTCTGCCTCGGCCGCGCGTGGGGTCACCACGATAGGCTTCGGCGCAGTCGAAGCACCGGGCCGGTGTGGCGACTGAAACGGGTCGATCTCGATCGCATCGATCGGCCCCGCCTGCTCCCAACGATACACCGCGCGCTCGACGACGTTGCGGAGTTCGCGGACGTTGCCCGGCCAGGTATACGCGATCAACGCATCCATCGCCGCGGGGCCGAATCCCTCCCAGCGTTCGTGGCCAAGTTCGGACGCCATCCGCCGCCCGAAATGCTCGGCGAGCACGACCACATCGCCGGTTCGCGCGCGCAGAGGCGGCAACGTCACCACCTCGAACGACAGCCGGTCGAGCAGATCGGCGCGGAACTCGTGCCGGTCGACCTTGTCGGGCAGATGCTCGTTGGTCGCGGCGACGATCCGAACGTCGACGCGCATCGGCCGCGAGGAGCCGATCCGGGTGATCTCGCCATACTCGACCGCGCGCAGCAGCCGGTCCTGCGCGGCCATCGACAGCGTGCCGAGTTCGTCGAGGAACAGCGTGCCACCATCGGCCTCCTCGAACCGCCCGACCCGCGCCTTGGTCGCGCCGGTGAACGCGCCTGCCTCATGCCCGAACAATTCCGCCTCGATCAGCGTCTCGGGCAACGCCGCGCAGTTCATGATCACCAGCGGCTGATCCCACCGCGGCGACAGGCGGTGGAGGCGTTCAGCGACCAGTTCCTTGCCCGTGCCGCGCTCGCCGATCACCAGCACCGGACGGTCCAGCGCCGCCGCCCGCGACGCGCGTTCGAGCGCCGCCATGAACGTACCGGACTCGCCGATGACCTGGGTTGTTCGCTCCATGGCGAAGATGTGGCGCGAATTCCCAACTCTTGGCAAGCTTCCGCCACCGCTCAACCGCCCGAAATCGCGCAAACCCCTGCAATTCCGCCATTTTCGAAACTGGCACGACAGATGCAAAGCTTCAGGCAACCCGCCGAATAGCGGAACCAACCAGTCTTAAAGGGGACCCACCATGTTCAACACCACCATCGCCCGCACCGTCGCCGCCACCCTCTGCACCATCGTCGTCAGCGCAACCTGCGTCCTCGGCGCAGTCGGGCCCGCCATCGCAACCAACACAACGCCCATCGCGGTCCATACCGCAATCGTGGCATAAGACCCCGAAGGCTTAGAGCCTCGGGCCGACCCCTGGAGTAGGATTTACATGGGCATCTTTTCCCGCACCCGCGACATCGTCGCCGCCAACTTCGCCGATCTCATCGAGAAGGCCGAAGACCCGTCGAAGATGATCCGCATGATCATCCTCGAGATGGAGGAGACTTTGGTCGAGGTTCGCGCCTCCGCCGCACGCACCATCGCCGACCAGAAGGAGATGCGTCGCCATATCTCGAAGCTGGAGCAGCTCCAGGACAATTGGACCGAAAAGGCCGAACTGGCGCTGAGCAAGGACCGCGAGGACCTTGCCAAGGCAGCCCTGGTGGAACGCCAGAAGGCGTTCGACATGGCCGAGCAGCTCAAGGCCGAGGTCGGCGTGCTCGACGATGCGCTGCGTGCATCCGAAGAGGACATCGCCAAGCTCCAGACCAAGCTCCGCGAGGCGCGCACCAAGCAGAACGCGGTGCAGACCAGGCTCGAAAGCGCGAACAACCGCACCCGGCTTCGCGAGATGTACAACGGCCCGAAGACGCACGAGGCGTTCAGCCGCTTCGAGATCCTCGACCGCCGCGTCGACGAGGCCGAGGGCCGCGCGGACGCGATGGGGCTCGGGGTCGTCAAGACGCTCGAAGAGGAAATCGCCGAGCTGCGCAGCGACGACAAGGTCAACGCCCAGCTCGCCGCGCTCAAGGCGCGCATGAAGAAGGACGATTGAGATGGATGAACTGACCCCCGTTCTCGTCTGCGCCGTGCTGTTCATCGGGCTGCCGTGGGTGATCCTGCACTACATCACCAAGTGGAAGCAGGCCCCGCGGATCACCGAGGAGGACGAGAAGTTGCTCGACGAGATGCAAGCACTCGCGCGCCGTCTGGAGGACCGCGTGATGACCGTCGAACGGATCATCGCCGCCGACAATCCCGACTGGAAGCCGGGTCTCGGCACCACGCAATCGCCGTATCTGTCGGACCGTCCGTCCGACCGCTCGCAAGATCGGAGGAATTGAAATGTCCGGCAGCCGCACACAGTTTTACCTCGATAAGCAGAACGCCAAGTGGAAGGGCGTCTGCGCCGGGATCGCCGACTATACCGGCGTCGACGTGCTCTTCGTCCGTGTCGCGATGGTCGTGCTCACGCTTGCCGGGGGCTTCCCCTGGACGCTGCTGGCCTATTGGATGGTAGCGTGGATGGGCCACGCGAAGCCGATCGGCCTGTACGAGACACCCGATGACGCGAAGTTCTGGCAGGGCGTCCGCTCGAACCCGAAGCGCTCGACCGCCGAAGTCCGCAGCAAGTTTCGCGACATCGACCGCCGCCTCGCCGACATCGAGACGCACTACACCAGCCGCTCCGGCAACAGCCTAGCGGCAGAGATCGACAGCCTGCGCTGAGACGCGGCGTCAACAGGGAGACTGACGATGGATTGGGCTTTGATGATACCGATCGTGGCGATTTCGGTGGGACCGATCGCCTGGGTCGCCAACAACTGGATCCGCGCGAAGCATGGCTTCGAACCGGAGGCACGCGGCCGCAAACGGCGGCGTGAGGGCGATGTCGACGGTGACCGCAAGGTGCTGCTGCTCAGCAATGAGAACGAGCGACTCACCGGCCAGGTGTCACGGCTCGAAGAGCGGATCGCGGTCCTCGAACGCATCGCCACCGATCCCGCCGAGCGCACCGCGCGCGAGATCGAAGCGCTTCGCGACCGCTAAGCCCAAGACGTTGGAGAAATACCGATGAATCCCTTTTCCATGGTCGTCTGCATCGTCCTGATCGTGATGGCCGCCAAGGTCCTGAACGCCCGGTACCGCGCGATGGGGACGATCCAGCAGAACCCCGTCGACAGCATCGACACGCTGCGGCTGCGCGACGAAGTGCAGCAGATGAAGGAGCGCATCCAGGTGCTGGAGCGCGTGATCACCGACAACCACAAGAGCGTCGATCTCGACCGAGAGATCGAGCGGCTCCGCGACCGCTAGGAGGCGGACATGATCGACCCGAATCTTTACATCACCTTGGCGCTGGCGAGCCTCGCGGGGCTGGCGATGATCGTCGCCGGCGGACTGGCCGGATGGCGCGGATGGCTTTCGCTGCGACGGCTGGAACTGGATCACGCGCAGGACGGCCGGATGCCGGTCGCGGTGTCGACCGGATCGCGGATCGAAATCGCCGATCTGAAGGAGCGCATCAAGAAATTGGAGGCGATTGCCGCCGGGGTGGATCTTTAGGGCCTCATCGTGAGAAGCAAACCACCCCGGCGGAGGCCGGAGCTCAATTGGGGGACGGCTATGACGAAGTTAGCCCGTCATCATACCCACCTCTCCAGTTGGGCCCGGCCTTCGCCGGGGTGGTAGACCTCAATGCTGGGGGTCGGTCGTATCAGGTAGTTGATGCGCTACCTTCGACCAGCTACCGCCGCTTCCATGGCCACCCTCACCGACATCCGCGAGGAATATGACTTCCTCGAACCCGACGATCGCTACCGCCTGCTGATCGACCTCGGCAAAGAACTCGAACCGATGCCGGATGCGTTGAAAACGGATGCGACGCTGGTGCGGGGGTGTTCGGCATCGGTGTGGGTGTATCCGACCAAGACCGATGACGGTCGGTTGCACTTCCTGGCAGATTCGAATGCGGCGATCACCAAGGGGATCATCGCGCTGGTGTTGCTGACGGTGCAGGATCAGGCGCCCGGCGATATCGTCGCGACCGACATCAAGGCGCAACTGGCGCCGTTCGACCTGAGCAAGCAGCTGAGTTCGAACCGGACGCAGGGGATCCCGAACATGATCGCGCTGATCCGCGAGACGGCGGAGCGGTACGCCGAATAAAGTGCCCTCACCCTTCCCACCCGGCAAGCGCCGGTCGGGCCCCTTCCCTCTCCCCTCAGGGGAGAGGGAGAGACGCCGAAGGCGGCGAGGGTGAGGGCCCGCTAGCGGTCAGTGACGCGACGACCTCGCCCACGTCAGTCCCAGCGGGCACCAGCATCCAGCGATCCGGCCGAGCCCCGTCCACCATCACAACCGCGTTCTTGGGGCAAACCCCGAGGCATTTGACCTCGACCACGCCGCGGTCCGCCTTGCGGCCTTTCTTTACGCCAAGCGCCTGACGCAGCAGCTTTACCAGCGGTGTCCGCCCCTTGTCGCCGAACCCGCCGTCCAACTTTTTCGAACATTTGACGCAGACCAGCACGCTGCCCTGCCAGCGGCTGGGGAGAACGCGGATCACGCCGGTTTCCACGTCCGCTGATCCTCGGCTGCCTTGAGCACCTCATAGGCCGCCTGCACACCCTGGAAACGCTTTGCAGCGTCCTTGTCGCCGGGGCGCACGTCCGGGTGATTAGCCTTCGCCATCCGCCGCCATGCCGCGCGCACGTCCTCGAACGTCGCATCGGGTTCGAGGTCCAGCACCTCAAGCGCGCGCATCTCGTCGCGCGACCGACTGCCGTCACCCGAGCCTGCCCAGGCGTAATGCTTGGGATCGGTATAGCCGTCCGCCGTCCGCGTCTCGGCCGCCTCCCGTTCCGCGGCTTCCTCCGCACTCAAGCCTTCGAAGTAATTCCACCCGCGATTATATTCGCCTGCGTGGTTCATGCAGAAATACCAGCGGTCCGGGCTGTTCGGCGATTTTGGCGCAGGACAATTGCCCGGCTCGTTGCAGCCATGCCGGTCGCACAGCCGGACGGTCACCGCCTCGCTGCTCGCGCCATATTCGCGCCAGCGTGGAAAACCCCAGTCGGAAGATCGTGTCGTGCTTCTCGCCATAGCGGCCCGAAATAGGCGTCCGCGCGGACAACGCAACCGCGGGCATCGAACTGGGCCGAAACTCGTCCGGTCCAACTATCTTCCGCGCCGCAACATTCCAACTTGAGTCAGCCGCCGTTCATCGCCTACTGAACATGAACTATTTGTCATGTGGCATGGATAGACGCGTCCGGTGCGGACGTATTCCCAGCCGACACCTTAGCGACAGGAGCCCTGGTGCCGACTCTCATTCCAAAGCTTACCACGTGGCGCGCGGATCTTCCCGCCTCCATCGTCGTCGCGCTCGTCGCGCTACCGCTCTGTCTCGGCGTCGCGCTGGCATCGGGTGCGCCGTTGTTCGCCGGCATCATCTCCGGCATCGTCGGCGGTATCGCCGTCGGCCTGTTCTCGAAGTCGCCGCTGTCGGTCAGCGGCCCGGCCGCCGGCCTGACGGTGATCGTGCTCACCGCGATCGAGAGCATGCCGAGCTATCAGATGTTCCTGATGGCGGTCGTGCTCGCCGGCGTGCTCCAGATCTGTTTCTCGCTGACCCGCGCAGGCATCCTCAGCGAGTTCGTGCCGTCGTCGGTCATTACCGGCATGCTCGCGGCGATCGGCCTGATCCTGATCCTCAAGCAGATCCCGCACGCAGTGGGGTTCGACCGTGAAGCCGAGGGTATCTTCGAATTCACGACCGCGAACGGCATCAATACCTTCACACGGATCTTCGACAGCCTGAGCGCAGCCGTGACGCCGGGGGCGATCCTGATCGCATCAATCAGCCTCGCGTTCCTGTTCTGGTGGGACGGCGCCAAGCCGAAGGACGGCCCGTTGCGCTTCGTCCCCGGCCCGCTGGTCGTGGTGCTGATCGGCATCTTCGGCAACATGCTGTTGGGCGTCGTGAAGCCCGACTGGCAGCTCCAGGCGACGCACCTCGTTCAGGTCCCTATCACGCAGACGCTGTCGCAATTCCCGTCGCTGTTCACCTTCCCCGACTTCTCCGGGATCACCATGGGCATCGTCTGGAGCAGCGCGGTCACGCTCGCGATCGTCGCCAGCCTTGAGTCATTGCTGAGCGTCAAGGCAGTCGACGAGATCGATCCGCGCCGCCGATCGACTGACAAGAACTGGGAACTGATGGCGCAGGGCGGCGGCAATATCCTGTCCGGCCTGATCGGCGGCCTGCCTGTGACGTCAGTGATCGTCCGCTCGTCGGCCAACGTCGATTCGAAGGCCGAGAGCAAACTGTCGACGATCCTGCACGGCTTCTGGCTGCTGGTCAGCGTCGCGCTTATCCCCGCGGTGCTTAACCTGATCCCGCTGTCGGCGCTCGCCGCGGTGCTGATCGCGACCGGCTACAAGCTGACCAAGCCCAAGCTGTTCAAGGAACGCTTCCAGCAGGGCTGGACGCAGTTCATCCCGTTCGTCGTCACGGTCGGCGCGATCTTGTTCACCGACCTGCTCGAGGGCATCGTCATCGGCCTTGCGGTCGGCTTCGTGTTCGTCGTCGCGCGCAACTTCCGTACCGCGATTACCTTTGCCTGCGACGACGAGGATTGCCTCGTCCGCGCACGCCGCAACCTGTATTTCATCCACAAATACGAATTGCAGAAGGCGCTCGCCAAGGTGCCTGACAACGCCAATCTGCTGATCGACCTATCGTCGACCAGCTATGTCGATCTCGATAACGTCGACATCATCAACGCGTTCATCAAGGGCGCGCAGTATCGTGGTATCACCGTGCTGATCCGCGGAGACCTCGCGATGCGCACGGTGAAGCTGATCAACGCCCCCCAGACCGAGGTCCGTTTCGCATGAGGCAATACAAGCAGCTCCTGCTCGCCAATAAGGCGTGGTCGGCCGAGATCATCGAGGAAAGCGCCGACTTCTTCCAGCGCCAGCTCGTCGGGCAGAACCCGGAGTTCCTGTGGATCGGCTGTTCCGACAGCCGCGTCAGCCCGGAACAGATGACCATGACGCCGCCGGGCAACATGTTCATCCACCGCAACATCGCCAATCTGGTCAACGACGACGACATGAACCTGATGTCGGTGCTGCAATATGCGGTCGACGTGCTCGGCGTGCGGCACATCATCATCTGCGGCCATTATGCGTGCGGCGGGATCCGCGCGACGCTCGACGGCGGTACGAGCGGCGCCGTGGACGACTGGCTCTCGACCGCGCGCGGCGTCCTGCACGACCATGCGGATGAGATCGATGCGCAGCCCGACCGCGAACAGAAGGTCAACCGGCTGGTCGAGGTCAACGTCCGCGACCAGCTGATCCGGCTCGCGCGTACGGCGACGATCCAGGGCGCGTTCGCCCGCGGACAGGAAGTGCTGCTGCACGGCTGGGTCTACGATATCCGCGACGGCCTGATCAAACCGATGATGGAAATCGATTCGAAGACCGTGCTCGAAGAGATCGGCCGGCCGGACAAGGTGCTGGTGTAAGCCGAGAGGGCTGCAATACCCCCAAATCCTCCCCCGCCAGGGGGAGGTGGGAGGCGTCAGCCTGACGGATAGGGAGGTAAGCGAAAACCTCTGGCCCGTATCCTCCCCTTCCGTCTGGCAAGTGCCAGCCCCCGTGGCGGGGAGGACAACATCAGAACCTTACCCCGGCAGCTTGAACCGCACGTTTTGCGACAGGCCGCCGCAACCGACGCCGCCATCGGGCCGGAACGTCTTGGTGTATCGTGCGCCCGCGATCGTCTGCACGCCGGCCTTGGTGAACACGAACGGGGGGTAGCTCAGCACGGCGCGCTGGTTGAGAACCTTGCCGTCGGCGCCGACGTCGAACTGCGTCTTGGTCCACCCTTCGAAACCCCAAGCCGCCGCCTCGTTGGGGAATGTGCCGCCAGCCGACAGGAATCGTGGCGGCGCGTCGAGAATCGCACACTGGTTCGCGGCCAGCCCAGATCGGTCGAACGTCGCACGCGCCATGGCCGTATCGCCCGCTTGTTGCTGGAGCGAGGCTAGACGGATCAGCGCCCCGACACGCATGGGGTCGTTCGCAGCCAGTCCCTTGTCGTCCGCCACCTGCTGCAACAGCACAGCACGGCGGTTTCGCGTACTGGTCCACTCGGCAATCAGCAAAAGGATCGCCGACCGTGCCTTCGGATCGTTCGCATAGACCGGCATCGACAGCAGCGGCGTGACGGCGCGGGTAAACGCCCCGTCCTTCCAGCTATCCGCACTGGCCGTCACGCGCACGCTGATATCGAGCGGCAGTCTTGCCGATGCGGGCGCGCCCTGCGCTTCGGCGATCGCGAGTGCGCGCCTCGCGAATACGTTGGACTCCTCGCGGCCGACGACTGCATTATTGACCAACTGGTACAGCGGCGGCAGCGTCGCGAGCGAATTGGGTCCGGACTTCACCTCTGCAGCAGCGAGCGCCGCACGCTGGCGGACGACCGCGACGGCATCCGCCCCACGTTCCTCGGTCGGTAGCGAAAGCCCCTTCGATTCGAGCCATGTCGCCATATCGGCATCGAGGAACTTGCCGATCGACGGGCGCTCGAACGCCGTCGAACAGCGCATCTCGACCCGCACATTATACCGGAAAAACGCCGGGAACGCCTTCACCTGCTCGGGCGTCCATGACCAGTCACGCACCGATCGAGCGAATTCGAGCGCAACCGCGCCGCCCCCCGCGGCGTAGATCGGCGACACCGCGCTGACCGCACCGTCGTCGCCGACGGTGAATTCGACCACCGCCATGTCGGCAGGCCGGAGATCGGCCTCGCCGCCACAAGGCGGCACGTCCATCTGCACCGCCGGGTCGAATTCGCCCTTGGTCAGCCGCCCCGCCCCGGTCATCGCCATATAGCGTCGCGCATCCTCCGGCTTGCCCGCCAGCAGCGAAGCGATCGCCGCATCCGATCGTGCGGACACATCGCTGATATCGGTCTTCGAGGTCAGCCCGCCCATCTGCTTGACCGCCTCAACCGCGTAGACCCGCGCCGGCTCGAAGGCACCGCGGTTGAGCAGCAGGATCGCATGACGACGTGCGATCAGCGCCTTCAGCTTGGCGTCGGTCGGCACCGACTTCACCAGCGCATCGACGCGGGCCAGCGCCGCGTCCGCCGCGGCGGGATCGGTAAAGGTCTTGGTCTCGGCCAACGCCAGCATCGACGCGGCCTTCATCGATGCCTCGGGGGCGGCGGTCTCCGCGCTCGCATACGCGTCGCTCGCCCCGGCATAATCGAGCGCGGTCTGCGCGATGATGCCGAGGTTGAAATACGCCCGCCAGCGATCCTCGGCGAGCGTCGGATCGGTCGCCGGCAACAGTTTCAGCCCGGCCCGCGCCGCCGCGACCGCATCGTCCGACCGGTCGAGCTTGAACAGCGCCGCGCTCTTGCGGATCAGCGCAACGCCCAGACTGCGCGAGCCGGGCCTGGTCCGCGCTTCGAGCTTTTGCCAGGCCGCCAGCGCCGCCACCTTGTCGCCCTTGGTATCGAGCGCCGCCGCCGCGTCGAAATCCTGCTGCAGCGTCGTCGCGGCAGGCGCCTGGGCGATCCCCTGAACCGCCGCGGCGGACACCGCCACGATGCCCACACCGATCATGCCCACTCTGTCGAACCGCATCACATCCCCCGAACCCATTTCGAGGCAGTCTGCGATGCTTTGAGAAAGGATGCCAGAGGGTCTGTAAGCCGGGTTCTGTCCATTTCCGACCCTTCGGTCGAAAGTTAGGCGACCATTCCTCTAGGACGACGGTTGCCCGCCGCCTCAAGCAATCAACCCGGGTGACGAGCTGAAACGAAGCCCATGTGCCACCCCTATTCGATCTTGCTCCCGGTGGGGTTTGCCGTGCCGCCCCTGTTACCAGGCGCGCGGTGCGCTCTTACCGCACCCTTTCACTCTGACCGCCCCGACCGAAGCCGAGGGTTGGCCGTCTGCTCTCTGTGGCACTTTCCCTAAGGTCACCCTCGCCGGGCGTTACCCGGCACCGTCGTTTCGCGGAGCCCGGACTTTCCTCGCGGATGCCATTACAGCATCCCCGCGGTCGCCCGACCCTCTGGCGCGCAAAGCCCTAATCGTCGCCCATCGGTTTGGGAAGCAGCAATGCGAGCAGGATGCACCGGCATTCGGCATCGACCTCGCCGTCGACCAGCTCCGGCCGAAACCGCCGCTGGAACGCCATCGTCGCCGCCATCCGGTTCTCGACGTCATAGCCGAACCGTTCGAGCGCCAGGCAGAACCCGCCTTCGGTCCAGCCGGGGTCCATCAAATTCTTGGTCGGCCGCGGCAACGCCAGCCGGCGCCGCGCGAGTTCATGCCACGGGAAGAGTTCGCCCGGATCGCGCTTGCGCGTCGGTGCGATGTCCGAATGCCCGACGATGTTGCCCCGCGTGATTTCGTGGCGATCCTTGATCTCGGCGACCAGCGGGATCAGCGACGCGATCTGCTCAGGGGGGAACGGGCGGTAACCGAACTCGTGGCCGGGATTGACGATCTCGATGCCGATGCTGGCGGAGTTGACGTCCTCGATCCCGCGCCAGTGCGACTTGCCGGCATGCCAGGCGCGCTTGTCCTCCGCGACCATGCGAAGGACGGTGCCATCCTCCTCGATCAGGTAATGCGACGATACCTTCGCCTCGGGATCGCGCAACCGGGCGATTGCCGACGGTCCATCCTTCATGCCGGTATAGTGCAGCACGATCATGGTGATGGGCAGCGTGCGATCGTCGAAATTCGGTGACGGCGTCTCGATGAACTTCAAGCCAGCTTCCCTTCGAGCCGTTTCACGCGCGGTACGGATGGTACGCGTGGCCGAGTGTCGCAACACCAGTGCCCAACGGCATAGATAGCGTCAACGGGTCGCCGACGTAATTGGCTCCGCCGAATACGAACGGGCGCGGTCCGGCGACACCCGACAAACGGATCTCATCGGGCCGATTTGGCGCTTGAACTAGCCCCGGTGAGCTAACCCCGACCGGGTTGCGCCGGCGTCTCGTAGCATCCGCGGAAACGCTTGCTCGGTTCGAACACGCGGGTCTGGCCGATCACCGTCTCACCGGCCCCCATCACCAGCAGTCCGCCGGGCCGCATCGCCGCTGCGATCTTGGGGAAGACGTGGAGCTTGGTCTCGCTCGACAGATAAAGCAGGACGTTGCGGCACAGGACGATGTCGAACCGGCCTGCCGGCGGCTGGTCCGATACCAGGTTCATCCGGCGAAACGTGATCGCCTTGACCAGCTCGGGCTTGGCGATCCAGTCGCTCCCGGTCGTGTCGAACCAGCGGACCATCCGGCGGACCGGCAGTCCGCGCTGGATTTCGAACTGCGAGAAGCGACCAGACCGCGCGCGCGCGATGGCCGCGTCGGACACGTCGGTGGCGACGATCTCCGGCATCGCCGCGCCGGTCGCGTCCTGGCGTTCGGCGAACAGCATGGCCAACGACAGCGGCTCCTGCCCGGTCGAACAGCCCGCGCACCAGATCCGCGGACGCTGGCGATCAGCCTCGGCGGCGGCGACCGCGTCGGCAATCATGTCGAACACGTGCGCGTCGCGAAAGAACGAGGTTTCCTGATTGACCAGCGCGTCGACGATCCGGTCCCCGATCAGCCGATCGCTCCCCTCCAACAATTGCGTCACCAACTGGTCGAGCGTGTCGAGCTTTTGGTCACGCAACAACGGTTTCAGCGCGGTGTCGAGCCGCCACGAGCGATAGGTCCCGATCTGTTGCCCGGTCCGCGCCTCCAGCAACGCGGTAAGAACGCTTACCGCAGTCGGGGATGCGGCCGACGCAGGACTACCCGAATGAGTCATGCGCGCCGCCGCGATGCGACAAGGCGGCCGATCGCGTCGGGCGCCAATACCGCGTCCGCAACGCCTAATCCGACGACCGCACCGGGCATCCCCCACACCACCGATGTCTCCTGGTCCTGAGCGACGACACAGCCACCCGCCTCGTGGATCCGCCGCGCCCCTTCGGCGCCGTCGCGTCCCATGCCGCTCAGCACGATCGCAAGGACGCGCGCGCCGTACACGTCGGCAAGCGAGGTGAGCATCGGATCGACCGAGGGCATACATCCGCTGGCCACCGCCTCGTGCGTCAACCGGAAGGCCGCGCCGCCATCGCTGAGCTTGACGCATTTGAGATGCGCGTCACCCGGCGCGACGACGATCCGGCCCGGGCGGATCCGCAGGCGGTCGACCGCGACTTCGCAGACCCGCCCGGTCAGCAACGCGATCTGCGCGGCGAAATAGGGCATGAACGATGCCGGCAGGTGCTGGGTAATGACGATCGGCAGGCGGAAGCCGCTCGGCACCTCGCGAAACATCCGGCTAAGGGCATGGATGCCGCCGGTCGATGCGCCGATCGCGACGATGTCGTAATCGTCGCCGGTCGGGCGGCGGGCCAGCGGGGTCGCCGGAGTCGCTACAGGCTGCGAGGGCCTGGATCGGACGACCAGCGCCGGCGGCAATTGCCCGGGATACTCGCAGAGCTTTTCCAGCTTGGCGACCAGCGCCGCGCCGAACCGCGCCGAGAGTTCGCTGGCCGACGGTTTGACGAGCGTTTCCGCCGCCCCGAGCGCGAGCGCCTGCACGGTGGCTGCGCCACCGTCGTCCGCAGACGACGACACGATGATGACCTTGGCGCCGTTCCCCGCGGCGATCAGGTCGGGCAACGCGGTCAGCCCGTCGACCCCCGGCATCTCGATATCGAGCAGGATGAAATCGACCGTCGCCCGCGCCAGGAACTCCAGCGCGGCGCCGACATTGCCAACCGCACCGACGACCGAAAATCGGTCGCTCGCGTCGATCAACCGGGCGATCACCGCGCGGGCGACGACCGAATCATCGACGATCAGAACGCGCGTCGGATCGACAGAGGGTGGTGCCGCGGCGGGGGCGATGCGCCGGGGAGAGGGATGAGGCCGGGCCGTCATCGAACCGCTCGGATCAGGCCATGCCGACGATTTGCAGCTTGGATTCGAGCGTTTCACGATCGAACGGCTTCATGACGTATTCGTCGGCACCGGCTTCGATCGCCGCGCGGATATAGGCCATGCCGTTCTCGGTGGTGCAGAACACGACCTTGGGACGCCGCGGGACGTCGGCCTCGCGCAGCGCGCGTAGGAAATCCATCCCGTTCATCACCGGCATGTTCCAGTCGAGCAGGATCACGTCGGGTACCGACGCCATGCAGGCCTGCAGCGCTTCGCGACCATCGCATGCCTCGGTGACGGTAAAGTCGAGCGTCTCGAGGATATGACGGGCGACCTTTCGGATCACCTTCGAATCGTCGACGACAAGACAGGTCTTCATGGAAAGCCTTCCGGGGAAATCGTTAGAATCATGATAGTCCGCAAACCGTAAGCGGCGGGTTAAGGGTAAAGAATGCAAAGCAATTTTCCGTCACGCGGCCCGCTCACGCGGCGAGCGCGGAGGCGGGGATGAGCGCGGCCAGATCAACGATCAGCAGCGGTTCGCCGTCGCGTTCGACGATCCCTGTTCCTGCCGATGCCCAACCGTGCCGCAACGCTAGGCCGGACGACAGCGCGAGGCGCTGAAACGGCGCGACGTCCTCAACCGAGTCGACCAGGATCGCGTAGTGATGCCCCTCAACCATCGTGATCACCGCGCGTCGAGCCGTTTCGGGGGTCGGCACGAGGCCAAGCGCAGTGCCCGTGTCGATCACCGTGACCACCCGACTGCGCAGCGCGGCGAGACCGCGGACAAACGCATCGGCGCGCGGCACCGCGACGATGTCGCCGATATCGACGACCGAATCGACCTGCGCCGCATCGATCGCAACGCCGCGACCGGCGATGTGCGCCACCAGAAACAGATCCGTCATTGCACTCTCCGCGCGGCGATCGCCGCGATCAGCGCGGGCCGGTCATATCGATAGATGCTGCCGTCATCGTCGCCGTCGACGGCGCGGAAGCGCCTGAGCCTTACCACCGGCGCGGCGGTCTCGCGGATCGGCGCGTCCTCCATCGCCAACGCGACCGCCGCGGTTTCTCCCGCGGCAAGCGCGGTGACGCAGCGGTAGCCGGACGCTTCGAGCGCCGGCTTGAGGAACGTCTCCATCCAGCCCGACCCGTCGACCTGCAACAGGCAGACCGGCGGCGACGCCGTCTTCATCGGCTCGTTCGCGAACAAGGCGTGCGGATCGACGAGCTCGATCGCCTCGCCGGCGATCAGCACGACGCCCGCAATCGGCCCGCTGCCGCCCGAGGCGGACTGGCGTGCCGGCGCGATGTCCGATGGCAGTTCGACGATCTCGATCGCTTCCGCGATCGCATAGGCCATTTCGCCGTCGCCATCGGTGAGCCGCAACACGGAAACCTCGGCCTGGTCGCCGAATTCGCCAACCGAATAGAGTGGGATCAGCGCATCGCCGACCGACAGCCGCAGCGCGCCCGCGCTCCACCGGATCGCCTCGACCGGCACGGCGTCGACCCGATCGATGACCGCGAGCGCGATCGCCCGTCGCCGTCCATCGAGATCATCGAACAGCAGCGCCGGGATGCCCGGGACGGCGACTTCTTCCGGGACCGCATTGCTGACGACGACCGGCGCGAACCGGAGGCCGGCGACCGCGGCGATCCCCGACACGTCGAGCAGCAGCATCGGCAAGCCGTTGTCGGGCAGGGTCTTGCCCGCGTAGACGCCGGTCGCCATCACCGCGGGCGAGGCGGGTTTCACGACCAGCTCCTCGGTGTCGACAACGCTGTCGACCCCCAGCGCATAATCGCCCTCGCGCGTCGCGACGATGACCAGCGTCGGCGGCGGCCCCGAGCCCAGCCCGAACAGCGGCGCGAGCGACACCATCGGCAGGCGACGCCCGCGCACGGTAGCCGCCGTGGCGTCGCCGATCGTCTCGATCCGCACCTGGTCGCCGCGCACCGTGACGATCTCCTCGATCGACTGGCGCGGAATCGCGAAGCGCTGCGTGCCGACGCCGATCACGATCGTCGACAGGATCGACAGCGTCAGCGGGACGTGGACGACGATACGCAGGCCGCGACCCGGATCGTTGGTCAGCACGATCCGGCCGCCGATCTGTTCGATGTTCGACCGAACCACGTCCATGCCGACGCCGCGCCCCGAGATCGCGGTGACCTCGTCGCGGCTCGACAGCCCAGCCGCGAAAATCAGGTCGAGCTTCGCGACATCGGTCATCCCCGCCAGTTCGGCGGCGGAATGCAGCTTCAGTTCCTCGGCTTTCGTGACGATCCGGGCGACGTCGATGCCGCGTCCGTCGTCGGCGATCTCGATCAGAATCTGATTGCCGGACTGGCGCGCCGACACGACCAGGCGGCCGGTTTCGGGCTTGCCCGCGGCGCGGCGCATTGCCGGCACCTCGATGCCGTGATCAATCGCGTTACGGATGATGTGGACGAGCGGATCGCGCATCAGCTCGATCATTTCGCGGTCCAGTTCGACATCCGCGCCTTCGATGACGAGGTTGACCGACTTGCCCAGTTCCGCGCTCGTATCGCGGACCATCCGCGGCAGGGCGGAGAACAGCGCGTCGACCTTCTGCATGCGCGTCCGCGTCACCGTGTCGCGCATGTCGGCGACGGTCAGCGACAGACGCTCCAGCGCCGCCTCGACCTGCGGATCGACGCTGCTGTCGCTGTCGCGCAACCGCCGGGCAAGCTCGTTGCGCGCCAGCACCATTTCGGACATGCCGCTCATCATGTGATCGAGCAGATCGACGTTCAGGCGGACGCTGCGGCTCGCGGTGCGGCTCTGCGGCGCGCTGGGAACATGCACTTGCGGCGTGGCGTCCGGTGCGAGCGCGGCGATCAGCAGGCTCTCGCTCGAATCGTCGAGCGATGCGCCGGCATCGATCGCCTCGACCAGTTCGCCGATCCGGTCGACGATCGCGAGCACCGCGTTGACCATCGTTGTGTGGGGAGCCCGCGAACCGTCGCGCACCGCCGCCAGCACGTCCTCGGCCGCGTGGCTGAGGCGTCCGAGCCGCGGCAGATCGAGGAAACCGCAGCTGCCCTTGACGGTGTGGACGAACCGGAAGATCGAATCGAGCCGGGCGCGATCGGTCGGATCGGACTCCCACGCGACGATCTCGCCGGAGATCGCCTCCAGCGTTTCGCGCGTCTCGGCAATGAATTCCTCTAACAGATCGTCCATGCGCGCCCCGCGTTTCGAGCACGGTCATGCATGACGGAGGTTAAGGGCGCGTTAGTGGGAACGCTCGCCCCAGGCCGGAACGCCGCGGTTGGCGCCCTTCAAAAAGAACGCCGGCGCGTGTCAACGCGCGTCGAAGACGGCCCCGAAGATCATGATCCCCTCGGCGGGCTCGGACACGATCACCGTGCCGCCAGCCTCCTGGACGAGCGTATTGATGAGATACGCGGCCGCTACCCGCGGCGTGACGCTATGCGCGCCTTCGCCCTCAACCAGCGTACGGCGGATTTCGGGATCGAGCACGATCTTCGCGCCCTCGATCTTCACGACGATCTCGAGCTGGCCCTCATTCTCCTCGCCGCCGACCTCCATCGTGCCGCCGCGCACGAGCGATTCGGTGGCGACCAGCACGAGGTTCAGCAGCACCTTGACGGCGGACTTGGGCATCGCCGGCGTTTCGACCCCCCAGACGAAGGTGATCCGCTTGTTCTCCGCGACCAAGCCCTCGATCGCGTTGCGCGCTTCGCTCGTGTCGACCGACTCTCCGAAGCCTCCGGCCGCTCCAAAGGCGAGCCGGAAGAACTTCAGCTTGCTGGCGGATGCCCGCGCGCTGTCGTGGAGCAATTCCATGCACCGGTCGCGCATCGTCTGATCGGTTTCGTCGGCGAGCAGCTCTAGTCCGTTGTTGAGCGCACCGACCGGCGACAACAGGTCGTGGCACAGGCGCGAACATAGCAGGCTCGCAAAATCGACCGGGCTGACCGTCATGAAAATCCCCTAATTCTGGAGCGTCTTGTGGCGGGGGTGCAGACGGCGCGCAAGGGTGGTTGGATCGGCAAGAGGCAGCGCAATGCAGAGCGTTGCAACATGCTCCCACCCCAGCATGCCACACCTTGGTATGCCCCACCCCGGCGCAGGCCGCGGCCCAATCGGGGAACATCGCTAAGTAAACGCTGCGCTCCGTTACTCCGACCTTCCCAATTGGGCCCCGGCCTTCGCCGGGGTGGAAATGCCTTTGATACGCTCAATCGCCTCCTCGACGAACGCACCGACATCCACCGACCGCCACGCGCGCGCCGCGCCCCCGCCCAGGATCACCCAGATCGCCCCATCCCCCATAGCCTGCGCCGCATCGCGCGCAGACGGAACCGGCGAACCCGACGGATGCGAATGATAATGCCCGACCACGCTGGGCCCTCCCCCCCGAGCCCGTCGATGCGCCGCGAACAAAGCGCTTGGATCGATCTCGAACGTCCGCGCCGGATCGGCCGAGACATTCGCGCACGCCTCGGCCGCCTCGATCCGCCCCGCCGTCCCGAACAGCAGCCCACAAATTTCCGCGTCGGGCGACGCGGTCGCCGCGGCAACAAGTTGTGTCAGCACTTCGCTTGAAATCGTCACGCTCATCGCCACATCGCTACGACATGGACCGGGGGGTTTCCATCGTCGAAGCATCGATCACGCCGGCCACGGATGGCTGGAGGCTCGACCGTGCGCTCGCCGAAGTGCTGCCGGACATGTCGCGCGAGCGGTTGAAAGCGCTGATCGCTGCGGGGCAGGTGACGCTCAATGGCCGCGAATGGCGTGACTCGGCGAAGAAGGCGGCGACGGGCCAAGTGTTCGCGGTCGCGATCCCGCCGCCGACCCCGCTGCACAACGAAGCACAGGATATCCCGCTCGTCGTCGCCTATGAAGACGATGACCTGATCGTGATCGACAAACCCGCCGGCCTCGTCGTCCACCCTGCCGCGGGCAATTTCGACGGGACGCTGGTCAATGCGCTGCTCCACCACTGCGCGGGCAATCTGTCGGGCATCGGCGGCGTCGCGCGGCCGGGAATCGTCCACCGCATCGACAAGGATACCTCGGGGCTGATGATCGCTGCCAAGACCGACCGCGCGCACGAGGGCCTAGCGAAGCAGTTCCACGATCACAGCATCGACCGCCGCTACAAGGCGATCGTCGGTGGCATCCCGCGCCCGCCGACCGGGACGATCAACGCGCCACTCGCGCGCAGCCCGCAGAACCGCAAGAAGATCGCGATCGTCGAAGGTGGCAAGCGCGCGGTGACGCATTTCACCACGATCGCGCCGCTCCGCAACGCCGCGCTGGTCGAGTGCCGGCTCGAGACCGGGCGCACGCACCAGGTCCGCGTGCACATGGCGTCGATCGGTCACGCCTTGTTGGGCGACCCGGTCTATGGTAGAACAAAGCAAGCTCAAAAGTCGCTGCTCGAAACGCTCGGTTTCCGCCGGCAGGCCTTGCACGCGGCCCATCTGGGGTTCATCCATCCGGTGAAAAGCATCGCTTTGGCGTTCGAAAGCGAAATGCCTGCAGACATGCAGGAACTGTTCACCCAGCTTCACGTATAGATAATCGAACCCATGCCGCAGTGCGGCAATCGGGGTCAGCAGAAAGGGATTACGACAATGGCAGCCCGCTCCAACGTTCCAGCGACGATACCCACGCTTGGCAGCGAAGCAGGGCTCAATCGCTATCTCGCCGAGATCAAGAAATTTCCGCTGCTGAAACCCGAGCAGGAATACATGCTCGCCAAGCGCTTCCAGGAGCATGGCGACACCGAGGCGGCTGCCCAGCTCGTGACCTCGCATCTCCGCCTCGTGGCAAAGATTGCGATGGGCTATCGCGGCTATGGCCTGCCGACGTCGGAGCTGATTTCCGAAGGCAATATCGGGCTTATGCAGGGCGTGAAGAAATTCGAGCCCGAGCGCGGCTTCCGTCTCGCCACCTACGCGATGTGGTGGATTCGCGCGTCCATCCAGGAGTACATCCTGCGCTCGTGGAGCCTTGTGAAGATGGGCACCACCGCCGCGCAGAAGAAGCTGTTCTTCAACCTGCGCCGGATGAAGAGCCGTCTCGACGCGTTCGAAGATGGTGATCTTCGCCCAGAGCACGTCACCAAGATCGCTACCGATCTCGGCGTTGCGGAGACTGACGTCGTCAGCATGAACCGGCGCATGGCGATGGGCGGCGATACGTCGCTCAACGTGCCGATGCGTGAGGATGGCGATGGGCAGTGGCAGGACTGGCTGCAGGACGATGCACCGTTGCAGGACAAGATTGTCGCCGATGCGCAGGAGGCGGACGTTCGCCACTCGATGCTGGTGTCGGCGATGGACGACCTCAACGAGCGCGAGCAGCATATCCTGACCGAGCGGCGCCTGACCGACGATCCCAAGACACTCGAGGAATTGTCGCAGGTCTATGGCGTGTCGCGCGAGCGTGTGCGCCAGATCGAGGTTCGCGCGTTCGAGAAGCTGCAGAAGGCGATGATGCGGATTGCTGGCGAGAAGCGACTGCTGGCCGCGTAAAATGGTGCGCACCGTCGTCATCGGCGGCGGTGCAGCCGGTATCGCTGCGGCGCGTACGCTGCATGACGCTGGGCAGGACGTATTGCTCGTCGAGGCGAGCGACCGGCTGGGCGGCAGAGCCAGGAGCCTCTCCCTCGCCTCCTTGTTCTCCCGCAAAGGCGGGAGCCCAGACTGGACCCCAGCCTTTGCGGGGGAACAGGTCGATGCTGGGTGCGGCTGGCTACACTCCGCTCAGCGCAATCCTTGGACCGACATCGCCGAAAGATCGGGCTTCACCGTCGACCGCTCCGACGCGAACTGGCGCACCCAGTGGCGAGACCTCGGCTTCCCGCCCGAAGACCAAGCAGCATCCGCCGACGCCTACGCAACCTGGAACGATCGCGCGTTAGCGGGGCTGAAAGGTCCGAACCGCCCCCTCTCCGACTTCATCGATTCCAACGACCCATGGCGCCCGAAGATCGACGCGATCTCCGGTTACGCCAATGGCGCGAACCTCAGCCAAGTCTCGCTCCAGGATTGGGCGGCGTATGAAAATGCCGCCACCGACGACAACTGGACAGTCAAGGAAGGCTACGGCACGCTTGTTGCCAGCCACGGCGCGGGCTTGAACATCCGCCTGTCGACCCCGGTGACGCGCATCGACCACAGCGGCCGTCGCCTCAAACTAGGCACCTCCGTCGGTATGATCGAGGCGGACCACGTTATCGTCTGCGTCCCTACCACCGTCCTCGCCACCTCGCAGATCGTGTTCGACCCGCCGCTTCCCGACAAGCATGGCGCCGCGGCCGACCTTCCGCTCGGGCTCGCGGACAAGGTATTCCTTTACGTCGACCGGCCAGAATGGCCGACCAATGCGCATCTCGTCGGCAACCCCTACAGTGCCTGCACCGCCAGCCACCGCCTGTCGCCGTTCGGCTGGCCGATCGTCGAGAGCTTCTTCGGTGGCGACTGCGCGGAAATGCTGGAGGATCGCGATGCGGCGCAGTTCGCTATCGACGAACTCGTGGGCCTCCTCGGCAGTGACTGGCGCCCGCGTCTCACGCCGCTGACTGCGACCCGCTGGCGCCACGAACCTTATATCGGCGGTAGCTACAGCCACGCACGCGTCGGTCGGGCCGGTCAGCGCGCCGTCCTCGCCGCGCCGGTCGACGGGCGTATCCACTTCGCCGGCGAGGCATGCCACGCTTTCGACTTCTCGACTGCGCACGGGGCCTATGAAACCGGCGTCGCGGCAGCGCGGGCGGTCATTGGCGAGTCCCTAACGATCGCATAAGGAACGCCGATGGGCTTCCTCCGCATCGCCGCCAAGATCGTCTTCGCCTTCGTCCTGATCACGGTCGCGTGGGTTGGAATCTACCGGTTCGTGCCGGTTCCGTTCACCTGGACGATGATGGGCGACGTCATCAACGGCCACGGCGTGACGAAGGACTGGATGCCGCTATCGAAGATGGACCCGGACATGGCGCGCGCGGCGATCGCTGGCGAGGACTCGCGGTTCTGTTCGCATCATGGCTTCGATTTCAAGGCGATCGCGGGGGCGGCGGCGCGGAATGCGCAGGGCGGGCGGATCCGCGGCGGCTCGACGATCAGCCAACAGACCGCGAAGAACGCGTTCCTGTTCCAGGGCGGCGGCTATCTGCGAAAGGCGTTCGAGGCGTATTTCACCGTACTGATCGAGGCGCTGTGGCCGAAGCGGCGGATCATGGAGGTGTATCTCAACATCGCCGAGACGGGGATCGGGACGTATGGCGCGAACGCCGGCGCGATCCGGTATTTCAATCACGACGCGTCGCGGCTGTCGCCGACCGAGGCGGGGCGGATCGCCGCGGTGTTGCCGTTGCCGAAGAAGCGCGCAGCGATCGACCCGCATGGGTTTGTGCGACGCCACGGGAATACGCTGTCGCGGCGGGTTTCGGTGGTGCGGAACGACGGGTTGGATAGCTGTTTGCGCACGTCCTGACCAATACCGCCACCCCAGCGAAAGCTGGGGTATCTCAGTGGCGAAGGGGTGCGTCACCGAGGGAGATCCCAGCTTGCGCTGGGATGACGGGCTTGGGAGGCTCTGGGTGAGAAATGTCAGATACCAGCTGCCGGTATCAGAACGGCAGCTTGAAGCCTGGGGGTAGCTGCAATCCACTCGTCATCTTCGACATTTCGGTGCCCGACACCGCATCGGCCTTCGCCCGCGCGTCGTTGAACGCGGCGGTCAGCAGGTCTTCGAGCATCTGCTTCTCGCTCACCTGCATCAGCGAATCGTCGATCGCGATGCCGATGATGCGGCCCTTGGCGGAGGCCTTCACCTTGACCAGCCCGCCGCCGGACGCGCCCTCGACCTCGATCGTGTCGAGATTGGCCTGCGCCTTTTCGAGCTCGCTCTGGACGTTCTGCGCCATGGCGAGGATTTCATCGATATTCTTCATGCGTTGCTCCTTTGGCCGGGCCACGATTCGAGCTGGGCGTCCGGAAACGCTGCCACCGCGGCCTTCATGATGGGGGATTCGAGAACGGCTTGCCGCACCGCCGCATCGGCGGCGTCCTGCGCCTCGCGCAGCGTCGGCTCGCCGGGCGCGTCGACGATCGACACCTTCCACGCGGTCCGCGTCACCGTCTTCAACAGCGTGTTGAGTTCGGCGAGCGTGTCGGCCGACACCGGGCGACTGCCGCTGAGCGCGAATTCCGGCGGCACGTAACTGACCACGCGCGCGCCGTGACGCAACCGCGCCGCAATCGCGAGGCCGCCCGATTCGTCGAGCAGATCGACCAGCGCCTCGAACGTCGGCGGCAGGATCGGTCCGGTCTCCACGGTTTCGGTGGCCTTCGCGGCGGACCCCGCGTTCCAGGGCGGCGCTTCGCCTGACGGGGGTACAGGCGGCGGCGTTGGCGATGACGTCGGTGCGGCCGAGGGCGCCGCGCCGCTGGCGATCTGCCGCGCGAGTTCACCGGGATCGGGCAGCGTCGAGGCGTAGATCGCCCTTAGCAGCGCCATCTCCGCCGCTTCGATCGGCAGCGCGGCCTTGGCGACCTCGTCATGTCCCTTGAGGAACAGCTGCCACAGACGGTGGAGCGCGGGATAGCCGAGCGACGCCGCCCATTCCTCGCGTGCCGCGCGCTCCTCCATCGGCTGCGCGGCATCGGGCGGCGTGCCGACCTTGGTCAGCGTGATGCCGTGGACGGTTTCGAGCAGCGACCGCAGCACCGACAGCGGATCGACGCCGTAGTCATATTGGCGGCGCATCGAGGCGAGTGCCCCTGCCCCGTCTCCGGCCAGGATCAGCGTGAGCAGATCGCGGACCGCACCGCGGTCGGACAGCCCGAGCATCTGGCGCACCGCGTCCGCGGTCACGCCGCCGCCCTCGAGCCCGGCATGCGCGATCGCCTGGTCGAGGATCGACAGACCGTCGCGCGCCGAGCCTTCCGCCGCGCGCGCGATCAGCATCAGCGCCTCGGGCTCGGCGACGACGCCTTCTTGCTCGGAAACCCGGGCAAAGTGCTTGGACAGCTGCTCGGCGGAGATTCGGCGGAGGTCGAAACGCTGGCAGCGCGAAAGAACCGTTACCGGGACCTTGTTCACTTCGGTCGTCGCGAACAGGAATTTCACATGGGGAGGTGGCTCCTCCAGCGTCTTCAGCAGCGCGTTGAACGCGTTCTTCGACAGCATGTGGACTTCGTCGATGATGTAGATCTTGAAGCGCGCGGTGACCGCCGAATAGCGCGACGCGTCGATGATCTCGCGGACATCGTCGACGCCGGTGTGGCTGGCAGCGTCCATCTCGATCACGTCGATATGGCGGCCCTCGGCGATCGCGCGGCAGGGTTCGCAGACGCCGCACGGGTCGATCGTCGGGCCGCCCTCGCCGTCCGGGCCTATGCAGTTGAGGGCCTTGGCGATCAGGCGTGCGGTCGACGTCTTCCCGACGCCGCGGACGCCGGTCATCAGGAAGGCATGCGCGAGCCGGTCGCGCTTGATCGCGTTGCCGAGCGTCTGGACCATCGCATCCTGCCCGATCAGCTCGGAAAAGGTCTGCGGACGGTATTTACGCGCAAGCACGCGATAGGCGACGTCCCCTGTTTGGGCTGGCGTCTTGGCCGGCTGCGGGGGTTCGCCCAGGTCGAAAGAATCTGACATTGCGGTCGTCATAGCGGGTGCCGCGCGCGCTGTCGAAGGGGAGTGAAGTGCAGGAAGTGCAGACGCTGGGAAGGGTCTGCACTTCGCTCGCCGAAAGGGTGGCGGGGATGTGGCGAAGGGCTGAGTATGGAGGGCGTGCGGGGCATGAGCCGATCCTGGCACAGCATTGCGCCGTAGGACAATGATTCGGAACGTTTCGAGAACGCGCAGGGCTGCAATAGATTTTGCGGGTCGACGAGATCAGGAGAAGTTTGGAAGTGCGCTGCGGCTAAGCCGCATCGTCAGACGGTGCTTTGCACCGCTGGCCGCGCTCGCATGTCGGTACGACATGTTCGCGGTGGGAGCCGGGACGACCCGTGGCTGGGTCGTTGTGGCTGCTTCCTTCCGGATCTGACCAAGTTGGCGACGACCACGTCCGCCCGACTCCCGCGGCGCATATGGCGGGGTCGGGCGGGATGATCAAGCCTTAGCTGTCGCCGAGGCTCGGCCGATACGCTTAGCGGCTGACGCGGACCGTGCGGCAGACGCGCTGACGATGATGATTGCGATAGACGTTGCGGCAAACCTGACGCGTGCGGACGCGATGACGATAGCCGGGACGGTTGTCGGTATGGCGGACGACGGTGCGCTCATGGACGACGGTGCGCTGGGCCGAGGCTTCGGCAGCGATGCCGACGGGCGCAAGGCCGGTGAGCGCGACGAGACCAGCGGCGGCGAGGGTGAACAACTTCATGATATTTCTCCTGCTGGATGCGGGTTCTGATGACCCTGCAACCTATGTTACCGAACTCGAAGGGCGTCGTTACGGTTCCGTACCGGCGTCCGAAACGCGACCAAAATCAGCGGCGGAAGCAGCGACGGACAGGGCCATAATAGCCGCGCTCGATCCGGCACACGACGCGCGACCGACCATAACCGCGCGGTCCGCGATAGCCGTAGCCGCCGCGATACCCGCCATCGTAACCGCCGCGACGATACCCGCGGTCGCCGTACCCATCACCACGGTAGCCGTGGCGGGGGCCATCCCAGCGACGCCCGTCGTGCCAGCCGCGATCTCCACCGCGCGGGCCGTCCCAGCCGTAGCGCTGCGCATCGGCGGGGGCCGCGGCGAACAGCGTTCCGGTGGCGAGCGCGCCGGCGGCGAACAAGGCGATGATCTTCATGTTCGATACTCCTCTCGATCCCCGTACATTGGGGCGATGGAGCGATAATCAGCTTCGCGCCGTGCACGTTCCCTGAACCGGCCGTTGTCTTCCTGTAAGCTTTGCTGACCTAGTTGGGGATCCGCACGGTCAGTCCGTCGAGCGCCTTTGTCAGGCGGATCTGGCACGCGAGCCGGCTGGTCCGCGTCGCATTGAGTGCGAGGTCGAGCATGTCCTCCTCGTCCTCGGTCGCCGGCAACAGGCGGGCGAAGTCGGCGGGTTCGACGATGACGTGGCAGGTCGCGCAGGACAGCTGGCCTTCGCAGGTGCCCTCGAGGGGCTGGTCATGCGCCTGTGCGACGTCCAGCAGGCGGTCGCCCGCAGTCGCGGCGGCGCTGGTGATCGAGCCGTCGCGGGCGATGAAGCGGACGATCACGGCCATTGCGCCTTGGCCGCGGCGGCGATCGCATCAATGGCGTCGCCGAGTTCGGTTTCGGTGGTGTAGCGGCCGAAGCCGAGGCGGATGCTGGATCGCGCCTGGGCTTCTGTGAGCCCGATCGCGCGGAGGACGTGGCTGGAGCGACCGGAGCCGCTCGCGCAGGCCGAGCCAGCGGAGAAAGCGATATCGCGCAGGTCGGACATCAGGCGATTCACGTCGAGACCGTCGCGGCGGATGTTGAGGTTGCCGTGATAGCGCTGGTCGGTGGCGCCGTTGATCGTCCAGCCGGGGCCGAGGCGGTCGAGGGCTAGCGACCAGAGGCGGTCGATGTGGGCGGCGTCCTGCTCTTTGCGATCGGCCATGAGTTGCGCGGCGACGGCGAACCCTGTGCAGAGCGCGGGTGAGAGCGTGCCCGAGCGTCCCGGCGCTTCCTGTCCGCCGCCGTGCATCAGCGGGGCGAGATCGACGCCATCGCGGATCCAGAGCGCGCCGATGCCCTTGGGGCCGTGGATCTTGTGTGCGGAGATCGCGATCAGGTCGACGGTGGCGGGGATCGGGACGCGGCCATAGCCTTGTACCGCATCGCAGAGCATCAGCGCGCCGGCAGCGTGCGCTATTTCCGCAAGCCGCGCGATAGGTTGAACTACCCCAATCTCGTTATTGACGAGCATCGCTCCAACAATGCCAGTGTCGGGCCAGATCATTGTATTGGCGCACGGCAGGTCTACGAAACCGTAGCGATCGACAGGCAGTATCGTCTGGTTGCGACCGAACCTGCTCTCCGAAGATACAGTATCCAGTACGGCAGCATGCTCGGTTGCGAGCGTGACCATCTCACCAGAAGTGCCCTTGATCGCCCAGTTGAGCGCCTCGGTCGCGCCGCTGGTGAAGGCGACGCGGCCGCCGGGGGGGAGCAACGCCGCGACCTGATCGCGCGCGACTTCGACGGTGGCTTTCGCGCGGCGGCCTTCGCGGTGGGGGGAATGCGGGTTGGCGTGCTGCGATGCGAGCCAGGGGAGCATCGCGGCGAGTGCTTCGGGCGCGAGCGGGGTGGTTGCCTGGTAGTCGAGATACGTCATGCGGCTCGCCTTATGTCCTGGGCGATGCGCATCCAGGCTTCGGCGAATTTCGCGACGTCGTCGGGCGTGGTGGTCCAGCCGAAGCTGACCCGGACGACCTCGGCGGCGGCTTCGGGGGTGTAGCCCATCGCCGCGAGGACGTGGCTCGGGCGCATGCTGCCCGACGAGCAGGCGCTGCCGGCCGAGACGGCGAACCCGACCATGTCGAGGCGGATCAACTGGGCCGCCGAGCTGACGCCGGGCATGCGATAGGAAGCGATCGTCGGGATACGGGCGGTGTGGTGGGCGACGATCTCGCCACCGCCCGCAAGTATGGCTGCGTCGAGTTTGGCGCGGAGATCGGCCATTTCCGTGAACCAGTCGCGAGGCGCTTCGAGCGCGGCGGCGAACCCCAGCGCGCCGGGGAGGTTCTCGGTGCCGCCGCGATAGCCGCGCTCCTGCCCGCCGGTCGGGTGGAGCAGGCCGAGATCGCGGACCAGAAGCGCGCCGATACCGGGAGGGCCGCCGAGCTTGTGCGCGGAGACGATGATCAGGTCGGCATCGGGAAGCGGAAGCTTGCCGGCGGTCTGCGAGCAGTCGGCGATCCAGACGCCGATAGGTCGATCCTGGAGGACACCTGTTTCGCTGTTCGCGGATTGCAGCGCGATCGTCTGGGCGCACGCTCCGTTCAGGACGATACCGCCGGCATCGACTTCCAGCATCGCCGGTTGTTCGGCTGCCCGAAGGACCGCGTCGTGCTCTACCGCAGCGACGGCGACGCCGGGTCGACCGCGCAACGCCAACGCCGCAGACTCGCTAGCGCCGCTGGTCAGGATTACGTGGTGTGGCCAGTCGAGCGCCTTGGCGATCCGCTTCCGCGCATTCTCCAGCGCCGCCCGTGCCGCGCGCCCCTCGGCATGTGGCGAGGACGGGTTCGCCCAGCACGCCATGCCCTCCATCACCGCCGCCACCGCCTCGGGGCGCATCGGCGTGGTGGCGGCGTGATCGAGGTAGATGCGGGACTCGGTACGGGACAGGGTCGGTTCCAATTGCGGAAAGGGGCGTGTCGCCTATATAATGCAGATCATCCCGCACTCCACCCGAGTGCGTATCCCAGCTCGCGAGTGCCTATGCCAGAAGTCATTTTCCCCGGTCCCGAAGGCCGTCTCGAAGGTCGTTTTGCGCCGGGCCCGCGTCCGCGCGCGCCCGTGGCGATGATCCTGCATCCGCATCCGTCGGCCGGTGGCACGATGAACAACGCGATCGTGCAGCAGTTGTACAAGACCTTCCAGCGGCGTGGCTTCGCGACTTTGCGGTTCAACTTCCGCGGTGTGGGCAAGAGCCAGGGCGTGTTCGACAATGGCGTCGGCGAGCTGAGCGATGCGGCGAGCGCGCTCGACTGGGTGCAGAGCTTTCATCCCGAGGCGCAGACGACCTGGATCGCGGGCGTCAGCTTCGGCGCGTGGATCGGCATGCAGCTGCTGATGCGCCGGCCGGAGATCCGCGGGTTCATTTCGATCGCACCGCCGGCGAATCTGTACGACTTCACGTTCCTGGCGCCGTGCCCTTCGTCGGGCATTATCATCCAGGGCGAGGCCGACGAGGTCGCGACGCCTGGGGCGACGCAGAAGCTGGTGGATAAGCTGCGCACGCAGAAGCACATCACGATCCATCATGACACGATTCCGAAGGCTAATCACTTCTTCGAGCATGAGATGCCGGAGCTGATGGGGAGCGTGGACAAGTATCTCGACATGCGCCTGGACCCGAACTCGCCGATCAGGTGATTCTGTCCTTCTCCCCTCGGGGAGAAGGTGGCGCGCCAGCGTCGGATGAGGGGGAATTGGGACGGGTTAGCGCATCCCAACGCCCCTCTCCCTTCCCACCGCAACCGCGGCGGGCCCCTTCCCTCTCCCCGCAGGGGCGAGGGAGCTAGAGCGTCCAGATCGCGACGTTGGCCAGCAGGACGGCGGCCATGACCAGCATCAGGACGCCCTTCTTCATGTCCCGCTTCTTTGCAATCAGCACGACGCCGCCGATCAGGCAGGCGAACATCCCCAGCATGGCGATGGCGGGGGCTGCGGCGGCGATGCTGGTGAGGGTGGCGTTCATGCCGTCCGATACGCCACGCAGCGTCGGGATTGAAGCGCGTTGACTTCGCACGGCGCGGCAATAGCTTGGCAACCTCGATCTGACATTCGGAGGTAAGATGCTGGCCCTTCTCGCGATGATCGCCGCGCAGGCCCCTCCCCTCAGCGATTGTCGATACGACAAGCCTGCGATGCTGGCGCTCGACGAACGCGCGTTCGACCAGACCATGACGGGTGGCTGGCGAGTGCTCGCCGCGGCGGGTTGCGATGCGCAGGCCGCCGACCTGATCGCCGAATGGCGCACGGGTCATCCCGCCAATCCGCGCACCGCCGGGCTGCTCCAGTGGCACGAAGGCCAGTTGCGCGCGAACGCTGGACAGACGACGCGCGCGATCGCGCTGTTCGAGGCCGCGCGGAAACCGGCTGAAGAGGATGCAGGGTTCGGCTGGAACCTGTATGTCGATGGCAGCGTCGCCTTCCTGCGCCGCGATCTCGCCGCGCTCGACACCGCGCGCGCCAAGCTTGCCGCGTTGCCCCGCCCGGCCGGCTATGCCCCGGTCGGTCCGGATGGCAAGCCGCGCGCCTATGCGTGGCCGATGAACCTCAACATCCTCGACGGCTTCGTCGCGTGCTGGAACCGGCCGTACAAACAGGCCTATACCTGCGCGAAACCGCCGGTGAAGACATTGCCGTCCGGCTGATTACCCCGCCATCGCCTTGGCGTAGGCGGCTAGATCGACGTTGCCGCCGGACAGGATGACGAGCAGACCGGGCTCGAGCTTCACCTTGCCCGAAAGGACCGCGGCGAGGCCGACCGCGCCGCCGGGTTCGATCACCAGCCGCAGTTTCTCCGCCGCCCAGCGCTGCGCCGCGGCGATCTCCGATTCGCTGACCGCCACCCCCGTCGCGTCGCGTCGGGAGAGGACGTCGAAGGTCAGCGGCGATACGCGCAACGTCTGGAGCGAGTCGCACGCGGTCGGCGGCGGATTGGGGCCGACGGGTTCGATCCACGACGCCTCGAGCGAGCGGCGCATGTCGTCCCAGCCTTTGGGTTCGACGACGGTGATCGCGCTGTCCTTCAACGCCAGCGCGATTCCCGCGGACAGGCCGCCGCCGCCGCACGGGATCACCACGCGGCTCGGCACGCCCATGCCAAGCGCCGCCATCTGTGCTGCCGCCTCGATCCCCGCGCTCCCCTGCCCCTCGATGATCCACGCGTCGTCGAAGCTCGGGACCAGCGTCGCGCCGCGTGCCTCGGCCAGTCGCGCGGCGATCGCCTCGCGGCTTTCGGTTGCGCGGTCGTAGGTCACCACCTCCGCGCCCAGTGCAAGCGTCGACTCGCGCTTCAGCCGCGGCGCGTCCGAGGGCATCACGATCGTCGCTGCCATCCCCAACCGCTTCGCCGCCCACGCCACGCCCTGCGCGTGATTGCCCGACGAGAACGCGACGACGCCTTTTTTCCGCGCGGCCTCGTCCAGGGCGGTGAGCCGATGCCACGCGCCGCGAATCTTGAACGCGCCGATTGGTTGCAACGATTCGGCCTTGAAAGCGACCGGTACACCCTTGATTTCGCTGACAAAGAGCGGCGTCGGCGGCAGAATGCGCGCGATCTTTTCCGCGGCGTCCCGCACCCCCGCCCGCGTCGGCTGTCGCAAAATCGTCACACACTGGCTCCTATGCGGCCAACCCTATTTACATGGGGGGCAAGCGACCGTAGATCGCCCTTCCGCTGCCCCATGGGACTTCCAACCGCAAGGCAGTGTTTTCGTAATTTGTCTCAGGACATTGGAGGTCCCTTGAATTGGTCAAGCATCATATCGCGCTGGGGTTAGCGAAAGCCCATTCGACCGCCGACACCTCCCGCATCGGGAGCGGCATCGACATCGCTAAAGGGCGCCCGGTCAATCCGGTCACGCTCGTTCGTCCGCACGCTGCTGCGCGCGCAGCTCGGTTCTTCGTCGAGAAGTTCCCGGGTCGCTCGATGTATGCGGTGAAGGCGAACCCGTCTCCCGAACTCCTGCAGATCCTGTGGGACAACGGCATCACGCATTACGACGTGGCGTCGATCGCCGAAGTGCGCCTGGTCGCACGGACGCTTCCCGAGGCTACGCTGTGCTTCATGCACCCGGTCAAGGCCGAGGAAGCGATCGCCGAGGCGTATTTCACGCACGGCGTCCGCACCTTCAGCCTCGACAGCCTGGAAGAGCTCGACAAGGTCGTTCGCGCCACCCGCGAAGCTTCTGATCTGACGCTCTGCGTTCGGTTGCGCGTGTCTTCCGAGCATTCGAAGCTGTCGCTGGCGTCGAAGTTCGGCGCGGCCCCGCATGAAGCCAAGGAGTTGCTGTTCGCGGCTCGCCAGGCAGCGGACGCACTCGGCATCTGCTTCCATGTCGGTTCGCAGGCGATGACCCCGGAGGCGTATTCGAACGCGATGGAGCGCGTCCGTGCGGCGATCGTCGAGGCGGCGGTCACGGTCGACGTCATCGACGTCGGCGGCGGCTTCCCGTCCTCGTATCCCGGCATGGAGCCCCCGCCGCTCGAGCATTTCTTCGAGACGATCCACCGTGCGTTCGAATCGCTGCCCGTCAGCTATTCGTCGGAGCTGTGGTGCGAGCCGGGCCGGGCGCTGTGCGCGGAATATTCGTCGATCATCGTGCGCGTCGAGAAGCGTCGCGGGACCGAGCTGTACATCAACGACGGTGCGTATGGCGCGCTGTTCGATGCGGCGCATATCGGCTGGCGTTTCCCGGTCGAGCTGCTCCGCGAGCCGGACAGCCGTGCGAAGGACATGGAGTTCAGCTTCTATGGTCCGACGTGCGACGACATGGACTATATGGTTGGCCCGTTCATGCTGCCCGCGGATACGAAGGCCGGCGATTACATCGAGATCGGCATGCTCGGCGCGTATGGCTCGGCGATGCGGACCGCGTTCAACGGGTTCGGATCGGACGAGACGGTGATCGTCACCGACGAGCCTATGGTCTCGCTGTATGACGAGCGCTTCCAGGACCTCGCGTCGAACGTCGTCAAGCTGTAACCAAGCTTTAGTACCGCGCCCTTCTTCCTCCCCTCCCGTTTACGGACGGGTCGGGGGAGGGCTTGTCCGCGAGCGTGGCGTTCGCGGATATTTCAGTCCCTCCCCTAACCCCTCCCGCAAGCGGAAGGGGGATTTATGGAGCATGTTATGACCGAAGACACCCGCATCGACGCGCAGCGCAAGGCGGAACTCCTCTCGACCACCGTCGAGCATATCGACATCACCAGCTTCGACGCGCGGCCGATCGTCGACGCGATGAAGAAGATGTCGTTCACCAGCCGCGACCTCGGCCGTGCGACCGACATCTACAACCAGATGCTGGCCGACAAGGACTGCACGATCTTCCTCGTGATCGCAGGCTCGACGTCGGCCGGCGGTTGCATGGACCTGTATGCCGAACTGCTGCGCAACAACATGATCGACGGCATCGTCGCGACCGGCGCGACGATCGTCGACATGGATTTCTTCGAGGGCCTCGGCCACAAGCATTACCAGGCGCTCGAAGTGCCGCACGACGACGTGCTGCGCTCGCTGATGATCGACCGGATCTACGACACGTATATCGACGAGGAAGAACTCCAGCACGTCGACCACACGATCTTCGAGATCGCCGAGACGCTCGAGCCGCGCGCCTATTCGAGCCGCGAGTTCATCCGCGAGATGGGCAAGTATCTCGTTGAGCACGGCAAGAAGGAGAACAGCCTCGTCAAGCTCGCGTACGAGCATGACGTGCCGATCTTCTGCCCGGCGTTCGTCGATTCGTCGGCGGGCTTCGGTCTGGTCAAGCACCAGGTGGACGCGGTGAAGGCGGGCAAGCCGTACATGGTCCTCGACGCGATCGCCGACTTCCGCGAGCTCACCGAGATCAAGATCAAGGCGGGCACCACCGGGCTCCTCATGATCGGCGGCGGCGTGCCGAAGAACTTCATCCAGGACACCGTCGTCTGCGCCGAGATCCTCGGCCACGACGACGTCCAGGTCCACAAGTACGCGGTGCAGATCACGGTAGCCGATGTGCGCGACGGTGCGTGCTCGTCGTCGACGCTGCAGGAAGCGGCATCGTGGGGCAAGGTGAACACGGGCATCGAGCAGATGGTGTTCGCCGAGGCGGGTTCGGTCATGCCGCTGCTGGCGTCGGACGCGTATCATCGTGGGCTTTGGAAGGACCGCCCGGTTCGCAAGTGGGGCGCGAGCTTCGACAAGGCCTGAGGTTTCTGCTGATCCTCCCCCGCTAGGGGGAGGTGGCGCGAAGCGACGGAGGGGGAGGCGGCGATAACCTCGGTTCCGTGTCCTCCCCCTCCGTCAGGCAAGTGCCTGCCACCTCCCCCTGGCGGGGGAGGATTAGAGATACCGTTGCTCTAACCGGGCACTTGAGGCAGCCTTCTCCGGATCACCGGGGGAGGCTTTTTCATGCACAGCGACATCCTGAAACCGATGGTCGTCCTCATCGCGTGGACGCTCGTGATGCTGGCGTGGACGCTCGCCACGCGATTGCCGGCGATGAAGGCGGCCGGCGTCGATCTGCGGACGCTCGTCGGCACCAAGGCGGCGGATGCCGACCGCGCGCTTCCACCGCACATCCAGTGGAAGGCGCACAACTACAATCATCTGATGGAACAGCCGACGCTGTTCTACGCGGTCTGCGCCGTGCTGGCGCTGAGCGGCACGGGCAACGGCGTCAATGCCTGGATCGCCTGGGGCTACGTCGCATTGCGGATCGCGCACAGCGTCGTGCAGGCAACCAGCAACCGCGTGCGGACTCGCTTCCTGCTGTTCGCGCTGTCGAGTCTGTTGCTCGTCGCGCTGACGCTCCACGCGGCTCTTGCCGTGTTCTAAGTGGGCGAAACTTGCGATTAAAGATCGCAGGGACTTGGCCCGAGGGGAGCGCATCGGCTAGCGAAGGTGCCATGACTGTCGACCGCCGTTCGCTCCTGTCCCTCCCCCTCGCCGCCGGGCTCGCGCCCGCTGCGTTCGCACAGACAGGCGCGAGGGTACGCCCTCCCGGCATGCCGATCTGGCCCCCCGCCGAGCGGTTCGCGCTCTGGCCCGGCCTGCCACCGGGCGCCCCCAACCCGTTGCCGATCCCGCGCCTGGCCATGCCGCACTACGCCGATGGCTACCGCGATATCCAGGCGCGCGGCGTCGTCTATCCGGAGGTCGGCGTCTATCGCCCGTTGCGCCCCGATGGCCGTTCGGTGCTGATCGTTCCCGGTGGCGGCTATTCGATCACGTCGCTGCGCAACGAAGGCATCGACGTCGCACGTGTCCTCAACGCGTCCGGGATCACGGCGTTCGTACTGAGCTACCGACTGCCGGGCGAAGGCTGGGCCGATCGTGCCGACGTCCCGCTCGCCGATGCCCAGCGCGCGATGCGGCTGATCCGCGCCAACGCGCGCGCCTACCGGATCAGGGCGGAGAAGCTCGGCGTGCTCGGCTTCTCGGCAGGCGGCCATCTCGCCGGATCGCTGACGGTGCTGCACGACTTCAAGGCCTATCGCCCGGTCGATACCGCCGACCGCCACTCTGCACGTCCCGCCTGGGCCGGGCTCATGTATGCCGTCTCGAACATGGATCCGGGCAGGAGCCATGGCGGATCGCGCGCGAACCTGCTCGGGCCCGATCCGCTGCCCGCGACACAGGCGCGCTTTGCGGTCGATCGCCAGTTGCGCGCAGGCGCGCCGCCGCTGTTCCTGGTCCATGCCGAGGACGATAACACCGTACCGGTCGCCAACAGCGTCGATACGCTGGCCGCCGCGCGCCGCCTGCTGATCCCCGCCGAAGCGCATTTCCTGCAGCATGGCGGCCACGGCTTCGGTACCCGCCTGTCGCCGCGCTCGCCCGGCTCGCTCTGGCCGCAATTGTTCGATCGCTGGATGGGGGAGCTGGTCGCGGGTTGAAGGGGCCTCGAAGGACGGAGCTAAATCAATACAAGTCGCGTTATCTCAGGATAATAGGAGAGTGGCGATGCCGTTGCCGTATACCCTGCCTCGGGATGTCTTCCACGAGAAAGGAGAGGTGATCATCGATGGCCCGAACGGCACGGTGATCTCGATGACGCCGGAAGCTGCGCTACGGACTGCGGGGCGGCTTGACGACGCGGCATTAGGCGCCCTGCTGGAGCGCGCAAAGCCCCCCAGCGTAGACAGTACGCACTGACCGCTACCCGAACATCCGTTTCATCGATCGTTCGAGCATCACGCACTGCCATAAAGTCCGGCCGTGCTCGGCCCGCCCGGCACGGTGCTCCTCGGCGATCCGGGCGATCGTCGCCATGTCGAACCAGCCCGTCTCGACCAGCGTCCGCGACTTGGCGAGCGCGATCGCCTCGCCCGCCAGCACGCCCCTGAACCACGCGCTGATCGGCGTGACGAACCCCATCTTCTGCCGATAGAGGATTTCGCGCGGCAGATATGGCTCCATCGCCTTCTTCATAAGCCATTTGCCCTCGCCGCGGTGGAGTCTCATGGTCGCCGGCAATGTCGCGCAGAACTCGACCAGGCGGTGATCGAGCAGCGGCTCGCGCGCCTCCAGCCCGACCGCCATGCTCGTCCGGTCGACCTTGGTGAGAATATCGCCGGGCAGCCAGTGCTTGATATCGGCATATTGCGCGCGGTCGATCGCGTCGCGCGCGGGCGCGTCGGCCATCGTCGCGACATAGCGATCTTCGGCACGGTAGCCGCCGAGCCGCCCGCGCGCGCCAGGCGTGAACAGCTGCGCGCGAAGTTCGGGCGAGGTCACGCCGACCGAGCGGGCATAGGCCTCGCCGCCACCTTGCGCGAGCGCGAGCAGCGTCGACTTGGCGCGCAGCGGACGTGGCGCCCAATCGGCCTTCGGATAGAAGCGGCCCAGCGTCCCGAACACCTCGGTGCGGAGATGCGCGGGCAGCAGACCACGGACTCGCTCTTCCGCCGCCTGGAATTTGTAGCGACGATAGCCGGCGAGCGCTTCGTCCGCGCCGTCGCCCGACAAGGCCACGGTGACGCTTTCGCGTGCGAGGGCGCAGACCTGATAGGTGGCCAGCGCCGAGGCGTCGGCGAACGGCTCGTCGAAGCTTGCGACCAGCGTGTCGATCAGGCCAAAATCGCCCGACGCGACGACCCGCTCGCGGTGATCGGTCGCGAACCGGCGGGCGACCGTGTCGGCGTATGCGCGCTCGTCATGGCCCGCTTCGTCGAAGCCGATCGTGCAGGTGCGGACCGCCTTCGCGCTGGCCTCCGCCATCAGCGCGACCACCGCCGAGCTGTCGACGCCGCCCGACAGGAACGCGCCGAGCGGCACGTCGGCGACCATGCGCGAGCGGACACCGGCGCGCATCCGGTCGACCAGTTCCTCGCCCAGTGCCTTGGCCGACCCGGTCGCGCGGTTGGAGAAGTCGATGTCCCACCATTTGCGCGGCTGGGGGACCGGACGACCGCGCTCGACCAGCAGGAAATGCCCTGCCGCCAGCTTCTTCACGCCCGCGACGATGCACGAATCATCGGGCACGTAGCCGAACGCCAGATAGTCCTCGACCGCGTGCAGGTCGGGGACGCGACGCAGTTGCGGATGCGCAAGCAGGCCCTTCAGTTCGGACGCGAAGGCGAGCGACCCGTCCGCCAGCTCGACATAGTGGAGCGGCTTCACCCCCATCCGGTCGCGCGCGAGGAACAGCGTGTGCGCCTGCGAATCGTGAATCGCGAACGCGAACATGCCGTTCAATCGGTCGAGCATCGACGGGCCCCAAGCCCGCCAGCCATGCAGCAGGACTTCGGTATCGCCTTCGGTGCGGAAGATCGCGCCTCTGGCGATCAGCTCCTCGCGCAGTTCGGCGAAGTTGTAGATCTCGCCGTTGTAGGTGATGGTCAGCGTGCCGTCCGACATCGGTTGCGGCGAGCCTTCGAGGTCGATGATCGACAGCCGGCGATGCCCGAGGCCGACACCCGGCGCGGTCCAGATCCCGTCGCCGTCAGGGCCGCGATGCGCCTGCGCGGCGATCATCGCGAGGACGCGGTTGGGCTCGACCGGCTTCGGCGTACCCGGGTGGAAAATCCCGGCGATGCCGCACATCTAGCGTGTCCCTGCGATTTGGCCCGCGGCGCGATCGGCGATCCGGTCGAGCGGGCCGAGTGCCGACAGGAAGCGCGCGATCGGCCGCGGGTCGCTGCCCTCGGTCGACAGATTAATCGCCACCGCGCGCTGCGGACCGCCCAATAGTCGCGCTTTCATCGTCTCGATCTTCACCAGCGTCTCGTCATGCGTCGTTGCGTCGCCCACCCGGTACCACGTCGCGACGATCCGCTCCACGGGCCCGGGCGCGGTGATCCGCATCGCCGATCCGCGCGCGCCGGCTTTATCGACGACGTCGGGTAAGTCCTCGACCCGCACCCAGCGATCCTCCTCGCGCAGCACGCCGGTACCGAACGCGATAAGTTCCTTGCCTTCGTGCTGCTCGCCGAACATCGCGATGCTCAGGTCGACGGTCGCACCCGACGCGTCGGCGTAGCGGCCGAACAGATAATGGTCGGCGCCGGGGTAATAGGGCGTCCACGGCGCGCGCGTGCTGACCGGGACACGGTGCCAGCCGGCGACTGCGGGGAGGTCGATATGCGGGGGCAGCGGTTGCGCGCGGCCGGCGATGGCGGCGCTCCAGGCGGGGAAGACCGCGACCGTCGCCAGCGCGAGACCAGTCGCGAGGGCCAGACCGGTGCGATGCCGGGGTTGCGCCTGGAGCGTGTCCGGGTCGAACGCGGGATCGTCGGGCGCACGGTCGAACCAGCGCCAGCCGATCGCCAGCACGCCCGCCATCACGAGGCCGAAGAATACCCAGCCGTAGATGATGTGGTCGAGACCTGTCGCGGCCTCGACCGAGGTCAGGTCCGCCGCCCAGATCGTCCCGAACGCGCGAAACCCGTTGGCGATGACGGGGACGACCACGGAAACGACGAGAAACACTGCGCGGCGCTTGGGCGATACGAAGCAGAGATTGGCCACCAGCACGCCGAACGCGACCATCGCGATGACGAACTTGGCGCCCGAACACGCCTCGGCGACCTCGAAATAATAGCGGCCGGCGTGGATCAGCACGCCGTCGACCACCGCGGGCACGCCGACGAGGTGGAGCAACGGCATGACGATCGCGACCGTCACGGTCTGCAGCGGCGGCTCGAGGCCTTCACCGAACGGGACGAGGAAGAATGCGTAGCATAAAGGAAACAGCAAGCCGCGCGCGACATTGGGACCGAGTATCGTCAGGATGGCGCCTTGCAGCACCATCACCAGCCCGAGCTGGCGCGCGAAACCGACCGAGGCGGCGTCGCCCATCAGCCAGCCGAACCCGCCGATCGCGATCAGAGCGAGACCCGGCCACCAGCCGGTCGGCACAAGCTGCGCCAGTTCGGTGCGACGCTGCCATACCAGCCACGCGATCACCGGGCCGATGAACAGGCAATGCCCGAAGGTGGTGCTGGTCCACCAGATCCGCGCGAGATCGCGGACGTCGCTGCGGAAGACCAGCAGGATGATCGCCGACACCAAGGCGAGCGCGAGCGCGTGGCGGCGCCAGACCGTCATCGGGCGAGCTCGAACAGCGCGTCGAGCGGCGCAAGGCGCGCGTCCCAGCCGTAGCGCAGGATCACCTGCGCGCGCGCCGCGGTGCCGAGCGCAGCAGCGGCGTCGGGAGCATCGAGCAGCGCGATCACCTGCTCGGCGAAGTCTCGCGCGGTGCTGGCGACGCGGATCGTCCCGGCATGGTCGATCCCCTCGGCGGCGGCGGTGGAGGCGACGATTGGACGCGCCATCGCCATCGCCTCGAGCACCTTGTTCTGGATCCCGCGCGCGAGTTTGAGCGGCGCGACGCAGACGTCGGCGGCGGCGAGCCAACCGCGGACGTCGTCGACTTCACCGGTGACGGTGACGTGGTCTCCGGCCAGCGCCTGCACCGCCGACGTCGGCGCGCGGCCGACGATCGCGAAACGCGCGGGGGTGTGCTGGCGGACGAGCGGCAGGATGTCGCGCGCGAACCAAGTGACCGCGTCGATGTTGGGGCGGTAGTCCATCTGGCCGGTGAAGACGATCAGCCCGTCTGCCGTCGCTCCGCGCGCGTTCACCCCCCCGGCGAAGGCCGGGGCCCAATTGGGGGACATCGATAACGACGGACCGCGCTCCATTACCCGAACCTCTCCCCTTGGGCCCCGGCCTTCGCCGGGGGGGACGCCTTCGCCGGGTTGCAGGTCTATGCCCGACCTGGCGAACTGCGCGGCCGGATCGAACTTTACCGAGTCGATGCCGTTCTCAACGGCGAGCACACGCCCGGTCGCGCCGCCGTCGCGAAACATCGCGGCCTCAGCGGTGCTGACGAACAGGCTCGCCGAGACTCGCCCCGCAACCTCGCGTTCGAACGCCCCCAGGAGCCGAGCCTCACGCCGCATCATCCAGCGCATCGGCCCGCGGGATTCCTCGGCGAACCCGGCGAACTTGGCGGAATCGACATCGACGAAATCCATCACCACCGGCGGGCCGCCGACCGGCAGATACTGCGCCATCTGTCCCGAGAAACAGTAGATCCCCGCGACCTCCGGCACGATCCGGTCCACCGCCGCCTGCACCGCCGGATGCGCGAACGCGGTTAGCGATACCGGCTTGCCCGTCGCCAGCGCCTCGATCGCAGCGCGCGCCTGCGACTTTTCGCGCCGCACGATGGTGCAACTCGCGAGCAAATCGGTGAAGACCGCCGGCGAATCGAGGTCAGCCTCATCATCGGCAAACGCGACGAGGTGCAGGCGCGCGCGCTTCGCCAGATATTGGAGGATGTGGAAGCTGCGGATCTTGTCGCCGCGGTCGGGCGGGAACGGGACGCGGTGCGCCAGGAAAAGCAGGCTCACCCCAGCCCTCGGGAAATCCACGGCCCGGCTGCATTCGCCGCCCACAGCGGCAGCTTTTTCCACGTCCGCACCATCGCCGCGTATTTCGGATTGAGCGGGTTCACCTCGCGCGCCGGCCCGTTGCTGCGTTTGGCGTAGAGCCGCGGCTCGGGCGCAAAGCCCCAGTTCTTCTTGAACGCCGCCGCCCCGGTACCCGTCTTCGAGCGCCCGAAGTCGAACCGCGTACACCCGCGCGCGCGCGCGTGCGCCATCAGCGCGAAATACATCCGGTCGTTGGCGCGCAATCCCCGCGCCGCATCGGTGCCACCCCCCCAATAGGGATAGACCGTGCCGTCGAAATACAGGCTGAGGACGCTCGCGACTGCCCTGCCCTCATGCCGGACGGTGAGAACATCGGCGTCCATCACGCTCGCGACGCTGCGAAAAAGTTTCGCTGGGAACACTGGCGTGCCAAGGTTGCGGACCGATTCTGCGTACACCCGGTAATGCTCGGCGAGCAGTTTGCGATCGGCGCCGGTAACGATCTCCAGATCGAAGCCCAGCGCGCGACGGACTTCCGCGCGCTGTTTCCGCGGGATTGCGAGCAGTTCGGCGTCGTCGTCCGCGGCCAGATCGCGCGCGAAGCCGAGATAGCTGGTGTCGTCGCTCGCCCAACCGTTCGGTGCAGCGCCACCGCGCAGTTCGACCGAAGGGCAGCCGATCCGCAGCGCGAGGTTCCACGCCCCCGCCGCAAGCGGTTCGACCGAGTTCCCGAGCACGCCGCCATCGACACCGAACCCGGTCGAGACCAGCGCACGGCCGAAGAGAGGGGAGCGCATTTCGGTCAGCGGCAGGACGCCGGCGATCGCGCCCCCGCCAGTCTCGGCAATCAGATAACGCGCGCGCTGACCGCAACCATCCTGCACCGCCTGGCTCCACGCCGGCAGATGGAACGGCGTGGCGCCGTCGGCCGCCGCCACGAACGCCACGATCCGCGCGCATTCCGCCGGATCGCGAAGGTCCGCTTCGCGCACGCCGACGGGCATCGGCGCGGTCACGCCAGCCGGGCCGCTTCGCGCGCGACGACCGTATCGACGCGGCCCCAAGCGTGCCGGTCGAGTAGACCGCGCAACTTCCCCGCCATCGCGCCAAGCCGGGAATAATGCCGGATCTTCGACCGCATCGGCGCCTGCGCGACACGCGGCTGCGACGGATCGATCTCCCACGGGTGGAAATAGAACATCGCTGGACGATCCTCGCGGTTCACCTGACGCACCGCGAAGTCCGTGATGGCAGCGGGAAGCAGGCGGAAGAAACCGCCACCGGTGGCCAGCTTGCGCTCGCCGAGTTTGGCGACCGTCACCGGCACCTCGATCAGCGCGCTGTCGGGAAGCGGCTTGAACCCGTAGCGTGGCGCGTCGAGCCAGCCGTAATGATCGTGCTTCACCGGCGCGACGCTCGACGAATAGGTGTAGCCCGCTGCGGCCAATTCGACATGCGCCCAGGGTGTTCGCTGGTCGATCGAGAAGCTCGGCGCGCGGTAGCCGGTGATCTTCGTGCCCGCCGCGTCCTCGATGGCCGTCCGCGCGCGGATCAGGTCGGCGCGAAAGACCTCCGGCGTCATCGTGAAGACGCGCTGGTGATCCCAGCCGTGGCTGGCGATCTCGTGTCCCGCATCGACGATCCGCCGGATCAGCGCGGGATAGCGGTGCGCGACCCAGCCGAGCGTGAAGAACGTCGCCTTGGTATCGCGCTCGGCGAACAGCGCGAGTACCGCGTCGGTGTTCGCCTCGACCCGCGGCATCAGCGAATCCCAATCGGCCTTGTCGATCACGTTTTCGAACGCGCCGACCTGAAACCAGTCCTCGACGTCGACAGACATACCATTGACAACAGGGCCCGTTCGCGTCGTCACGTCAGGCCGCATCATGCCATGCCGCGACGCCGCGCACCGGCGAATAGTCGGGCTTGTCGGTATCGCTCTCGACCCAGTCGACGAGCAGCGTCAGCACGCGACGAAGCGCCTCGTCCTGCAATTCGACGCGCGCTTCGAGATCGGCGATCCGGTCGACGATCGCCGGGTCGATCCGCGGTGCTTCGGCACGAGGCGCGATCGGCTGGTCGGCGTTGGTGTCGGTCGCCGGCGCCGTCGCAGTCGTGGCGGCGGTCGCGATCGTCGGCAGGTCGCCCTCCAGATCGCGCTGGACCGCGCTCACGACCGCGGCATCGATCACGGTCAGGTCCTCGATCGCGGCATGCAACATCACGCGGCCTGCCAGCATGTTCAGCCGGCGCGGGACGCCCGCCGACCCGGTGTAGAACGCTGCGAACGCGTCGTCGGCAAAGTCGGGGTTGCCGGTCCAGCCGACCACCGAAAGACGGTGGGCGAGATAGTCGGACACCTCGTCCTCCTCCATCGGATCGAGATGATGGATCGCGATCACGCGCTGGCGGAGCTGCTCTAGCCGGTCAGAACCATGCAGCCGGTCGCGGAACTCGGGCTGGCCGAGCAGGACGATCTGGAGCAGCGCGTGGCCCCCCGCCTGGAAGTTCGATAGCATCCGCAGTTCTTCGAGCGCGGAGATCGGCAGCGCCTGCGCCTCGTCGACGATCAGCAGAGTCCGCTTGCCGGTTCGCGCGACCGCGTGCAGCCCGCGTTCGATCGCGGTGAGCAGCTCGGCCTTGGTCAGCCCGGCAGGATCGACCTTCAGTTCGGTCGCGACGATCCGCAACAAGTCGTCCGCCTCGATCGCGGTGGACACGAGCCGGACCGCGTTCAACCGCTGATGATCGATCGTATCCATCAGATGGCCAACCAGAGTCGTCTTGCCAGCACCGATATCGCCGGTGATGACGATGAAGCCCTCGCCCTGCGCCAGACCATAGCCGAGATACGCCATCGCCTTGCGGTGAGTCGCCGTCTCGAACCAGAATTTGGGATCGGGGGTCAGCTGGAACGGCCGACCCGTCAGTCCATAATGTTCATCGTACATATGCTGCTCGCCTTCAGAACTGGTACCGCGCACCGATCAGCGCCTGCGCCGACCAGTCGCTGTCGAGGTCACCGACCTTGAAGCTGTAAAGTCCGAGCGAGGCGGTTGTGCCCAGTCGCCCGAAATATCGATAATAGGTGCCGGTCGCGCCGTAGGACCAGACGCTGTCGTCGCCCGACACTGTCTCCAGCGGGATGTTGGGAACGCCGGGCTCGTAGTAGTTCGCGAACAGGTCCGCGTTGATCCCGGAGACCTGGCTGAGCGACCGCGCATAATAGAGTTGCGCGTAGTAGCTCTGGTCCTCGAGCCCGGTGACGACCAGCCCCGGCGCGTCGTTCGGCGCGTAGAGCCGGCGATTGGTGTAGCCGACGCCGGCGCCCCAGGTCGAACGACCGCGGGTCGCGACGATCACGCCGTCGATCCCGCGCGCACGGTAGCTCGCGGTCGAGATCGACTGGAACACGTTGTCGAGGCAGCCGCCCGGTTGCGCACCGCTCGCGCCGAACACGCAGCCGTTGAACTGCTGGCCGAAGCCGAGCTGCTGGCCCGAGATGAAGCTGGTCGGCAGGTTGCCGAGACCGGTCCGCAGCTGCCGGCCGAAGGTCTGGACGCCGTCATAGACGTTGACCGCCATGCCGACCGATTGCGATGCCTGATAGGTCGCGGTGCCGGTCACGCTGAGCGAGCCGTAGCGTTTGCCGACATGCCCCTCGACCGAGGTCCGGCGGTTGGGCCGCCAGATCACGCCCGCATCGTAATAGAGGCCGTCCGTGCGGTAGGCGATCCGGCGCGGCGAAGCGTCGTTGGTGACGAACCGACCATTCTTGTCGAGCACCGGCGCACCGGCCGCATCGACCAGCGCGTCCTTCTGGCTCGTCTCGATCTTCTCGTACCCGGCCCCGGCGGTGAGCGCGACATAGGGGGAGATCGGCTGGAGGATGTCGCCGCGGCCGTAATAGCCCTCGTACCGCTGCTTGAGCTGGCTGGCTGTCTCGCGGTCGTACGCGCCGCTGAGCGTCATGCCGAACGGCGCGACGCTGCCCGGCGCGGTCGACGCGCGCGCGGTGACGGTGTTGCCGATCGAGTCGTCGTAATAATCGAGCCGCTGGCCGGCGACCGTCGAGCCGCCGAATCTGGGGGTCTCGACCTTGGTATAGCCGAGCCGATAATCGGCGTTGAAGGAGACCGGTCCGGCGCGCGTCGCGAGGCTCGGCCCGGCATAGACCGCGTAGACCTGCGATATGTTGTCGAGGTTGCCGACCAGCAGCCCGGGCGCGGCACCGCGGATGTCGGAGCGCGTGCGCGTGGCGATGCCGCCCGCTTCGAGCGTCAGCGCCGGCGTCACCCGCGCATTGACGCGCGCGAGGCCCGAATGGACGTCGTTGTCGGCGGCGTTCCTGTTCCACGCGAAGCGGTGTTCGTAGCGGTAGCTTGCCTGCCCCTGGACGCGTTGGGTCGCGATCGCCGCATCCACGCCGGCGGCAAGGCTGGTATAGGTCAGGACGTCGCCGCCGTTCAGATCGGCGTCGAAGATCTGGCTCGCTTCGATATACGGCCTGATCGATGTGCGCGGTCCGGTCTGGGCCGATGGCGCCGCCTGCTGGAGCGATGCGGTCTGCGATGTCGGCTCCGTCTGGCCCGACTGACCGATCTGCGCCGCCACGGGAGTCGCGCAGATCGCGGCGAGCGTCAGCGTCGTGCCAACACGCGCAAGCGACCGGATCGCGCGGCGGTTTGGAGCGACCGTCGGTGCGGCGGTCATTGGGAAGCCTCGTGGCCGTAATAGCTGCCGAACCGCGCGCCGCCCTGCACGAACGACACCGCGTTCAGGACGAGCTGGATATGTTCGCATCCGTCGAGCAGGTTGACCGCGGCGCGCACTTCGGATTCGGGCGTACGGTCGGCGCGGACGACGAGCATCACCTGCCCGACGCGCATCGCGAGCACTGCGGCGGGCGAGGCGGCGAGCGCGGGTGGCGAATCGAAGATCACGATGCGGCGCGGGTTGGCGGCCAGCAATCGTGCGATCACGGTCCTGGTCCGCGCGCTGGCGAGCAGTTCGGTGTCCATCGCGGTCTTGGTGCCTGCGGGCAGCACCGACAGATGGGCGACATCGGTGCGGATCACGAGATCCTCGACGTCGATCGCCGTATCCGCCAGCGCATCGAGCAAGCCGGCGCCCGCGCGGAGACCGAGCTGGTTCGTGACATCGGGCTTGGCGACGTCCGCATCGACGAGCAGCACTTCAGTGTCGCGCTCGGCGGCGAGCGAGAGTGCGAGGTTGATCGCGCTGAAGGTCTTGCCGTCGCCCGGCCGCGCCGAGCAAACCAGGATCATGCGGGCCTTTTCCGGGCTGTCGCTTTCCGTGATCCGCGCGCTGGCAGTCAGCAGCTGGCGCTTGATGAGGCGGAATTCCTCCGCGAGCGGACCGACCGGGGCGCCGGGCACGATCATGCCGTTCGCCGCGAGCATGCCGCGATCGATCCGTGCAGTGTCGTCGGTGTCGTCGGGCAGGTAGAATTCGTCGGGCAGTTCGCTGCCGATCGGCGCGCGCAATTCCTCCGGGATCGCCAGGAAGCTGGCGTCCTCGAACGCGGTCGCGGGCGCCGCTTCCTGCGCGGGCGGCGGAACGATATGCTCTGTCGTCGGGACAGCAGCTGGCGCAGGCGTCGGGCCACCGCGCGCCCGCAAATGCGCGTTGAAGTCGTAGACCTTGGCTGCGCGTTCGAGCAGCGAGGGTTCGCGATCAGGTTTCGTCACGGTCATCCCCCGTTATGCCGCCAGACCGCGCTGCAGGATCTCGACCCCCAACAGCAGGACATAGGCCGCGCCCAGGGCGGCGGTACCACCCAGGAACATCGTCAGCTTGCGCCGCCGCTGGTCCGACTGGACCCGCGTCACGACCTCGCTTATCGACCCCATCACCGGCATCCCCGCGACCTTTTCAAGCCGGCTCGAGGTGGCGAAGGTCGCGCGCAACTGCCCCATCGCGAAGGCTGCGCCGATCCCGGCCGCGAGTCCAGCGACCAGCACGCCCGACAACAGCAGCATCCGGTTCGGCGCGCTGGGAGTCCGCGGCTTGGTCGGCGGGTCGATCACGCTGAACTTCACATGATCGCTCTGCGACTGCGCCTGCCCCATCAGCGCGGTCTGCTCGCGCTGCGTCAGCAACGTGTCGTACTGATCCTTAAGCACCTGATAGTCGCGGTCGATCGAACCCTGTTCGGCGGCAACCTCCGGATCGCCCGCAAGCTTTGAATTGAGTAGGTCGAGATCGCTCTGCAACTGACTTTTGCGCATCCGCAGCGACGCGACGGTTGCCTGGCGATCCGCGACCATCGATTGGAGCGAGGCGTAGAGCGGGTTTTGCACGCTACCCGCGGCGTTGCCCCCCGAGAGCGGTTCGCTGCGCGCCGCCGCGGTCGCCGCCGCCAGCTGGCTCTTCAGCGCCACAACGTCGGGATGATTCTCGGTATAACCGCGCGCACGCGCATCGGCGAGTTGGCCCTGGATCGCCTGCAACCGTGCCCGCGCCGGGCCGGCCGCGCCCGCTACTCCGCCGGCTCCCGCGACGGTCGCTGGCGTTCCCGCCATCTGGCCCTGCACCGCGGCGAGGCTCGACTGCGCGGCGGCGAGATCACCGTCGACCTGCGCCATCTGCGACCGCGCCGCGCCGATCCGGTCGCTGATCGACCCGGTCCCCGGCAACGCGCCAAGATAGCGGTTCTGGAAATCGGCGCGCTTGGCCTCCGCGTCGGTCAGCTGCTTCTGCCGGGCGGCGAGCTGCTGGTCGAGGAAGGTCAGGCTCTGCGTGGTCTTCGACCGGTCCCCCGCCAGATTCTGCTCGACGAACAGGTCGATCAGCTTCTGCGTGATCTGTGGCGCGAGCTTCGGACTGGAGGCGGTGGCGGTGATCTGGAACAGATTATCCTGCTGCGAGACGACCTTGATGTTCTGCGCCAGGCTCGACACGCGGTCGGCGACATCGCGGTCGCTCGACACGGTGTTGGCGAGGTCGGTCCCGCGCACGACCTTTTCGAGCGTCACCGCCGAGGTCAGCGTGGTGCGGATCGCATCGACGCTCATCGGCACGCTCTGCGGCACGCCGTCCATCCCGGCAGGCAGGATCGTCTGCATCTGCACGAAGACGCGTGCGGTCGAATCATACCGGCTCGGGATCTGCGACACGACCAGCCAGCCGAGCACGCACACGCCCCAGGCCACGCCGAGCGCCAGCCAGCGCCGCGTCCAGATCGTGTGCAGCGCGATGCGCACCTCGTCGTAGATCCCGTTCATCCCGGCGTCCCTCAGAACATCGATTCGGGGATGATGATCACGTCGCCCGGCTGGAGCCGGACGTTCGCCGACGAATCGCCCTTCTTGAGCAGATTGCCGATCTGCAGGCCGTATTCGGTCTGCTTGCCGGTCGCGCGGTCGTAGCGCACCAGCCGCGCCTTGTTGCCCGCGGCATATTGGCCGAGACCGCCGACCGCGATCATCGCGTCGAGCAGCGTCATGTTCGCCCGAAACGGAATCGAGGCGGGCTTTTCGGTCGCGCCGACGATGCGGACCTGCTGGCTGTAGGTACCGCTGAAATTCTCGACGATCACCGAGACGATCGGATCCTTGATATAGGCACCGAGCGCCTTCTTGATGTCGTCGCTGAGCATCGCCGGGGTCTTGCCGACCGCGGGCATGTCGTTGATCAACGGCGTGGTGATCCGGCCGTCGGGACGAACCTGGACCTTCGACGACAGTTCGGGATTACGCCAGACGAAGATGTTGAGCTGGTCGAGCGGGCCGATCACGTATTCCTCGCCCGGTAGCTCCTGGCTCGCGACATACGGCGCGGGCGGCAGTTCGGGACGGCCGCCGGTGCTCGTGCAGGCGCCGAGCGTGGTCGCAGCCACGCCAAGGGTCAGCAGGGATTTCGAAACGGATCCGGAACGCATTGGCACTTTTCTCCTGGCGTCACGCCAGCCATCGGCGGACCGACAGTCGGCTAAACTCAACCTTCGCTATGGCGGGAACAGGTGAAGATAGCGTTAGGAGCGCCCCGTAACCATGCGCCCGATAGGTCGACATCGTATCACTATAGCACAGATACGATCTCGGTGGCGGGTGGATGCCCGAGAAACGCCGCGGGGCTCGCGCTAGCACCGTAAGCGCCGGCCATGAAGATCGCGATCAGGTCGCCGACATGGACCGGTGGGAGCGCGACCTTGTCGCCGAGCCGGTCGAGCGGGGTGCAGAGCGGGCCGACGACCGAAACGGTTGCGGCCGGAGCGTCGCCCATGCGCGCGGCGACCGCGAGCGGATAGTTGCGGCGCACGACCGTGCCGAAATTGCCGCTGGCGGCGAGTTGGTGGTTGAGCCCGCCATCGACCACAACGAAGGTCTCGCCCTGGCTTTGCTTGATGTCGATGACGCGGGTGAGGTAGACGCCCGCTTCGGCCACGAGCCAGCGGCCGAGTTCGATCGCGAACCGTGTCTCGGCAAGGATCGTGGGGCGGGATGCGAGCGCTTCGGCCAACGCGTTACCGACGCGCTCGACGTCGAGCGCGACATCGCCCGCGAAATAGGGCACGCCGAAACCGCCGCCGAGATTGACGAGCGGCGGCGAGACGCCCGCCTCGTTTGCCAGCCGCGCGGCGAGTTCGATGGTCGCTGCCTGCGTCTCGATGATCGCGCCCGGATCGAGCGCCTGGCTGCCGGCGTAGATATGAAAGCCGCGCCAGTCCGCGCCGGCAGCGACGATCGCTTTCACGAGCGCCGCGGCGCGCACCGCATCCACCCCGAACGGCGACGCCCGTCCACCCATCCGCATGCCCGATCCGCGGAGCTCGATATCGGGGTTCACGCGCACCGCCATGCGCGGCGTGCGCCCGAGCCGGTCGCCGATCGCGAACGCACGCGCCGCCTCGCCTTCGGACTCGACGTTTAGCGTGGCGCCCGCGGTAATTGCCGCGACGAGTTCGTCGTCACGCTTGCCGGGCCCGGCGAAGCTGATCGAGGCGGCTGACTTGACCGCAAGCGCTTTCATCAGTTCCCCCGACGAGGCAACGTCGAGCCCGTCGACCGGCGGCGCAATAGCGGTCAGCAGGTCGGCATGCGGATTGGCCTTGATCGCATAGTGCAGATCGATCGCCGGCATCGCCGCGCGGAACCGTGCGATCCGGGCGGCGACGATCGCCATGTCGTAGACGAACAGCGGTGTTTCCCCTGCGTGCGCGACCCAATCGACCGCCGTTCGGCCTGCGATGATCAACGCGTCTGTCTGCGCGGCAAACTCCGGAGGAAGAGCACCCATTGGTTTCATGACTCCCTCCCTTCCTTGTTTCCTCGCGAAGGCGGGGACCCAGTCTGGGCACCCGCCTTCGCGGATGAACAATCTCGTACCTCCAACGCGATGGCAGACCTGTCCAATTTCCCATTGGCGTTGCGCGGTAATTCGTCCCGCCAGAGATACCTCCCCGGCTGCATGAAGCTCGGCAACGCCGTCCGCAACCGCGCCCGCAGTGCCGCTTCCTCGTCCGCGTCCCCGGCCAGCATAACCACGATCGCCTGCCCCAACCGCTCGTCCGGCACACCGACAGCGACCGCTTCGCGCGCCTCGCCGCCAGCCAGCACCGCCTCCTCGACCTCAAGCGGACTGATCCGGTTCCCTGCGCTCTTGATCATCTCATCGTTGCGCCCGACGAACCGCAACAATCCGTCCTCGCCCTCGACCACGGTATCCCCCGACCACACCGCGACGCCGCCCCCGTCCGGCGCGGGCCGAAACCGCTGCGCCGTCCGCTCCGCATCCTGCCAATAGCCTTGCGCGACGAGCGGCCCGGCGTGCACCAGTTCCCCCGCTTCACCCGGCGCGGCGCGCGTCCCGTCAGGCTTCACCACAGAAACTTGCGCAAACGGGATCGCCCGCCCCATCGCATCGGGATGCGTATCGATCAGCGCCGGGTCAAGATATGTCGACCGGAATGCTTCGGTCAGGCCGTACATCGCGTACACGTCGGCCGACGGAAAGCATTCGCGCAAGCCCCGCACCAACCGCGGCGTCAACGCTCCGCCGGAATTGGTCAGCCGCTTCAACCGTGCCGCGGTGTCCGCGGGCCACTCCGCTTCGACCAACTGCACCCACAAGGGCGGCACCCCCGCCAGCGTCGTCGCCCCGACGCGCTCGACCGCCTTCACCACGTCGCGCGCGACCAGATAATCGAGCGGCGCCACCGACGCGCCCGCCGCCCAGGTCGAGAACAGCTGGTTCTGGCCATAGTCGAACGACAGCGGCAGCACCCCGAGCACGCGGTCGTGCGGCTCCAGCTTCAGGTAATGCGCGACCGAGATCGCCCCCAGCCACAGGTTCGCGTGGCTCAGCATCACCCCTTTCGGCCGCCCGGTGGAGCCGGACGTGTAGAGGATCGCTGCGAGACTATCGGGATCGGCGTCGGACGGTCCGATACTGCCTTGCTCGCGGTTCCCCGGCGAAGGCCGGGGAGCCAAGGGAAGATCGACTTCGTCCACGATTGCACACCCATCCGGAACGTCACCATAGTTCAACGTCCCAGCGCGCGCGCGCTGAGTCACCAGCAACCGCGCCCCGCTATCATCCAGAATATGCGCGACCTGCGCCCGTCTCAGCAACGGATTGACCGGCACATGCACCAGCCCCGCCCGCGCCGCCGCCAGCGGCATCACGCAAGCAACGCGGGTCTTCGGCAGCCACGTCGCCACCCGGTCACCCGCCGACAGCCCCCGACCGGCAAACCACCCCGCCAGCGCCCCTACCCCGGCCTCAAGCTCGGCAAACGTCATCGCGCCGGCCTTGTCGACCAGCGCAACGGCGTCGGGCGCGCCGCGCAACGCGACATGGTCGATAGGGTATGGCGTCGGGTCGAGGGCGATCATCCGCCCCTAATAGCGCCAAGCGATTGCCGAATTCACCCCCACACGCTAGCGGGGCGCGGTTCGTAACGGTTCAGGCGATGCTCGTGATCTTCGAAGGCACTTCCCAAGTCGAAACGACGGTACGCGCCGTCCTCGCCGATATCCTCGGCCTGAGCGCCGACCGCGTCGCCGCGTTCACCGACGACACGCCCTTGTTCGGCGCGCTGCCCGAACTCGATTCGATGGCGGTAGCAAGCGTGCTGACCGAACTCGAGGACCGGCTCGGCATCCTGATCGAGGACGACGAGATCGACGGCGAGATGCTCGAGACGTTCGGTGCTCTCGTCCAGTTTGCCGCGACCAAGGCACTGGTCTAGCCATAACGCGCGGTCTAGCTTCGGCCGGGATGACCGGCCTCTGCTTCGACACCTATGACTGGAGCGGCGGCCGCGAAGCGATGCTGCGGTTCGGTCCCGATACGGGCCCGATCGTCATTGCCGCGCTCCCGCTGTTCGAGGAGGCGAACCGCACGCGCCAGTTCCTGGTTACCATTCTGCGTGCTCTAGCCGCTCACGGCATCGGCAGCGTGCTCCCCGATTTTCCCGGCACCGGCGAAAGCATCGTCGTCACCAGCGACGCGCGGCTCCGCGACCAGCGCAAGGCCTATGTCGATCTCGCTCAACACCTTGGCCCGAACACCTACGGCATTTCGATAAGAAGCGGCGCGCTCTTCGATACCGACGCAGCCCTCGCCGGCCGGTGGCAGCTGTCCCCGCAAGCCGGTGAAGACCTGTTGCGGGAGCTGGACCGCACGCGAGCGACTACCCGGTCCGCTCCCACCAACGAAACCGAATATGCGGGCAACACGCTGTCCCGCAACATGCTGACCGATCTCCGCGAGGCCACGCCTTACCCTGGTGGGGGCGCCCGACGGATCGTCAGGCTCGAATCCGATCCGCGTGAGGCGGACGTGAAATACCCTGCTTCACCCCTGTGGCGGCGGTCGGAGCCCGACAACGATATCGCGTTGGCGCATACACTTGCGGAAGATATCTCGCAGTGGATCGCATCATGCGAAAGCTGATCGCCTTCCCCTGCGAAGGCGAAATGCTTGTCGCCACGCTCGACGAAGCCACCGGCACGACCGGCCTGCTGATAGTCTCAGGCGGCAACGAGATCCGCAGCGGCGCGCACCGCGGCATGGCGATGCTCGCCCGCCGTCTGGCCGCCACCGGCATTCCGGTATTCCGCTACGACCGGCGCGGCGTCGGCGACTCGACCGGTGACAATCGCGGCTTCCTCAGCGCAGAGCCCGACCTGATCGCCGCCGCCGCAGCGTTCCGATCCGCCGCTCCGCATGTCACGCGCCTGGTCGGGTTCGGCAATTGCGATGCCGCCACCACGCTGGCGCTGTTCGGCCGATCGGCGGCCATCGACCGGATCGTCCTGGCCAACCCCTGGGTCGTCGAACCGATCGACGGCCTCCCCCCCGCCGCCGCCATCCGGGCCCGCTACGGAGCGGCGCTCCGCGACCCCGTGACGTGGCGAAGAGCCCTGCTCGGCAGTGTCGATATTCGTAAGCTAATCAGAGGCCTGAAGCGCATTTCTGCCAGCCAGTCTGAGGCGCTTACAAGCCGTGTCCTGTCCGCGCTGGCGAGCTGGCACACCAACGCCGCGGTCATTCTGGCCCGCGGCGATGCGACCGCGATAGCCTTCGCCTCAGCCGCCGGCGCCGCCGTCCCGTCAGAGACGATCGACACCGACTCGCACAGCTTCACCGGCGCGGCGGGCGCCGCGCTGGAAATGGCAATCCGGCGTTCCCTCGACTAACCTCCCGATTTACTCGGCGGCTTCGGCAAGCTCGGCGAACTCGGCAGCCGCGAGGAAGCGCTCGGCATCCAGCGCCGCCATGCAGCCCGTGCCCGCCGCGGTCACCGCCTGCCGATAGACTTTGTCCGCTACGTCGCCGCACGCGAACACGCCCTCGACATTTGTACGCGTCGAGCCGGTCTCGACCGCGATATAGCCGTCCGAATCGAGTTCGAGATGCCCGCGGAACAACTCGGTCGCCGGGTGATGGCCGATCGCCACGAACCCGCCATCGACCGCGAGCCGCGAGCGCTCGCCGGTCACCGTGTCCTCGAGTTCGAGCGCGACCAACCCCGCAGTGCCGCCGCCATCGACGAACTCACGAACCTCCTTGTTCCAGAGCACCGTCACGCCCTTGTGCGCGAACAGTCGCTCCTGAAGGATCTTCTCCGCGCGCAGCGAATCGCGGCGGTGGATCAGCGTCACGTCGGGCGAATGGTTGGTGAGGTACAGCGCCTCCTCGACCGCGGTGTTGCCGCCGCCAATGACGGCGACCTTCTTGCCGCGGTAGAAGAACCCATCGCAGGTCGCACAGGCGCTGACGCCCTTGCCCTTCATCGGCTCCTCGCTGTCGATCCCGAGCCATTTCGCCTGCGCGCCGGTGGCGATCACTAGCGTGTCGCCCTCGTACACGTCGCCGCTGTCGCCGATCAGGCGAAACGGGCGGCTGGTCAGGTCGACCTGCGTGATCGTGTCCCACATCATCCGCGTACCGACATGCTCCGCCTGCGCCTGCATCTGCTCCATCAGCCATGGGCCCTGGATGACGTCCTTGAAGCCGGGGTAATTCTCGACATCGGTCGTCGTCGTGAGCTGGCCGCCGGGCTGGATGCCCTGCACGACGATCGGCGCCATCCCGGCACGCGCGCCATAGATCGCGGCAGAGAGCCCGGCGGGGCCCGAGCCGAGGATAAGCATGCGGGTCGTGTGCGTCGTCATCGTGGTTCCTTGGAGATTCGTATCGTATCTAGGCGATGACCGCCCGGATTTGAACCGCCGGTAAATCTGTCCCGCCTGCATCGAAAGCTTCGCCGCTTCGTTCGAGTATAAAAGCGGAGACAATCATGAGCGAAGACCGGACCGTCGAGATCGAGGATTACACCGCGCCCGCGGGTGGCTGGGGCTCGATGAAGTCGCTGGTCGAGATTTCCGCGCGTGAGAAGGTCGGTCCGGAGGTGATCCGCGAGCTCGCGCGGCAGAACAAGCCGGACGGCTTTGCATGCGTCAGTTGCGCCTGGGGTAAGCCGGCGAACCCGCATGTCGCGGAATTCTGCGAGAATGGTGCGAAGGCGACCGCATGGGAACTGACCTCGTTCCGCGTCACGCCGGCGTTTTTCGAGCAGCATACGGTGAGCGAACTGATCGGCTGGAAGGATTACGACCTGGAACAGGCCGGGCGCCTGACGCATCCGCTGAAATACGATCCGACCACCGACAAATACACCGCGTGCAGCTGGGACGAGGCGTTCGCGGGCATCGGCGCCAAGCTGAAGACCTATGATCCGACCAAGGTCATCTTCTACGCGTCGGGCCGTGCGAGCCTCGAAACGTCGTACATGTATAGCCTGCTCGCGCGGATGTATGGCAGCCAGAACCTGCCCGACAGCTCGAACATGTGCCACGAGACGACGTCAGTCGGGCTCAAGTCGGCGATCGGCTCCGCGGTCGGCACGATCCATCTCTCGGATTACGAGAAGTGCGACGCGATCTTCTATTTCGGGCAGAACCCCGGCGTGAACAGCCCGCGATTCCTGCATCCGCTGCGCGACTGTGCGAAGCGCGGCGTCGAGATCGTCGTGTTCAATCCGCTCAAGGAACGCGGGCTGGAGAAATTCCAGGATCCGCAAAACCCGATCGAGATGGTGACGGGCAAGTCGACGCCGATCGCCTCGCAATATCACCAGCTCAAGACCGGCGGCGACGTCGGCGCGATCATGGGGATGTGCAAATACCTGATCGAGGCCGACGACACCGCCAAGCGCATCAACGGCCTGCCCGTCCTCGACCACGCGTTTCTCGCCGAGCACACGACCGGATTCGAGGCGTTTGCAGAGGTCGCGCGCGCGACCGAATGGGCGACGATCGAGCATGAAAGCGGCCTGCCCCGCACCGAGATCGAGGCGGCGGCGAAGGTCTATTCCAAGTCGAAGGCAGTGATAGCGGTGTACGGCATGGGGCTGACGCAGCATGTCGGCGGGATCGACAACGTCCACATGGTCGTCAATCTGATGCTGCTCCGCGGCAATATCGGCAAGCCCGGCGCCGGCATGGGCCCGGTTCGCGGTCATTCCAACGTCCAGGGCCAGCGCACTGTCGGCATCACCGAAAAGCCCGAACTCGCCCCGCTCGACAAGCTGGCCGAGCAATACGGCTTCGAGCCGCCGCGCGCGAAGGGCTGGGATACGGTCGAAGCCTGCGAGGCGGTCCTCGACGGCAGCGCGCAGGCGTTCGTCGGGCTTGGCGGCAATTTCGTCCGCGCGATCCCGGATCATGCGCGGATGGAGCCGAAGTGGCGCGCGCTCGACCTGACGGTGCATATAGCCACCAAGCTCAACCGCTCGCACTTGCTGCCCGGCGAGACGTCGTATCTGCTCCCCTGCCTTGGCCGGATCGAGACCGACATGCAGGGCACCGGGCCACAGAGCGTGTCGATCGAGGATTCGTTCAGCCAGATCTACGGCTCGAAGGGTAAGGCGACGCCTGCCGCGGAGACGTTGCTGTCCGAGCCGGCGATCGTCGCGGGGATCGCGAAGGCGACGCTCGCGCCCAATCCGAAGCTCGATTGGGATGCGTGGGTGCGGGATTACGCGCGCGTTCGCGATGCGATCGAGGTGACGTATCCGGAGCTGTTCAAGGACTTCAACAAGCAGATGTTCACGCCCGGCGGGTTCTGGAAGGGCGTTCCCGCCGCGCATCGCGAGTGGAAGACCGAGAGCGGCAAGGCCGAAATCAACATCCCGCAATCACTCAACGTGACCGGGTTCGAAGAGGCCGACGGCCGTTTCCGCCTGATGACGCTGCGGTCGAACGATCAGTTCAACACGACCGTCTACGGCTATCACGACCGTTTCCGCGGCGTAAAGGGCACGCGCGATATCGTATTCATGAACCGCAGCGACATGGCCCGGATGGGCATCGCCGACGGCGACGAGGTCGATCTGGTCGGCGATGCCGGTGGCAATTCGGACCGTCGCCTGAACAAGCTGCGCGTGGTCGAATATTCGATCCCCGAGGGTTGTCTGGGTGCGTATTACCCGGAGTGCAATCTGCTCATGCCGGTTGCTCACCATGCTCGCGAAAGCCATGTGCCCGCCGCGAAATCGGTGCCGGTGCGGATGGAGAGGACGCGCTGACCGAGGCGCATGTTCTGGGTGTCGTCCTGGCGGGCGGGCGATCGTCGCGGTTCGGGTCGGACAAGGCGCGCGCGATGTTCGACGGCCGTGCGCTCGCCGAACATGCGCGCGAACTGCTGTTGCATCACGTCGAGCAGGCGGTGATCGTCGGACCGGACGGCGCGATTCCCGACCTGCCCTGCCCCGGCCTTGGTCCGCTGGGCGGTATCGCCGGCGCGCTCCAGTACGCCGGGGGGCTTGGGTTCACGTCGATCCTGACGATCGCCTGCGACATGCCGCGGCTGCCGCGCGGGCTGCTTGACGCACTGTTGCGGCGCGCGCCGGCCTATTGCCCCGAAGCGCCCGTCCTCGGCCACTGGGAAACCGCGTCGACCGCCACGCTGATCGCGCATATCGCGGCATCGCCGCGGCGGTCTGTACGCGGCTGGGCCGAGGCGATCGGCGCGCTGCCGATCCCGGCTGGCGGACCGATCGTCAACGTCAACACCCCGGAAGACCTCGCCCTCCTATGATTTCGCGCACATTGCCGATCAAGATCCTCCGCCCCGATTCGATCACCGCGGGAGAACGCGCGATCGCGATCGAGGTACCCGTCGCGATCGAGATCGATGGGCTCGGCTATGCGGTGATGATGATGACCCCGGCCGATCTGGCCGAGTTCACCACCGGCTTCCTGATGACCGAGCGGCTTGCCGACAGCGCCGAAGACGTCCGCGACATCGATGTCTTCGAAGCGGAGGCGGGCTGGATCGTCCGCGTCGGGCTGTCCGAGCGCTGCAAGGGCCGAATCCACGACCGCGTCCGCCACCGCACCAGCGACACAAGCTGCGGGCTGTGCGGAATCTCCGGGCTCGAACAACTGCGCAAACCGGTACTGGGAACGCCGCCAAAGCCCGCCACGCCCGTCTCTGCACTGTTTGCTGCCTTGGCAGGGTTACGCGCGCATCAGCCGCTCAACGCCGCGACGGGCGCGATTCACGCGGCAGCGGCATGCGATCGTGAGGGCCGGATCATCGCCGCCTATGAGGACGTCGGACGCCACAACGCGCTCGACAAGCTTGTCGGCGGCATTGCGATCGCCGGCACGCAAATCGACGGCTTCATCGTCGTCACCTCGCGGATCAGTTTCGAGATGGTCGACAAGGCGCTGATCGCCGGCACGCCGATGCTGGTGGGCATCTCCGCCCCGACCAGCCTGGCGATCGATCATGCGCGCGCACACGGCCTGACATTGCTCGCGCTAGCCCGCAGCGACGCGATCCTGGTGGTCAACGATCCGTGGAACGTCTTCGCCTAGCCGCAACCGGTGCGGCCAGGCCAAGACGGCTTACTTTGCGGCGAGGACCGCATCGGTCTTCGACGCCGCCAGATAGCCACCGACGACGAACACCAGCCCGCCGATGATGTTGCCGAGGCTGACGATCGCGAGATTGCGGATCATCCCAAAGATATCGATCGACGAATGCGGGACGAGCAGGCCGAGCGTCAGTGCGGTCATGTTGGCGACCGAATGCTCGAACCCGGCGGCGACGAACGCGAGCAGGATCCAGGCCATGCCGATGCACTTGGCGGCGTCGCCCGTCATCCGCGCGGCGGTCCAGATCGCGAGGCAGACGAGCCAGTTGCAGAGGATCGCGCGCGCCAGCAACGCAGTCGCGTCGACCGACACCTTATGCTGGACGTAGGCGTGGAACATCGTGTCGGCGTTCGCATAGATCGCGCCGCCGCCGCCCGCCGCAAAGATGAACGACAGGATGATCCCGCCGACCAGGTTGCCGATCCAGACAACCACGATCAGCTTCAGCGCATCGGCGATGCTGACCGTCCGCTTCGCCAGACCGAAGCCGAGATACATGACGTACCCGGTGAACAGTTCGGCACCAGCGAACACCGTCAGGATCAGCCCGAGCCCGAAGGTCGCGCCCATCACCAGCGGCCGGACGCCGGGCTCGAGCCCCGAGCCCGTGCTGAGCGCCAAGATCATCGCGATGCCGATATACGTGCCCGCAAGGATCGCGCCCGCGAAGAACCCCGCGGGAGAGCGCCGCAACGCCTCCGCCTTGGTGGCTGCGAGGGTCGCGTAGGTGTCGATCGTCGACGAATATCCGGTGCTCATGCGTGGACTTTGCTCTGCTGGCCGACGATCCCGGCACGCACCACGCCGCGATCCGACCCCAGGTCGGCGGCGGCGGGACGGACGGTCACCGGGATGGATTTATAGGAGGGGGTGAAGCTCTGCGGATCATGGTCCTCAAGCGCGATCAGCGGCTGCGTCTCGGGATAATAGGACGCCACGCAGCCATCGGGCAGCGCATAGCGGACCAGCATCAACTTCTGCACGACCCGGTCGGGGCGCGCGAACTGAAGCGCGGTGGCGATGTCAACGACGTCGCCTTCCTTGTGCCCGAGCCGCGCTATGTCGCGCTCGTTCATGAACAGGATGTCGCGCCGCCCGAACACGCCACGATAGCGGTCGTCGAGGCTGTAGACGGTGGTGTTGTACTGATCGTGCGCGCGCAGCGTCGTCAGCCGCAGCACGGTCGGATCGCCCGCGCCCTCGTCCTCCTCGACGCCCTTGGTGACGAGGAAGTTCGCCTTGCCGCTGTCCGTCTTCCACTCGCGCATCGCCGCGGAGTTCGGCAGATGGAAGCCGCCCGGCTTGCGGATGCGCGCGTTGTAGTCGGCAAACGCCGGGAACACCGCCTCGATCTTGTCGCGGATCAGGCTGTAGTCGCCGACATACGCGTCCCAGTCGATCTCGACCGGCGCGCGGCCCTTGGCGGCGAAGGTCGCCTTGGCGATCTCGCCGACGATCCAGATCTCCGACTTCACGTTCTCGCCCGGCGGCATCAGGAAGCCGCGCGAGGCGTGGACCATCGACATCGAATCCTCGACCGTCACCGATTGCTGGCCAGTCGCCTGCATGTCGAGTTCGGTCCGCCCCAGGCACGGCAGCACATAGGTCGCCTTCGCCATCAGCAACTGCGTGCGGTTGAGCTTGGTGGTGATGTGGACCGCGAGATCGAGGTTGCGGAACCCTTCCGCGCACGCCTGCGGGTCGGACGAGGCGATCGCGAGATTGCCGCCGAGACAGACGATCGCCTTGGCCTTGCCGTCGCGCATCGCGGCGATGCTCTCGACCACCGAATGGCCGTGGTCGCGCGGCGGCTCGAACCCGAACACGTCGCGCATCGCGTCGAGCAGCACCGGCATCGGCCGCTCGGTGATGCCGACGGTGCGGTCGCCCTGGACGTTGCTGTGGCCGCGCAGCGGACAGATGCCCGCACCCGGCTTGCCCATGTTGCCGCGCAGGAGGAGCAGATTGGCGATCTGCTGGACGTTGGTCGTGCCGGTGCGGTGCTGCGTGACGCCCATGCCGTAGCAGCAGATCGTCGACTTCGACTTCGAGTATGCCAGCGCGACTTCTTCGAGATCGGTGCGCGAGAGCCCGCTGGAGCGTTCGATGTCCGCCCATTCGGTGGTCGCGAGATCGGCGATATAGTCGTCGAGCCCGGCGGTATGCTCGGCGATGAACGCATGATCGAGCGCGGGTTCGCCGCCGGACGTCTTTGCCGCGTCGTCGAGCGCGACCAGCGCCTTGGCGATGCCCTTCAGTGCAGCCGCATCGCCGCCGACCTTCACCTGATAATAGCTGCTGGCGATCGGGGTCGCCGACATCGTCGCCATCTCGACCACCGACTGCGGCGATTCGAAGCGTTCGAGCGAGCGTTCCTTGAGCGGGTTGAAGACGATGATCTTGCCGCCGCGCTTCGAGACTTCGCGCAGGGTCGCCATCATCCGCGGATGGTTGGTGCCGGGGTTGTGGCCGATCGAGAGGATCAGGTCGGCGTGGTCGAAATCCTCGAGGCTGACCGTGCCCTTGCCGATCCCGATCGACTTCGGCAGCCCGACCGAGGTGGCCTCGTGGCACATGTTCGAACAGTCGGGGAAATTGTTGGTGCCGTACAGCCGGACGAACAGCTGGAACAGGAACGCCGCCTCGTTCGAGCAGCGACCCGAGGTGTAGAACTCCGCCTGGTTGGGATCGGGCACGGCGGCGAGGCCTGCGCCGATCTCGCGCATCGCCTCGTCCCAGCTCACGACCTCATAATGATCGGTGGCGGCATTGTAGCGGAGCGGCTCGGTAACGCGGCCCTGATCCTCGATCCAGTGATCGCTCTGCTGCCAGATGTCGGAGACGCTGTGCTTGGCGAAGAAGTCGGCACCGATCGTCTTGGCGGTCGATTCCCAGGCGACGGCCTTGGCGCCGTTCTCGCAGAATTCGAACGAGGAGGTATGCTTCGGGTCGGGCCATGCGCAGCTCGGGCAATCGAAGCCGTCGGGCTGGTTCGACTTGAGCAGCGTCTGGCCGCCGCGCACGACGATCTGCTGCGCCTTGAGCGAGACGGCGACCGCTTTCAGCGCACCCCAGCCGCCGGCGGGGCCGGTGTAATCGGCGATCCCCTCGGGACGTTTCTCACGCATACTCGTCTCTCCCGTACCGCCAAACGCTCGCGCACGCCGAAAACGCGACACAGAGGCTGACCATTAACGTACGGCAATAGAACCGCATTTTACGATTGCGAAAACGAGTTTCCCGCACTTGGTGATCGCTTGCGTCGGTCTGCGGGTAATGGGCCAGCGCCGCCGTGCGCTAAGTCCAAAATGGTAGCGAAGGAGGGACTTGAACCCCCGACCCCAGGATTATGATTCCCGTGCTCTAACCAACTGAGCTACTTCGCCGTACCGTCCGTCAGGGAAGCGTTCTTCCCTGCGAGGCGCGGCCTATAGGAAGCGGTTTCGGGGCGGTCAAGCGAACATGTGCCGGGAAATCGCTTCCCATGGTCCGCCGCGATACCACCACGCGCCCAGACCGGCGATTTCGACATCCTTCGGGGTGAAATCGCGCTGGAGATTGACGAGCAGGAGCTTGGCCACCGGCGGGCTGACCTTGTTCTGGATCGTGACATGCGGACGCCAGCCGCCGGCGTCCTGCGGCGTCAGCATGCCGGTGAACGCGTCGGCGAGACGCCCACGGATACCGACGAGGTCCGGGGACTCGATCCGGTACGCCACGCCACGACCGAGCGACATCAGGCCACCGATCCGCGCCTGCGGGGCCCGGATACCACGGGTTTCCTGGTTGAGGCGGTGCTTGAGTTCGTCGAGGCCTGAAGGCGGCAGATGGTGGAACAGCGTCAGATGCGCATCGAGCTGGTTGCGCTCGGGCGGGAAATGCTCGCGTCGCATCGAGTCGAAGAACGTGGTGTCCTGGCGACCGAACAGGGCGGTGACGATGATCGGGGCGACTTCGGTCGGAGCCGTCATAGGAGAGGCACCCCCCCGGCGAAGGCCGGGGTCCAATTGGGAAACGTCAATGACGAAGGCCGCGCTCCGTTACGGCAACCTCTCCAATTGGGCCCCGGCCTCCGCCGGGGGGGAGCAAACGTCCGGAGGATAGGCGCACCGAGCGCGTTCGGCATATGGACCAAATGAGCCATCAAATCTCGACCTGGCTGCCAAGCTCGACGACGCGATTCGTCGGCAACCGGAAGAACTCCATCGCGCTTTCGGCGTTGCGCAGCATCCACGCGAACAGCTTTTCGCGCCAGATCATCATCCCGGGCTTGTCCGACGCGAGCAGCGTCTGGCGCGACAGGAAGAAGCTGGTGTCCATCATCTTGAAATCCGCGCCGCAATTATGGACCTGGCGCAGCGCCGCGGGCACGTCGGCGTCCTCCATGAAGCCGTAGCGCAGGATCAGCCGGTGGAAGCCGTCGCCTAGCTCCTCGCGCACCGCACGGTCGTTGGCGGGCCAGTAAGGCTGGCCGACGATCTTGACCGTCAGCAGGATGACGCGCTCGTGCAGCACCTTGTTGTGCTTCAAATTGTGGAGCAGCGCGTGCGGCACGCCGTCCGCGGTCGAGGTCATGAACACTGCGGTGCCCGGTACGCGCGACGCCGAGCTGGCCGCCGAGCCGATGAACACCTGGATCGGCATCGCCGCCTCGTGCATGCGATCGATCATCAGCTGCCGCCCCTTCGACCAGGTCGTCAGGATCGTGAAGATGATGAAGCCGACCAGCAGCGGGAACCAGCCGCCCGCCGGCACCTTGGTGAGGTTCGCCGCGAAATAGGCGCCATCGACGGTGAAGAAGATCGCCAGCAATGGGATTGCCGCGATCTTCGGCCAGTTCCAGAGGCGGAACAGGACGACGCCGAGCAGGCAGGTGTCGATGAACATCGCACCGGTCACCGCGATGCCGTACGCGCTCGTCAGGTTCGACGAGGTGCGGAAGAACAGCACGAGCAGGATCACCATCGTCATCAGCGCCCCGTTGACGAGCGGGATGTAGATCTGGCCGGCGGTCGAGGCGCTGGTGTGCTCGATGCGAAGGCGGGGGATGAAGCCGAGCTGGATCGCCTGCTGCGTCACCGAGAACGCGCCGGAAATGACCGCCTGCGACGCGATCACCGCGGCCATCGTCGCGAGGATGACGAGCGGAAGCTGGAGGCTTTCGGGCGCGAGATTGTAGAACGGGCTGACCAGCGCCTCCCGCCCGTCGCGGAACAGCAGCGCGCCCTGCCCCATATAGTTGAGGATCAGCGCGGGGAGTACGAAGAACAGCCAGGACAGGCCGATCGGCTTGCGGCCGAAATGCCCCATGTCCGCGTACAGCGCCTCGGCGCCGGTGACCGCGAGCACGACCGAGCCGAGTGCGAGGAAGGCGCGCTCGGGGTCGATCAGGAAAAACTCGACCGCATAGTGCGGCGACAGCGCCCAGAGCACGCCGGGGGTCTGGACGATGCTGAGGATGCCGAGCACCGCGATGACGCTGAAATACACCAGCATGATCGGCCCGAACACGAGGCCGATGCGCGCCGTGCCGCTTTTCTGGACCCAGAACAGCGCGATCAGGATCGCGATCACGATCGGCAGCACGAGGCCTGCGAACGCGGGCGCGGCCACGGCGAGGCCTTCGACTGCGGACAGCACCGACACCGCCGGCGTGATCATGCTGTCACCGTAGAACAACGCAGTCGCGAACACCCCGAGCAGGATGATCCCGCGGCTCCAGCGCTTTGTCCTGGTCTTGCCAGAGACCAGCGCGAGCAGCGCAAGGCTGCCGCCCTCGCCCTTGTTGTCGGCGCGCATGATGATGATGACGTACTTGACCGTCACGACGATCATCATCGACCAGAACATCAGGCTGATGACGCCCATGATGTGCGCCGCGTCGAGCGCGAGCTTGTGATGGCCGGCGAAGGTCTCGCGGAAGGCGTAGAGCGGGCTGGTGCCGATATCGCCGAAGACGATGCCGATCGCCCCGAAGGCGAGCTTCAGCATGCCGTCGGAATGGTGATGTCCCGTCTCTAGATCGAGATTGGCGGGTGGCACGGTCGAGGCCGCGGCGGTCTGGTCGACGCTCACTGGACGGTGAATCGGCCCGGAAGTGCAGCAATATTCATCGAATTTCCGATTTCACCCTGTGCCCCAAGCGCGCGCATTTAGCATGAGGGGTAGAGGGCGGCAACGGCGGGGCGGTTAGCGTGGATTAACCGGGTCAGAATGGACGCGTCCGTCGCGCGCAAAACGCTTCGACCATTTCCGTTCTCCTGCGGACGCAGGAGCCCAGGGTGACGGGCGCTGACGTTCTTGATCCTGGACTCCTGCGTTCGCAGGAAAACGCTAACGAGTGACGACTTCGCGGATGACGAAATGCGACGCCAGCCGCGTCACCCCCGGCAATTGCGACAGCGTCTCGCGGTGAATGCGTTCGAACGTCTCGCCGTCACGGATTTCGACATGGAGCATGTAATCCGCCTCGCCGCTCATCAGGAAGCATTGCACCACCTGCGGGCAATCGACGATCTCCGCCTCGAATGCCGCCATCGTCTCCTTGCGCTGGTCGCGGAGCGTGACGTTGACCAGAACGATGCTCGGATCGCCGCGAGCCGCGCGCGACAATACCGCGCGGTAGCCGGTGATCGCGCCGCTCTCCCGCAGTTGCGCGACACGCCGATGCGCGGCGCTCGCCGACAGGCCGACCGCGTCGCCGAGCTCTGCGCTGGTCAGGTCGGAATTGGCGGCGAGCAGGTCGAGTATCCTGCGTTCGATCGTGGCGCTCAAGATTCTCTCGTTTTGACGGCGGTGGATGCACGCATCTTGCAAATGCGCTACCGTATTGAAACGAGTTTGCGAACCCTTCCCGTCCAAGGCGCGCTACTATCGCGCAAACGATAATGGAGTGGAATCAATGCGCGTCGGTGTCCCCAAGGAAATCAAGAACCACGAATATCGCGTCGGCCTGACCCCGCCATCGGTCGCCGAACTGGTCGCCGCCGGGCACGAGGTCGTGGTCGAGACGCAGGCCGGTTCGGGCATCGATTTCGAGGACCAGGACTATGTCGATGCGGGCGCGACGATCCTGCCGACCGCGGCCGCGGTGTTTGCTGGCGCCGACATGATCGTGAAGGTCAAGGAGCCGCAGACGGGCGAGATCGCGATGCTCGAACCGCGCCACCTGCTGTTCACCTACCTCCACCTCGCCGCCGACAAGCCGCAGGCCGAGGGGCTGATGAAGTCCGGCGCGACCTGCATCGCGTACGAGACCGTCACCGATAATCGCCGCGGGCTGCCGCTGCTCAAGCCGATGTCCGAGGTCGCAGGCCGCATGTCGGTGCAGGTCGGTGCGCACTATCTCGAGAAGGAGCAGGGCGGACGCGGTGTCCTGCTCGGTGGTGTCCCCGGTGTCGCGCCCGCCAAGGTCGCGATCCTCGGTGGCGGCGTGTCAGGCGTCAACGCCGCGCAGATGGCGGTCGGCATGCGCGCCGACGTGACGATCTACGACATCTCGAACGATCGTCTCGCCGAACTGGACATGTTCTTCTCTAGCCAGATCAAGACGGCGTATGCGTCGAAGGCCGCGATCGCGGCGGCGGTGAAGAACGCGCATCTGGTGATCGGTGCGGTGCTGGTGCCGGGCGCCGCTGCGCCGAAGCTCGTCACACGCGAGATGCTGAAGACGATGAAGCGCGGCTCGGTGCTGGTCGACATCGCGATCGACCAGGGCGGATGCTTCGAGACGTCGCACGCGACGACTCATGAGGATCCGGTGTTCGAGGTCGACGGCGTGATCCATTACTGCGTCGCCAACATGCCGGGCGCAGTCGCGCGGACCTCGGCGTTCGCGCTGAACAATGCGACGTTGCCGTTCGCGTTGAAGCTGGCGAACCTGGGCGCCGAAGCGGCGATGAAGGCCGACCCCCACCTCGCCAACGGGCTGAACGTCTACAAGGGCAAGATCGCGTACAAGGCGGTCGCGGATGATCTAGGTTTACCTTACGAAGCTTGGGTCAGCTGATCGGGAACGGATGCGGAACATGGGTGTTGGAGAGAGGAAAGGAATTTCCAATGTCCGACACCCCGAACCCCAAATCCGAACCGTTCTCGAACGCCGAGAAGGACCCGGACGACTGGACCACCGGCGATGAGAAGATGACCGGTGCGCAGGCGAGCTACCTCAAGACGCTGTCCGAGGAAGCACACGAGGAATTCGACGAGACGCTGACCAAGGCGGATGCGTCGAAGAAGATCGACGAATTGCAGTCGAAGACTGGGCGGGGGCAGTAAGCCCGCCTGCACAATAGTCTTACGGCCCGTCATCCTTACGAAACTCAGGATTCAGAGCCCATTGCGGCACCGCTGATGGCTCTGGATTCTGGGTGGAGCCCAAGATTACGGACATATTATTGCCCCGGCGTTTCAATATCCTGCGCGGCCAGCAATCGGTCTAGTAATGCCAGTCGCGCAGCGATCTCGCCGCGGTATGATATGCCGGCTGGCGTCAGCGCTAGTGCCTTCGCCCAATATGGCCGAGCCGTCGCAAATTCCCCTGCCCTTACATACGCCAGGCCGAGAAAGAACGGCGGCGCGGGATGTCTAGGCGCCAGACGCATCGCCTGCTGGAATGCAAACAACGCAGGCGGGGAAACCTGGTTCGCATCATGTGCAGTGAGCGCATTGGCGAGCCCAGTCCACAAGACCAAGCTCTTCGGCGCGACCCGGATTCCACCCAGCAACACTTGCACCGCCGCGCGACGATCGCCGATCCGCGTCATCGCATCCGCGGCCACCAGATACGCTGCCGCGCCGGTGTAGCGCTCCAGCATCTGATCGCGCAGCTCCAGCATCGCGCCATCGTCGGGCGTCGGCGCAAGCCCGGTCGATACACTATGGCCGGCAAGCCCTGGCTGCCCCTGCCACGCATACCCCGCCGCGCCGAGCATCAGTGCCGCCGCGACCATCGTCCAAAGAACCCGGTTCACCTTCAACACCGCGAGCAACGCGAACGCCCCCGCACCGATCACGCCGAGCCAGACCCAGCCCATCAGCGCGTCCTCCGCCGAAAGCTCGACCGCGCGATCCAAGCGCCGACGCCAAGCAGCAGGATCGGTGTAAGCCACAACGGCCAAGTCAGGCCCGACAGCGGCGGATCGTAGGTCACGTAATCGCCGTAGCGCGCAATCAGCCAAGCACGGATCGACGCCGGCTTCTCGCCGCGCTCGATCCGCTCACGGACCAGCGCGCGCATGTCGGCGGCCATGTCGGCATCGCTGTCGGCGATCGACTGGCCCTGACAGACGAGGCAGCGCAGCGTTTCCATGAGCGCGCGCGCGGAGGCTTCCTTGGCAGGATCCGCGAGCTGGACGTTGGCATAGTGAGCGGGCGGCGTGACGGGCTGCGCGGCGGCCGGAGAAATGCAGAGCCACAGTGCCGCCAGCACCTCCCCTCCCGCTCGCGGGAGGGGTCGGGGGAGGGCATGACTCAAACGTGCGCTCGGCGTGGGAGAGGAAGCCCCTCCCCTAACCCCTCCCGCAAGCGGAAGGGGGACTTGGTTGCGCCTGTTCACCGCGCGTCCTTCATGGCTTGCATGATCTCGGCGACATTGTCCGGCCGGATATCGCCGATGATCTGCTTCACGACGATCCCGCGGCCGTCGATCACGAACGTCTCCGGCACACCCGACGAGCCGAGCGCCAATTGCACCTGACTGGCCCGATCACTGCCGATCCGCTCGTAGGGATCGCCGTTACGCCGCAGGAACCCGGCGATCGCGGGCGCAGTGTCGCGGATCGCGATCGCGTCGATCGGGACCCCCATCGCCTTCAGGCGCATCAACTGCGGCGCCTCGGCGATGCACGGAATGCACCAGCTCGCGAACACGTTGAGCAAACGCGGTTTGCCCTGGCGGAACGACGCACTGGTCAAGCCCGGCTTGCCGGGGATCATTGGCGACAGCGCGAAATCAGGCAGCGGCTTGCCAACCATCGCCGACCGAACCACCTTCTCCGCCGGCCGGAACAGTCCGCTCGCGACAACCGCGAACAGCAGCGCGAAAATCGCCAGCGGCGCCCAGAGTGCTAATCGCTTCATGCCCAATACGCCCGCATCGCGCTACGTCGCTCGCGTCGCACGCGGCCGAGCAGCGACAATGCGCCGCCCAGCGCGATCAGCACGCCGCCGAACCAGATCAGCGTCACGAAAGGCTTCCACCACAGGCGCAGCTGCCACCGTCCTTGGCCGTCCGGCTGGCCGAGCACAGTATAGAGCTGCCCGTCGAGTACCGTCAGGATCGCCGACTCGTTGGTGCTGGTCGGCGGGTTGGCGAAAAACCGGAGCTGCGGGCGCAGGATGCTCGCGCTGCTACCGCGGGCTGCGGTCAGTCGCGCTTCGAGTGCCGACCAATTCTCCCCGATCACCGGCGAGATGCCGTCGAGCGTCACGGTATAAGGACCGACGCGCGCCGGTTCGCCCGCGCGCACCGCGACCAGCGTTTCCTTCGTGAACGCGCTGTCCGACGCCATCCCGGCAAGGCTGACCGCGATGCCTAGATGCGCGATGACCATGCCGTAGGTGAAAAGCGGCGTGCGCCTGAGGTTGCGCTTCCACAGCGGCGCGACGCTGGCGACAGCGAGACCGGCGGCGAGCGACAGCCCGGCCCAGGGGAGCCAACCCGGCCACAGGAACAGCAGCGCGATCGCCACCACCAGCGTCGCGCCGATCGGCAGCATGACTCGCCCGAGCACTGCCTTCGCGTCGTCACGCCGCCAGCGCAGCAGCGGCCCCACCGCCATAACCGCGACCAGCAGCAGCGCGATCGGTCCCGCCGCCTTGTTGAAAAACGGCGGGCCGACCGACAGCTGCACGCCGAAGCTCGCCGCGACGATCGGATAGAGCGTGCCGATCAGGACGATACCGAGGATCACCGACAACAGCAGGTTGTTCGCGACCAGCCCGCCCTCGCGGCTAACCGGATCGAAGGTCGTGCCCGCGCGCACAGTGCCGATGCGAGCGGCGAACAATGCGAGCGCGCCGCCGATGTAGATCGCGAGAAGTGCCAGGATGAACGCGCCCCGCTCTGGGTCCACCGCGAAGGCATGGACACTGGTCAGGATGCCCGAGCGGACCAGGAACGTGCCGATCATCGACATCGAGAAGGCGACCACCGCCAGCATGATCGTCCAGGCACGCAGGCCGTCTCGCGTCGCCAGCACCGTCACCGAATGAAGCAGCGCGGTCGCGGCGAGCCACGGCATCAGCGAGGCATTCTCGACCGGATCCCAGAACCACCAGCCGCCCCAGCCGAGCTCGTAATAGGCCCAGTACGATCCCGCGGTGATGCCGAGCGTGAGGAAGATCCACGCGATCAGCACCCAGGGCCGCATCGCCTTGGCGAACGCGGGGCCGACGTCCCGCGTGACGAGCGCGCCGACCGCGAACGAGAATGCGACCGAAAGGCCGACATAGCCGATGTAGAGCGTCGGCGGATGGAAAGCCAAGCCCGGGTCCTGCAACAGAGGATTGAGCCCGAGGCCATCGGGCGCTGCGGGGTTGAGCCGCGCGAACGGGTTCGAGGAGAACAGCAGGAACGCGTAGAAGCCGAGCGCGATCGTCGCCTGTGCGCCGAGAGTCGCGGTCAGCGTGCGTTCGGGCAGCGAGCGCTCGAAGATCGCGACCGCCCCGCCCGCCAGCCCGAGGATCGTCACCCAGAGCAGCATCGAGCCTTCGTGATTGCCCCAGGCACCCGCGAATTTGTAGAGCCAGGGCTTGGCGGAATGGCTGTTCTCGACGACCAGCTTCACCGACATGTCGGACTCGAGGAACAGCTCGATCAGCAGCGCCATCGCCAGCACCGCAAGCAGCCCTTGGACGATCGCCACGGGGCGCACAGCCGCCGCGACGTCGTCACGACCGCGCGCGATGCCGATCGCCGCCATCGCCAACTGCAACGCCGCAAGCGCACCCGCGAGCCAGAGCGCGGCAAGACCTGCTTCGGCGATCACTGTTTCGCGTCAGGTTCGAGGGACTTGGATTCGTGCATCTTGCCGGCCATCTCCGGCGGCATGTACTTTTCGTCGTGCTTGGCGAGCAGGTTCGACGCGACGAAGCTGCCGTTGGGCTGGAACTGCCCTTCGGCGACGACGCCCGATTTCTCGCGGAAGAGGTCCGGGACGATGCCTGCGAAGACGACCGGCGTGGTCGCTTGGCCGTCGGTGACCACGAAATGCACGGTGATGCCGTCGGCAGCACGCTTGACCGATCCCGCTTCGACCATGCCGCCGAGCCGGACCGCGCGACCGAGCGGCAGGCCGTCGCGGCGTACGTCGGACGGCGCGTAGAAGAAGGCGGCCTGATCCTTCAGCGCCGACAGCGCCAGCAGCCCCGCGACGACGACTGCGCCGAGCGCCAGCAGCGCGAGTGTAAGGCGTTGATGCTTCGCCTTCATCGTTCGACGTCGCTCACGACAGGCTTCTCGGCCCTGCGCATCGCGCGGTAACTCAGCAGCGCGAGGAGCGCCCCGCCACCCAGCGTCACGGCATACGCGGCGGTCACGAACGGCCAGGGGTTCATGCGCGCGCCATCCGCCGCATACGGGCTTCGGATTTCGCCACAGCAAGCATCGTCCGCATTCGCATCAGGACGATCCCCGCGAACACGAAGGTGAACCCGGCGAGCATGATCGGCAGCGGCCACAGGATCGAACCGGCGATGGTCGACTTGGTGAGGCCGATGCTCGGCCCCTGGTGCAGCGTGTTCCACCATACCACCGAATAGCGGATGATCGGCAGCAGTACCGATCCGGCGATCCCGTACAGCGCCGGCACGCGCCCGTCGCCGCCACGATCCGCATCGGCCCTCGCGAGCGCCATGTAACCGAGATAGACGAAGAACAGCAGCAGCATCGAGGTCAGCCGGCCGTCCCATTGCCACCAGGTCCCCCAGGTCGGGCGGCCCCAGATCGAGCCGGTCATCAGGCACAGCGCCGCGAACACCGCGCCCGGCAACGCGATCGCGCGTGCGGCGACGCTGGCGAGCGGGTGGCGCCAGACGAGGACCATGAGGCTGGAGATCGCGATCCCGCTCCACCCGCCCATCCCGAGCCAAGCGGCGGGGACGTGGATGTAGAGGATGCGGACGGTCTCGCCCTGGAGGTAATCGGGCGGGGTCTGGGTCAGGCCCGCCCAGCAGCCCAGCACGATCAGCGCGACACCGGCCCAGAAAAGCGCGGGCGTCAACGGCTTGGCGATCTTCAGGAAGCGCGCGGGGTTTGCGAAGGCGTGTAGGGTGGCCACTGGGGACAGCCTTATTGCCTTAATTCACTGACGTCACGCGAGAGTTAAGCCCTCTCCCCTTGGGGAGAGGGAGGGACCCGCCGCGCTTGCGGTGGGAGGGTGAGGGGGAGTGAGGCTCAGGCGTTCACCCCAACCACCCCTCATCCGGCGCTATGCGCCACCTTCTCCCCAGTGGGGAGAAGGATTTCAGCGGCCGATCAGGCGCTTTGCGATCGAATCGGCAACATCCGATGCCGGCTCACCCGAACGATCGCTCTCGTTCCACACTTCGATCAGGCGCTCGGGGATGCGCGCGATCCGCGCCTTGACCTCGGCCTCGTCGCCCTGGCCGAGATATTCGAGACCGACGTTGATGATCCCGCCCGCATTGATCACGTAGTCCGGCGCATACAGGATGCCGCGCGCATGCAGCCTCGCGCCGTCCTCGCGCACGCTCAACTGGTTGTTCGCGCCACCGGCGACGACCTTCGCCTTCAAGGACGCGATCGACATTTCGGTCAGGATCGCACCCAGGGCGTTCGGGCTGAAGATATCCGCCTCGGTCGTCAGGATCGCCTCGGCCGCCACTGCGGTCGCGCCGAGTTCACCGGCGAGCTTCTGCGCACGGCCTTCGTCGACATCGGCCAGCGTCAGCACCGCGCCGTCCTTCGCCAGCAGTCGGGCGAGACCGCCGCCGACTGAACCGACACCCTGGATCGCGACGCGGACGCCTTTCATGTCGGTCGCGCCGAGGCCACGCTGCGCCGCCGCCTTCACGCCGAGATAGATGCCGAGCGCGGTGTATGGCCCGGGATCGCCGCCAGCGGCGCCGCTCGCGACCGGCAAGCCGGAGACATAGCGCGTCTGCGTGGAGATCACCTTCATCCGCTCTTCGGACATGCCGACGTCTTCCGCCGTCACATAGCGCCCGCCGAGCGAATCGACCGCGCGACCGAACGCCTCGAGCTGCGCCGTCGTGATGACATCGCCGGGCTTGGCCGCGAGGACCACGCCCTTGCCGCCGCCGAGCTCCAGGCCGGCCATCGCGTTCTTGAAGCTCATGCCGCGCGACAGGCGCAACGCGTCGGTCACCGCGCGCCCGGTATCGGCGTAATGCCAGAACCGCGTGCCACCAGCCGCCGGCCCTAGCTTGGTGGAGTGCAGCGCGATGACCGCGCGCAGGCCCGATTCGGGATCGGTGAAGGCGTGTACGCCCTCGTGGTCGTCGAAATCGGGAAGGTCCCAAACCGCTGTCATCGCCGGCTCCTGAGGAGAATAAAATTACCGGGAGGCGAAATATTATTTTCTGGGCCGTTTGGCCAGCCCAAAGCGACCGCTTTGCCGGGGCCTGTCGAAAATAACGAAATAATGGGGCGACCGACGGGACTTGAACCCGCAACATCCGGCATCACAAGCCGACGCTCTAACCAATTGAACTACGATCGCCGCGAAGGCGTCGCCCCTAGCGGGGGTCGCTGCCCTGCGTCAACCGCCGATCGCACAAACCCCTCAAAAACGTCCTTCGATCGACAGACGATAGCCGGTCGGGCCGCGGACGAAGCCGGCCTGTTCGAGTTTCTGGACGGCGAGCGGATCGGACGGCCGGAGCGCCAGTTCGGCGCGATACTTACCGGCGTTTTCGATCCGCAATGCGATGCCTTCGGTACCCGCCTGGCTCGTCAGCGGCAGCAGCAACGCGGTACCGTCGCAGCGCGCAGTGCCGCCGACCGATTGCGGCAGCGCGATCCCGCCGACGTCGCCTGCCAGAGTCGCGCGGACGCGGCCCTCGGCACTCTCGCACTGGCCATCGCGGAAACGGACCGACACGTCGTCGAGGTCGAGCGCGGAGACGGGCACCGGCGCGAACACCCGCCCGGTCGCGACCGTGGCCGTTACATGGTCGACACCGAAGCCGTGGCGGCTGACGCTCGCCGATCCGCTCAGCGGTCTGGCCGCAAGCGAGTCCGCGCCGGTGAAGACGATCGTCGCGCGACCGACCAGCAGCGGCAGTGGCGACACCTTCGCATGCAGGTCGCCGAGCGCGAGATCGCCGAATCGCGCTTCGGTCAGCGTCGATCCCCAGATCGTCCCCGACACGCGCCGCGCGACCAGCCCTTCGTCGCCGATACCGACCCAGCCGAGCACCGCGCGCATCGGCAGGAAGACGATCAGCGCGATCAGCAGCATCCCGCCGAACAACGCGGCGGGGCCGGTCTGCAAGCGTATCCGCCTCATGCCGCGCGCGCCTTCAACGTGAGCGCGACGCCGACGGTCTTGTCGCCCTTGTCGGTCATCGTCGCCGTATCGACGAGGATGCCGCGCCGTTCGAGCCGGGCCAGCCACGTGACGAGCGCCGCGGGCCGCGCGGACTGGATGCCGATACGGACCCGATCCGCGCCGTCCTGATCGAGCGAGGCGAGTGCGAAACCGGCCTGATCCGCCTCGGCGCGGACCGCATCGGCGAGCGTGCCGGTCAGCGGCGCGGCGCGGGTGCGCTGGATATCGCGCAGCGTCGCGACCTGCGCACGCGTCTCGCCGAGCCGGGTCACCGCGTCGGCATGGCGTTCGCGCGCGCTCGACAGGCCGTCGCCGACGGGTCGGATGATCACCGCCCACAGCAATGTCAGCACCGCGAGCGCGGCCATCACGAGCAGCAGCCGGCGCTCGCGCAGCGATCGTCCCTCGAACCAGGTCTTAAGGCCGGTCATCGTGCAACTCCCGATGCTGGGCTGACCGTGAGTTCGCCCGTCACGCGGCCGGCTGCTGCCTGGAACACGCCCGCGCGCACCGTGAACCCCGATGTTTCGAGCGCGCGTTTCAGATCGGTTGCCAACGCCTCCCGCTCGACCGCGACCGACAGCCGCAGATCGCCGTTCGCCTGGAAATCGAGCCCGGTCACTTCGGTGCCCGGCGTCGCGCGCACCGCCGCGAACACCGCCGCCGTGGTATTGGTGAATCCAAGCCCCGGCCCGCGGACGCGCGACAGGCGTTCGTCGAGCTGACGGCCCGCGTCGACCACCGTCTCGCCGCGCGGCAAGCCGGCCAACGCGACCGTGTTGGCTTCCGCCTCCAGCGCATCGGCGCCGAAACTGTATTTGGCGATGCGGACGAGCGAGATCGCCAGCGTCACCGCGAGGATCGTCAGCGACAGCACAGCAAGCCGCCGGATCAGCGCCCAGTCGATCGCGAACTGCCGCCGCCGCGCGAACGGCCCCTGCCGGAGGTCTAGCGGGGGCACGACGACAGCGGCGACGATCGCCGCCTCGAGCATCTCGCGATCGATCGATACCGGGGCCGCACCGCCGGTGATCAGGTCGGTCAGGCGCGCTTCGTCGGCAAAACCGCTCGACGTTCCGCGCACGACGCCACTGCCCGCGAGGTCGGCACGCGCATAGCCTTCGTCGGGGCGCGGGAGGAGCATCGGCGCGGGGATCATCGCGACCGGATCGATCCCCGCTTCCGCGAGCGTCCGCAGCCACTCGCGCATCGTCGCAACACCGACGACGCCGATCGGCCGGTCGCTTGCCCCTTCGTCGCCGACCGCGACATGGAGCTCGGCGAGCGGCGACGCGCTGGCTTCGGCGGCAAGGAGGCGAGCAGCCGCGGTCGCCTGCGCCGGCGAGCGGGACGGCAGCTCCGCCCAGTGCAGCGTCACCGCGTCCGCCGGTGCGACCGCGATCGTGTCGTCGTCGATCGTGGCGGGGATGCCCTGCCCCTCCTCGGCCACGCGCGCGTCCGCCACGCGCATCCAGCGGAACCCGGTCTCGCCGGCAGGGAGGAACAGCAACGTCGTCATGATGGCTCGCCCCATTGCCGCGATACGAGCTGCGCGGGAAGTCGGTTCGCGTCGATCACCGCGCGTTCCTGCATTTGCGTGCGGCCCAGGGTCACGTCGATATCGAGCGTGAACCATTTCGACTGCACCGAGGCGACCGCACCGGGCGCGAGGTTGGCCGCGCCCAGCAGCGCCGCCGCCTTGGTGATCTCGCCCGTATCCGCATAGCCTTGTGGCGGCCGACGAAGCAGCAACTGCTGCGCGCTGCCGACCGACAGCGTATCGGGAAACAGCATCGCGAACAGCGGCGCCTGCTCGGGCGCCAGCGTGTTGACGTTGATCGATGACGGCTTGGCGACCGGCAGCGTGCAGATCCACGGCCGCAAGGTGGCGTAGATCTCGGGCGTCATGCCGGCGACCGCGCGCAATTCGCTCGGATCGGTCATCAGCGTGCCGGCGGTCCGGTACGGCGTCTCGCGACCGAGATACGCGCCATCCTCCGCCCCCATCGCCTGCTGGTCCTGATCGCTGTCGATCCAGTCCGACGCGCTTGCCGCGATCTGCTCGCCGACCTGCGTCGGTACGTTCAGCAAGCGCATCAGCCGGACGAACTGCGGCCGGATCTCGGGAACGCTGACATAGCTGCCGGGGCTAGTGCCCTGTGTCACCAAGCCGTTGAGATTGAAGCAATTGCCGCCATCGCGGACACGGGCCACCGCGAACCCGCCGCCGGGTAGCGGCAAGCCGAACGGCGTGTTGTTCCAGTTTCCCGCCAGCGTGACGCGCTTGGGGCTCTGGCTTAGCAGGGTGGAGACGCGGGTCAGTGCCATCGTCTCCGCCGCGAAGGCATAGGCGCGCGCCTGTTCGCCGGTCGCGGCATTGCCCGCCAGCCGGGTCGACAGCCGCAGCTTCTCAAGCGCCGCGCCCGCCATCACCGCGATGATCGCGACCAGCATCAGCACGGTGAGCAGCGCCGCCCCCCGCTCGCGTCCACGGTGGACGCCGCGCTCAGGTCCGCGCACCGAGTGCCCCCTGTGCTGGCGTGCCGGACGGTGGCGGGGTCGGCGCGCTGGCACCATCGATCGGCATCGGGATGTAGCCCGTGCCGACGAGGAACATCTGGCGGAACTGCATGCCGTCGTCGCGCGAAACCGTGAGTTCCATCGCGTCAGGCAACGCCCTGCCGCTCGCACCGTCCCAGCGATCGCTCCAGGCACCGGCGATCCGGTAGCGGAGCGCTACTTGGCGAACGCGAGTGAGGAGCGTCGCGGGGGGAAGCGGTGGCGCGCCGTCGATCATCGGGTAGGCGATCCGCTGCAACGTACCGGCGTCGATGCGGTAGGCCACTTTCTGCGTACTCGGCCGCGCGGCGCCGTCGATGTTGCTCCAGCCGGCGCGGACGAGGCGGAGCATCGGCGTGACCCCCGATCCGCTCTCGCCGACGAATGCGGGAACAGCAGTGCCGGCTTCGTCGCGCGTCGACCGATTCGAGGCCTGGGCGAGATCGGTGGACAGGATCGACATCGTCCGGGTCAGCGCGCTGATATCATCGAGCTTGGCCCCGGTCGTGCTCTGCGCCTTGACGCTGAACGATAGGATCGCAACGCCCGCGGCAGCGATCATCCCGAAGATCATCAGCGAAACCATCACCTCGATCAGCGTGAAGCCCGCCTCTGCCTGCGCACGACCGGGGCTCATGTCGCCGACCTCGGCGCCGGGCGGACCATCGTCAGCCGGCCGAGTTGCGTGCCGAAACGATCCGCGACCGCGACGTCGATCCGCAACACCTGCGAGCCGCCGAGGGCGCTAACCTGCCGGGTCCAGGTCCAGGCCTGGCCACCGTTGGTCTCGACACCGGTGACGCGGCCGGCGGTGGGCGGCTGCGCCTCGGTGACCGCGTCGATCGCGACGTTGCGCGCGACCATCTGCGCGACCAGCGTCTCATCGAGGATCGACGCGCCGCGGACCGTCGCGCTCTCCAGCCGGACGAGCGCCATCGCCGCCAGGCTGAACACCGCCAGCGCGACCATGATCTCGATAAGGGTGAAGCCCCTTTCGCGCGGATGGCGCTCAGCCCGCATCGGCGCGCACGCTGCCATCGGCATCGATATGCACGGTTGCGGCAATCCCGCCGCGATCGAGCCGGATTTCCGCAGGACGATCGACCAGTCCGGTCGGGTCGAAGGTCACCCGGACCCGCCCGCTCGCGTCGCCGATCGTCGCCTTGGTGCCGTCGGTCCAGCGTTCGACGCGCATCGGTTTCTCCGCGATGGGCGTCCAGCCGCCGGCCTGCCGCCGGTCGAAACCATAGCCGCCGCCGGTCACCCAGACGCTGACCGGGCGTGCCTCGACGATCGCGGAATCGTGCGCAGCGCGGGTCCGCAGGGCGAACCGCGTCGCCTCGTCGACCACGCGACCGCGCGGGTCGGGCATGACGAACACGGCCACCGCCGACGCTAGGCCGATGATCGTGACGACGACCATCAGCTCGACCAATGTGAAGCCGAGTTCGGCGGAACGCCTCACAGGCCTGAAGCCGCCTTCGCGCTTACTGCCAGCTGCCGATGTCGGCATCGATCCCCTCGCCGCCTTCCTTGCCGTCGGCGCCGAAGGTCCAGACGTCGGCCTCGCCATGCGCGCCGGGCGAGGCATAGAGATACGGGCGCCCCCAGGGATCGTTCGGCAGCTTCTTTAGATACCCGCCGCGCTGATAGCGCGAGGGATCTGTCAGGCCGGCAGGTGCGGTGACGAGCGCGTTCAGGCCCTGCGAGGTGTTGGGGAAGCTCATGTTCTGGAGTTTGTAGAGTTCCAGCCCGCCCTCGATCTGGGCGATGTCGGCCTTCGCCTTCTGGATCCGCGCGGTGTCGCCCGAGGGCAGCACGTTGAGCGCGACGATCGTGGCGAGCAGCCCGATGATGACGATCACGACCATCAGCTCGACGAGGGTAAAGCCGGCCTCGCGGCGCTTCTTTTTGTCTTCTGGACGCATGTACGACCTCATTGTCCGGCCAGCGTGTTGAGCTGGAGGATCGGGAGCAGGATGGATAGCACGATCGTCGCGACGATGCCGCCCATCACGACGATGATCAGCGGTTCGAGCAACGACAATGCGGTGGCGGTGAAACGGTCGAACTCGCGTTCGAGATAGTCGGCGGCGCGCTCCAGCATCTCGTCGAGCCGTCCCGCCGCTTCGCCCGAGGCTGCGAGATAGGTCAGCAGCGGCGGAAACACGCCCGCACGGCGCATCGCGGCCGACAGCGAGCCGCCGCCGCGGATCGCCTCGACGATCTGGTCCGAGGCGAGGCGCAGCCGGCGGTTGTGGATCGTGCTGGCGGTGAGATTGAGGCCGTCGAGCAACGGCAGGCGACTCGCCACCATCGTGCCTAGCGTGCGCGCCATTCGCGCGGCATGAAGGTCGCGGATCAGGCGGCCGAGCATCGGGATGCGGAGCAGCCAGCTGTCGAAGGCGAGGCGGAGCGTCGGGTCCTTCAGCGCCTGCCATCCACCGAGCGCGGCAATCCCGACGACCAGCAGCATCACCCACCAATACCCGACGAGGAACGCCGAGAACGCCATCACCATCCGCGTGAGTAGCGGCAATTGCTGGCCGACCGTGTCGAATTGCTCGACCACCTGCGGCACCACGAACATCATCAGCGCGGTGACGACGCCCAGCGCGACCAGCGCGAGGATCGAGGGGTAGGCGAGCGCGGTGATCAGCTTGCCGCGGATCTCCGCCTGGCGTTCCAGGAGCGCGGCGAGCCGGTCGAGAATCGTAGGGAGCGAGCCCGAGCTTTCGCCAGCGGAGACCATCGCGCGGTAAAGCGGCGGGAAGCTCTTGGGTTCGCGCGCCATCGCGTCGGCGAGGCGGCGGCCTTCGACGACGCCGGCATGGACGTGCTGGACGATCGTGCGGACGCTCTCCTGTTCGGTCTGGCGAGTGATGGTCCGGAGCGACTCCTCCAGCGGGGAAACGCGGTTGAGCGTGGCGAGCTGGCGGGTGAAGAGCGTGAGGTTCTTGCCCGACATCTTCGGCGTGCCGAGCTGGAGGCCGAATAGCGGGCGGCCCTTGGTCGCCTGCGGCGGGGCGCCGGGGCTGATCTTGACGACGTAGAGCTTGCGCGCGTCGAGCGTGGCGCGCGCGACGTCGATGTCCGCGGCGGCGACGTGGCCGCGACGTTCGGCGCCTTTGGTGTCGATCGCGAGATAGTCGAAGTCCGCCATCATCCTCCCCTGCAAGGGGAGGGGGACCGCCGCGAAGCGGTGGTGGAGGGGGCGTGCCGCGAACGTTGCGTTGCGCTGCTAGCGGCGTACGGCTGGTGGTGCGAGCGTGGTGAACCCCCTCCACCAGCTTCGCTGGTCCCCCTCCCCGTTCCGGGGAGGAATTGCCGCGCGCTACGCAACTCCTGTATCCTCGACCACTTCGGTCGTGTCGCGGCGGGATACCCGGACGGCTTCTTCGGCGGTGGTCTGGCCGGAGAGGACCAGGTCGCGCGCCGACTGGGCGAGGTTCGGTGATCTGGCGAACGCGTGCGCGGTTATCTCCGATTCGTGGCCGTCGGTGTTGATCAGGCGGCGGATGGTGTCGTCGATGCGGACCGCTTCGAACACCCCTATGCGGCCTTTGTAGCCAGTCTGGTTGCAGTCTTCGCAACCTTGCGCGACGTAGACGACCGCGTCCGGCGCGATGCCGAGTAGCGGGGCTACCGTGTCCGAGGCGGGCACGGCCTTGCGGCACGTCGGGCAGAGGCGCCGCACGAGACGCTGCGCGATCACCGCGCGCAGAGTCGAGGCGAGCAGGAAGCTTTCGACCTTCATGTCGCGCATCCGGGTGATCGCGCCGATCGCATCGTTGGTATGGACCGTCGACAGCACGAGATGGCCGGTGAGCGACGCCTGCACCGCGATCTCGGCGGTCTCGCGGTCGCGGATTTCGCCGACCATCACGACGTCGGGATCTTGGCGGAGGATCGCGCGCAGCCCAGCCGCAAAGGTCAGGCCGACCTTCGGATTGACCTGCGTCTGGCCAACGCCGTCGACGGCATATTCGACCGGATCCTCGACCGTCAGGATGTTGCGGCTGCCGTCGTTGAGCAGGCGCAGCGCCGCATAGAGCGAGGTCGTCTTGCCCGAACCCGTCGGCCCGGTGACGAGGATGATGCCGTTCGGCTCGCTCAGCGCCTCGTTCAGCAGCGCGAACAGCGCGGGCGGGAGGCCGAGCGCTTCGAGGTCGATGCCGGCGTTTTCCTTGTCGAGGATACGCAGCACCACGCGTTCCCCTGCGCGGCTCGGCAGCGTCGAGACGCGGACGTCGAGCAGCTTGCCGCCCAGCGTCAGCCCCATGCGGCCGTCCTGCGGCACGCGGCGCTCGGCGATGTCGAGGCGCGCCATCACCTTGATGCGGCTGACCACGACCGGCGCGACGTTGGGCGGCATGCGCAGCGTCTCGCGCAGCACACCGTCGATCCGCATCCGGACGACGAGGCCGGTTTCGTACGGCTCGATATGGATGTCGGACACGCCGTTGCGCGCGGCGTCGGCGATGATGCCGTTGATGAGGCGGATAGCGGGGGCGTCGTCGGCGGTGTCGAGCAGGTCCTCCGCGGTCGGCATGTCGCCGGCGAGCAGGTCGAGTTCGTCGCCCATGCCGACCGCGGCGAGCGCGTTGGCCTGGCCGTCCATCGCGTAGACGTTCGACAGGAGCCGGTCGAAGGCGATCTGGTCGACGAAGGTCACATCGAACGGGCGGGCGAGGTAGCGGCGGAGTTCGAGCAGGACCTTGGGCTCGGCGCCGGCGCGCATCGCGATCGTGAGGTGGGAGTCGGTGTCGGTGTGGTCGATCACGACACCGAATTTTCGGGCGAAGGCGTAGGGGATGCTGATCTGGGGGAGGTCACTGCTCCCCTCCCGCTCGCGGGAGGGGGCGGGGGAGGGCATGACATATCCCCCAATCGCCGCGTCCGCGGTCAAGGCAGCCCCTCCCCCGACCCCTCCCGCAAGCGGGAGGGGAGTAGAAGCGTCGATCTCGTGGCCTTCGCGGATGATCATTTTTTCGGCCGCACGACCATCGTCGAGGTCCGCACCGGCACCGCCACGCGCGGATCCTCGATGCTGCCCGCCATCGGCGCGGGCGGAATCGGTGGGGCGGCGCCCAGGTAATCGCGGACGAGTTCGTCGATCGACGGCTCCTGCCCCGGCTGCTGCAACCCCTGCTGCAGGCGGACATAGCCGTAGCGCTGCTCGGTCAGCTTGCGGCTGTCCTCGGCGGTACGCAGGATCGTCGGGCGGATGAAGATCATCAGATTGGTCTTCGAGCGCTGCTTGGCCTTCGACTTGAACAGATTGCCGAGCACCGGGATATCGCCGAGCAGCGGGATCTTCTCGATCGTGCGCCGCTCGTTGTCGTCGAGCAGGCCGCTGATCACCGCGATCTGGCCGTCGTCGACGGTCCGGACGGTCTCGACCTCGCGCTTGTTGAGGATCAGGTCGCTGTTGTCGCTCGACACCGGCCCGGCGATCGAGCTGACCTCCAGGCGCAGGTTGAGCTTCACCGTACCGCTGGAGTTCACCTGCGGACGGACAGTCAGTTCGATGCCGACATTCTGCCGCTGCGTGGTGCGGAACGCGTTGTCGAAATTGGTGCTGAGCGCCTGCCCCGTAGTGATCGGGATCTCCTGCCCGACGAGGCTGTGCGCCTCCTGGTTGTCGAGCGTCACGAGGTGCGGGACCTGGAGCAGGTTCGACTGCGTGTCGCTCTTCACCGCGTTGATGATCGCGCCGAAGAACGTGCTGCCAATCTGCCCGCCGAACCCACCAAACCCCCCGGTCGCGCTCAGGATCGACGCAATCGCCGATTGTTGCAGCGTATTGGCCGCGTCGCTGGTCGTTTTGGTGGTCGTCGTGCTGCCGTCGGTGTTGACGGTGGTCGTGCTCGATGTGTTGAGCTGCGTCGCACCGATCGCGCCAGCGATCTGGAGGATGTTGGGCGCGGAGTTGGCGAAGGTCGATGCGCCGAACGCGCCGCCGCTTGGGTCGCCGACGATGAACTGCGCGCCGAGCGCCCGCGCGGTCGTATCCGAGACCTCGGCGACGATCGCCTCGACCAGCACCTGTTCGCGGCGCGTATCGAGCTGTCGGACGACCTCGTTCAACTGGCGCTGGATTTCGGCGGGCGCGGCGATGACGATCGCATTGGCACCGGCAAAGCGCGTGACGACCGCGGCGGTCTTGCCGCCGGCCGCGGTGATCGCGGGCTGGCCCGACCCCGACGATCCGCCACCCGATGTCGGACCGGACTGCGGGATCTGCGGCTGCGAGACGTTGGACTGGCCGCCGGATGCGCCATTGGTGCTGCTCGACCCGAAATTGGAGCGGGACAGCGACGTCTGGACGGGCTGGGTCGGAGTCTGGCCGACGAGTTCCTGCAACACCGGCAGCAGTTGCTCGGCGTCGGCGTTCTCGAGGAACACCACCCTGATCTCGGTACCGTTGCGCGCCTTTTGATCCAGGTCGACCGCAACCTGCGCGAGCCGCGCGACGGTCGACGGGTCGCCGCGCAAGGCGACCGCGTTCGATCCCTCGACCGCGACGACCGATGCACTCGGGCCGGTTGCAGCCGCGCCGCCCTGCCCGCCGCCGGTGCCTGTCCCGATCAGACCTTGCAGCGCGGTGGCGATCTCCTTGGCGCTGGCGTTCTTGAGTGCGACGACACGCGTGGACGAGGTGTCGGTGTCGATCCGGCGCAGGACTTCGCGGATGCGGCGGATATTGTCGGCGAAATCGACCACCACCAGGCTGTTGCCGCCGCGATTGGCGCTGACCGAGCCTTGCGCGCTGACCAGCGGACGGACCGTCTCGACCGCGGATTGTGCGTCGATCGCGCGAAGGCGGACGATCTCGGTGACGTAGCTGTTGCGCGCGGCCCCCGCGACGCCGATCCGGCTCGGCTGCGAGGCGGCGTTGTCGAGCGGCTGGACGCGGAACGCGCCGCCCGAGGTCGGCACCGCGACCAGGCCGTTGGCGCGCAACGTGGAGAGGAATATCTCGAAATATTCGGAGCGCGACAGCGGGCGGTCGGTGACCACGGTCACCTTGCCGGCGACGCGGTTGTCGATGATGAAGGTCCGCCCGGTCACCTTGGCGGCGTCGGCGATGAACGCGCGGATGTCGGCGTCGCGGACGTTGAGCGTGGTCTGCGCATGAACGCTCGCGGCGAGTGCCAGCGCGACGACCGGACCAAGAATCAGTTTTTTCATTGAGCCATTTTCATTGTGGGGGCGCAATCGTGATGGCGAGTGGCAGGGTATCCCGGCCGCGCTCTACGGTGATGGGGACGTTGCCGCCGCCCGCGAAATCCTTGGTGATGCGGTCGAGATCGCCGGGGCCGGACACGGGCCGACCGCCGATTGAGGTGACGACGTCGCCGTCCTTCAGGCCGACGGAGCGAAACACGTTGCCGGAGCCCTGCGCGCGGACGGTGAGCCCGCTGATCCGGCCGCCGTCGATCCGCGGGATGAAGCCGATCTCGCTGCGCAGCTGCGCGATCGGGATGCCGACCGCGGGGGGCGGCGTGCCGGCAGAGGCCGCGCCGGGCACCACCGGCGTGACCGCGCCGGACTGGTCGAGGAACAGGTCCTCGTCGGCGCCGCCGCGGTCGATCGTGACGTGATCGAACGCGACCGCCTTCAGCTTGACGCCGGGCTGGATCTCGTCGCCGATCTCGACGCTCTGCTGGATGCCGTCGGGGCCGGCGATGATCGCCGAACTCCGCCCCATCGCCTCGTCGATCCGCGTGCCGAACAGAGTCAATTGCAGCGAGGTGACCGTAGCCGGCGCACCGCCTGTACCGCCAAGACGGAAGAACGGGTCGAAACCATTCAGGATGTCGGCGGCCGATCCAACCACCATCGGTGCGGCCGGACGCCAGTCGCCAAGCGGCGTGATCGGCGTCGCGATCGTCCAGACGAGCCGCGCGCACTGCGTCGCCAACCCGGCCAGCAGCGCGAGTTCGACGACGGTATAGACGTTAACGATCGGCATACGCCGCAAGATACGGCGCGTCCGTGCGTCCAGCTTCAATCGCATCCGCGATCCACCCCAAAATTCACCCGCATCCGGGGCGTAGGCATGCCATGTTACAGTCGCGCGTCAATGCCTTGCGGGTCGAAGTCCGACGCCCAACCGGGAATGTTTGCGCCCGCCGCGGATGCACGGAGACTGGCGCGACGCCGTCCGGGTGGGCAAAAGACGATCATGTCCGCGTCCCTTCCGCCCGCCGGTTCCGGCCTGCCGCCCGCACCGATCATCGCTCGGCTGTCGACGCCGGGCGTCCAGCGCGTTCCCAGCGCCAAGCTCGACCTGTTCGTATGTCGCGACTTCCTGCCGGCGGACCTGTGCGCGACGCTGATCGACCGGATCGATTCGGTGCGGCGGCCGTCGACGATCTCCGATTCGAACGGGGACGCGAACTACCGCACCAGCGAGACGGGCGATCTGTCGGCGCTGGATCCGGCGGTGATCGAGGTCGAGCGCCGGATCGCCGCGCTGACCGGGCTCGACGGTCGCCACGGCGAACCGTTGCAGGGCCAACGCTACGCGGTCGGCCAGGAGTTCAAGGGACACACCGATTATTTCGAACCGACCGGGGTCGACTATGATCGCTATTGCGGTGTCGTGGGCAACCGGACTTGGACCGTGATGATCTATCTCAATCGGCCCGAAGCAGGCGGCGCGACGCGGTTCAAGGCGATCGACAAGGTCATCCAGCCTGAAACGGGCAAGCTGCTCGCCTGGAACAACCGGCGTGCGGACGGCAGCCTCAATGCGGCGACGTTGCACCAGGGGATGAAGGTGCGCAGCGGCGTCAAATACGTCATCACCAAATGGTTTCGCGAAAACCAGTGGCGTTGACGACTGTCCCGGCCTGAATCGGTCTTCAAAACGCGGCGCGCGAACACACCCCTTCCGATCCGGCGTGCGATGATTTAAGGGCGCTGCCAGAGTCACGACCCGCGCAGTCCTGCGATCGGGCCGTCAGACCTATAGTACAGGATATTTCGACCATAATGGCCTCTTTCAAGGACCCCAGTTTCCAGGATCGCACGAGCAGCGCCGCGGCCGCCAAGCAGAAGGCGCTCGAAGCGCTGAAGGCCAAGCCGCCGATCGACGAAGCCGTCGTCGCCGAGCGTCTGGCCGCGCGCGAAGCCAAGGAACTGGCCGAGCGCGAGAAGCGCGCCGCCAAGCGTGCCGCCGAGGACGAGGCCAAGGCCGCGAAGAAGGCCGAAGCCGAAGCCGCTGCTGCCAAGAAGCGCGAGGCCGAGGCCAAGGTCGAGCTGACCGATGCCGAGAAGAAGGCGATTCGCGACGCTAAGTACGCGGCGCGGAAGAACAAGAAGAAGTGATTTTGGGGCGGCCGTGGTGCCGCTCCTGTCTTCCGAATTAACTACTGTTCGCTGAAAGCACTCTGCCCAAAAAGACTACCACCCCGGCGAAGGCCGGGGCCCAACTGGCAAGGCCGCAGTGATGAAGCGCGCACCTTCGTTACCGACGTTTCCCAATTGGGCCCCGGCCTTCGCCGGGGTGGTACTTCTGGAACGGGCGCAATTCGCCAACTAGCTTGTTCTCCCGCGAAGGCGGGAGTCCAGACTGGGCTCCCGCCTTCGCGGGAGAACAATTTGAGCGGGAGGCCGTGCGGACAGCGGTCCCTCCTCCAATCCTCCCCAGCAAGGGGGAGGATTGCAAGCAGCCCCTACTCCGCCTGCTCCCAACCGCCGCCCAGCGCCTTGAACAACGCCACCGTCAGCTGCCGCAACTGCGCATCGCTCGCCACCAGCTGCTCGCGCGCGGCCAGCACGTCCGTCTGCGCATCCAGCAGCGTATTCTGCGCCACGAACCCGGTCCAGTACTGCGATTCCGCCGCCCTCGCGCTGCTCTGCGCATCAACCACCGCGCGTTGCAGCGCGGCGTTGCGACGGCGCTCGGCGGCGATCTGCGCCAGCGGGTCCTCGACGTCGCGCAACGCCTGCAACACCGTCGAGCGGTAGCGGAGATACGCCTGCTCGCGGTCTTCCTCGCGCGACTTGACGGTCGACTTGCGCCGGCCCCAGTCGAGCAGCGGGAACTGCGCCGCACCGCTCGCGGTCAGCTGAAGGCTGTCGCCGGAGAACAGATTGCCGAGCGCGGTCGAGATCAGCTGCCCCATGCCGGTGAGGCTGAACTTCGGATACATATCCGCCACCGCGACACCGATATCCGCCGTCGACGCCGCTAGATCGCGCTCGGCCGCACGAATATCGGGACGCCGCCGCAAAAGTTCGGAGGGCAGGCCCGCCGGGATCGTCGGCACACCGAGCGGTGCGGCCGAGGGCGCCGCCAGTTCGGTCATCAGCGTCGCGGGCGGCTCACCGAGCAGGATCGCCAGCGCATGCATCCGCACATCGACATCGGCGCGGACCGGCTCGGCGCGCGCTTGCGTCGAGGTGATCGACGCGCGCTGGCGAGTCACATCGATCGGCGGGACTAGGCCGACCTTGGCGATGTTGCCCGCGATCGTCAGCGCGCGTTGCTGATTGGCGATTTCGCCCTCGATCGTCGCGAGCTGCGCCTGGTCGAGCCGGAGCGCGAAATACGCCTGGGCGACTTCGGCCGCCAAAGTCACCGCGGCGTCGCGCTTCGACCAGACCGCCGCTTCGGTGCGCGCACGCGCGCCCTCGGTGCTGCGCCGGACGCCGCCGAACAGGTCGAGTTCCCAGCTTGCGTCGAAGCCGACCGAATAGGTCGTGATCCCGTTGCCCGGCAACGCGATGCCGCCGGTCGAGCCGGTGCCCCCTGCCCCCGTGCCGCCGCTGAACGCGCGTGCGATCGACGAGAGGCCGGCATTCTTGCTGAACTCGATACGACTCGGACTGGCGCTGGCATTGACGCTCGGCAACCCTTGCGAGCGTGCGACGATCTCCTGCAACCGCGCCTGTCGCACGCGCGAGGCGGCGATCGCGATGTCGGGATTGCCCTTCAGCGCGCGCTCGACCAAGCCGTCCAGCTGCGGATCGCCGAACGCCGACCACCAGCGGGCTGGGTCGACGGTCGCGCCAACACTCGCTTGCGGACCGACGAACGCCGGCGGCACCGCCATCTCGGGGGCGACGTAATTCGGGCCGACGGTGCACCCCGCGAGCAGGGCCGCAACCGCAACCACCATGAACCGCGCACGCATCAATGCATCCCTCCCGAGGGCGCGCCGCCGGTCTTGCCGGAGCGCATGAATAGAACCAGTGGCGCGACGCACAGCACGACCACCATCATCGCGCGGAACACGTCGAGGAACGCGAGCATCGTCGCCTGCCGCTGCATCTGGCTGTAGAGCACGGCGAGCGGCGTGGTGGTCGGATCGCCCTGCCCGCCGAACACGCTGCCCGCCTTCTGCATCCAGTCGTTGTAGTTCGGATCGAGCGGGTTGAGCGTCTGCGTCAGTTCCGACTGGTGCCGCTGCAATCCACCCGCGAGCTGGGTCTGCGCGAAGCAGATGCCGATCGTACCGCCGAGATTGCGCGAGACGTTGAGCAGGCTCGACGCCTGCGCGGTCTGCGTCTGCTTGAGCCCGACATAGGCGATCGCGTTGATCGGCACGAACAGGAACGGCAGCGCCATCGCCTGGAACAGCCGCGCGAACGCCGCATCGGAGAACGCGATGTCGGCGGTCAGGTGGCTCATGTTCCACAGCGCGAACGCCTGCACCAGCAACGCCGGGAACAGCAGGAAGCGGACATCGACCAACCCGCTCAACCGGCCCGCGAACGGCACCATGACGAGCGTCGCGAGGCCACCCGCGGTCAGCGCCAGGCCGGCGTCGAGCGAGCTGTAGCCGAGCACCTGTTGCAGCATCTGCGGAATCAGCTGCGTGGTGCCGAACAGGATCATGCCGGTGACGCCCATCACGCCGATCGTCAGCGCGAAGTTGCGGTTCTTCATCAGCTTGAGGTCGATCACCGGGTCCTTGTGGTTCAGCTCCCAGATCACGAGGCTGACCAGCGACACCGCAGCGATGATCGCCGACATGACGATGAAACCGCTCGCGAACCAATCCTCGCGCTCGCCGCGATCGAAGGTGAGTTCGAGGAAGCCGAGGCCGAGCGCGACCAGCGCGACGCCGACGTAATCGATCGTCAGGCCGTTCTTGAAGCGCTCGTCGCGGTCCTTCTTCACTTGCGCCGGCTCGTCGACGAAGGTCTCGACCGCGAACCACGCGGCGATGCCGACGGGGACGTTGATCAGGAACACCCAGTGCCAGCTCGAATATTCGACGATGTAGCCGCCCAGCGTCGGCCCGAGCACGGGACCGACGACGACGACGATCGCGAAGGCGGCGAACGCCATCCCGCGTTGCTTGGGTGGGAAGGTGTCGGCGAGGATCGACTGTTCGACCGGCGCCAATCCGCCGCCGCCAATGCCTTGCAGCACGCGCGCGACGACCAACGTCCCGATATTGGGCGCAAGGCCGCACATCAGCGACGCGATCGTGAACAGCGCGATCGACAGCAGGAAATACCTCTTCCGGCCGATCGCATCCGACAGCCAGCCCGAGATCGGGATGACGATCGCGTTGGCGACGAGGTAGCTGGTCAGCACCCAGGTCGCCTGGTCGGTGGTGATCGACAGGCCGCCCGAGATGTGATCGAGCGCGACGTTGGCGATCGAGGTGTCGAGCACCTCCATGAAGGTCGGAATCGAGATGATCGCGACGATCAGCCACGGGCTGTACTTGCCCGCCGCCGACCGGCTCGGCGACCAGGTGTGACCGCCCCCCGCATCGGCTTTCGCAGGAGCTTTCGCCACCTCAGCGGACCTTGACGGTCGGCACCACCGACATGCCGGGGCCGATTGGATAGCGCTTCGGATCGGGGCCGTTCTTCGCGTCGAACACGATCCGGACGGGGACGCGCTGGACCACCTTCACGTAGTTGCCGGTCGCGTTCTGCGGGGGCAGCAAGGCGAACGCCTGGCCTGCGCCACGCTGGATCGAGTCGACATGACCCTTGAAGTCGACGCCGGGATACGCGTCGACATGGATATCGACCGGCTGGCCGATCTTCATCAGCGTGAGCTGCGTTTCCTTGAAGTTGGCCGTCACCCACATCTGGTCGGGAACGATCGCCATCAGCTGCGTGCCGGGCGCGACGTAGGAGCCGATGTTGACCGAGCGGTTGACGACCTGCCCCGCGACCGGCGCGGTCAGGCGGAGATCGCTGATGCTGACATTGGCCTGATCGACCAGCGCACGCTTGGCGTCGATCACCGACCTGGCGGCACCGACCTGCTTGCGCGCGACCGCGATCTGCGCGGTCGCGGTGTCGATCTGCTCGCGCGCGGCGGCGGCATCGGCGGCGGTCTGGCGGGCGGTCGAGCGGGCCTGATCGAGCTGCTGCCCTGCGACCGCGTTGGGGTCGAGCCGGAGCAACGCCTCGTAGCGCGCGAGATCCTGCTGCGCCTTGATCGCAGCCGCCATCGGCACGCGCGCCTGTGCGGCGGCCTGCTGGCGTTGCGCTTCGGCGGCGGTGACCTGCGCCTGCGCCTGCGCGAACTGCGCGCGGGCCTGCGATTCGTTCGCCTGCGCCTCGGCGACCTGCGCATCGCGGCCGGATGCCTTGATGACCGCAAGCAGGCGGCCCGCTTCGACATGACGGTTGTCGATGTCCGCGACCTGCACCAGCGTCCCTGCGACCTGCGGCGCGAGGCGGACGATGTGCGTGTCGACGAACGCGTCGTCGGTCGATTCGAACTGCCGCGCGTGCAGCCAGTAGAGCACGCCGCCGATCACCAGCGCGCCGACCACGACGACCAGGATCACCCAGAACAGTGGCTTCTTGAACACCGAAGGCTTCTTGTCGTCGTCGTCCTCGGACTCGTCGCCATTGTCCTCGGACTGTTGCGCCTCGCCGTGCTGGTCGGCCTTGCGGGCGTCCTCGTCGTCGGTCTTCGACGTAGTGGAATGGTCGTTCTGCTGGTCGCTCATAGCTGGCCCTGTTCTTCGGCACGCATCGAATCGAGGATGGCATCGATATTGGCGTCGATCCGCGCCTTGATATCGAGAATGTCTTGGGGTTCGAGCACATCGCGCTCGAGCAGTTTGAGGCAGGTCGCGCGGTTCGCCCGCAGCGTGATGACCTGCCCCATCAAGGTGATCGTCGCGATCCTGCCGGTGCGGATTTCGGCGCAGCCGGTGGCGATACAGACGAGGTCGCTCAGTCTGCGCACCATCTGACCCATCACGCCGCCATAGATGCGCTCGAACGCCTCGCCCGGCTTCATCTGTTCCCGGAGCACGAACAGCGTCCAGTCGGCGCTCTCGCTGCTGGCCATCTTGTCCGCAAGCCGGCCGAAGATGCGGTGGATCTGGGCGCGGGCTTCGTTCGCATCGTCCGCTGCGACGTCGTGCGACAGCTCGGACGGGTCGCCCATCACGGCGGACATGCGCTCGGCGATCCGGTCGGCAGCCGCGAGGTACAAACCCTCCTTGCTGCCGTAGTGATAGGTGATCGAGGACATCGCTGTCCCCGCCGCGGCCGCGATCCCACGCGTGCTCGCCCCCTCCAGCCCCTTGGTGCCGAATTCGCTGATCGCGATGTCGAGGAGTCGGGACTGGACCACGCGCCGTGTCTAGTTCGATCGAACGAACCAGCCTAATGAACAATCCGTCATGATGTTGGAATATCGAGCGAAGATCGAGACTTACCTATATCCGGTCGTCATCCCCGCGCAGGTGGGGCCCCATATTGGCCAACTTTAGGGATCAATCGGAATCGATAGAGTTCTGGGTTCCCGCCCCCGCGGGAATGACAAAAGGTCGTTCCGCCTCGCTACATACAGAAACGCCGGCCTCTTCTGCGAAGAGGCCGGCGTAAATATGGTGGGCGCGGCTGGGATTGAACCAGCGACCCCACCCGTGTGAAGGGTGTGCTCTACCACTGAGCTACGCGCCCGAAACTCGTTCGGAAGCGGGCCTTTAGGCAGACCCCGTCCCCCTGTCCAGCCTTTTGACGTCGATCCCTTCGATCCTCCCCCGCCAGGGGGAGGTGGCGCCGAAGGCGACGGAGGGGGAGGACACGGAGCAGAGGTCGTCTCCAACCTCCCCCTCCGTCTGGCAAGGGCCAGCCACCTCCCCCTGGCGGGGGAGGATTGAGGTCACTTTAGTTGACCGCGTCCTTCAGGCCCTTGCCGGCCTTGAACTTCGGCTGTGTCGAGGCCTTGATCGTCATCGGCTCGCCGGTGCGGGGATTGCGGCCGGTCGATGCCTTGCGCTTCGAGATCGAGAATGTGCCGAAACCGACCAGGCGAACCTCGTCGCCCTTCTTCAGCGACGCTTCGATCGCCTCGAATACCGCCTCGACCGCCTTGATCGCGTCGGCCTTGACGAGCCCGGACGTGTCGGCAACCGTTGCGATCAGCTCCTGCTTGTTCATCTGTATCCCCCGGAAAAACTCGAATCGACCACGAGGACTCGCGGCCGCAGTCAGCACACAGTAATGCGGCGGCTTCGCTTTGTGTCAAACGAAACCGCCGAAGTACGTCGCATAAACCCAATCTAGATCAGTGGTGTAAACCACCCCCGACCGGTGGGATCGGTGCCGGGGGCAGCGCCGCCAACTCGTCCGCATCGGTCCACTCGATGGCTTCGAGCGGCTCGGTGAGCGCCAGACGCAGTACCTCATCGACATGGCTCACGGGTATGATCTTGAGCCCAGCCTTGATGTTCGCCGGGATCTCCGCGAGGTCCTTCTCGTTCTCCGCCGGGATCAGCACCGTCTCGATCCCGCCACGCAGCGCGGCGAGCAGCTTCTCCTTGAGCCCACCGATCGGCAGCACGCGACCGCGCAAAGTCACCTCGCCGGTCATCGCCACCTCGCGGCGGATCGGCACGCCGGTCAGCGTCGAGACGATCGACGTGACCATGCCGATACCCGCCGACGGACCGTCCTTCGGCACCGCACCCTCGGGCAGATGGATGTGGATATCCTTCCGCGCGAACAGGCTTGGCTTGATCCCGTAGCTCGGCGCGCGGGCCTTGACGAAGCTGAACGCAGTCTCGATCGACTCCTTCATCACGTCGCCGAGCTTGCCGGTGAGCTTGGCCTGGCCCTTGCCCGCAACCGTCACGCTCTCGATCGTCAGCAATTCGCCGCCGACTTCGGTCCAGGCGAGCCCGGTGACCGCACCGATCTGGTTCTCGGTTTCGCCAAGACCATGGCGATACTTCTGCACGCCGGCATATTCGCCGATGTTCTCGGGCGTGATCGTGACGCTGGTGGTCTTGTTCTCGAGGATCTGGCGCAGCGCCTTGCGGCACAGCTTGGCGATCTCGCGCTCCAGCGTACGCACGCCGGCCTCGCGCGTGTACTGCTGGATGAGCGTCCGGAGCCCCTCCTGCGTCAGCATGAACTCGCCCGGCTTCAGGCCGTGCGCCTCGATCTGCTTCTCGACCAGATGGCGCTCGGCGATCTCGACCTTCTCGTCCTCGGTATACCCCTCCAGACGGATGATCTCCATGCGGTCGAGCAGCGCCTGCGGCAGGTTGAGCGAGTTCGCCGTGCAGACGAACATCACGTCCGACAGATCGATATCGACCTCCAGATAGTGATCCTGGAACTTGCCGTTCTGCTCCGGATCGAGCACCTCGAGCAGCGCCGAGGCGGGGTCACCGCGGAAATCCTGACCGAGCTTGTCGATCTCGTCGAGCAGGAACAGCGGGTTCGACGTGCCGGCCTTTTTGAGGTTCGTCACGATCTTGCCCGGCAGCGAGCCGATATAGGTGCGGCGATGACCGCGAATCTCGGCTTCGTCACGCACGCCGCCGAGCGACTGGCGGATGAACTCGCGCCCGGTCGCCTTGGCGATCGACTTGCCGAGCGAGGTCTTGCCGACACCAGGAGGGCCGACGAGGCACAGGATCGGCCCCTTCAGCTTGTTGGTACGCGCCTGCACCGCCAGATACTCGACGATCCGGTCCTTGACCTTCTCGAGCGCATAGTGATCCTCGTCCAGCGTCACCTGGGCGGCGGCGATGTCCTTCTTGATCTTCGACTTCTTGCCCCAGGGGAGCCCGAGCAGGACGTCGAGATAGTTGCGCACGACGGTCGCCTCGGCGCTCATCGGTGCCATCGTCTTGAGCTTCTTCAGCTCGGACGTCGCCTTGCCGCGCGCTTCCTTGCTCATCTTGAGCGTCGCGATCTTCTGCGTCAGTTCGGCGATCTCGTCGCCTTCGCCCTCGCCGTCCTCGTTGCCGAGTTCGCGCTGGATCGCCTTCAACTGCTCATTCAGATAGTATTCGCGCTGCGTCTTCTCCATCTGACGCTTGACGCGGCTCTTGATCTTCTTCTCGACCTGCAGGACGCCCAGCTCGCCCTCCATCGCCGCGAACGCCATTTCGAGGCGCTTCACAGGGTCGGTCTGCATCAGCAGCGCCTGCTTCTCGGCGACCTTGATCTGCACGTTGGCGATAACGGCGTCGGACAGCTTGGCCGCCTCGACGATTTCCGAAAGCTGGACGGTGGTTTCCGACGACAGCTTGCGGTTGAGCTTGGCGTAATTCTCGAACTGCTCGACCACCGAACGCATCAGCGCGGTGACCTCCGGGCCCTCGACTTCGGCATCGGCGACCGTTTCGACGGTCGCGGTCAGGAAGTCGCCCGACTCGTCCAGCGTCTCCAGCGTCGCGCGCTGCTTGCCCTCGACGAGCACGCGGACGGTGCCGTCGGGAAGCTTCAACAGCTGCAGGACGGTCGCGGTGACGCCCATCGAATACAGGTCGTCGCGCGACGGATCGTCCTCGGCGGGGTCGACCTGCGCAACGAGATAAATCTCCTTGTCCGCCGCCATCGCCGCTTCGAGCGCGGCAACGGACTTATCGCGGCCGACGAACAGCGGCACGATCATGTGCGGGAACACGACGATGTCGCGAAGGGGAAGGACGGGGTACTGGGTCATGAACGCTCCGGTGGGTGCCTGCATGGGGGCATAATCTACAGCTTATATGGTGAGGATGAACCGTCCATCAATTGGTTGGTGGTGGTTAGGGGTTTTGGTGCGTTCCCCGAAGCCCCGCCGTTCTCCTGCGAACGCAGGAGTCCAGGGTAACGGGCGGCGGTTTTAGTGATCCTGGGCTCCTGCGTTCGCAGGAGAACCGGAGGTGCCGGATCGCACTTGTATGCGAGCCGCCCAGGCGCGAGAACGCAGCATGATCTCGCGTCTTCTGCTCGCCGCCAGCGCCACCGCGCTCCTCGCCGCCGCCCCGCTTCCCAAGAAGGGCGAGCCCGCGATCACCGCGCAGACGCAGCGTTCGGGTGGGGTGCTCACGCCCGAGCAGACCGCACTCCAGTTCGACAGCGCTGACTTGGCGTTCGAGGTACTGCCCGAAACGGAGAGCCTGAACGGTGTCGCCACGCTGGTCTTTACGGCCAAGGCCCCCCTCACCCGCCTGCCGATCGACCTCGACCGCAACCTGCCAGTCAGCACGATTTCCATCGACGGCATACCGCTCGCTTCGTCGGCGTGGAGCAATCCCGAAGGGCGGTTGACGATCACGCTGCCCAAACGCGTCCCGGCGGGCGGAAAGGTCACCGCCAAGATCACCTATGGCGGCACGCCGCACGTCGCGGTGAAGGCGCCGTGGGACGACGGGATGGTCTGGTCGAAGACGCCCGACGGCCGCACCTGGTTCGCCACGACCGCGGAGGGCTATGGCTGCGACCTGTTCTGGCCGTGCCTCGATTTCCCGACCGGCGAGCCCGCGCTGGTGACGCTGCACATCACCGTGCCCAAGGGGCTGAAGGCGCCGTCGAACGGCGTGCTGCTCGGCGTCGATACGCTGGCGGATGGGCGGACGACGTGGAACTGGCGCGCCAAGCATCCCAACACCTACGGTATCGCGCTCAACGTCGGGCCGTATGAGGAGATCAGCGGCACCTACAAGAGCCGCTTCAGCAACAGCATCCCGATGTATTACTGGTATCTGCCGGGCGAAAAGCCGCAGGCGGAGAAGCTGTTCGCCGAGTTCGCACCGACGCTCGATTTCTTCGAGAGCATGATCGGCCCCTACCCGTTTGGCGACGAGAAGCTCGGCGTCGTCGAGACGCCGCACAAGGGCATGGAGCATCAGACAATCAACGCCTACGGCAATAACTACGAGAAGGCGCCGGAGGGGTTCGACTGGCTGTTCCAGCACGAATTCGCGCATGAGTGGTTCGGCAATCAGCTGACCGCCGCCAATTGGGACGATTACTGGCTGCACGAGGGATATGGCACGTATATGCAGCCGCTCTACGGCCAGTGGCGCGAGGGGCGTGCGCGGTACGCGGCGATGCTGCAGACCGAGCGCGCGTCGATCATGAACCGCAAGCCGATCACGCAGCAGCGCGTCACCACCGAAGAGGAGGTGTACGAACTCGACAAGGGCGGTGCCGGGCAGGACATTTATTACAAGGGCTCGTGGATGCTCCACACGCTGCGCGCGCTGATCGGCGACAAGGCGTTCTTCGACGTCACGCGGCTGGCGGTGTATGGGCGCGCGGATCCGAAGCCGGGCAATTTCGCGCCGCGGTTCGGCTCGACGAAGGAATATGAGGCACTTGTCCGGAAGGTGACGGGGAAGGACTTTAAATGGTTCTTCGACGTGTATCTTCGCCAGGCCGCGCTACCCGAACTGGTCGAGACGCGGACGGGAAATACGCTCGTGCTGGCGTGGAAGGTGCCCGGTAACGGCCCCTTCCCGCTGCCGGTGCAGGTGCAGATCGACGGCAAGACTCGGACTTTGCCGATGACGGGCGGGAAGGCGAGCCTATCCGTCCCGGCGCGCGCGCATGTCGTGATCGATCCGGATGCGCTGGTCCTGCGGCGTAGCGTCGCACTCGAAGACGTGGCCGCCTGGAAAGCCGCGCAGGCTGCGAAGGCCAAGCCCCAATGACGTCTTCATCGTTCCCCCGCGAACGCGGAGGCCCAGGGTACCAAGAGACACCGCTAGAAACTCCTGGACGGCTGCGTGCGCAGGAGAACGGCCCATGGCCTGCTCGCGCGGCGGAGATGGCGGCGATCTTCATGGTCGGGGACGGGCTGATCGGCTTGCTCCAGCCGCGCCGGCACGTCGACCTCTGGAAGGACGACGCGCTCGGGACCGAGAAGCTCGTCGCGCCCTTCGTCGACCGCCCCGGTCGACGACGCCTGTATGCTGTCGTGCAGATCGCCGCCGGCCTCGCCTTGGCCGCACGCCAAAGACGATGAAGGCCGCGGGTTGGCTGCTGCCCGTGCTGGCGCTCGTCGGGTGTGGCTCAGGCCCGGACGCAGCCTCGAACAGTCAAGTCGCGCGGGGCGAGCGCGTATTCCGGCGTTGCACCGCGTGTCACACGATCGGGCAATATGCCGGCGATACCGACGGGCCCAACCTCTACGGCGTGATGGGCGGTCCGATCGGCGAACGACGCCCCCGCTTCTCGTACACTGCCGGGCTGAAAGCGCTTGGCGGCAAGTGGGATGCCAAGCGCATGGACGCCTGGCTGACCAACCCTCGCCGGATGGTGCCCGGCACAACCATGGGGTTCGCGGGCCTGCCCGACCCGAAGGATCGCGCCGACGTCATCGCCTACCTGTCGACGCAACGGCCCTGAGCTTGCGGCACCACCGTCGTAAACGGATAGGCGGCGAAGATGACAAGATGGACAACGCCCTGCACCGTCGTCCGCCCGGTACCGAGCGACATCGCCACGAACAACACCAATGCGAACAGCCCTATGCTCTTCCCATCGACTCAGAGCGCGATCGGGAGTTCGACCTCTGGAACGATGATGCGCTCTAGACCTAGGCACCGGTATCGCCGTTCATAGGCCGCTCGATGCAGTATTGCGGATCGCCGCCTCCTGCTCGCCGCGCGCCAGAGCCGCCGCGCCGACAGCTTATCCGATCTGGTTGCTAACCTCGACCAGGTTCTCGTCGGGATCGTAGACATACACCGACAGGATCGGCCCGGCCGCGCCGGTACGCTGCACCGGACCTGCGACGATCGGTATTTTCTCGCGCTGCAGATGGGCGACGACCGCGTCGATCGGCACATCGGTCAACAGGCAGAAATCGCCGGCACCGCGGGTCGGATGGCGCGTGTTCGGATCGACGCTCAGATGCAGTTGCTGGAGATTGATCTTCTGCCGGCCAATCCGCAATGCCCACCGCCCCGGTGCCATCTCCTCCGCCTCGATACCGAGAACCCGCCGGTAGAAGGCGACGGTGGTATCGATGTCGAGCACGGTCAGCACGAAATGGTCGATCGAGCCGATACGCATGATGGTCATGGCACCACCGTCGTAAACAGATAGGCCGCGAAGATCACGAGGTGGACGACGCCCTGCAACACCGTCGTCCGGCCGGTGCCAAGCGACAGCGTCGCGACGAACAGCGACAGCGCGAGCAGAGTCATGCTCTTCGCATCGATGCCGAGCGCGATCGGCAGGTCGAGCACCAGCGACACGATCGCGACGCTCGGGATGGTCAGCCCGATGGTGGCCAGCGCGGAGCCCAGCGCGAGATTGAGGCTGGTCTGCAACCGGTTGCGGCGTGCGGACTTGTACGCGGCGAGGCTTTCCGGCGCGAGGACCAGCGCGGCGATCACGACGCCGACCACGGTCAGCGGCAGGCCAGCGCCGATCACCGCCGCCTCGATCGTCGGCGACAACGTCTTGGCGAGCAAGACCACCGACACCAGCGCGACCAGCAACGCCGCGAACGCGATCCCCGACGCGCGACCCGAGGGCGGTGCGGCGTGATCGTCCTTGTCATCGGTCGAGGGCAGGAAATACTCGCGGTGGCGAACGGTCTGCACCAGCACGAAGGTGCCGTAGAGAATGAACGACACGACTGCGACGAACAGCAGTTGCGACGGTGAGTAGGTCGGCCCGGCGGTCGACAGGGTGTAGTTGGGCAGGATCAGAGACAGCACCGCCATTGCCGCGAGCACGCCCAAGGCGGCGCTCATCCCGGTTTGCGTGAACCGCTGCTCATGATGCCGCACCGCGCCCGCCAGCAGGCAGAGGCCGATAATGAAATTGAGGATGATCATGATCGCCGCGAACACCGTGTCGCGCGCCAGTGCGGTCGCGTCGCCGGCGTTGGAAAGCATGAGCGATACGATCAGCGAAACCTCGATCACCGTGACGGCGATCGCGAGGACTAACGTCCCGAACGGCTCGCCAACCTTGTGCGCGATGACCTCCGCGTGATGGACCGCGGCGAGCACGCTGCCGATCAGGACGATCACGGCCGCCGCGGTGCCGAGCGTGCCCATCTTGGCGAGCCCGACAAGAACCGCGACGAGGCCGAGAACCGGGGCGATCAGCGTCCAGATCGGAAGGGCCATGCGGTCCGGCATTGTTTCCACCAGGTGTTCGTTAGGTCGCTCGGCCACCTCGATCGTCATGCATGCTCCCTCGTTCCACTTGGATAACGAATGCGCGAGGGCGGATAAGGGTCCGAGTCGGGGCGATTGCGGTCTCCGGGCGATCGGATAGGTTGCGGCGATGTTGGCGCCCAATCTTCGCGAAACGCTGGTCATGGTGGCGGCGGCGATGCGTGAAGCGCAGGACCCGTGGTGGGTCATTTCCAGCGCGGCGGTAGCGCTTCACGGTGTCGGACCGGTCGAGGTCGGCGATGTCGATGTGGTGGTAAGCGTGGGCGATGCCCGGCGACTGATGGATGGGCTTGGGATAGCTCCGATCGAGGATGGCGCGAGTTCGCTCTTTCGGTCGACGCTGTTCGGGCGATGGGAGACGCCGCCCTTGGTCGTCGAGATCATGGCGGGGTTTCATGTTGCGACGGGATCGGGGTGGACTGAGGTGCTGCCTCGGACGCGCGTGCCTGTTCTTGTCGAAGGGTGCGCTGTCTACGTACCAGAGCGCGCGGAGTTAGGCGGGATGCTCAGGCTGTTCGGGCGTCCGAAGGATCTGGAGCGGGTTCGGCTTTTGACCTTGCAGATGTAGCGTCATAGCCGCCCTCAGCCTGACCACGACCAAAGGTGACGACGGGGCGGCCGATCAGGCTCGACAAGAGATCCTCCCCTGCAAGGGGAGGTGGCGCGAAGCGACGGAGGGGTGATGGCCTATCGAGAGCGGGTCACCCCTCCGTCAGCGCCATGCGCTGCCACCTCCCCTTGCAGGGGAGGAACGAAGGGATCGCTGTCCGGCTGCTGCCACCCGTCATCCTGACGAAAGTCAGGACCCAGGGTACAAAGCGCAGGCCTTCTTGGCTCTGGGTCCTGACTTTCGTCAGGATGATGGGCCTGTGGCTATCCGCGCGTTTAACCTCAACCGGTGGAGGTTTGGTGGCCGAGTTTCGCCCCAAACGAAAAAGGGCGCCGATCGCTCGACGCCCTTTCCCGTATCTCAAACCAACTTCGCCTTACGCAGCGTCGCCCGTCTTCTTCTTCTCGGCGTAGACGCGGATCGGTTCCTTGCGGCCTTCGATCACGTCCTTGTCGATCATCACCTCGTCGACGCCGTCCATGCCGGGCAGGTCGAACATCGTGTCGAGCAGGATGCTCTCGAGGATCGAGCGAAGCCCGCGCGCGCCGGTCTTGCGCTCGATGCCCTTCTTGGCGACCGAAACCAGCGCGTCGTCGGTGAAGCCGAGCGCGACGTCCTCCATCTCGAACAGCTTCTGGTACTGCTTGACCAGCGCGTTCTTCGGCTCCTTCAGGATCTTCACCAGCGCGTCGACATCGAGATCCTCGAGCGTCGCGATCACCGGCAGACGGCCGACGAACTCGGGGATGAGCCCGAACTTGAGCAGATCCTCGGGCTCGACCGACTTCAGCGTCTCGCCGGTCTTGCGCTCGTCCGGCCCGGCGACATACGCGCCGAAGCCGATCGACTTGCCCTGGAGGCGATCACCGATGATCTTCTCGAGACCCGAGAATGCACCGCCGCAGATGAACAGGATGTTGGTCGTATCCACCTGCAGGAATTCCTGCTGCGGATGCTTGCGGCCACCCTGCGGCGGCACCGACGCGGTGGTGCCTTCCATCAGCTTGAGCAACGCCTGCTGCACGCCCTCGCCCGACACGTCGCGCGTGATCGACGGGTTCTCGGCCTTGCGCGAGATCTTGTCGATCTCGTCGATGTAGACGATCCCGCGCTGCGCCCGCTCGACGTTATAGTCCGACGCTTGGAGCAGCTTGAGGATGATGTTCTCGACATCCTCGCCGACGTACCCCGCTTCGGTGAGCGTCGTCGCATCGGCCATCGTGAACGGCACGTCGAGGATACGGGCGAGCGTCTGCGCGAGTAGCGTCTTGCCGCAACCGGTCGGGCCGACCAGCAGGATGTTCGACTTGGACAGCTCGACATCGGCACCCTTGGCGCCGTGGTTGAGCCGCTTGTAGTGATTGTGCACCGCCACCGACAGCACGCGCTTGGCACGCTTCTGGCCGATCACGTAATCGTCGAGGACGTCGCAGATCTCCTGCGGAGTCGGCACGCCGCCGTCCTTCTTGGACACCAGCGCGGACTTCGTCTCCTCGCGGATGATATCGTTGCAAAGTTCGACGCACTCGTCGCAGATGAACACGGTTGGACCCGCGATCAGCTTGCGTACCTCATGCTGCGACTTGCCGCAGAACGAGCAATAGAGGGTGCTCTTCGAATCGCCACCGCTCAGCTTCGTCATTCAATCACCTCTCGTGCATGTCGGTGCACGTGCCGTTTCCGGGGCCGCTACCGTAACGCGCCCCGGAGTTCCTACAATCAAATAAACCGGCAGGGTTTACGATTCGCCCCATGCCAGTGTCGGTTAAGCGGGTTTTGCCGCATCGTCCGCCGGTGCCGGACGCTTGTCGAACACCTCGTCGACCAAGCCGAAATCCTTCGCTTCGTTCGCTTCGAGGAACGTATCGCGGTCCATCCGGCGCTCGATCTCCTCGATCGGCTGACCGGTATACTGCGAATACAGCTCGTTCATGCGCTTGCGGATGCGCAGGATCTCGCGCGCCTGGATCTCGATGTCGCTGGCCATGCCCTGTGCACCACCCGATGGCTGATGGATCATGATGCGCGCATTGGTCATCGCGACGCGCATGCCGGGCTCGCCGCTCGCGAGCAGGAAGCTGCCCATCGAGGCTGCCTGGCCGATGCAGACGGTGCCGACGCGCGGGCGGATGTACCGCATGGTGTCGTGGATCGCCATGCCCGCCGTGACGACACCGCCCGGCGAGTTGATGTACATGAAGATGTCCTTCTTCGGGTTCTCGGACTCGAGGAAGAGCAGCTGCGCGGTGATCAGCGAGGCCATGCCGTCCTCGACGCCGCCGGTCACGAAGATGATGCGCTCGCGGAGCAGGCGCGAGAAGATGTCGAACGAGCGCTCGCCGCGGTTCGACTGCTCGATGACGATTGGCACTAGCCCGGCTTGCGCCGGAACGGGGTAAACCAGGCCTGCTTGCGTCTGCTGCAGGCCGAGCCCGGCGCTGGCCAACGGGCTCGCGAAATCGCCGGTCTCGAACGGATTGTGCATGGAAATCTCTCTTATGCCCCAGTGAACCGCTAACATCGGCTGTCCGGAAGGGGAGTTCAAGCCCTTCGCACCTTGCCGGGGGGACAGGTCCCCCTCGCCCCTCCGGGGAGAGGGAGGGGGCCGCACGCACTTGCGGGTGGGAGGGTGAGGGGAAGTTGGCGGACACCAACCGCCCCTCACCCTCCCGTCGCCAAGTGGCTCCTCCTTCCCTCTCCCCGGAAGGGCGAGGGAGTCAGATGCCCGGTGCGGGGTAAGCCAGGTAAGCCAGGCGGCGGACTTCGCGGCGGCCTCTTACTACGGTGTCGAGGATCAGGCCGGTGAAGACGTTGAGCGCGGCGAAGATGCCGAGCCCGGTAATCAGGATCGCGGTCGGGAAGCGCGGGACCTGGTGGATCTCGATGTACGTCAGCACCAGCGGGATGCCGAGGATCAGCGCGAGCAGCGCGAAGACGCCGCCGATCGCGCCGAAGAACCACAGCGGCCGCTCGATCCGGTAGAGCGTCATGATCGTGCGGAGGATGCGCCAGCCGTCGCCGTAGGTGCTGAGCTTCGATTCAGAGCCCTCGGGGCGCGCGTAATAGGGCGTCTCGATCTCGCCGATCGGCATCTTGAGTTCGAGCGCATGGACGCTGATCTCGGTCTCGATCTCGAACCCGGCGGACAAGGACGGGAAGCTCTTCACGAACCGGCGCGAGAACACGCGGTAGCCCGAGAGAATGTCGGTGAAGCTGCGGCCGAACAGGCGGGCGAGCATGCCGGTGAGGAGCGCATTGCCAAAGCGATGGCCCCGGCGATAGCTTTCCTGGACCTGGCTGATCCGCGAGCCCACGACCATGTCGAGCTGTTCGTCGAGGACGCGCTTGACCAGCATCGGAGCGGAGGCGGCATCGTAGGTCGCGTCGCCGTCGGCCATCACATAGATGTCCGCGTCGATGTCCGCGAACATCCGCCGAACGACCGCGCCCTTGCCCTGGATTCGCTCGGTTCGGACAACGGCGCCCGCGGTGCGCGCGATTTCGACGGTGTTGTCCCGGCTATTGTTGTCGTACACGTAGATCACAGCGTCCGGCAGCGCGGCACGAAAGCCGGCCACCGTCTGCGCGATTGCTGCCGCTTCGTTATAACATGGAAGCAGAACGGCGACTTTAAGTCCCTGCCTATCGATACCCTCGATCATACGTGACGCCTTTTGCTGCTTTCTGTCGCCATAGCTCGGAACCCCAGGTGACGAAACATGAGGAACGCGATTGCTGGAAGGAGCCATGTCAGTCGCCCCTGATATCGGTTCGTCGGACCGGACAACGTGCCGCAGAGAATTGCGTTGGACACAATGATAATCGTCAGGCCGATCGCAGCCCCAGCCAATATGAGTACGACACGATGTGTTTTCGGAGCTCGCCAAGCCGCGATGACATCGGACTGCGCCAAGCGCCATATGACGAATGCCAGAGACAGCATGAAAACAACGCCTATCACGAGGTCTACTAGCGCGAAGGAATAGTTGCCGGTATAAGATCTGGACGCGGTTATGGAGCGCCTCGCATAGGGGATGGTCTTACTAACCATCGTATCCCAGCTAAGCTTTGTCGCCCCGATCTCCGGCCCGATGGACAGCGTCGAAAGCTGGCGCCAGCTATTTGCCAACGCAGCGTCGAACGCCAACCCGGGACTGTACGCAATCGACGCCAGCACGAACTTAAGCTGCTGCTCCGACATCAGAACGCGCGTATCGAAATCGGCGAAATAGAAAACGCCGTCCCGCGGGTCGGTCGACCATAAGATTGCATTATGGTCTATATTTGGCCTGTCCCGATACTTGCATATCGCGAAATCCGCAGGACCATTGCAGTGGTCGGCCAGATAGCGGCGGCCGGGCCCGTCCGCGAGAATACGCGCCATGAGATACGGCGGGCTTCGAGGCGCATCGTGCAACACCAACTGCGTCGTCCACGCGAAAACGGGCATGCCGAGTGCACCTATGGCGACCGCGCTCAGCGGCCAGCGAGCGCCCCCCATCGCCTGCCTCCACGACGATCGCAATAACCGGAGTACCACGACGATGCCGACGCCCGCGATGATGCTGAGCGGCAGGATGGTCGCGTGCGCCAGAATGCCGAACGCGGCGATGGCCCAAAGCGCTGAAAGCGTTACCAGATTTCCGCCGCTCCTGACGGCGAGAAGGCACATCGCAACGAGCGCATAGGCCGCAAAAATGTCGGGCATCGTGAACGCGGCGAAATACGGCAGACTAGACCCACATGTCAGCGCGGTCACAAGCCCGGCGTACGCGCCAAAACTTGGGCCGGGCAAAGACCACACGACCGTGCGGCACAACCAGGCCCCTATCAACGCCTGTACAATAGCCACCAGCCACAGCCCGCCCAGACTGATGATCAGAGCCAAGACAGTCGAATAATAAGGGGATCGGCCGCCGACATAACTCAGCGACATATTCCTGTCCGGTGTCTTGGCGACAGACTTCGCAGGGCTGGCCGGTAAGGGAGCTGGATCGTCGTGACCCATGATCGATGCCGAGTCTTTGGACTGGAAGCCTTTAAGAGGAATATGGGCTGCAGCGAATATAGACTGCCCCAACTCCAAATAATGAGTCGTGTCATAGAAAATAAAGGGACTGCGATTTATCGCGGCTGGCGCTAAAATTATCAGCGTTGCAAATACGGTCTGTAAAAGCGCTAGGAGCCATTGCCGCATAGACACGCCTTAAGAACAGGGAGAAGACGAAGAATATCTACCCTGACAGGCTGTCATTACGAGAACAACCCGTCGGCCGCCATTGATCGCGGCCGACGGTATTAGGTTCTTACAACTCGGTCTTCGTCGCCGCCTTCTTGGCAGCAGGCTTCTTTGCGGCCGGCTTCTTCGCCGGAGCGTCGGCAGCTTCGGTGCCCTCGGCAGCCTCGGCAGCAACCGGCGACGATTCCGTCACAGCGGTCTCAGCTTCGACAGGCGCTGCCTTCTTCTTGGCAGGCGCCTTCTTCGTAGGCTTGGCTTCGTCCGTCGCGTCCGAAGCCGGAGCCTCTTCCGTCACGACCTCGTCCGAAGCCTCGGTCTTCTTCTTGGCGGAAGCCTTCTTCTTCGGCTTGTGATTGTCATGATCATGCGTGTGCGTGCCGCTGGCGAAACCGTCCTCGCTCTCGATCGCAGCCTCAAGCTCCTCGCGCGTGGCTTCGCGGTCGGTGATCTCGGCCTTCTCGAACAGGAAGTCGACGACCTTGTCCTCGTACAGCGGCGCACGCAGCTGGGCGGCCGCCATCGGCTCCTGCTGGATGTACTGCATGAACTGCTGGCGCTGCTCGGCCGGATACTGCTGGGCTGCCTGCGCCATCAGACGCTGCATTTCCTGGTTCGAAACCTCGACGCCGTTCGCCTGGCCGATTTCCGACAGGAGCAGGCCCAGACGCACGCGACGCTCGGCGATCTTGCGGTAATCGTCGCGCTCGCCTTCCATCTCGGCCATCGCGGCTTCGGGATCGGCCTCGTGCGTGGCTTCATGCTGGAGCTGCGACCAGATCTGGTTGAACTCGGCTTCGACCATCGACGGCGGCACTTCGAAGTCGTGACCCTCGGCGAGCTGGTCGAGCAGCTTGCGCTTCATGTGCGTGCGCGTGAGACCGTTATGCTCCTGCTCGATCTGACCCTTCAACAGCCCCGTGAGCTGCTCGAGGCTTTCGAGACCGAGCGACTTGGCCAGATCCTCGTCGATCTTGCTCTCGCCCGCGGTCTTCACCGACTTGACGGTGATGTCGAACGTCGCCGGCTTCCCTGCGAGCGACTTCTCCTGATACTCCTCGGGGAACGTCACGTTCAGGACCTTGTCGTCGCCGGTCTTCACGCCGACGAGCTGATCCTCGAAGCCCGGGATCAGACGACCCGCGCCGAGCTCGACACCCATGTCGGTGCCGGTGCCGCCCTCGAACGCAACGCCGTCGGCGGTCTTGCCGACGAAATCGACGGTGACCAGGTCACCCATCTTCGCCTTGTAGGTCGGCTTGGCGTCGTCCCACTTCTTCTGCTGGTCGGCGAACTTCTGGAGCTGCTCGGTGACCGCGTCGTCGGCGACGGGCACGGTCAGGCGCTCGAGCTTCAGGCCGTCGATCGCAGGAGCGGGGACCTGCGGCAGGACCTCCATCTCGACCTTGACCACGGCGTCCTTGCCCAGATCATAGCCATCTTCCAGCTCGACCGAAGGCTGCATCGCAGGGCGAAGCTGCTTTTCGGCGACGAGGCTCTGGACGCTCTCCTGGATCGCCGAATTCAGCGCGTCCTGCGTCAGCGCCGGGCCATGCATCTTGCGGATGAGGTTCGCCGGCACCTTGCCCGGACGGAAGCCCGGCATCTTCATCTGCGGCGCCAGGCGCTTCAGTTCGACATCGACCTTGGCATCGATATCCTTCGCGGTGATGGTGAGCGTGTAGGCGCGCTTGAGGCCCTCGTTCAACGTCTCGACAGTCTGCATGTCCGGCCTTTGTTATAAGAGCATTCGGGATAATTTCATCGGGCGGTCGCCTCGCCTGCGGGCGGGCTGGTGCGGGCGAAGGGACTCGAACCCCCACATCTTGCGATACTTGGACCTAAACCAAGCGCGTCTACCAGTTCCGCCACGCCCGCACAGGACATCGCCGTAGCGGGCGCGTCTATACCAACGATGCATGCGGGGGCAAGCACATAGGCAACTCCCGCCGATTACAGGCGTTGAGTAGCGAGAAGGAGAGACATCATGGCTACCCAACCCCCGGCAGAATTCCCGACCCCGACGCCGCCCGTCGAGCCGACCGCGCCGCCGCCAGAGTTCAATCCGCCAGCACCCGACATCGACGTGCCAGCACCGGGAACGCCGTCGACCGATCCCGCACCCGTGCAGCCCGAGTTTTGAGCGTGGCCGATCCCCGTTCCGGCACGAACTCCGAGACACCCCCGGAGGATCGTGACGACGACACCCGAAGCGACATCGAACAGGCGGTGGAGTCCCGGTCCGACGCCGTCGAGCGCGGCGACGGTGGCGACGAGCCCGAGACGTTCACGGACACTGGCCTGCACGACGGCGTCGGTGGAACCGGTGGCGTCGTGAAGAATCAGGACGACGACGCGCAATAATCGTTAAGAGGACGGCAAATGGCGGTCGGTGCGATAGGCGTCGACCGCCATCAACAAGCCGGCGATTTCCGCCGCCGAGAGCAGGAACGAGCGTTCGCCGCCGTTTTGCGCCGATATCTTGAATGGCAATGACGTCGCTCCATCGCCGACGTACAGTTTGGCATTGGCTCTCCGTAGTGGCGCGCCGATCGCAAAGCCGATGGTCTCGGACCGCAAGCAAGCAAACCTCCTCGGGCATGATGCCCTCAAGCGCGCGATCCGTTGCGTCGCTATCGTACGCGGCCCGGCAGGCGTTGCATAATTGGCTGTATTCCAGTTCGCCCAGCCATAGTCGCGATACCGTATCCTGACATAGGCCTGATACGTGGCCCGCCCCGACGTCTTGTCGATGAAAGCTCGAAGAAAGACGTCATCGCGCGCGGGTCCCAGCAGCGGCCTCCGCGCGACGAATCCGTTCGCGGTGGTGATCGTCGCGACCGTGTCCAGAGCGTCGTCACGAAGCGTCGCTCGGGCCTGGAATTGCGCCGGCGTCATCGCCGCAAGCCGGCGCTCGCCGCTGGACTGGCTTGGTGCGGGCGACGCCTGACCGATGACGAGCGTCAGGATCGCGACCGTCATTGTCCATCTGATCGCCATCTGCCGCCCCCGGGTCACAGTGAAGCGCGTTCGACGGACACGCGCAATCCGTGGGGACGGCAATCCGGCCGGTTTCGGATCGGTCCTTTTTCGAGCTCCGTTCGGCCGAACGCCGGTCAGCACCGATACAGGTTGCCGCGACTACGCTAAGATACTGCGTTTGCCTCTATTTCAGGACCCGTCGATCTTCACACTGCCCAACCCCAGCCAACCGCACACGCTCTATGTCGCACTCGGCATCGCCGTCGTCGTGCTCGTTGTCGCGCAGCGCATTCCGATCGTGCGGACGCTCGTGAATATCGGCATGACGCTCGTGCTGGTCGGCTTGCTGTTCGTCGCGATCGACCAGCGGCGCCAGTTCGACCCGTATGTCGGCAAGATCGCGCGGTTCCTCAAGATCGAGGACCAGCAGGTGGTCGGCGGCGAGGTCCGTATCCGGATGTCGCCGGATGGCCATTTCTGGGCGCGCGCGACGATCGACGGGGTGAGCCAGCGACTGCTGATCGACAGCGGCGCGACGATTACCGCGATCTCGGAACAGACGGCGGACGCTGCGGGGATCGACGCGCGGGTCGGCGTCGTGCCGATCGTGTTGCAGACCGCCAATGGGTCGATCGCGGCGAAGACGGGGACGATCGCGAGCTTGCGGCTCGGCGCGATCGTCGCGCGGGACTTGCAGGTGGTGGTGTCGCCCGCGTTCGGCGAGACCAACGTGCTCGGGATGAATTTCCTGTCGCGACTGGCGTCGTGGCGGGTGGAGGAGAACACGCTGATCCTGGTGCCGCATCATCCGCAGAAGATGGACGGGTAAGGCCGCCTCCGTACACAACCACCCCGGCGAAGGCCGGGGCCCAATTGGAAAGGTTGCAGTAACGAAGCGCTGCCCCTCGTTATCACCGTGCCCCAATTGGGCCCCGGCCTTCGCCGGGGTGGTGGCGATTGGGGAGATGGCCGCCCTTCTGTTCCCTCGCGAACGCGGGGGCCCAGGAATCAAGCAGCGCTGCGTTTCGTTACCCTGGACTCCCGCGTTCGCGGAAGAACGGAAAGGGCGGGAGACCAGCAGGTGCGGGAGAGAGAGCGAGGAAGTCGGTAGCTTTACGAAGCCACCGACTCCCCAAGCATCCCCTTCAACACCTCGTTCACCACGGCAGGGTTGGCCTTCCCCCCCATCGCCTTCATCGTCTGACCCACGAAGAACCCGAACAGCTTGTCCTTGCCGCCGCGGTAATCGGCAACCTTGTCCGCGTTCGCCGCCATAACCTCGGCGATCACAGCCTCGATAGCCCCGGTATCGCTGGTCTGCTTCAACCCGCGATCCTCGACCACCTTCGCAGCCCCGTCGCCGGTCTCGAGCATCACCTCGAACACCTGCTTGGCAAGGCTACCCGACAGCGTGCCGTCCGCGATCAGCCCCAGCAGTTCCGCCGCCTGCGCCGGCGACACCGGCGAGTTCTCGATATCCTTACCCGTCCGGTTGAGCGCGCCGAACAGCTCCGACGTCGTCCAGTTCGCCGCCGCCGCCGGCTTCACGCCCGCATCGAGCAACGCATCGAACCACCGCGCCGCCTCGACCTCGGCGGTCAGCACCGCCGCCTGATACGGCGCGATCCCGAGCGACTCGTACCGAGCCCGCTTCGCATCCGGCAGTTCGGGCAACGAAGCCCGGCACTCGGCCAGAAACGCATCGTCGAGCACCAGCGGCAACAGGTCTGGATCGGGGAAGTAGCGGTAATCATGCGCGTCTTCCTTCGACCGCATCGACCGCGTCTCGTTGCGATCGGGATCGTAGAGCCGCGTCTCCTGCTGGATCTTGCCGCCGGCTTCGAGCACCTCGACCTGGCGCCTGGCCTCCTGCTCGACCACCGCCATCACGAAGCGCACCGAGTTGACGTTCTTCGTCTCGGTCCGCGTGCCCAGTTCGTCGCCGGGCTTGCGCACGCTGACGTTGACGTCGGCGCGCATCGAGCCCTCTTCCATGTTGCCGTCGCACGACCCGACATAGCGCAGGATCGATCGCAGCTTCCGCAGATAAGCCCCTGTTTCCGCAGGCGAAGCCAGATCGGGCTTCGACACGATCTCCATCAGCGCGACGCCCGACCGGTTGAGGTCGACGTACGACTGGGTCGGATGCTGGTCGTGCATCAATTTGCCGGCATCCTGCTCGACATGGATGCGCTCGACGCCGATCCGCTTGCCCGCGGCATCCGGGTTCTTCTCGTCGAGGCTGATGTCGATCGCGCCCTCACCGACGATCGGATGATAGAGCTGGCTGATCTGATAGCCCTGCGGCAGATCGGCATAGAAGTAATTCTTACGGTCGAACCGCGACCATGTGTTGATCTGCGCCTCGATCGCCATGCCCGTGCGGACCGCCTGGCGGATGCACTCGCGGTTCGGGACCGGCAGCATGCCCGGCATCGCCGCATCGACGAGCGACACCTGCGTGTTGGGCTCCGCGCCAAACGCGGTCGCCGCGCCCGAGAAGAGCTTGGCGTTCGACGTCACCTGCGCATGGACTTCGAGGCCGACCACGACCTCCCACTCGCCGGTTTCGCCCTGGATCCGATAGTCGCTCATGTCCGATTCCGATGATGAATATAGTTGATCGCGGTCAGCACCGCGTTGCTGCCGAGCAGGCTGACGACCCAGGTCGCCGCGAGGACGCGCAGGATCGCGCCCTCGAAGCCGAGCCGCAGCGCCTCGTGATGCGCGCAGTATCCCGCCACCGCCGAGAACAGCAGGAACATCGCGCCGAGGCGGAATTCCGCCCGCATGATGACGCTGTTGCCGACGCACAGGCACAGGATGAACACCGCGATGCCGATGAAGAACCGCGCAAGCACGTGATGGTCGAACGGGTGGTTGTCGATCTCCGACAGCGACACCCCGACATACGCGCTGAGGATCGCCCCGAAGGCGACATTCAGCGCGGCTTGCGCCTCACGCAGGACCGCAGTGTTGCGGCTGACGAAGGCGCGGTCGCTTACCACCAGACATCCGGCCGGGCGACGAACCCGGCCCGCTGTTCGATCGCGAGACCCGCGTTCAGCACGCCCTGCTCGTCGAGCGGCTTGCCGATGATCTGCAACCCGAGCGGCAACCCCTGCTTGTCGAGGCCGCCCGGCACCGACATCGCCGGCAATCCGGCGAGCGACGACGGCACGGTGAAGACGTCGTTCAGATACATCGCGATCGGATCGGCCGACTTCTCGCCGAGCGCGAACGCTGCGGAAGGTGCGGTCGGCGTCAGCAGGACGTCGCATGTTTCCCAAGCGCGTTCGAAATCGCGCGCGATCAGCGTCCGGACCTTCTGCGCCTGCGTATAATAGGCGTCGTAGAAGCCGGCCGACAGCACATAGGTGCCGATCATGATGCGGCGCTTCACCTCGGGGCCGAAGCCGTCGGCACGCGTCGCGGCGTACATGTCCTGCAGGCCGGCGCCGGTCGGCAGATCGCGGATACCATAGCGGACGCCGTCATAGCGTGCGAGGTTCGACGACGCTTCGGCAGGCGCGATGATGTAATAGGCCGGCAGCGCGTATTTGGTGTGCGGAAGCGAGACCTCGACGATCGTCGCCCCGGCATCCTTCAGCCAGTCGATGCCCTGCTGCCATAGCGCCTCGATCTCCTCGGGCATCCCGTCGACGCGATATTCCTTGGGAATGCCGACGCGCAGGCCGTTGAGATTGCCCGACAAACCCGCTTCCCACTTCGGCACGTCGAGCTGCAACGAGGTACCGTCCTTCGCGTCGAACCCGGCCATCGCCTCGAGCAGGATCGCGCAGTCGCGAACGTCGCGCGCCATCGGCCCCGCCTGGTCCAGCGACGACGCGAACGCGATCGTCCCCCAGCGCGAGCAGCGGCCATAGGTGGGCTTGATTCCGCTGATGCCGGTGAAGGCCGCGGGCTGGCGGATCGAGCCGCCGGTGTCGGTGCCGGTCGCGCCGGGGCAGAGCCGCGCGGCGACTGCCGACGACGAACCGCCCGACGAGCCGCCGGGTGCGAGCGCGGCGTTGCCGCCGTCGTTGCGCTTCCACGGGCTGATGACGTTGCCGAACGCGGAGGTCTCGTTCGACGAGCCCATCGCGAACTGGTCCATGTTCAGCTTGCCGAGCATCCCCGCGCCCGCGTCCCACAAATTCTGCGAGACCGTCGACTCGTAGGTCGGTGTGAAGCCCTCTAGGATGTGGCTCGCCGCGGTCGTCGTGACGCCCTTGGTGCAGAACAGGTCCTTCATGCCGATCGGCACGCCGGCCAGCGGCTTGAGCGTCTCGCCGGCTTCGCGTGCGGTATCGGCAGCAGTGGCGGCGGCGATCGCGTGTTCGGGCGTCTCGACAAGAAACGCGTTCAACGCCTTGGCCTGGCTCACCTTTACGATGAACGCATCGGCGACTTCGCGCGCCTTGAAGCTGCCATCGCGGACGCCGTCGCGGATACCGGCGATTCCGAGATCTGTAAGGTCGGTCATGCTTTTGATTCCTGGATCCCCGCCGGCGCGGGGATGATCGAATGATGACGTGCCGTAATCATTCGATCACCTTGGGCACGGCGAAGAATCCGTGTTCGGCCACGGGCGCGTTGGCGAGGATTTGCTCGCGGATGCCGCCGCCGGTCAGCGGGTCGGCGTTGACGACGTCGTCGCGCAGCCGCAGCGTGTTGGGGATGACGGCGGTCATCGGCTCGACGCCGGTCGTATCGACCTCGCCCAGCATCTCGATCCAGCCAAGGATGTTTCCGAGTTCCGGCGCCATGCGGGCGGCGTCCTCGTCGGTGATCGCGATGCGCGCAAGGCTCGCGATCCGCTTCACGGTTGCAGTATCTACGGACATGCCGTGCGGCTAGCACCCGGCGCGGCGGGGGCGCAATATGTTTCCCGCCCGAGATGAAATCCTCCCCCGCCAGGGGGAGGTGGCGCGAAGCGACGGAGGGGGGAGGACACGGAACATCGGTTCCACCTTACCGCCCCCTCCGTCTGGCAAGTGCCAGCCACCTCCCCCTGGCGGGGGAGGATCGTTAGGGAGCCCGGCCATCGTTAGGGAGCCCGTTGCAACCTTCCCCCGCATACGGCACGGGAGCCGGACCGCCTGCACGGAAGGTCCCGCTTGGCCCGCAAGTTTCTCTATTTCGTCGCCGCGATGATCGTCCTCGCGATCGCCGCTTTGCTCGCCTACCGCCTGTTCGGCACGCAGCTGATGCGCGTGGCGATGGTGCCGACCGAGACGTTCAAGGCGCAACGCGAAGCCCCGCGCAACATCTACGCGCGGAAAATCATGTGGCTCGCGCGCCCCGATGCGCCCGGCAATCCCGCGCTCTGGACACCCCCCGGCTACACCCCCGGCAAGCCCGGCAAAGGCGCGGCAATCTTCTTCATCCACCCGACCTCGTACATCAACCGCGACCATTGGAACGCGCCGATCGACGATCCGGAGACCAATGCGCGGGCAGAGTTGTTCCTCCGCGGCCAGGCGAGCGCGTTCAACGAAGCCGGCGACATCTGGGCGCCGCGCTATCGCCAGGCGACGTTCGGCGCGTTCCTCACCAGCGCCACCGAAAGCGAACGCGCGCTGGCGCTGGCGTACGGCGACGTCTCCGCCGCGTTCGACCGGTTCCTCAAGGAAGCCGGCCCCACCCGCCCGATCATCCTCGCCGGCCACAGCCAGGGCGCGCTCCACCTCACCCGCCTGCTGCGCGATCGCGTCGCCAGCGACCCGAGGCTGAAGGCGCGGATCGTCGCAGCCTATGTCGTCGGCTGGCCGGTTTCCCGCGCAACAGACTTGCCGAAGATGGGCCTCTCCGAATGCCGCGCGGCCGACCAGACTGGTTGCATCCTGTCGTGGGAAAGCTTTGCCGAGCCCGCCGATCCATCGCTGATCGTCGACACCTACGACAAGACCGCCGGCTTCAACGGCCAACCGCGCAAGGGCACGCCGATGATCTGCACCAACCCGCTGACCGGCACCGCCGACGCGACCGCGCCCGCCGCCGCCAATCTCGGCACCCTCGTCCCCTCCACCGATCTCAAGACCGCGACGATCGCCATCGGCAGCGTTCCGGCCCGCTGCGCCGACCGCGGCTTCCTGCTGATCGGCGACGGCCCCAACCTCGGCCCGTACGTGCTGCCCGGCAACAATTACCACGTCTACGACTACAGCCTGTTCTGGGCGAACATCCGCGCCGACGCCAACCGCCGCCTGGCAGCGTTCAAGAAATGATCACCGTATCCCCCGCCCTCTTCCGCGACGCGCTCCCGAACGGCGGCCGGCTGATCGGCCTCGACGTCGGCACCAAGACGATCGGCACCGCGCTCTGCGACGCCGGCTGGTCGTTTGCGAGCCCTGCTCTGCTGATCCGCCGCACCAAGTTCCAAAAGGACAAGGCCGCGCTCGCCGAAATCATCAAGGCGCAAGCGGTCGTCGGCCTCGTCATCGGCCTGCCGATCAATCTAGACGGCAGCGAAAGCCCGCGCTCGCAATCGACGCGGGCGTTTGCGCAGAACCTCAAGGACATCGGCCTGCCGATCATGCTCCAGGACGAACGCTGGTCGACCGTCGCCGTCACCCGCACGCTGATCGAACAGGATGCGAGCCGCGCCAAACGCGCCGAACTCGTCGATAAGATGGCCGCCGCCTACATCCTCCAGGGCGCGATCGACGCACTGGTGACCGCGCGGATCTGAGGCGAGTCACCCCAACGATCCTCCCCCGCCAGGGGGAGGTGGCACCGAAGGTGACGGAGGGGGAGGACACGGAGCCGAGGTCGTCGCTTACCTCCCCCTCCGTCTGGCAAGCGCCAGCCACCTCCTCCCTGCGGGGGAGGATCGCGCGCCTTCGAAAGCCTTGCCCCCCGCCCCTGCGGCCACTATCCCGCAACTTTAATGCGAACCTCAGATCACCGCCCCGCCGCCCTCATCGAAGGCGGCGCCGTCTTCCCGCACCGGCATCTCACCGGCATCGACGGTCTCCAGCCCCATGAGATCGCGTTCCTTCTCGACGAGGCGGAGACGTGGGTCGGTGCGAACCGGACGCATGCTACCCCCGACAAGCGGCTGGCGGGGCTCACGCAGATCAACGCGTTCTTCGAGAATTCGACGCGGACGCTGTTGTCGTTCGAGATCGCCGGCAAGCGGCTCGGCGCCGACGTCGTCAACATGCACGCCGCACAGTCGAGCGTGAAGAAAGGCGAGACGCTGATCGACACCGCGATGACACTCAACGCGATGCGCGCCGACGTGATCGTCATACGGCACATGTCGTCGGGCGCGGTACGTCTGATAGCCGACAAGGTCGACTGCCCGGTGCTCAACGCGGGCGACGGGCGGCACGAGCACCCCACCCAGGCACTGCTCGACGCGCTGACGATCCGGCGGCGGAAAGGCTCGATCGCGGGGCAGCGCGTCGTGATCTGCGGCGACCTCCTGCACAGCCGTGTCGCGCGCTCGAACATTCTCGCGCTGACCGCGCTGGCCGCGGAGGTTCGCGTTTGCGCGCCGTCGACGCTGATGCCGCCGATGATCGAGCGGATGGGCGTCACCGCGTTTACCGATTTCGACAAGGCCTTGAAGGGTGCGGACGTGGTGATGATGCTGCGCTTGCAGAACGAGCGGATGGACGGTGCGTACGTGCCCTCTACCCGCGAATACCGGCTGCGCTACGGGCTGACACTCGACCGGCTGGCGAAGGCCGCGCCCGATGCGCTGGTCATGCACCCCGGCCCGATGAACCGCGGCGTCGAGATCGACTCCGCCGTCGCCGATCATGCCCGCTCGGCGATTACCGAACAGGTGGAGATGGGGGTCGCCGTCCGCATGGCCTGCCTCGACGTTCTGACCCGAAGAGCGCGCGGCGTGGAGGATTGGGCATGATACTGGCGCTTACCAACGCGACGCTCGCCTGCCCGGTCGGCGGTTTGTCGAAGGGCAATGTGCTGGTCCGCGACGGCGTGATCGTCGCGACCGGGATCGTCGACATCCCGTCGGATGCGGACATCGTCGATTGCGCGGGAAAGACCGTGGCGCCGGGGATCGTCGATCTCGGCGTGGCGAAAGTCGACCGGGCCGCCTTCCGGGCCGGCGGCATCGTCCGGATCGGCCTCATGCCCGATCAGTCGCCGGTGCTGGACGACCCCGGCATCGTCCAGCGCGCCGCGCTGATCGGCAAGCCCGACCTCTGGATCCACCCGATCGCCGCCGCCACGCGCGGGCTCGAAGGCCATGACCTCGCCGAGATGGCGATCTGCGTTTCGGCCGGCGCGAAAGCGGTTGGGACGGGGAGGCACTGGATCTCCGACAGCGGTGTGATGCGGCGGGTGCTGGCCTATGCGCGCGACCTGGACGTGACGGTGATCGCGCATGCCGAGGATGGCGGGCTCACCGCTGGCGCGGTCGCGACCGAGGGCGAGACGGCGACCCGGCTGGGCCTTCCCGCCGCGCCAGCGGTTGCCGAAGCACTGGCGATCGCGCGCGACCTGATGCTCGCCGAAGATACCGGCGCGCGTCTCCATATCCGTCAGGTGACGACGGCGGCGGGATTCGACCTGATCCGCGCGGCAAAGCGTCGCGGCGTCGCGGTGACCTGCGGGATCACGCCTGCACACCTGCATCTGTCGGAGATCGCGGTCAGCGATTTCCGGTCGTTCGCACTACTCTCCCCACCGCTGCGTGCCGAGGGCGATCGACGGGCGGCGCTGGACGCTATCGCCGACGGGACGATCGACGTGCTGTGCTCGGCGCACGAGCCGCGCGGGCCGGAGGAAAAGCGACTGCCGTTCACCGATTCGAGCAGCGGGATGGCGGGCGCGGAGACGTTGCTTCCACTATCGCTGATGCTGGTGCGCGACGAGTTGCTGACGCTCGAACGCCTGTTCGCGCTGCTGGCGCGGAACCCGGCGCGCGTCCTGGGGCTCGATACGGGCACGCTGGAGGCGGGCAAGCCGGCCGACCTTATGCTGTTCGACCAACAGGCGCCGTGGCAGATCGTCGGGGAAGCGTTCGCCGCGAGCGCCGGCAACACGCCGTTCGATGGATTGCCGGTGCAGGGTCGCGTTCTGCGTCTGTGGAAGGGTGGCCGCGAGGTTCGCTGAGTTCAGGACCGCGAGGCCATCTGCGTTCCGGCGGTGCGCACCCATTTCGCCATCGCATCGCCGGCGCCGCGACGGACGAAACAATTGCCGCCCTTCGCGCGGTACTGACGGCATACCGCATTGGCGGAGGCGCGGCTGAACCCGCCCACCGATAGACGATAATAGTCCTCGCCGCCGGTCTTGAAGGTCATGCCATTCGGGGCATGTTTGGCCAATGCCGTGAAGCGACGTGAGGCGCGACCCCATGCATCCCTGGCGACCCCGGCGCTTTCGAACGCGCCGAGCTGCACGTACCAGTCGCCGGGAGCCCGCCCCTCGACCGATGGCCTGGCGGGTGCCGCCGCCATCATCATACCGCGCGACGCCGCGACCTTGATCGGACCACCGCCCGGGCGCAGCATCATCGGCGGCAACGCCTGCGCAACCTCACGCGAGGGACCGAACGTGACCTTCGAATGTCCGGCCGCCGATGCCGGGGCAGTGGCGGCATCCGCAAACGGCGCGGCGACGACCGTCGGGTCGACGGATGCCAACGCCTGCGCATCGGTCGCCGCAGACGACGGCGTGTTCAGCGCGAGCGCGACGGGTTGCCCGGCATCCGCCGCCGCATGCACGCCGAGCAGGCTGGCGACCTGATCCGACGCCTTGGCCGGCTGCGCGAAGGCCGCCCATTGCTCGAGCCGCGCATCGACGTCGCCCGGCGCCATGTCCGCCGCCGCCGCGACGCGCGCCGACTGCCACTGACCCGCCAGCGCCAAGCTCAAGGCGAGGTTCTGCCGGACCTTCGCGCTCGTCTGAGGCGACCGCGCGACCTCGGTCAGGACCGCGATGCCGCCCGCCGTGTCGCCCGCCAGCGACATTGCCAACCCGCGATCGCTCGCCGGGATGATCGCTGCGTTGGCCTCCAAAGTGCGGCGCGCCGTCTGCCAGTCGCCCGTCGCGATCTGCGACAGGGCAAGGTTCAACGCGGCTTTTCCATTGGCGGGCGACAGCTGAAGCGTATCGGCAAAGGCGTGGGCCGCGGATGTAAAACGGCCCGCCTGGAGATAGCTCTGCCCGAGCAGCAGGCGGTAGCCGGCCGATTGCGGCATCAGCGCCACTGCGCGTTCGGCGTATCCCACCGCCGCCGCGCCGTTGCGGCTGGCCAGCGCGGTCTGCGCCCTGCCTGCATCGCCGGCCGCATCTTTGGCCGCCAGCGCGTTGCTGCGATCGCTTGCCGAGGCCACGTTGCCACCATTGGCTGCGCAACCGACCATCGTTCCGCCGAGCAGAAGAGCGGTCAACCCGCCAACGAATAGTGCATGCGTCTTCATCGGGAAAATCCCTGTTCTATCGTTTGCGGGGCTTTGCGCGCGGCAGCTGCGCGACGAGCGCATCGACCTCGGGCAGGCGCCGCAGAAATTCGTCGAGCGCCTGGATGACCAGATTCTGCGACGAGGTTTTGGTGACGGCACTCGCCAGTCGCAGCCGGAGGTGCCGATCGGCGTCGAGCCGCAGCGTGAACGCCGCCTTCGTGCCGCTCGTCTTCTGGGCGGCCTCGCGCCCGATCCGGGTCGCGGCCGCAAGCGACACCGAGGTTGCCGCGACGGTGCGCTGTTCGAGTTCGGTCTCGAGCGCGCCGCGTTCGATCAGTACCGGCGGCACCGCGTCGCGGGCCGGGCGCAATCCCGTGCCGACGCCCATGTCGTTCCAGCCTAGATCCTCGGTGGGCTCGGTCTGGGCCGCCTCGGTCAGATCCTGGGTTCGCATGGCGGGCCGGGCAGTGCCCTTGCGCGCCAGCAGCGACGGCGACAAAGACGCCATAGGTTTGGGATTGGTCATCGCGTCAGCCCACGATCCGGCGGCCGAAGCCCCCGGCAGCCGGACGGTTTGCAGCGGCCGACGGCACCGCGAAGACGGTGCGCCGGAAATTCTTTTCGAGCCGGTCGCAGACATAGGTCCACAGGGCTTCGATCTCAGCGGTCGAGCGGCTTTTCGGATCGACCTCCATCACCGTCCGGCCATCGATCATCGACGCCGCGAAATCGGTGCGTTGGTGGATGATGACCGGGGCGACCGTGCCGTGCTGCGACAGCGCCAGCGCCGCATCGGCGGTGATCCGCGCTTTCGGCGTGGCGGCGTTGACGACGAAGATCAGCGGCTTGCCGGCGCGCGCGCACATGTCGACGGTCGCGCCGACCGCGCGCAGATCGTGCGGGCTCGGGCGAGTCGGGACGACGATGAGTTCGGCGACCTGAATGACGCTCTGGATCGCCATCGTGATCGCCGGCGGCGTATCGATCATCGCCAGCTTGAAGCCCTGCTGGCGGAGGATTTCGAGATCGGCGGCAAGCCGCGCGACGGTCGTCTGTGCGAAAGCGGGTTCGTCGGCGACGCGCTCGTTCCACCAGTCCGCCAGCGATGCCTGCGGATCGATATCGATCAGCACGACGGGACCATGCCCGGCACGCTCCGCCTGGACCGCGAGATGGCCCGTCAGGGTGGTCTTGCCCGATCCCCCTTTCTGCGATGCGAACGCCAAAACGCGCATAAATCCCCGAACCCCTTTAGTTGACCGGGGAATGCCACGTGCGGGTCTAAGAATAGGTTAATGCGGCTTCATAAACCGCGATCCGGCGGCTGGAGATCGGTGCGAGCAAGATGGCTAAATCCTTGTCCGCCTTCCCTTGCCAGACGAACGACGGCATGGTGACGACACGTTGAGAAGAGGTTGACCGATGAAGGCTGGGCGCGGACGATTCTGGGGTGCGGTAGCGCTGGGCAGCATGGCGGCGGCGAGCGGCATGCTTATGGCGGGTAGTGCGCTGGCGGCCGTGCCCGCGGGCGCCGACGTCAAGGCGGGAGCCGACGTGAAAGCTGGCGTCGATGCCTGGGCGAAGGGCGACTTTCCCCGTGCGGTCGGTGTCTGGCGGCCGCTCGCGATCGCCGGCGATCCCGATGCGCAGTTCAACCTGGCACAGGCGTACAAGCTCGGGCGCGGCGTGCCGCTCGACCTGCCGCTGGCCGAAAGCTGGTTCCGCAAGGCGGCGATGCAGGGGCATCTCCAGGCCGAAGACAATTACGGCCTCGCGCTGTTCCAGTCGGGCAAGAAGACCGAGGCGCTGCCGTGGCTCGAGAAATCGGCGGCGCGCGGCGAACCCCGGACGCAGCTCGTGCTGGGGACGATGCTGTTCAACGGCGACGGCGTGACGCGGGACTATCCGCGCGCCTATGCGTTGATGAGCCGCGCCTCCGCATCCGGGTTGCAGTCCGCCTCGCAGACGCTGACGCAGATGGACCAGTACATCTCGCCCGCCGACCGCGAGAAGGGTACCGCGCTCGCCCAGCATTACGCGTTGCAGGCGCAGGCGTCGCCGGCTTCGTCGACAACGTCGGGGGCGACGGTGGCCAACGCCACCGTGCCGGCCGCGCGTCCGTCGGCCCCGCCGCGTCCTGCGAAGCTGCCCGCCAGTTCGCTGCCGGGCAGTTCGCTGCCAGCACGCGTTCCCGCGCCGGTGCGCGGCGCTGTCGCGGCGACACCGCCGCCAGCAAAGCCCGAACGCACTGCGTCCGAAGCCGCCAAACGCAGTGCGGTCAAGCCGACGCCTGCGCCCAAGGCCGTCGCCGCTCGTCCGACCGGCAACTGGCGCGTGCAACTCGGGGCGTTCCGCGACCAGGGCAATGCAGAGACGCTGTGGAACCAGGTTCGCGGCAAGCTCCGCGGTGCGCAACCGTTTTACCCGAAGGCCGGCAGCGTCACGCGTCTCCAGGCCGGCGGCTTCGCCTCGAAGGCCGACGCGACCCGCGCCTGCGCATCGGCGGGCGTACCGTGCGTGATCGTCGCGCCGTAATGTCTACGATGGGGATGCACCGATGCTGTTCCTGACCCTCGCACTGCTCGCGTCGCCGCCGGCCTGCACCGGGACGAAGCAGCAATGCCGCGCCTGCCCGACCGCCGGGAGCCCGAAAGGGTGTTCGTTGGTCGGCATCGCCTGCCAGCCGATCCAGCGCGTCTGCACGCCCGCCCCCGTCCACCCCGTCGGCAAGGCAGATCGCCGCACGGTCGACAAAAGACCCGGTTGAGGGCACTCACTGCGGGATCAAAAGTCCGAACCGGTCGTTTCGCTTCGACATCGACCGGGAGCAAGATGTATGATTTCGAAGACCTTGGCGCTGGCACTCGCCGGCGCAACGCTGCTGTCCGCGTGTTCTGGACAGCAGCCTGCCAACGACACGGCCAACGACACGATGCCGGAGAACGGTGTCTCGCTACGCAATCTCGCCGAAACCGATGTCGCGGTTCCCAAGCCCGAGCAGTTGACGGTCAAGGGGCGGCTGATCCCGACCCCGTCCGATCCGACGTCGCGGCATTTCCTGTTGCGCGAGCGCAAGGCGGTCGGCGGCACGATCATCGCGATCCTGCGGCAGGAGCATGACGGCAAGGTCGCCTATGCGCGCACCGAAACCGATTGCGAGAAGCGGTTGTTCCATGTCCTCGGCGTCGGGCCGAACCGCGCGCTGGTCGAAACCGACATCGCCAACGACGGCCCGCTGCGGCCGATCAAGGGGTTGCCGCTGCGCGAGGAACTGGCGACGTATGTGTGCGCGGCCAGCGGGACGCCGCTCGCGAAGGGCTGATGCGACGTGTCTAATCCTCCCCCGCCAGGGGGAGGTGGCTGGCACTTGCCAGACGGAGGGGGAAGTAAGCAATGACCTCGGTCCCGTGTCCTCCCCCTCCGTCGCCTTCGGCGCCCCCCCCCTGGCGGGGGAGGATCGCGAGGGGGCTAGTCCAGCACCCAATTCTGCTTCGGGATCCCCTGTGCGTAGAGTAGTCCCGTCAGATCGCCGTGATCGATCCGCGCCGCCGCCGCCGCCGCGACGATCGGTTTCGCGTGATACGCGACCCCCAGCCCCGCCGCCTCGATCATCGCAAGGTCGTTCGCGCCGTCGCCGACCGCGAGCGACTCGTCCACGCCCATCCCCCGCTCGACGATCGCCTCCGAGAGCGTCGTCAGCTTCGTGTTCGACCCGACGATCGGCTTGGTCACCGTCCCCGTCAGCACGCCGCGCTCGATCTCCAGTACGTTGGCGATCGCGCGGTCGAAGCCGATGTCCTTTGCGACCGGGTCTGCGAACCGCGTGAAGCCGCCTGATACCAGCACCGCCAGCGCCCCGCGCGACCGCATCGTCCGCACCAGCGCCTTCGCGCCGGGCATGATCTTCACCCGCTCCGCGAGACAGCGCTCGATGTCGCTCTCGGCCAGCCCCTTTAGCAGCGCCACGCGTGCGTCGAGCGCCGCCTCGAAATCGAGTTCGCCGCGCATGGCGCGTTCGGTGATCTCGGCGATCTGCGGCTTGATGCCGGCGTAGTCGGCGAGTTCGTCGATGCATTCGACGGTGATCATGGTGGAGTCCATATCGGCGACCAGCAGCGTCTTGGTCCGCGTCAGGCTCGACTGCACGATCACGTCGGTTGCGGCGAACGCACCCTCGAGCGCAGCCCGCGCCGCATCGGGCGCCAACCCAAAGATCAGGTCGGCGGCCTCGCCCTCGTCGATCCAGCCGCTGACGCCAGGCGCGCAGCCCGCGTCGCGCAACCGGTCCATCGCGGTCGAAATATCGCCCGCGGTCAGCGTGGCGGAGGCTATAAGCGTTGCCGTGAACATGCCGTACTCCAAACCACCGGGCGCGCTGCCGAAGGTCGCGCTCATCGCAGGGCCGACCGCGAGCGGCAAGTCCGCGCTGGCGCTGGCCGTCGCCGCCAACCACCGGGGCGTCGTAATCAATGCCGATTCGGCCCAAGTCTATGCCGACCTCCGCATCCTCACCGCGCGCCCATCCGCGGAGGAGGAGGCGGGCGCCCCGCACCGGCTATTCGGTCACGTGGATGCCGCCGACGCTACCTACTCCGCCGCGCGCTGGGCTGCCGAGGCGACACGGGCGATCCGTGACGCGCTGGTCGAGGGGAAGCTTCCAATCCTGGTCGGCGGCACCGGGCTCTACATCCGCACCTTGCTCGACGGTATCGCGCCCGTCCCCGCGATCGACCCAATCCTTCGCGAGCAAGTCCGTGCCCTCCCTGTCGCTGAAGCGTACGCCACGCTCGCGCAGCTCGACCCGCAGGCCACCCAGAAACTGAACGCAGCCGACACCACGCGCGTCGCCCGCGCGCTCGAAGTCGTCCGCGGTACCGGACGCACGCTCGCCGACTGGCAGACGGAGAAGGTCGGCGGGATCGGCGATACGATCGACGTCCGCGCGCTGATCCTGATCCCCGACCGCGACTGGCTCAACGCGCGCATCGACCAGCGCTTCGCCGAAATGGCCGACACCAGCCGCGAGGAAATCGCCGCACTTCTCGCCCGCACCGACATCCCACAGGACGCCCCGATCCGCCGCGCGATCGGCGTGCCCGAGATCGCCGCGCTCGTCCGCGGCGAGACCTCGAAACCCGACGCCATCGCCGCCGGATCGCTCGCCACGCGGCGTTACGCCAAGCGCCAATATACGTGGCTCCGACATCAGCCACCCGCCGCCTGGCCCCGCATCGAAGCGCTCGACCTGCCGACGCGCCTGCAGCAATTTGAAACTATATTGCTCAAATGATGTTTGACACGCATCTTTTATATCGGTAGCCGGCCCCACCACGAGACGCTAAAGGCAGCGGTCTCGCAAAGGATGATATGAAATGACCGAGAAGAGTGGAGCCGATATCCTGATCGAGGCGCTGTGCGATCTCGGCGTGGAGGTCGTCTTCGGCTATCCGGGTGGTGCCGTGCTGCCGATCTACGACGCGCTGTTTCGCAGCGGTCGGATCAAGCACATTCTGGTGCGCCACGAACAGGCCGCGACGCATGCCGCGGAAGGCTATGCGCGCTCGACCGGCAAGCCGGGCGTTGTGCTCGTCACCTCGGGCCCGGGCGCGACCAACGCGGTCACCGGGATCACCGACGCGCTGATGGATTCGATCCCGATGGTCGTGATCACCGGCCAGGTGCCGACCGCGCTGATCGGCACCGACGCGTTCCAGGAGGCCGATACCGTCGGCATCACGCGCCATTGCTCGAAGCATAATTATCTCGTGAAGGACCCCGCCCGCCTGGGTGACGTGATCCACGAGGCGTTCCACATCGCCACCTCGGGGCGTCCCGGCCCTGTGGTCGTCGACATCCCCAAGGACGTGCAGGTCGCGACCGCCCGCTACAAGAAGCCGGGGCCAATCCAGCACAAGACCTATCGCCCGCAGGTGAAGGCCGACCAGTCGCAGATCGAGCAGCTCGTCGACATGCTCGCCGCGGCCGAACGTCCGATCCTGTATACCGGCGGCGGCATCATCAATTCGGGTCCGGCCGCAAGCCAGTTGCTGTGCGAACTCGTCCGCATCACCGGCGCGCCGGTGACGTCGACGCTGATGGGCCTCGGCGCCTATCCCGCGTCCGGCCCTCAGTGGCTCGGCATGCTCGGGATGCACGGCACGTACGAGGCCAACATGGCGATGAACCAGGCCGACCTCGTCGTCGCGCTCGGCTCGCGCTTCGACGACCGCGTGACGGGACGGCTGGATGCGTTCAGCCCCAATTCGCGGAAGGTGCATGTCGACATCGATCGCTCGTCGGTGAACAAGACCGTGCGCGTCGATCTCGGGATCATCGCGGACGTCGGCCATGCGCTGGAAGACATGGTGCGGATCTGGAAGAGCCGCCAGCATCCCAAGCCCGACACGACCGACTGGCAGCGTCGCATCGCTGGCTGGCGCGCGGTGAAGTGTCTCGATTTCCCCGAGAACGATCCGAACGAGATCATGCCGCAGCGCGCGATCCGGGCGCTGTTCGATGCGACGCACGCGCGTTCGCCGATCATCACGACCGAGGTCGGCCAGCACCAGATGTGGGCCGCACAGCATTTCGGGTTCGAGAAGCCGAACAAGTGGCTGACCAGCGGCGGTCTCGGCACGATGGGGTATGGCCTGCCCGCCGCGATCGGCGCGCAGCTCGGCAACCCGAACGCGCTGGTGATCGACATCGCCGGCGAGGCGTCGATCCAGATGAACATCCAGGAGCTGGCGACCGCGTCGCAATACCGGTTGCCGGTGAAGATCTTCATCCTCAACAACCAGTATATGGGCATGGTCCGCCAGTGGCAGGAGCTCACCTATGAGAGCCGCTATGCCGAGAGCTATTCGGATTCGCTGCCCGATTTCGTGAAGCTCGGCGAGGCCTATGGCTGGAAGGGCATCCTGATCGAGACGCGCGACCAGCTCGACGGCGGGATCGCCGAGATGCTGGCGTATGACGGCCCGGTGATCGTCGATTGCCGCGTGTCGCAGCTGACCAACTGCTTCCCGATGATCCCGTCGGGGGCGGCGCATACCGACATGATCCTGCAGGCGAACGAAGTGTCCGGCACGATGGACGACGAAGCGAAGGCGCTGGTGTGATGGCAGCCCCAATCGCTACAGAATTCCCCTCCCGCCTGCGGGAGGGGTTAGGGGAGGGCCTGATGACCACGTCGTCGTCAGCCCTCGCCTCCCCTCCCCCGACCCCTCCCGCAAGCGGAAGGGGAGAGTAAGAAACCATGCACATTTCCCAGGAAAAGGCCGAGCGGCACACGCTCGCCGTCATCGTCGACAACGAACCGGGCATCCTCGCCAGGATCGCCGGCCTGTTCACCGCGCGCGGCTATAATATCGAGAGCCTGACGGTGAGCGAGATCACCGCGGACAAGTCGGTCAGCCGGATCACCATCGTCACCAGCGCGTCGCCGGCGACGATGGAGCAGATCATCGCGCAGCTCGACCGGCTGGTGCCGGTGCACAAGGTTACCGACCTCACCGCCCAGGGCGCACACGTCGAACGCGAGCTTGCGCTGGTGAAGGTCCGCGGCACCGGCGACCACCGAATCGAAGCGCTGCGCCTCGCCGACGTCTACCGGGCGCGTGTGGTCGATGCGACGACGTCGAGCTTCGTGTTCGAGGTGACCGGCGGGATCGACAAGATCGACAAGTTCGTCGAACTCATGGGTGAAGTCGGTCTGATCGAAGTCGCCCGAACCGGCATCGTCGCGATCGCCCGCGGCAAAGAGCCGGCCTGAATTACTGCGTCATCCTGACGAACGTCAGGATCCAGAGCCACAATCGGCGCCGCCTGGAACTCTGGGTTCCGGCGTCCGCCGGAATGACGAAAGAAGGAAGAATCCAATGCGTGTGTATTACGATCGCGACGCCGACCTGAACCTGATCACCGACAAGAAGATCGCGATCGTCGGGTACGGCTCGCAGGGCCATGCGCATGCGCAGAACCTCCGCGATTCGGGCGTCAAGGACGTCACGATCGCGCTGCGCGAGGGTTCGCCCACCGCCAAGAAGGCGATCGAGGCGGGCTTCGCGGTCAAGTCGAACAAGGAAGCCGCCGCCTGGGCCGACATCGTCATGATCCTCGCCCCGGACGAGCATCAGGCCGCGATCTACGCCGCCGACCTGCACGACAACCTCAAGCAAGGCGCGACGATTGCCTTCGCGCACGGCCTCAACGTGCATTTCGGCCTGATCGAGCCGCGCGCCGATCTCGACGTCATCATGATCGCGCCCAAGGGCCCCGGCCACACCGTGCGCAGCGAATATGTCCGCGGCGGCGGCGTCCCCTGCCTGATCGCGATCGACCAGGACAAGTCTGGCAACGCGCATGACATCGCGCTCGCTTATGCCAGCGGTGTCGGCGGCGGGCGCTCGGGGATCATCGAGACCAACTTCCGCGAGGAATGCGAGACCGACCTGTTCGGCGAGCAGGCCGTGCTGTGCGGCGGCATCACCCACCTGATCCAGGCCGGGTTCGAGACGCTGGTCGAAGCCGGCTACGCGCCCGAGATGGCGTATTTCGAGTGTCTCCACGAGACCAAGCTGATCGTCGACCTGCTGTATGAGGGGGGCATCGCCAACATGCGCTACTCGATCTCGAACACGGCCGAATATGGCGACATCACGACGGGTCCGCGGATCATCACGGCGGAGACCAAGGCCGAGATGAAGCGCGTGCTGGCCGACATCCAGTCGGGCCGGTTCGTGAAGCACTTCATCCTCGATAATCGTGCGGGGCAGCCTGAGCTTAAGGCGGCGCGGAAGCAGGCGCTGGCGCATCCGATCGAGAAGATCGGGTCGGAGTTGCGTGGGATGATGCCTTGGATCGGGAAGAATGCTTTGGTGGATCGCGAGCGCAACTGAGCGCAACGAACGCGCGTGAGCGCGGCCGGCACGACGGAGCCTGCCCATAGGGCACGGCTTCGCCGGGGCCGACGGGCTGGCGGGGGTGCGCGTTTCGGTTGCCCCATACCCTCGCGGACTCCACCCCGGCGAAGGCCGGGGCCCAATTGGGAAGGCTTTAGTAACGTAGGACAATCCTCCGTGACCGACCTCACCCAATTGGGCCCCGGCCTTCGCCGGGGTGGTTTTGTGAGGTGGGACCGTTCTTCCCTTACTGTTCCCTCGCGAACGCGGGGGTCCAGGGTCTCAGGCGGTGATCGTGGTTTAGCTGGGCCCCCGCGTCCGCGGGGGAACAAGAGCTTGCGCTGCACTCTACCGGGAGAGCGACGCCCCCCCCAATTCCGAAACACAGCGTTGGCATAACGCCGTTTGACGCGCCCCCTCACCTCGGCCAGCATCGCGCGATCAACAGGAGACCCCGCATGCGCCTAGTCCTAGCCACCATCCTCGCCATAACCGCCGCGCCAGTCATCGCCCAGACCGCCGCCGTCCCCGGCGCCCCCGTCAAGGCGCGCGTCGCCGCCGGCACCTACGCGGTCGATCCGAACCACACGCAGGTCACGTGGCAGGTCAATCACATGGGCTTCTCGATGCTCGAAGGGCAGCTGGGCGCGTCGGGGGGCAGCATCACGATCGATCCCGCCAAGCCGAACGCGACCAAGGTCGAGGTCAACTTCGCGATCGATCAGCTCTCGGTCACCGCTGCACCGTTCGCGAGCCACCTGAAGTCGAAGGACTTCTTCGACGCCGCGACCTACCCGACCGCCAAGTTCGTCTCGACCAAGGTCGTCGCGACCGGCGACAAGGCGACGATCACCGGCGATCTCACGCTCAAGGGCGTCACCAAGCCGGTCGTGCTCCAGGCGACCTTCATCGGCGCGGGCGCGAACCCGATGAACAAGAAGCTGAACTTCGGCTTCCGCGCGACGACCTCGATCAAGCGCAGCGACTTCAACCTCGGCGCTTACGCCCCGGTGGTGTCGGACAAGGTCGACCTGACGATCAACGCGGCGTTCTCCGCGAACTGATCGCGCGTCCCGCTACGACGCGGCCACGGGAACCGACAGGGTAACCGTGACCGTGTTCGTGGCGGAATGGATCGCAACCGCGGTCACCCAGTCGTCCTGCCGATCGGCATAGATCGTCTTCACCGGCGTCAGCACTTGGGTCACGATGCCTCCGGGTTCATCGGCGACGAAATCATAGCCCTGCACGCCGTCTTCCGGTGGCGTGATGTAGATGTGTTTCGACAAGGTCGGGTTCTTCCAGCCGCCGGTGTTGACGAAGCCATCGGCCTCTATTTTAAGTGTCGGCGGAAGACTTTTTGTCGTTTCGACGTGGACGCATCCGATTTTGTAGATCGTCTTGGTCATGACTCTCTCCCCACCCGGTCGGTCACCGGACCCGCAGATGCTATCATGCGGCCGATCCGGCGTAATCGGCAGGCTGATCCATTTTGGCTGGACAATTGCTGCCGGTCGACGATAGCGTAGATGCAATGACGCCGGCCCTTCGCCTCCTGCTGCTTCGACTTACGCGCCCTTAGGCGCGCCGATCGTTTGCGCGGTGGCCATGCCCCGCGCCTCGCGCCTAAGGGCTGACCCGAACGCTCCCGACGATACGAGAGACACGAGCCATGCTGCGCGACCCATCGACCAAATACCGACCGTTTCCGCAAGTCGACCTGCCCGACCGCCAATGGCCGTCGAAGACCATCGTCAAGCCACCCCGCTGGCTCTCCACCGATCTGCGCGACGGCAACCAGGCGCTGATCGACCCGATGGATGCGGAGAAGAAGACGCGCTTCTTCGACCTGCTCTGCAAGGTCGGACTGAAGGAAATCGAGGTCGGTTTCCCGAGCGCTGGCGCGACCGAGTTCGACTTCATCTCCGGCCTCGTGAAGACCGGCCGGATCCCCGACGACGTCGCGATCCAGGTGCTCACCCAATCGCGCCGCGACCTGATCGAGACGAGCTTCGCCAGCCTCGTTGGCGCGAAGACTGCGATCGTCCACCTTTATAATGCAGTCTCCCCCGCATGGCGGAAGATCGTGTTCGGGATGGACCGTGCGCAGGTGAAGCAGATCGCCGTGGATGGCGCCAAGGTGCTCCGCGACGAAGCCGCCAAGCAGCCCAACGTCCGCTGGCAGTTCGAATATTCGCCCGAGACCTTCTCGACCGCCGAACTCGATTTCAGCCTCGAGGTCTGCGAGGCGGTGATGGACGTCCTGATGCCCACGCCCGAGAACCCGATCATCTTCAACCTGCCCGCCACCGTCGAGTGCGCGACGCCGAACATCTATGCCGACCAGATCGAATGGTTCGGCCGCAACATCCGCAACCGCGACGCGGTCGCGATCAGCCTGCACACGCATAACGATCGCGGCACCGGCGTCGCGGCGGCGGAGCTCGGCATGATGGCGGGCGCGGACCGCGTCGAGGGCTGCCTGCTCGGCAATGGCGAGCGCACCGGCAATTGCGATCTCGTGACGGTCGCGCTCAACATGTACACGCAAGGGGTGGATCCGAAGCTCGACCTGTCAGACCTCGACGGGGTCGTGAACACGGTCAATTACTGCACCAACATTCCCGTCCACCCGCGCACGCCCTATGCCGGCGACCTGGTCTTCACCGCGTTCTCGGGGAGCCATCAGGACGCGATCAAGAAGGGGTTCGCGGCGCAGGAGGCGAAGAACGACACGTTGTGGGAGGTGCCGTATCTCCCGATCGACCCCGCCGATCTCGGCCGCAGCTACGAGGCGGTGATCCGCGTCAATTCGCAGTCGGGCAAGGGCGGCGTCGCCTGGGTGATCGAGCAGGACAAGGGCCTGAAGCTGCCAAAGCGGTTGCAGGCGGACTTCAGCCGCCACGTCCAGGCCTATGCCGACGAGACCAGCCGCGAGTTGAACGCGGCGGACATCTGGGGCCTGTTCGAGCGGACCTACATGCCGCAGGCCGACGACCGCGTGGAACTGCGCGATTATGAGGAAAGCGGTGCGTCGGGGCAGCGCGTGTTCATCGGCCGGGTGGCGATCGATGGCGAGGAGCGGTCGATCTCCGGGCGTGGCAACGGGCTGATCTCGGGTGTGATCTCGGCAATTGCAGAATCGACCGGGCCGACGCTCGACGTGATCGATTACAACGAGCACGCGATCGGCCATGGCGCGGACGCGCAGGCCGCGGCCTATGTCGAATGCCGGACAGCGGAGGGCAAAACGGTATTCGGCGTCGGCATGGACACCGACATCGCCACCGCCTCGGTCCGCGCGGTGTTGAGCGCCGCCAACCGGGCGTGATGCGCACCTCCCTCTCCCCCTCCGGGGAGAGGGTCGGGGTGAGGGGCAGCCAAGCAGTGCTTCGCCCGGAACAGCCCCTAACCCCAGCCCTCTCCCCGCAGGGGAGGGGGAGCAGTTCACCGCTCGCGAACGATCTCGCAGCCGACACGGGCGTCCGGATACACGTCGGCCTTCACCGTCCGCACCTTGACCCGCCGCACCCGCGCATCCGCCAGGCACAGCCCTGCGATCCTCTCGCACAGCGTCTCCTGCAACGCGATCGGCCGATCTGCGACCATCGCCAGTATTGCCGTCCGCACGAAGTCGTAATCGAGCACTTCCTCGATCGCATCGTCGCGCAGCGGCCCCGGATACACGACCGTCATCTCGACCGACACGAGCACGCGCTGCGGTGCCACCTCGTGCGGGTGGATGCCGAGCCGCATCATCACCTCGAACCCGTCGAGGATCGTCGTGAATTCAGCCATTGCGCCCCTCTCGGTCCCGGTCGAACATCACGTCGCCATCGCGCTTCAGGAACCGCTGCCCACAATCGACGAAGACATTCTGTCCCGTTACGCCCTTTGCAGTCAGCAGCCACGCCACCGCATCCGCCACCGTCGCCGCGCCGACCGGCCGCCGCAACAGGTTATCGCTCGCCACCGCCGCGAACTCCGCCTCGGTCTGGTCGCCGCTCGGCAGCGTCAGCCCCGGCGACACCGCGTTCACCGCGATGCGCGGCCCGAGCGCCTGCGCCAGCATCGTCGTCGCCCCCTCCAGCGCGATCTTCCCGCAGCTGTACGAAAAGAAATCGGGGTTGAGGTTCGCCACCTTCTGGTCGAGCACATTGACCACCGCGCCGTCCGCCACGTCGTCCTGCGACGCCAGCGCGGACGCGAGCAGCACCGGTGCGCCGCAATTGATCGCGCCGAGTTCCGCGAACAGCACCGGATCCACACTCGGCGGCCGATCGAACGCGAACCGCGAGGCGCAGTTCACAAGGCCGTCGATCGGTCCGCCGATCGCAGTCCGCGCCGCCGCAAACAGGTCGCCGATCGCGCCGAGATCGCTCAGGTCGCCTGACACCGCCGCAGCGCGACCGCCCGCGCCAACGATTGCCGCGACCAGCGCTTCAGCCTCATCCCGCGAATGCCCCTGGTGCACGATCACCGCGTGACCGTCCGCCGCGAGCCGCCGGACGATCGCCGCGCCTAGCCGCTTCGCACCACCGGTCACCAGCACCGTTCGCATCAGGCACGCTGTCCCATCAGCGCCAGCACTTCCTTGCGGCTGCGCTCGTCGTCGCGGAACACGCCCATCATCCGGCTCGTGACCATCGTTACCCCCGGCGTGCGGACACCGCGCGCGGTCATGCAGGCATGGCTCGCCTCGATCACCACCGCGACGCCCTGCGGCTTGAGGTTTTCCCAGATGCAGTCGGCCACCTCGGCGGTCAGCCGCTCCTGCACCTGCAACCGCCGCGCGAACCCGTGCAGCACGCGCGCCAGCTTCGAAATCCCGACGACGTGGTTCTTCGGCAGATACGCGATGTGCGCCTTGCCGATGATCGGCGCCATATGATGCTCGCAATGCGACTGGAACGGGATGTCGCGCAGCAGGACGATCTCGTCATAGCCGCCGACCTCTTCGAACACGCGGTCGAGATGCTTGGCCGGATCGTCGCCGTAGCCCGCGCAATATTCCTTCCACGCGCGCGCGACTCGACGCGGCGTATCGAGAAGGCCCTCGCGATCGGGATTGTCGCCGGACCACCGGATCAGCGTTCTGATCGCATCGGCCACCTCGGGCGGCACGACAATCTTGCCGTCGTCATCGACCATATCGCCTTCCACGACCCTACGCTCACCCGACATCGTGGGTTGCCGTAGCGTCAACGCGAAGGTCCGTAACATAAGTTCGAATTTGCAACTGTTTCATCCTGCGTATGTGCCGCGTTTTGCGCCGTTTTCCGAGCTATAAAAGCGTTGACGCCGCAATTTTTTGATCGCTTATTGAGCATACCTGAAAATCGAAACCGACATCGGCAAAGACCGGGGCGGTTCCAGGGAGAGGATAGATCATGGCCAAGTTCGAATTGCTCGCCGCATCGGCGATGTTGCTTCTGCCTGTTGTTCCCGCCGCCGCCCAAACCGCCGCCACCAGCTCCGCCCAAGACACGGCGCCGACCAATGGTCCCGGACAGGAAGCGGTGACCCCGGCCCCTGCCGATCCCCTCGCCATGCAGGATATCGTGATCACCGCGCAACGCCAGTCGCAGCGGTTACAAGATGTTCCGATTGCAGTGAGCGCTTTTACCGCTGACAATCTCGCCAAGCAGCAGATCGTCAACCCGAGCGCGCTCCAGCAGACGCTGCCCAACGTCACCTTCACCAAGACCAACTTCACCACGTCGAGCTTCACGATCCGCGGCATCGGCGACCTGTGCACCGGCGCCACCTGCGATACCGCGACCGCGATCCACGTCAACGACATGCCGCTGGTGACGACCCGCCTGTTCGAAAGCGAGTTCTTCGATCTCGAGCGGGTCGAGGTGCTGCGCGGGCCGCAGGGTACGTTGTTCGGTCGCAACGCGACCTCGGGCGTGGTCAACTTCATCTCCGCCAAGCCCGATCTTTCGGGGATCCACGCCGCCGCCGAGTTCGAATACGGCAATTACGATTCGAAGCGCGTGAAGGCGATGTTCAACCTGCCCTTCACCGACACGCTCGGCATCCGCGTCGCCGGCACCTATCTCAACCGCGACGGCTATACCAAGAACCTGTACGATGGCGGCAAGATCGACGGGCGCGACCTGTATTCGATCCGCGGCACGCTGTCGTGGGAGCCGACCAGCGACACGCGGATCGACCTGATCGGCTATTATTTCCGCGAGAAGGACGATCGCTCGCGGTTGCAGAAACAGCTGTGCCACCGCGATCCGACCGGCATCCTCGGCTGCCTGCCCGACCGGCTCGCCAACGAGACCGCGAACGGCAATTCGACGCTCTCGGCGGTGCTCAGCTCGCGCGAGTTCTTCGCGGTCAACAATCCCGCGCTCGCCCGCTTCGGCCTGCAGAGCCTCTACGGCCAGGATACCTATGCCGGCGTCGTCAACCCGAGCGACGTGCGGCAGGTCTCGCTCGATTACAGCCCGACCTACTTCGCCGAGGAAGAGCAATATACCGCCAAGATCTTCCACGATTTCGGCCCGGTCAGCCTGAACTTCACCGGCGGCTACACGCGCAACGTCGTCGACAGCACGACCGACTACAACCTCGCGGTCGAGAACCCGCTGACCAACAATGTCGGGCTCGCTACGCTCAACGCGCTCGCCCGCACCGGATCGCCGTTCGCGTTCCTCAGCGGCGTGCGACAGACACTGATCCCCAACGGCCCCGCCGGCGGCGCGTGCCAGTCCGCCGCCGATCCGAACAATGTCGGCGTCTATGGCGGTAATTCGATCGGATGCTATCCGCAGAGCCTCGACTTCGATCGCTCGCGGCAGAAGAACCGCCAATATTCCGCCGAAGCGCATCTCGACAGCAATTTCGACGGGATGTTCAACTTCCTGCTCGGCGGCATCTACGTCGACAGCAAGTCGACCAACACGGACTATTTCGTCAACGCGTTCGGACTGGATTATGGCGCCGGTATCCTCGGCTCGGCCAGCGCCGCCGCCGCCGGATTGCCCGCCGGCAACGGCTATTTCCTGGCGACGCCGTTCTACCGCAACAACGACACCGAGTTCCGCCTGAAATCCTACGGCATCTTCGGCGAGACGTACTTCAAGTTCACCGACACGCTGAAACTGACCGTCGGCCTGCGCTACAATCACGACCAGAAGACCGATCAGGCGCGCAACCTCGCGCTCAACGTGCTGACCCCGATCGGCGCGACCGCGATCGAGCAGGGGATCAATTACGGCACGGTCGATTTCGACCCGAACCTGCCCGGGCGGCAGGAATTCGCCAATGCGCAGGTCAGCTTCTCGCGACTGACGGGTCGCGCGGTGCTCGATTACCGGATCACCGAAAACAATCTGCTCTACGCGTCCTATTCGCGCGGGTATAAATCGGGTGGGATCAACCCGCCGCTGTTGCCGCAGTTCAGCGTCAGCAGCACGTTCGATCCGGAGCAGGTCAACGCCTACGAGATCGGCTCGAAGAACACATTCGCCGGTGGTCGGCTGCGGCTCAACCTCACCGGCTTCTATTACCAGTACAAGAACCTGCAGCTGAGCCGGATCGTCGCGCGCACCTCCGTCAACGACAATGTCGACGCCGATATCTACGGCGTCGAAGCGGAGGCGATCGTGAGCCCGATCCCGGCGTTCGTGGTCAACATGAACGCCAGCTACCTCCATTCGAAGGTGTCGAGCGACAAGTTCCTCGTGAACCCGCGCGACGTGTCGAACGGCCGCGCGGACGCGGTGATCATCAAGGACATCACCAACGCGTCGAACTGCGTCGTCGTGCCCAACGTGGCGGGGAATGCGGCGCTGTCGAACGGCTATGTCGCTGCGGTCAATCAGGCGATCGGCCTGCGCGCGCCGACCGCAATTCCGACGGTCGCGGCAACCGGTGCGTTCGGCATCTGCTCGGTGCTAGGCGCCAACGCCGCGGCGAGCGGCGTATCGGTGCTCGACGGCGTCACCACCAACATCCGCGGCAACCGCCTGCCGCAGGCACCGACCTACAAATGGTCGGTGGGAGCGCAGTACACGATCGACTTCGCCAACGGCATGACGCTCGTGCCCCGTGCCGATCTCAACTTCACCGGGGGCCTGTCCGCGAGCATCTTCAACACGAATATCGATCGTATCCCGGGCTATGAGGTGGTCAACATGCAGGTCCAGCTCAACGCGCGCGAAGACCGGTTCTACGTGCGCGCGTTCGTGCAAAACCTGACGAACAACAATGCCGTCACCGGGCAATATGTGACCGACCAGTCGGCGGGTCTGTTCACCAACATCTTCACGATCGATCCGCGCCGGTATGGTGTTGCGGCGGGGTTCAAGTTCTGAGGGGGCACAGCATCCCCGGGCCTCGGCTGTTCTAACGATCCTCCCCCGCCAGGGGGAGGTGGCGCCGAAGGTGACGGAGGGGGCGGACACGGAACAGACGTTTCCCTTACCGCCCCCTCCGTCTGGCAATAGCCCGCCACCTCCCCCTGGCGGGGAAGGACCCGACTATGCCGCCGACATCCTGAGAAAAGTCAGGATTCAGAGCCAATCATCGCGGCGTTCGTGACCCTGGTTCCTGACTTTCGTCAGGATGACGCGTGGATTGAGCGACGTTCTGGCTCATGCAGACCGGGGACTCTCCCCTGCCCCATCCCAACCGCAGCGAATGCGCTACGGGCCCCTTCCCTTTCCCATCGGGAGAGGGAGATACGCCAAAGGCGGTGAGGGTGAGTGCACGGCCTGCAGACCGACAGCCTTGCACCATCAAAACCGCGGTTAGCGCGCCAGTCGCTCCGCATGCCACGCGACGTGATCGGCCATGAACGTCGAGATGAAATTGTAGCTGTGGTCATATCCCGGCTGCATCCGTAGCGTGAGGCCGATCCTCGCGGAGTTGCATGCAGCCACGAGCAACTCAGGCTTCAGCTGATCGACCAGAAAGCCATCCGCATCACCCTGATCGACCAGGACCTCAGCCACCCGCGCACCATCCTCGATCAGCGCGCACGCATCATAAGCCCGCCACGCCGTCCGGTCCGCCCCGAGATACCCGCCGAGCGCTTTCTCACCCCAAGCACACTGCAGCGGCGAGACGATCGGCGCGAATGCCGACACGCTCCGGAACCGATCGGGATTCCGCAACCCGATCGTCAGCGCGCCGTGCCCGCCCATCGAGTGTCCGAAGATGCCCTGCCGTGCCATGTCCGCCACCGGGAACTCCACTGCGATCAGCGCCGGCAGTTCGTCCTCGACATAGGACCGCATCCGGAAATTCTTCGACCAGGGCTGCTCGGTCGCATCGACGTAGAACCCCGCCCCCTTGCCGAAATCATACGCCTCGTCATCGGGAACATCGTCACCGCGCGGCGACGTATCCGGCGCGACCAGGATCACGCCGAGCTCGGCACACGCGCGCCGATACTCGCCCTTGTCCATGACGTTGGCGTGCGTGCACGTCAGCCCCGACAGGAACCACAACACCGGAAATCGCGCGCCCTCGTCGTGCGGCGGCACATAGACTGCGAAGGTCATATCGGTGCCGGTCGCGGTCGAGGCGTGGCGGTACACGCCTTGGACGCCGCCATACGCTTTGCTGGTGGACACGGTTTCCATCACGCGACCCGGTGCAGCGCGCAGATCTTGTTCCCCGACGGGTCGCGCAGATATGCCAGATACAGCTTCCGCCCCCCGGTGGCTTCGCGCACGCCCGGCGGATTTTCACAGGCCGTACCGCCATGCGCGAGGCCCGCAGCGTGCCACGCATCCGCAGCCTCGGTCGAGGCAGCAGCAAACCCCATCGTGCTGCCGTTGCCGTGGCTCGCAGGCTGCCCGTCGATCGGCTTGGTCAGCAGGAAGCGCCCGCCGTCATGCGCGTAGACCACCCGACCCCATTCATCGACGACGCCCTCGGGAACACCAAGCGCGCCCAGCGCCGCGTCGTAGAACGCCTTCGACGACGCGATGTCATCGGCGCCGATCATGATATGCGTGAACATGGGCGCGCTCCTCAGTAGATCACGACGGAGCGGATGCTCTCGCCGGCATGCATCAGGTCGAAGCCCTTGTTGATCTCGTCGAGCGTCAGGCGGTGCGTGATCATCGGGTCGATCTCGATCATGCCGTTCATGTACCAGTCAACGATCTTCGGCGTATCGGTCCGCCCGCGCGCGCCGCCGAACGCCGTCCCGCGCCAGTTGCGCCCGGTGACGAGCTGGAACGGCCGCGTCGAGATTTCCTTCCCCGCCTCGGCCACGCCGATCACGATCGAGGTCCCCCAGCCGCGATGGCACGCCTCCAGTGCCTGCCGCATGACCGTCGTGTTGCCGGTCGCGTCGAACGTATAGTCCGCGCCGCCATCGGTCAGCGCGACGATGTGCGCGACGATATCGCCGACATCCTTGGGATTGGCGAAGTGAGTCATGCCAAAGCGCCGGCCCCATTCCTCGCGGTCCGGATTTATGTCGACGCCGACGATCATCCCAGCGCCCGCCAGCTTCGCACCCTGGATCACGTTCAACCCGATCCCGCCGAGTCCGAATACGACGACGGTGTCGCCCGGCTGGACCTTCGCCGTGTGCACGACCGCGCCCACGCCCGTCGTCACACCGCAACCGATATAGCAGCTGGTGTCGAACGGCGCGTCGGTACGGATCTTGGCGACCGCGATCTCAGGCAGCACGGTGAAGTTCGAGAAGGTCGAGCAGCCCATGTAATGGAAGATCGGCTGGCCCTTGTAGCTGAACCGCGTCGTCCCGTCGGGCATCAACCCCTTGCCTTGCGTGGCGCGGATCGCGGTGCACAGGTTGGTCTTGCCGCTGAGGCACGACTTACACTGGCGGCATTCGGGGGTGTAGAGCGGGATGACGTGGTCGCCGACCGCGACGCTGGTCACGCCCGCGCCGACTTCGCGGACGATGCCGGCGCCTTCATGCCCCAGCACGCTCGGAAACAACCCTTCCGAATCAAGCCCGTCGAGCGTGTACGCGTCGGTATGGCAGATGCCCGTCGCCATGATTTCGACGAGCACTTCGCCGAATTTCGGCCCTTCGAGGTCGAGTTCGACAATCTCGAGCGGTTTTTTTGCCTCGAAGGCTACGGCGGCGCGGGTCTTCATGCGTGGGTCTCCTTGATTGCCGCCCTGATGGCCCCCGCGCCACGCCTCCGCAACCCGTAGGCGATGCAACCAATGCCGCGTTGCCGCGCTTGATCCTTTCAAATCAAGGAGATGGCGCGATGAAGGATCCGAAGAAGGGCGACGAGGTCACCTGGAAATCGCACGGCGGCGAGGCGCACGGCACGGTCGAGAAGAAGCAGACCACCGACACGAAGATCAAGGGGCACACCGTCAAGGCGTCCAAGGAGGAGCCCCAGTTCATCGTAAGGAGTGACAAGGGCGGCAAGGCGGCGCACAAGGCGGACGCGCTCACCAAGGCGTGACCACGCGCGCAGTGCCAAACGCACGCACGCAACAGGAAGGAATGCTTATGGCTACAGCACCCAAGACCGGCGGCATCCATGCCCCCGTCCAGCCCTCTCCCGAGCTCGGCGAGATCGTCGGCAACGACAAGCTGCCGCGCAGCGAAGTGATCAGCAAGGTGTGGGTCTACATCAAGGCCCACAACCTCCAGAACCCTGAGAACAAGCGCGAGATCCTCGCCGACGAGAAGCTGAAGAAGGTCTTCGGGCGTGACAAGTGCACGATGTTCGAGATGAACAAGTACATCTCGCAGCACGTCAAGGCCTAACCGCCAGCACTGCACGGCAAGCGGCGACGGGGCATCGTAAGCGATACCCGTCGCCCTTGATCACCTTTACACGACCCCACTACCCAAGTGCCGGGTCTGATCGCCCTACCCATAGCGGCCGCGCAATCGACCCAGCTGATCGCGAACCGGGCGCTTGATCGCCTCATCCGACCGTCGTACTGCGCAACCGGATGCCCCCGTAGCTCAGCCGGATAGAGCGACGGTTTCCTAAACCGTAGGCCGCGTGTTCAAATCTCGCCGGGGGCACCAGCTTTTCCGCGACCGTGATATCATTGCCGTCAAAGATGTTTATCCGGCTCTCGCATGCGTGCATGGAGGAGGGATGCTTTCGACTGCGATGCTCGCCGATGCCGTCACCCTGCAGCCCGACTTCGTCGTCATCGACGTCGAGACCGCGTGTTCGCGGGTCAGCAGCATCTGCCAGATCGGCATCGTCGGGTTCCGCGACGGCCGCGAGATCTTCGACTACGAGACGCTGGTCAACCCGTGCGATGAATTCCACCTGTTCAACACGCGGATCCACGGCATCGCCGAGCATCATGTCGTCGGCCAGCCGAGCTTTGCCGACGTCCATGCCATCGTCGACCGACACCTGAGCGGTCGCACGACGGTCGCGCACTCGTATTTCGACAAGGGCGCGCTCGCAGCCGCCTGCCGGGTTCATGACCGCCCGGCGATCGAGACGGTATGGCTCGACAGCGTCCGCGTCGCCAAGCGCGCCTGGCCCGATCTGGAAAGCCACCGCCTCGGCCTGCTCGCGCAATATCTCGGGATCGCGCACAAGCATCACGACGCGCTCAGCGATGCACGCGCGGCCGGCTGGGTGATCGTCAAGGCGATCGACCATACCGGGATCTCGCTCGACGAATGGCTCGCCCCGCCGCGCAAGCCCGGCCCAGCCCCCCGTCCAGCGCCGTCCGGACCGCTCGCTGGCGAGCGCATCGCGCTCCTCGGCGCGCCGCGCGACGGGGCGTTGGCGGAGCGGATCGCGGCGTTCGGCGGCCGGATCGTGTCGGCGGTCGGCAACACCACGACGCTGCTCGTGATCGCGGGGCAGCCGCCGTTCAGCTATTCGGTTCGCAACAGCAGTGCGTATCGCCGAGCGGAACATTATCGACAGCTCGGCGCCGCGATACGGATCGTCTCCGACTTCGAGCTTGGCATTGCGGACGGGGTTGCCGGACCGACCGGCGCCTGACGATACGGTATCGTCCCCCCAACGGGGAGATTGCTGCGCGGATAGCCCTTTACCTTGGCAACGTCCCGGCAACCTGCGACCGTCGCTGCAAACCAAAGTGGAGGATGACATGCGGGCAGCGATAATGGCCATGGCAGGGGGAGCGGCTCTCGCGAGCGGCCTGCTGGCGGTACCGGCGATCGCGCAACGGGCGCGCGTTGCGGAAGGCACGCTCGGCGGCACGCGTCTGGCGACTTCGCCGGCGCCGGCTTCGCCCCCCGTCGACGCGTATCTCGGCATCCCCTACGCCACGCCGCCGATCGGTGCGCTCAGATGGCAACCGCCCAAGCCCGCTGGCCGTTGGAGCGGCGTGCGCAAGGCGGACGCGTTCGGGCCGCGGTGCACGCAGCAACCGCTGTTCGCCGACATGCGGTTCCGGTCGCCGCGGATCGACGAGGACTGCCTGACGCTCAACGTCTGGACGCCCGCCGGTGCCAAGCCGGGCGCGCGCCTGCCGGTGCTGTTCTACATCCACGGCGGCGGCGCGATCGCGGGCGACGGATCCGAACTGCGCTACGACGGTGCGGCGATGGCGCGGCAGGGCATCGTCGTCGTGACGATCAACTACCGGCTGGGGGTGTTCGGCTTCCTCGCGACACCCGAGATGGCGGCGGAATCGCCGGCGCACGCCGCCGGAAATTACGGCCTGCTCGACCAGGCGGCCGCGCTAGACTGGGTCCGCCGCAACGCCGCTGCCTTTGGTGGCGATCCGGCGCGGATCACGATCGCGGGGGAAAGTGCGGGCTCGATGTCGGTGAGCGTGCTGATGACCTCGCCGCTGACGCGGACGCGATTTGCACGCGCGATCGGCGAAAGCGGCGGTGTCCTGCCGCCGACGTTCCGGCCGAAACCGCTTGCGACGGCGGTGACGCAGGGCGAGGCGTTCGCGCGCGCCGCCGGCGCGCCGTCGCTGGCTGCACTCCGCGCGATGCCCGCCGCCGATCTGCTCAAGGCCCAGGGCGACGCGCACGCGAGTGCGGAATTCATCGTCGACGGGCTGTTTCTGACCGAACCGCCGATCGATACCTATGCCGCCGGTCGAGCCGCGCGCGTGCCGCTGCTGGTCGGCTCGAATTCGCAGGAGGGCGCGTGGACCAGCATCCTGCGCGATCAGCCGCCGACCGTCGCGAATTACCGCGCGGCGATCGGCAAGGTCTTTGCCGACCCGGACGCGCTGTTCGCGCTGTATCCCGCGGCTGCCGACGCCGAGGTTCCGGCCGCCGCAACCGCGTTGGCGAGCGACGCGTTTCTCGGCGCATCGACCTGGAAGTGGTTCGACCTGCATCGCCGATCGCGACAGCCGACCTACTATTATTATTTCGCGCACCCGCGCCCGCCCGCGCTGCCGCCGCTGACCAATCCCGATGTCGCACCGATCGGCGCGGTGCACAGCGCGGAGATCGAATATGCGCTGGGCAATCTGGACACTAACCCGGCTTATGCCTGGACCGCGGACGACCGCAGGATCTCGGCCGTGTTCCAGGGCTATTTCGCCGGCTTCATCAAGACCGGCGATCCCAACGCCGCCGGCTTGCCGCGCTGGTCACCGGCCGCGCCCGGTGCTGGACCGATCCTGCGGCAGACGATCGACGTGACCACCCGGTCGACGCCGTTCGCTGCGCAGGCCCGCTACGAGGCCGCAGTCCCGCTGCTCGAACGGCGGGTCCGCTGATCGATCAGAGCCGGTCGAGAAAGACCGCGCCCGGTACGGCGAGTTGCTGCCCGGTGGCGGACAGTCGACCGTCGCTGCCGATCGCGAAGATCGCCAGCGTCCCCGATCGCTCGTTGGCGACGACCATCCGCCGCGCGTCGTCGAGCAGCAAGAAGAAGCGCGGCCAGTCGCCACCGCTCGCGATATGCTGGAGCAGCGTCGGCATGCCGGCCGCATCGAGCGCGAACACGGCGATACCGTTCTGCCCGCGGTTCGAGACGTACAACCGCCGGCCCGTGGCATCGATCGCGATATGCGCGGCCTGCGATGCGCCCCGATAGCCCGCGGGCAGCGTGGACACCCGCGATCGCGTGACGAAGCTGCCGTCCGCGCGGGCGTCGAGTGTCATCAACGCATTGGACAGTTCGCACACCACATAGGCGCGCGGCATTCGCGGGTGGTGGACGAGATGGCGTGGCCCGGCACCGGGCTCCGCGTGCCAAGCGACGACCGGCCGCGCCAATTGCCGCGCGGTCGGATCGAAGCGATAGGCGTAGATCGTGTCCGTTCCCAGATCGATCGAATGCAGCCATCGCCGGTCCGCGCTGAACCCGACCCAGTGCGCGTGCGGTCCCTCCTGCCGCGCGGTATTGGGCCCCGTGCCGACATGGTCGAACAGCACCGGGTCGCCCGGCACGCCGGTCCGGGGATCGAGCCGGTGGAACGCGACCCCGCCGCTGGAATAATTGGCGACCGCGAGGCAGCCGCTCGGGCGGTCGAGCGCGATGTAGCACGGGTCGGCGCCCTTGGTCGGTGCGGTACCCCGCGTCGTCCAGTCGGGTGCATAGGCCGAGATCTCGCCCTGCGTCTTTTCGCGGACGAGGTAATAGGCACCGCCGGGGCCGCCGCCCACACCGAACGAGGCGTCGTCGATTCCGGCGATCGGCGCCTCGACCTGCCACCGGTCTCGATCGGCGTCGTAGCCGATCGGGTAGAGCCCCTTCCCGCCCTCACGCGCATACGTCCCGGCGATCAACCTCACCGGGCGCCTCGCCGCCGCGGCAGGTACCGCCATCGTCGCCGCCATCGCGGTCAGCGCGGATCGCCGGGTCATCGTCCAATCGGTCATCGCAAACCCTTCACCCTCATCTGAAGCCGAGCCAGTATAGCAAGCCGATGTTGACGGCGAGCAGCGGCAGCGCGGTCGGTATCTGCGCACGAATGACGGCGTTGCGATCCTTGAGCTCGAGCAACGCGGCAGGGACGAGATTGAAATTCGCCGCCATCGGCGTCATCAGCGTGCCGCAAAACCCGCTGAGCATGCCGATCGCCGCGACCACCGCGGGGTCGCCGCCATAATGGCGGACGAGCAGCGGGATGCCGATCGCCGCCGCCATCACCGGGAACGCGGCGAACGCGTTGCCCATGATCATCGCGAACAGCGCCATGCCGAGCGTATAGGCGAGCACCGCGCCGATCAGGCTGCCCTCGGGGATCGCGGGGCCCGCCAGACCGCCGACGACCTCACCGACGCCCGCCAACGCGAAGACCGCACCGAGGCTCGCGAGCATCTGCGGCAGCACCGCGGCCCAGCCGATCGCATCCATCAGGCGCACGCCCTCGGCGAGCGGCGTCGCGATCTTCGGGCGAAACCAGAATTGCATCGCGATGAGCGCGATCAGCACGCCGCAGGTCAGCGCGACAAGCGTCGCCTGCTTCGGATCGACGAGGCTCGGGACTGTGCGGAAGAGCACCGTGCCGCCGAGCGCTGCGGCCGGGATGATCAGCGCGGGGAGGAATATCCGATTGCCGAGCCGCGCGGCTTCGATCCGCCGGTCATCGGACGAGTGGGTGGCCCGTCCGCCCCGCCCCATCGCACCCGATCCGGCGATGCCCACGAGCGCGAGGACCAGGACGCCGTTGCCGATATCGCCCAGCCGTCCGCCCAGCAGGAAGCTGATCGCCAGCACGGCGTAGAAGGCGGCATTGCCAAAGCGCTTCGTGTTGGCGCGATCGGTCGCGCTCAGCACCGCGAACGCGGCGAACATCAGGCCCGCGATGCCGTAGATGAAACCGGTGCCGATCACCCGCCGCGTGCCAGTCGACGATCGAGCAACCACAGCCGGAAGCCGTGAATCACGAACGCGGCGATCGCGGTCGGGATCGCCCACATCGACAGATGAAGCGGCTGGATGACGATGCCATAGCCCTCGAGCACGCCCTTCATCAGCAGGATCGAGCCGATCGCGATGAAGATGTCCTCACCGAAGAACAGCCCGATATTGTCGGTTGCCGCCGCCATTGCCGGGATGCGATCGCCACCGGGCGCGACGCCCTGCGCCTCGGCGGCCGCCTCGGCCATCGGCGCGACGAGCGGCCGGACGCTCTGCGCGGGACCGGCGATCGAGGTCAGGCCGAGCGCTGCGGTAAGCTGGCGGAACAGCAGATAGCCGATCAACAGCCGCCCGACCGTCGCGCCCCTGAGCGTGGCGATCGCGAGGCGCGCGCGTTCCTGGAGGCCATGGCGTTCGAGCAGGCCGATCACCGGCAGGACGATGTAGATCACCGTGACGTAGCGGTTCTCGTTGAACGCCTTGCCGAACGCGGCGAGGATCGCGAGCGGCGCGATCCCGGCGGCGAGGCCGGTCGCGAGCGCGGAGACCGCGACCACGAGCAACGGATTGAACCGGAGCAGGAACCCCGCGACGATCACCGCGATACCGCACAGGACCAGCATGCCGGTCTAGCGTGCCTGCCTGGCGAGGTCGGCGGCGAACGCGATCTTGGCCTTCGCGACGATCCTTGGCAGCACCGTCGGATCGACGAACGCGGTGGCATCGCCGGCGGCGCGGCGCTTGCCGCGGGCGATCACGTCGGCGAGCTCGGGGTGCGACGGCAGGACGATATCGGCGTGCAGCGTGCCGAGCATCGCGATGCTGCGGCGGTAGTCGGCGACGATATCCGGATAGGCCCGGTTGCCGATCAGGCGGTTGCCGGCGACGCTGACGCTGCACGGGAAAACGACGTCGAGCGGGCGCGGCTTGGCCGGGATCCGCATCGTCCACGTCGTGCAGCCGGGGGTGTGGCCCGGTGTCGCGCGCGCCGTTAGCGTGACGCTGCCGAGCGTGACCTTGTCACCATCGCGAACACCGCGATCGACCCGGACCGGGGGAAATCGAATCACGCCGTAGTTGGTCTCGCCCGGTGGCACGCCGGTCTCCAGCGCGCGGACATCGCCGACGCCGGCGACGACGTGCGCGCCGGTCGCCCGCTCGATCGCGGCGACACCGGCGGCATGATCGAAATGCGCGTGCGTAACGAGGATCAATTTGACGTCGCGGAGCGGCACGCCCGCCGCGACGATGTTGCGTTCGACCATGCCCGCATTATCGGCGAGCGTGCCGTCGATCAGGATCGCGCCGGCGGACGTCTTGATCAGGTACGCCGCGATGCCTTCGCTGCCGACATAGGTGATCGGGCCGGCGATCGGGAACGGCGCCTGCGGCCGCGTCCAGGCCGGTGGATCGGCTGCCGCGAGGGTCAGGAGCGGCGCGGCGATCGACAGGAATTTCGCGCGGCGGCCACGGTTCCTGCCGTCGACCGAACGAACCAGCGTTGCTCCGCGTTCACGCCACGGTCCGTTCACACCCACTTATCCGTCCGCATCACGATCAACTTCAAAATATTCCTATCAGGATTTCGCGTTCGGTTTACGATGACGCGGCGCGCGCGGTCAACAAATCGAGTTCTTGATTTCGTTGGGAATTGCCGCGGTCGACATTTTCCGGGCCACGCTAAAGTGCCGGATCGCCGGACGTTCGACCCACACTTCACCGGGCGCGCGGCCCAGTCGGATCGATTTGCACTGGGGCATAAGACCGCTCGTCCAACGGAGCCGAAGCCCTTGAGCGACAGCATTCCGGCCAGTACCGACCCACGACGATCCTTCTGGCGTCGCCCGATCGGCATCTTCGCTATTTTACTGTTCATTCTGCTGATCTTGGCCGGCCTCCATCTCCGCCCGTTGATCGGCTACCTGCTCACCCCGAACCAATACGCCGCAGTCGTCTCGATCGAGTACCAGCCCAGCTGTCGCGATCCCAGGGCGATGGCCGCCACCTGGTCGCTGCCGGTGGCACGCACCTATCGCCGCCTCCCCTATGAGTTCCAGGGCAACCAGAGCTTTTGCGGACCGACCAGCCTCGCCGACGTGATGCATTCGCTGGGCGACGCCAGCAACCAGCGCGCGGTGATTGCGGGAAGCCGGTACGATCCCTGGTTCGGGGTGCTGCCCGGCGGCATGGATCTCGACGAACTGGCCGACCTGACCCGGCAGCGGACCCGCGATCCCGTCACCGTCGTCCGCGACCCAGCGCTGACCAGCTTCCGGAGCTATATGCGCCTGGCCAACGACCCAGTCCGCCGGATCATCGTCAATTTCCACCGCGGGCCGCTGTTCGGTCGCGGCGGCGGGCATTTCTCGCCGATCGCGACCTCGTGCTGGTCGGTGACGTGAAGACGGCTCGGGCGGCGTAACGGCGGACCGTCCAGCGTCGGCGCTATCGACCTCCAGTGCGTTCGTGATCGAGCCTGCCAGGCTGACCGTCATCAGAAAGCTATGCTGCTGGTTTCGTTGCGCAATCTCGCAGGCGCAGCGAAGACCACGCCCGAGTTGTATGCGGCAAAAGTCAGTTATCTCATGTCAGGTAGGCGTGGACGATCGCAACCAGCTCCTCGGCCGCCTGCGTCCGGGGATCATCGCGCGGTGCATCCGGATCGAGCATGTGCTCGCGGATATGGTCTTCGATCACTTCAGCAATGAAGCCGTCGAGGGCACCTCGGCACGATGTCGCCTGCTGTAGGACGCGCGCGCACTCGGTATCCGCCTCGACCGCGCGCTCGATCGCCTCGAGCTGGCCGCGAAGCCGCTTCAGGCGGTTGAGCAGCTTCTGCTTTTCCTTTGCGACGTGTCCCATTTTTTCGCCTTTAATTCCCTTGATAATATAGCCCCCTAGGGTATAGGGCCGAGCCTGTCGAGTCGCAGGTCGTGACCCGGCTACCCCCGCGCAACATGCGCACCCCGAGTACAGGACTGCAATGCCCAGCCGATCCCGCCCTTCATCCAGCGATGAGGACAGTCGAAGCTCCGCTTCGATTCGAAACATCCCCGACACAGACCGGGTCCGACGGAAGTCGTTGTTCGAGGGTTTGGCTCAAGCCTAACCCGCGGGCGGCACTTTTCAGGACTGGGTCTGCCCAAGTCTTCTGAAAAGGAAAGTCGCTATGAACCGCCACCCCCATGTTTGCCCGCCTTCCCTGAGCGATCTTCCTGCAGCGACACCGGCGCTCGCGGCACCTCCGCGCGTCGTCACTCCGCGCGTCGTCACACCGCGTGTCACACACCGCTTCTAATCTGACGCGTAAGGAGGATCGAGCGATGCTGTATCGGACGCTTGCCAGCGCCGCGACCATAGCGCTGGCATTGGGAATTCTCGGCGCTTCGCCCGTCGCGGCGCAGGACGCAGTACGGGTTACGCCTGAGCAACAGGATTGGGCGCTGCACGCGCAGGCGACGTTTGTCACCCAAGGGGTGTTCGCCTTCCGCTCTCCCTATGACGGCCCGAACAGCCTTTCGCCGCGCCAGGTCAAGGAAACCGTCGATGCCACACTTTACGCAGGCGTCCGTCCGTGGTCTGGCGCGGAATTGTGGATCAACCCCGAAATCGATCAGGGGTTCGGTCTGTCCAATACGCTAGGTGCGGCCGGATTTCCGAGCGCGGAAGCTTATAAGGTCGGCAAATCCAGCCCTTATATGCGTCTGCAGCGCCTTTTCTTCCGCCAGACACTCGATCTCGGCGGCGACGCGCAGGCTGTCGCTGGCATGGCGAACCAGCTTGCCGGTACCCAAACCGCCAATCGGCTCGTGATCACGGCTGGAAAGTTCGGCGTTGGCGATATTTTCGACACCAACCGCTACGCGCACGATCCACGCGGCGATTTTCTGAATTGGTCGGTCGTCGATGCCGGCAATTTCGACTATGCGGCCGACGCTTGGGGCTACAGCTATGGTGTTGCCACCGAATGGTATCGGGGACCATGGACCGTTCGGCTCGGCGCGTTCAATCTTTCGAAGGTGCCCAATGGCGAGATCTTGGAAAGCGACTTCCGGCAGTACCAGCTCGTTGGAGAGGTCGAGCATCGTCATAGCATCGCGGGCTATCCGGGCGCGCTTCGCGTGACGCTGTTTCGCAATCGCGGCAACTTCAGCCGCTTCGATGATGCGCTGGGCCTGGCGAACGCGACAGGTGACCCAGTTGATGCGAGCCTTACCCGACGCCGGATGACCCGCCCGGGGGCTCACATCAACATCGAGCAGGCGGTCACCGATACGCTCGACCTGTTCGCGCGCGCCGGGATCAGCGACGGCGCGATAGAGCCTTACGACTTTACGGACATCGACCGCACGCTCGCTTTGGGCGGCGCAAAAAACGGTAAGCGCTGGGGTCGGCCCGGCGACACGATCGGCATCGCCGGGGTCGTCAACGGCATTTCTAAGGACCACGAGCGGTATCTGAATGCCGGCGGCATCGGTGTCCTGGTTGGCGACGGCAGGCTTCCGCATCCGGGATCGGAATTCATCGCCGAAGCCTATTACGATTGTCAGGCAGCTCGCGGTGTCAACGTCACACTCGATTATCAACTGATCGCCAATCCCGCCTACAACAGCGATCGCGGCCCCGCCAACATCCTGGCGTTTCGGCTGCATGGCGCTTTTTGAAATGATCGCCCGATGAGCCCCGAAAAACAGCCTGTCCGCGCGCTGCCTCCATTCTCCCGGATGTTGCGCCTCACGACGCCGAACCGCGCCGACGGGATCGCCTTCGTTATTCTCGCGGCGCTCGCGCTGCTCGTGTTCCGCGGTGCCGAGGGCGCTGTCGAGCCGCTGGCCAGGCTACGGTTCGAGCCGGTGACGCTCGATCCAGCGTCTCTGCCCTATTATGCCCTGCGCACCGTAATCCGAATGTTTGCGGCGCTGCTTGCCTCGACCGTCTTCACGCTTGTCGTGGCGACGCTCGCTGCTCGCAGCCGACGTGCCGGTCAGATCATCGTGCCTGCGCTCGACATTCTTCAGTCTGTGCCGATCCTGGGGTTTCTGACCTTCACCGTCACCTTCTTCATGGGACTGTTTCCTGGCAATATCCTCGGTGTCGAACTCGCCGCCGTCTTCGCGATCTTCACCAGTCAGGCGTGGAATATGGCATTCAGCTTCTATCAGTCGCTGCGTTCCGTTCCGACGGATCTTGAAGAGGTCAGCAACGGCTTCGGCCTGTCCCCCGTGCGCCGCTTCCTGCGGCTCGATCTCCCCTTTGCCACGCCCGCCCTCGTCTGGAACGCGATGATGTCGATGTCGGGCGGCTGGTTCTTCGTCGTCGCCTCGGAAGCCATCACAGTGGGCAACACGACGGTGACCCTGCCGGGCATCGGCTCATGGCTAGCTCTTGCGATCCAGCATCAGGACTTCGGTGCAATCGCACTCGCGGTGTTGATGATGGGCCTCGTCATCGTCCTCTACGATCAGCTTTTCTTTCGCCCCGTCGTCGCCTGGGCGGATCGTTTCCGCTTCGAGCAGACCGCGAGCAACGATCGCCCCGGTTCCTGGGCGTACGACCTCCTGCGCCGTACCCGCCTTCTGCCGGTGCTGTTCGCGCCGATCGCCGGAGTGGGCCGGTTACTGCTCGCTCTGGAGCCGGCGCGCCCTGCTGCGCGGCGGGCGCATGCGGCCGCGCCGACCCCGATCATCGAGCGCGTCTGGCAGGTCGCGGTCCTGCTCGCCGTCGGCGGTGCCTGCTGGTGGTCGGCCCGGTATGTCCTCACCACGCTCGGTGTCGGCGATATCGGCGAAGCCTTCCTTCTCGGCTGCCTGACGATGTTGCGGGTGATCGTCCTGATCGCGCTCGCAAGCCTGATCTGGGTTCCGATCGGTGTTTGGATCGGGCTCAATCCGGCCTGGGCGGAACGACTACAACCCGTCGCGCAGTTCCTCGCCGCCTTTCCCGCAAACGTGCTATTCCCGTTCGCGGTGATTGTCATCGTCCACTGGCGCCTTAGCCCGGATATCTGGCTGTCCCCGCTGATGATCCTGGGTACGCAGTGGTATATCCTGTTCAACGTCATCGCCGGTGCGAGCGCCATTCCCAACGATCTGCGCGAGGCTGCAGGAATGTTCGGTGTCCGTGGCTGGCAATGGTGGCGCCAAGTCGCACTGCCGGGGATCTTCCCCTTCTACGTCACCGGCGCCCTGACGGCCAGCGGCGGCTCCTGGAACGCTTCGATCGTTGCCGAAGCCGTCTCCTGGGGAAGCCGGCACCTCGAGGCCCATGGCCTTGGCACCTATATCGCCAAGGCAACGGTCGCGGGCGACTATCCGCGCGTCGCGCTCGGCATTGCGGTCATGTCGCTCTTCGTTCTCGGCTTCAATCGCCTCGTGTGGCGTCCGATGTATGCATTCGCCGAACGCCGTCTGCGCCTCGCCTGATCCATGACCGACACCGGAGCACTCACCATGGCTAGCATGCCTGCCCCCCGCCCGCTCGTTCAGGTGGAAGCCCTGCGCCACTTCTATGGGGCGCCTCCCGGCGGCCATCTCGTCCTGGACGATGTCAATTTGACCCTCGTCGAGAACGAGGTTGTCGGACTGCTTGGCCGCTCCGGCTCGGGGAAATCGACCTTGCTGCGGTCGATCGCGGGCCTGATTCATCCGCGCGAAGGCGATATCCGTTTCGAGCCTGATGAAGCGGGCCGTGCGCCAACGGTCAGCATGGTGTTCCAGACCTTCGCGCTTTTCCCGTGGCTCACCGTGTTGCAGAATGTCGAACTGGGCCTCGAAGCACAGAAAGTACCGGTCGACGAACGTCGCACCAGGGCGCTCGCCGCGATCGATCTGATCGGCCTTGATGGTTTCGAAAATGCCTATCCCAAGGAGCTGTCGGGCGGCATGCGCCAGCGCGTTGGCCTGGCGCGCGCGATCGTGGTCAATCCGTCGCTTTTACTGATGGACGAGCCCTTCTCGGCGCTCGACGTCCTGACCGCCGAGACCCTGCGCACCGATCTGCTCGACCTGTGGTCGGAGGGGCGGATGCCGATCAAATCGATCCTGATCGTCACCCACAACATCGAGGAAGCTGTCTTGATGTGCGACCGCATCCTGGTCTTCTCCTCCAATCCAGGCCGGGTGGCGGCCGAGATCAACGTCAACCTGCCCCAGCCGCGCGACCGGCTCGACCCGGCGTTCCGCGCGCTGGTCGATGATATCTACGCGCGCATGACCGCTCGTCCGGTCACAACGCAGCCGGCACGCGACGGATTTTTCCCGGGGATGGGCATCGCCATGGTGCTGCCGCGCGTGTCGACCAACAGTCTCGCTGGTCTGATCGAGGAGGTGGATGGCACGCCTTTTGACGGCCGGGCGAGCATGGCCGACCTAGCTGATTCGCTGCAGCTCGAAATCGATGAACTCTTTCCAATCGCCGAAACGCTGCAGCTGCTGCGCTTTGCCGAGCTGCAGGGCCCCAATATCGTCCTCACGACCGCTGCGCGTCATTATGCGCAGGCGGACGTCGATGCACGCAAGGCGTTGTTTGCCCAAGCGCTGCTCGCGCACGTCCCGCTGATCCAGCACGTCCGACGCGTTCTCGATGAGCGAGCAAGCCATGTTGCTCCTGCTCGGCGGTTCCGCGACGAGCTCGAAGACCATATGTCGCCCGACTACGCCGACGAGACGCTACGCACGGTCACGCTGTGGGGCCGTTATGGCGAGATTTTCGCTTATGACGAGCAAAGCGACCAGTTCAGCCTCGAAGATCCCGAGTGACCATGTTTCTCCTTTTCGTGGCAATCGGCGTCGGATGGCTATCGCTGATGGTCGTGCTTATCCGCCGCCATCCGGACCGGCGGCGCCGCGGCCGACATAATCGACATCGATAGACGTTCGCGGACTAGGACCACCCCCAGCGCCATCGGCAGCAGTGCAAAGACCTCACGGCGAAACTCAGCGCCGAATGCCTGCCATTGCCGCCATTTTCGTCCGTTACTCCCACTCGATCGTGCCCGGCGGCTTGGAGGTATAGTCGTACGTCACCCGGTTGATGCCCTTGACCTCGTTGATGATCCGGGTCGCGACGCGCGGCAGGAAGTCGCCGGGGAACTGGAACGCCTGTGCGGTCATGCCGTCGGTCGAGGTTACCGCGCGCAACGCCAGCACGTTGTCGTAGGTGCGGCCGTCGCCCATCACGCCGACGCTGCGGACCGGGAGCAACACCGCGAACGCCTGCCAGATCGTGTCGTAGAGCCCCGCCGCGCGGATCTCCTCGAGATAGATCGCATCGGCCTTGCGCAGGATGTCGCAGCGTTCCTTGGTGACTTCGCCGGGGATGCGGATCGCGAGACCGGGCCCAGGGAATGGGTGGCGACCGACGAAGATCTCGGGGAGCCCGAGCTCGCGCCCGAGTACGCGGACCTCGTCCTTGAACAGCTCGCGCAACGGCTCGACGAGCTTCATGTTCATGCGCTCGGGGAGGCCGCCGACATTGTGGTGGCTCTTGATTGTCACCGACGGCCCGCCGGTGAAGCTGACGCTCTCGATCACGTCCGGGTACAGCGTGCCCTGCGCCAGGAACTCCGCACCGCCGAGCTTCTTCGCTTCGGTGTCGAACACGTCGATGAAGGTCTTGCCGATAAACTTGCGCTTGAGCTCGGGGTCCGTGATCCCGGCGAGACCGCTCAGGAACAGCTCCTCGACGTTAACGTGGATCAGCGGGATGTTGTAGGCGCCGCGGAACAGGCTGACGACCTGCTCGCTCTCGCCCGCACGCATCAGGCCGTGGTCGACGTATACGCAGGTGAGCTGCTCGCCGATCGCCTCGTGGATCAGAACGGCGGCCACCGCCGAATCGACGCCGCCGGACAGGCCGCAGATGACGCGGCCCTTGCCGACCTGCGCGCGGATCTCGGCGATCTTGTTGTCGCGGAACTCGGCCATCGTCCAGTCGCCGCTGAGCCCGCAGACGTGGCGCGCGAAGTTGGCGATCAGCTTGCCGCCATCGGGGGTGTGGACGACCTCGGGATGGAACTGCACGCCGTAGAAGCGCCGCGCCTCGTCGGCGACGATCGCATAGGGCGCGCCGGTCGAGGTCGCGACGGGGGTGAAGCCGGGCGGGATCGCGTCGACCTTGTCGCCGTGGCTCATCCAGACCTGGTGGCGTTCGCCCTCGGCCCAGAGGCCGTCGAACAGCGCGCATTCGGACTTGATGTCGATGAACGCGCTGCCGAACTCGCCGCCATCGCCCGAGACGATCACGTTGCCGCCGAGCTGTGCGGACATGACCTGCTGGCCGTAGCAGATGCCGAGGATCGGGATGCCCGCCTCGAAGAAGCGCTGCGGCACGCGTGGTGAGTTCTCGGTGGTGACCGAGGCGGGGCCGCCGGAGAGGATGATGCCCTTGGGCTGCATCCGGTCGAACGCGGCCTCGGCCGACTGGAAGGGGGCGATCTCGCTATAGACGCCGGCCTCGCGGACGCGGCGGGCGATCAGCTGGGTTACCTGGCTGCCGAAATCGACGATGAGAATGCTGTCTGGGTGCTCCATGTCGGGCGCATAGCCGGATGGAGGCCTGAACGAAAGAGGCCGCGCCCATTGCTGGACGCGGCCTCTACGGTTTCCATGTTCTCCTGCGAACGCAGGAGCCCAGGGTAACGGACGATTACGCTTGTGATCCTGGGCTCCTGCGTGCGCAGGAGAACAGATCAGGCGGCGTCGTCGTACTCTGCGTCAGACATCACCGGACCCGAATCCTGGCCCTTCGCCGAGACGTCGCGGTCGACGAACTCGATGACGGCCATCGGCGAGGCGTCCGACATGCGGATACCGGCCTTGATGACGCGGGTGTAACCGCCGTTACGATCCGCATACCGGGTCGCGAGCGTGTCGAACAACTTGATCAGCTGCGCATCGTCGAGCAGCTTGCCGTGCGCGAGACGACGGTTGGACAGGCCACCCTTCTTCGCGAGCGTGATCAGCTTCTCGACGTAGGGACGCAGTTCCTTTGCCTTGGCGACGGTGGTGGTGATCTGCTCGTGCTTGATGAGCGCGGCGCTCATGTTGCGGAACAGGGCAAGACGGTGGGCCGAGGTCCGCTGAAGCTTACGGCCGCCTACGCGATGGCGCATGTTTAATACCTTTTCGTTCGTTCAGGGGCCGTATGAGGTACCCGGGAGCTGGTCGCCGTTAAGGCCGCGACCGATCGCCTTTCGTAAAGAAGGTTAGGCCGGGTTACGCCAACGACGCTTCCTTGGCCATGCCCACTTCGTCTCCAGCCGGGTGGCGACCCGGCAAAGCCGTGTCGTCGAACGGGTCGGTCGAAACCGACCCGCCGGCCGGGCTGTTTCGTCTCCGGGGCAAGCTTTGCTTGCCCCGGTGCGAAATCAACCCATTATCTCTTGCTCGAGCTTCTTGGCCATCTCTTCGATGTTCTCAGGTGGCCAGCCCGGGATTTCCATCCCCAGGCGAAGACCCATCGACGACAGCACTTCCTTGATCTCGTTCAAGGACTTGCGGCCGAAGTTAGGCGTACGCAGCATCTCGGCTTCGGTCTTGCCGACCAGATCGCCGATATAGATGATGTTGTCGTTCTTGAGGCAGTTCGCCGAACGCACCGACAGTTCCAACTCGTCGACCTTCTTGAGAAGGTAACGGTTGATCTGCTGGGTGTCGCCTGCGGGCTCCGCACCACCGGCAGCGGGTGCTGCCTGGCCGATCGGGGCCGACGAGCGCGTCACCGACGAATCGTCGAAGTGGACGAACAGCGCGAGCTGGTCCTGGAGGATGCGACCGGCATAGCCGACTGCGTCTTCCGGGGTGATCGTGCCGTCGGTTTCGATCGTCAGCGTCAGCTTGTCGTAATCCAGGTCCTGACCGACGCGGGTCGGGTCGACCTTGTACGAAACCTGACGTACCGGCGAGTACAGCGCATCGACCGGGATCAGACCGATCGGCGCATCGGCCGGGCGGTTTGCGGTCGCGGGCACGTAACCCTTACCGATGTCGGCGGTCAGCTCCATGTTGAGCGTCGCACCCTCATCGAGGTGGCAGATCACGAGATCCTTGTTCATGATCTCGATGTCGCCCGAGACGGCGATGTCGCCGGCCTTGACTTCACCCGGACCCGTTGCCGAGAGCTGGAGGCGCTTGGGCCCCTCGCCCTGCATGCGGATCGCGATCTGTTTCACGTTGAGGACGATGTCGGTCACGTCCTCGCGGACGCCAGCCAGAGACGAGAACTCATGCAGCACGTTCTCGATCTTGATCGAGGTGACGGCCGCGCCCTGCAGCGACGAGAGCAACACGCGACGCAGCGCGTTGCCGAGCGTCAGGCCGAAGCCACGCTCGAGCGGCTCGGCGATGAAGGTCGCCTTGCGCTTGGTGTCGCCACCGGCCTTTTTCTCCAGGCCGCTGGGCTTCTTGAGTTCCTGCCAGTTCTTTGCGTTGACAGACACATGCTTCCCCTAATTTGGGGGCCGGCGAACGGGTGTGTCCGCCGACCAATAAAATACACCCGTGCGGCGCGATCAACCGCGCACGGGAGGCGGAGAATCAGACGCGACGACGCTTCGAAGGGCGCACGCCGTTGTGCGGGATCGAGGTCACGTCGCGGATCGACGTGATCTGGAAACCGACTGCCTGAAGCGCGCGCAGTGCCGATTCGCGACCCGAGCCGGGGCCCTTGACCTCGACTTCGATCGTGCGGACGCCGTGCTCGGCGGCCTTCTTGCCGGCGTCTTCCGCTGCGACCTGGGCCGCATACGGGGTCGACTTGCGCGAGCCCTTGAAGCCCATTGCGCCGGCCGACGACCACGAGATCGCGTTGCCCTGGGCATCGGTGATCGTGATCATGGTGTTGTTGAAGCTGGCATTCACGTGAGCGACGCCAGAGGTGATGTTCTTGCGCTCGCGCCGCTTAATGCGCTGAGGTTCGCGTGCCATGGTGTATTTCCTGACCTGTATCTGCGTGACGCCGGGCGGCCCGTTGGGACCAGCGCCGGCGGAGTAATCCATTGAAAAAGTGGATTACTTCTTCTTGCCGGCGATCGGCTTGGCCTTGCCCTTGCGGGTGCGCGCATTGGTATGCGTGCGCTGGCCGCGGACCGGCAGGCCCTTGCGATGACGCAGGCCGCGATAGCAGGCGAGATCCATCAGGCGCTTGATGTTCATCGAGGTCTGGCGGCGCAGATCGCCCTCGACGGTGTGATCGGCGTCGATCGTCTCGCGGATGTGCAGGACTTCCTGGTCGGTCAGGTCCTGGACGCGTGCGGTATCGGCGATGCCGAGCTTCGCGACGATTTCCTTGGCCTTGGTCGAACCGATGCCGTGAATATAGGTCAGCGCGATCACCACGCGCTTGTTGGTCGGGATATTAACACCCGCGATACGTGCCATGAACTTGGTTCTCCTGCTCCACGAGGTCCGGCATGGCTGCACGAACCCCATCTCTTAGCGATGAACCGAAACGCACGATAGCGACGAACGCAAACAAGCGCCGCCGGAACCGTCGTGTCGGGGAGAGTTCGAATAGGCGCGCGCTAACGCAGTGTCAAGCGAGCGGTTCCACGGCGGACGGTGCAGCGTGGCGCATCTTGAGCCAGCGACGGAACGAGACGACCGTCCAGATCAGCTCGACCACCCCGAACGGCCACGCGCCCTGAAGGAAACCGTAGATCGAACCGAGCACGCACCCGAACGCAAAACCGAGCGTCCACCAGTGCGAACCGGCTTCCTTGGCGTAGCATAGCAGGGTGAAGGATACCGCGGCTAAGCCGAATAGGGAGAGGGAGTCCATTTGCGGCCTTGTGCCCAGGATGGCGAGCAAAGGCTATGTTTGGTCGGTTACGCCCCGTCACCCCGGACTTGTTCCGGGGTCCACCGCGCCGCACACTCCACGCCCCGAGTTCGCGGAACGGTGGGTGCCGGAACAAGCCCGGCATGACGGAGGAGACAGCCCAATACTACGAAGCCAATGTGCAAGATGGAAGGAGGATGACGCGCCCTCCCCACGCGTCATCCCGGACTTGATCCGGGATCCAGAGCCATGAAAGAGGCCGCACGAAACTTTGGATCCTGACTCTCGTCAGGATGACAGAATTGAGACGTCAGTTGCCGTTTGCGCCCGTTTCGTTCCGCGCCAAGGCGTGTGCCCGTTCCCAAGCATCGGTGCGAAGCGCGTCAAACCGTTCGTTGTCTTCCGCTGGGGCGACGCCACCGGATTGCAGGATCACGTCATTCAACGATCCCATTCCGGCATAGAGACGCAAAAGCCGGTCGACGCCATGATAGTCGGACCGTGCGATACTCGATCTGCACCGATCGAGCTGCTCGGCCCATCCGTTGTCACCGTGCAGCTTTAGCAATCTCGTCATTGCTTCGAGCGTTCCAACGAGCTGAGCAACATCAGAGTGCAGTGTCATTTTCGCCCGAACAGCTTCTCGATGTCGCCGTGGGCGAGCTTCACCCAGGTGGGGCGGCCGTGGTTGCATTGGCCGGAATGGGGGGTGACTTCCATTTCGCGAAGCAGCGCGTTCATTTCGGGGACCGACAGGATGCGGCCGGCGCGGACGGAGCCGTGGCAGGCCATCGTGCCGGCTACTGCGTCGAGGCGCTCCTTTAGCGAGAGCGCTTCGTCGAAGGCGGCGAGTTCGTCGGCGAGGTCTGTGACGAGGCCTTTGGGGTCGCTTTGGCCTAGCAGCGCGGGGGTGGCGCGCACCAGCATCGCGTGGGGGCCGAAGCGTTCGAGGTCTAGGCCGAACTCCGACAGTTCTGCGGCGCGGGATTGGAGGCGGTCGCAGGCGGATTCGTCGAGCTCCACGACTTCGGGGATCAGGAGGGCCTGGCTCGCGATCGTGCCGCCGATCAGGGCTGCGCGCATGCGTTCGAGGACGAGGCGTTCGTGCGCGGCGTGCTGGTCGACGAGGACGAGGCCGTCTTCGGCTTCGGCCACTATGTAGGTTTTTGCGACTTGGCCTCGAGCGACCCCCATGGGGAAGGCTGTGGTTTGCGGTGGGGGTGTCCAGGCGGGTTCGGCTCTTGCTTGGGGGGGCGCGGCGAAGAAGGTGGGCCGGGAGTCGTTGACGGAGCCGTAGCTTCGGTTTTCCACCGGGAGCCTTTGGGGCGTGCCCTCACCTTCCCATCCGCTTTGCGGACGGGCCCCTTCCTCTCCCCTGGGGGGAGAGGAGTTTTCGGGTTGCCACATGGAGAGGGCGGACTCGCTGGCGCGTTGGCTTCTGTGGCCGGCGGCGTCGAGGGCGCGGCGGAGGCCCGAGACTATGAGGCCTCGTACCATTGCGGGATCGCGGAAGCGGACTTCGGTCTTGGCGGGGTGGACGTTGACGTCGACCTGGTCGGCGGGGATGTCGAGGAATAGCGCGACCACCGCATGGCGGTCGCGTGGGAGCATCTCGGCATAGGCGCCGCGGATCGCACCCATCAGCAGGCGGTCCTTTACCGGGCGGCCGTTGACGAAGAGATATTGGTGGTCGGCGATGCCGCGGTTGTAGGTCGGCAGGCTGGCGACGCCGCCGAGCACCAGACCTTCGCGTTCGAGGTCGATCGCGACCGAATTGTCGGCGAGCGCGCGGTCGGTGAGCGTCGCCACCCTGCCCGGCCGGTCCTCGACCTGCATCGCCGACAGCGCACGGCGGCCGTCATGCTCCAGCGTGAAGCCGATGTCGGGCCGTGCCATCGCAAGCCGGCGGACGACGTCGAGGCAGGCGGCGTACTCGGCGCGGGGGGAGCGGAGGAACTTGCGACGAGCGGGGACGCGGGCGAACAGGTCCTCGACCACCACGCGCGTGCCGGGCGGGAGCGCCGCAGGGCCTTCGCGCTCGACCCGGCCATTGTCGACGGTCCGCGCCCAGCCTTCGGCGCCGCGGATCCGGCTTTCGATCGTCAGCCGTGCGACGCTCGCGATCGAGGGCAACGCCTCGCCGCGAAAGCCCAACGTCACGACCGATTCGATAAACTCGTCGGGCAGCTTCGAGGTGGCGTGGCGTTCGAGCGCCAAGGCCATGTCGGCGGGGGTCATCCCGCAGCCGTCGTCGGCGACTTCGATCCGCGAAGTGCCGCCTTCGACAAGGAGAATCGCGATGCGTCCGGCGCCGGCGTCGATCGCGTTTTCGACTAACTCCTTCAACGCGCTGGCGGGTCTTTCCACCACTTCACCGGCGGCGATGCGATTGACCAGATGCTCGGGGAGACGCCGTATTGACATGGGTTTGCGTCTAGACCAAGCGACGGCATCCCGCGACCCGCAAACGCCACTTAAATAGTATAGGCACCCGGTGTTCGAAACCACCGGAGGGCTCCGCGAGATGATGTGTGTGCGCATGTTTTTGCTGGCGGTTCGCCCGTCCGGCGGACTGGATACGGGACCCTGATTGAATGGCCTTCTACTCGCGTTTCTTCAAGTTCATGTCGCACGACATGGCGATCGACCTCGGCACCGCGAACACCGTCGTCTACGTCCGTGGCCGCGGCATCGTTTTGAACGAGCCGTCGGTGGTCGCGGTCGAGACGATCAACGGGATCAAGCGCGTCAAGGCGGTCGGCGACGACGCCAAGATGATGATGGGCAAGACGCCGGGCAACATCGAGGCGATCCGGCCACTGCGCGACGGCGTGATCGCGGACATCGACGTCGCCGAGCAGATGATCAAGTATTTCATCCAGAAGGTCCACGGCCCGCGCAAGTTCGCGCGCTGGCCCGAGATCGTGATCTGCGTGCCGTCGGGGTCCACCAAGGTCGAGCGCCGCGCGATCCGCGATGCAGCCTCGAACGCGGGCGCGTCGCAGGTCTGGCTGATCGAGGAGCCGATGGCGGCGGCGATCGGCGCGGACATGCCGGTGACCGAGCCGATCGGTTCGATGGTCGTCGACATCGGCGGCGGCACGACCGAAGTCGCGGTGCTCTCGCTCCGTGGTCTTGCCTACACCACCTCGGTGCGCGTCGGCGGCGACAAGATGGACGAGGCGATCGTCAGCTACGTCCGCCGCAACCATAACCTCTTGATCGGCGAAGCGACGGCGGAGCGGATCAAGAAGGAAGTCGGCATCGCCAAGCCGCCGGTCGACGGCATCGGCATGATCATCCAGATCAAGGGCCGCGATCTCGTCAACGGCGTGCCGAAGGAGATCCAGATCAACCAGGGCCAGATCGCCGAAGCGCTGAGCGAACCGGTCGCGACCATCGTCGAGGGCGTCCGCGTCGCGCTGGAGAACACCGCGCCCGAACTGGCCGCGGACATCGTCGACCAGGGCATCGTGCTGACCGGCGGCGGCGCGCTGCTGCAGGGGCTCGACGAGGTGCTGCGCGACGAGACCGGGTTGCCGGTGACGGTCGCCGAGGACCCGCTGACCTGCGTCGCGCTGGGCACCGGTCGCGCGCTGGAGGACCCGCTGTTCCGCGGCGTCCTGATGAGCGGCTAACCGATTGGTTTTGTTGTAAGACACGCGGACACGAAATCGCACCGTTCGAGTCGCGGGGACCGCCCCCCGCGCCTTGGCGGCGCCAGAGGACAGGGGGACAGGCGCATGGCGCCAGCCCGCGACCGGCGCACGGGGTTTTCCCGGCGTCGGCAATATAGTGTGTTCCTGGGCTATGTGCTTGCCGTCGCCGGTGCGGTGGTGGGCCTGGTGCTGCTCGTCGCGTCGACGTTAAATCCGCCCGCGTTCGCCGCGCTGCGGATGGCAATGGCGGGGGTGACGACTCCGGTCTCGACCGGGCTCGCGTCGGTCGGGTCGGGCATCGCCGGTGTCCCCGATGCGATCGGCAACTACTTCTTCGTCAAGCAGGAGAACGTCGCGTTGCGCGCCGATCGCGACCGCACGCGCGCGTTGCTGATGCGGGCGCGGACCATCGCCTATGACAATCGCCGCCTCCGCACGCTGCTGGCGATCCGCGACCGGTCGCCCGATCCGGTGGTCACCGCGCGGCTGGTGAGTTCGAGTGCGTCGAGCGGGCGCCGCTATGCCTTGCTCAACGCCGGACGGTGGAGCGGCGTGTTGCCCGGCATGCCGGTCCGCGGCCCCGATGGGCTGATCGGCCGCGTGGTCGAGACCGGGCCGAATGCGGCGCGCGTGCTGTTGCTGAGCGACGGCGACAGCATCGTCCCCGTCCGCCGGACGCGCGACGGCCTGCCCGCGATCGCCGCCGGGCGCGGCGACGGGATGATCGACATCCGTTCGGTCAACGCGACCAATGTGCGCTTCAACGCCGGCGACGTGTTCGTGACGACCGGCACCGGCGGTATCTATGCGCCCGGCGTGCCCGTCGCGCGGGTGATGAAGGCGGGATCGGATTCGGTGATGGCGCGGACGTTCGCCGACCCCGACACGATCGACTTCGCGCTGGTCGAGCGGATGTTCATGCCGGTGCCACCGCCTCGCCCGGTGACGCGGCAATGAACCGCCCGCGCGTCGTCGACAGCGTCGACTACAAGCCGTTCGAAACCAAGCTGCCGGCGAGCCGCGCACGCGCGATCCCCTGGCTGACGGTAATGGCGGGATCATTGGTCACGATCATCCCGGTCGTCGCGACGATCCCGCTCCTCCCGCCGTTCGGCTTCGTCATGCTGCTGGCGTGGCGGCTGCTCGCGCGGTTCGCATTCCGGCCCTGGGCGGCGGCACCGCTCGGTTTCTTCGACGATCTCGTCAGCGGCCAGCCGCTTGGCAGCGCGGTGCTGATGTGGTCGCTAGCGTTCGTTGCGATCGACATGATCGAACAGCGGCTCGCCTTCCGTGACTATTGGCAGGACTGGCTGATCGCCGGCGGATTGATCGCGCTGTGCATCATCGTCGGGCGCTTTATCGCGGTGCCGGTCGGCGCGCATGTCGACACCATCCTGATCGCGCAGATCGCCGTCACGATCCTCATGTTTCCGTTCGCCGCGCGGATCGTCGCGGCGATCCAGAACAAGCGCGGTGCCGAGTGAGGAATACTCCCCGCATCGTTACCGAGATGTCGCAGGCGTACAGCTTCTCGCGTCGCGCGTGGATGCTGGGCGCGGCGCAGGGCGCGGTCGGCCTCATGCTCGCGGGACGAATGGCATGGCTGTCAATCGCCCAGAACGAGCGCTACACGATGCTGTCGGAGAGCAACCGCGTCAACATGACGCTGCTGCCCCCGCGCCGCGGCTGGATCGTCGACCGCCACGGCGTGCCGATCGCCAACAACCGCACCGATTTCCGCGTCGACATCATCCCCGACCGCCTGCGCGACAAGGAGCGCGTGCTGCCGCTGCTTGGCCGCATCCTCCAGCTGCCGCCCGAGGAAGTCGAGCGGATCGCGATCGACCTCGACCACGCCGCCGGCTTCCAGCCCGTCCAGGTCGCGGAAAATCTCGACTGGGAGCGGTTCGCCGCGGTCAGTGTGCGGCTTCCCGAACTCCCCGGCGTGGCGCCGACCCGCGGGTTCGCGCGCAATTACCCGGCGGGCGCCGCGGTCGCGCACCTGACCGGCTACGTCGGCGTGCCCAACGCCGAACAGTATAAGAAGACGCATGATCAGCTGCTAGTCACGCCCGGCTTCAAGCTCGGCAAGGACGGGCTCGAGAAGATGCTCGAGTCCGAACTGCGCGGTGTTGCCGGCGCCAAACGCGTCGAGGTCACCGCGCGTGGCAAGCTGGTCGCCGAACTGGCCACCAAGCCCGACATCCCCGGCAAGACTGCACGCCTGACGATCGACGCGGGACTTCAGGAATATGCTGCGCGACGGCTCGGCACCAATTCCGGCTCGGTGGTGGTGCTCGACTGCCGAACCGGCGAGATGCTCGCGATGGTGTCGATGCCTGCCTATGATCCGAACAGTTTTTCGGACGGGATAAGCCATCTCGAATGGCAGATGCTGAGCGACGACGACCACGTGCCGCTGATGAACAAGGTCACGCAGGGGCTGTATCCGCCGGGCTCGACCGTCAAGCCGATGAACGGCCTCGCGCTGATGAATGCGGGCGTCGATCCGCTGACCCGCGTCAATTGTTCGGGCGCGATGCGGCTCGGGACCAGCGTGTTCCACTGCCACAAGAAGAGCGGCCACGGTCCGCTCGATCTCAAGAACGCGATCATGCAGAGCTGCGACATCTATTTCTACGAGATGGCGCGGCGGGTCGGTTACAACGCGATCGCGCCGATCGCGCGCACGCTGGGGCTCGGACAGAAGTTCGATCTGCCCTTCTCGACGCAGCGCTACGGCACGGTGCCCGATCCAGCGTGGAAGCTGAAGAAGTACAAGCATGACTGGACCGTCGCGGACTCGCTCAACGCGTCGATCGGCCAGGGCTATGTGCTCGCCAACCCGTTGCAGCTTGCGGTTATGGCAGCGCGTCTCGCCTCGGGTCGCGCGTTGCAGCCGAGCATCCTCGCGGACCATGTCCACCGCGACTCCCCTACCCTCGCGATCGATTCCGAGCATCTCGCACGCGTTCGCGATGCGATGTTCGGCGTGATCAACCAGGGCGGCACCGGCGGCGCGGCGAAACTGCTGATCCCCGGCGTCGCGATCGCGGGCAAGACCGGCACGGCGCAGGTCCGCCGGATCACGATGGCGGAGCGCCGATCGGGCGTGCTCAAAAACGGGCAGCTCCCGTTCAAGATGCGTGACCATGCGCTCTTCATCGGCTTCGCGCCTGCCGACAATCCGCGTTACGCGCTGGCGGTAGTGCTGGAGCATAACGGCCATACCGTCCGCAACCTCGACACCCCGATGATCGGCCGCGACATCATGACCTATATGCTCGACCGCGAGCGCGCGCTGAAGTCGCTCGCCGAGGTCGAACCGACCTGGGGCGGCGACATCCGCACGCGCATGGCGGCGACCGCGGAGGCGTACCGTGCCGCGCAATCCGCGCCCCCCGCGGCGATCGCCACCAAGACCGACGCGATCGTGCCCAGCGACGCGCCCGCGGTCGAGAACGCGACCGACATGGCCAACGCCACGCAGGAGGCACTCACCACCCCCGGCAATACCGTCGCCGAAGACGGTTCGCGGGATCGCCAGCAATGACCGAAAACAAGCGCCGTCCATGAACCGCATCGTCCCCGAACCGCTTGCCAAACTACCGTGGCGCGTCCTCCTGCTGGTGGTCGCGATCGGCTGTTTCGGCCAGGTCGTGCTGTATTCCGCGGCGGGCGGCTCGCTCCGGCCCTGGGCACTATCGCAAGGTCTGCGCTTCTTCGTGCTGCTGGGCGGCGCGATCGCGCTGTCCTACGTCCCCGAACGGACCTGGAAGGCGGGCGCCCTGCCCGCCTACGTGCTGATCGTGCTGTCGCTGGTCGCGGTCGAGATCCTCGGCAAGGTCTCGGGGGGCTCGCAACGCTGGCTCGACCTCGGCTTTATCCGCCTGCAGCCGTCCGAATTCATGAAACCGGCGATCATCCTCGCCTGCGCGAAATTCTACGATATGCTGCCCGCCAACGAGACGCGGCGGTTCGGCGCGATCTGGCCCGCCGCGCTGCTGATCGGCATTCCCGCCGGGATCGTGATGAAGCAACCCGATCTCGGCACCGCGCTGATGATCTGCTCGGGCGGCGCGACCATCATGTTCCTCGCTGGCGTGCCGTTGCGGCTGTTCGCGGGCGGCGCGATCGCTGCGGCGGTGGCGATCCCGCTGGCGATCAACTTCCTGCTCCACGATTACCAGCGCAACCGCATCCTGATCTTCCTCGATCCGGAGAGCGATCCGCTCGGCACCGGCTATCATATCAGCCAGTCGAAGATCGCGATCGGTTCGGGCGGGATCTGGGGCAAAGGCTTCCTCCAAGGTACGCAGAGCCATCTCGACTACCTCCCCGAGGGCCATACCGACTTCGTCTTCGCGACGATGGCGGAGGAATGGGGTCTGGTCGGCGGGTGCCTGCTGATCCTCGCGTTCATCCTGGTGATCCGCTGGGGAATCGAGGTCGGCCAGCGCGCCAACAGCCGCTTCGCGCGCCTGACCGCCGCCGGCCTAGCGACGACGATCTTCTTCTACGTCGCAATCAACCTGATGATGGTGATGGGCCTTGCGCCCGTGGTCGGCATCCCGCTGCCGCTGGTGAGCTTCGGCAGCTCGGCGCAGATGACCGTGCTGCTGTGCCTCGGAATCCTGATGTCGATCGACCGGCAAAATCGCAAAACCGTCGGCTGGTAGGCAAAAAGCACGCCGCGGAGGCACAAAAGGGGTTGCGGCCTCCGTCGAGTCTGCTAACAGCGCCCCTCCAGCAGCGGGGCGCCACACCAGGGCGCCGTAAAAACCGCCCCGGAATGGACGCATAGCTCAGTTGGTAGAGCAGCTGACTCTTAATCAGCGGGTCCTTGGTTCGAGCCCAAGTGCGTCCACCATTCTTTTCAGACACTTAGCTCTGATTTTCGCGCAGCGATCTCCCCCTGATCAATCTCCAAGCTACAACGGGGCAACAGCGAAGCGAAAGTAGCTGCCTTGCGATATGTCATCGCGGCCGACGTTCGACGATCTTGTGCACCAGTGGACGAATCCATCGGGCTCAATGTTGCGTCCGCAGGGCGGGAGATTTTGCTGACCGCGCTTTGCGACTGAGCCACTTTGAACGCGGGAGGATCGCCGCTCCGCCAGCACCTCCATCGACGGCAATGGACACTGGCAGTTGGCGCAAATCAGGTTCTATCGTTAGCGTCGCGCTTCGGGGGACATTGAAGTGCAAATCAAACGTGTGAAAATCGCCAATTTCCGTTCGATCCGCGAAGCCGAAATTGACCTAAGCGAAACGACGGTTCTCATAGGCCCCAACAACGCGGGGAAAACCGCGATCTTAGAAGCGATCAGGATAGCGTTGACGCGGCGGTGGGGGCAGCGAGGAACCGGCTTCACCGAATATGACGTCCACCTTTGTGCCACCCGCTTGGATCCGAAAGTGGGCGACCCCGTGGTCATCGAAATTGAGATGCAGGAAAGCACTCCGAATGAATGGCCGGAGGAGCTGCATGAAACTCTGGCTGATATTATTCAGCTCAACCCTATTACGGGTCAGTCGTCGATCATTTTGCGGGTTAGCTGCGGCTGGGATGATGGTGAGCAGGCATACATACCAAGTTGGCAATTTCTAAACGTGGATCGCAGCCCCCTTGTCGGCAGAGGCGCAAGGTCGACCAACTTTCAAGAGTTTTTCTCATTCTTACCGGCGTTCTATCTGGCCGCGTTGCGCGACGCTAAAGACGAGTTCTCAGCTGGAAGTCAGTTTTGGGGCAGAATACTCCGAGCAGTTCAAATTCCTGAACACCTCGAAAAACAATCTATTCGAGTTTTTAACTTACTTAACAAAAAACTCTTATACGCCGATCCAAAGCTTGGTACATTATCGGACGAGCTGTCCGCAGTTAGCCGAGTTGCAACATCGGGCACCCCCGGACAGGCAAATTTACGCGTGCTCCCCATGAACACGTGGGATTTGCTTTCGAAAGCTGAGGTCATCTATCAAACGGATGCTGCAAAGCCATGGCTTCCGCTGGCGAGGCACGGGCAAGGCGTTCAAAGCTTGTCCGTTATGTTCCTGTTCAAATCGTTTCTCAGCCTTTTACTGCCTGAGCTTTACAGGCCTGAAAGTACCGCTGTGCTCGCGCTCGAAGAGCCCGAAACTCACCTTCATCCACAAGCGGCCCGGAGTTTGTTTCGCCACATTGGAGAGCTACCGGGACAAAAGATTGTGTCGACCCACTCCCCATACTTCCTACAACACGTCCCCTTCCGAGATTTGCGTGTTGTTAAAGCAACTCCAAATGGGACAGCCGTCTTCTCACTACCAAAAGAGTTCCGCGTCCAACTTCCGAACCTTCCTTCTATTGCGGCCGTCCTTGCCGCGAACCCCAACTTTATTTCATATGATAGCGGCCTTGGCGAGTTGGTAATCGGCGGAGAAATGCCACCTGTTATCTTTCAAGCTTTATTGGTCGCGTATTTTGGGCAACCTGATACGGCCCAATATCACGCGAAGCTGAGAGTCATTAAAGATAAGTCAACCGAGTTCATTTCTGACGATGAACTCCAGAAGTTAGAGACTTACGCGAGACGTATTAGAGGCGAGATATTTTTTGCTCGGAAATGGCTATTGGTCGAGGGGCAATCCGAGTACCATCTAATGCACGGGATCGCTCAGGGGATGGGCTACAACTTAGACGAACATGGTATTTCTGTGATTGATGCCGTCAACAACGGAAACCCAGAAAGCTTCGCTGTGCTGGCTAGAGCGTTAGGTTATCCTTGGGTAATGGTTGTGGATGGCGACAATGCCGGCAACCGATATGTGAATTCAATCTCGCGCCGGGGATTTTCGGCCCCTGCTATGACCCAGCGGGTAAGCCAATTGCCGGCTGGATATTTGGAGCAGCAACTGGTCGCAGACGGTCTTCAGCCAGAGCTAAAGGCCATTCTTACACAACTGGGCGTGGCGGGTGCCGCAATCTTAACGGACGCCGGCTTGATAGACGCCCTCAAGGGCGACAAAGCTGGATACGCACAAGTGCTCGCGAACCAATGCTCGCGCGACCCCGCACTAGCTTTACGGATGCCTGCGGCCTTCCGGCAGGCCATAACGACCATTCAGGGATTGGAATAACCATGAGCGCAGTTCAACAGGCATTGGACGAGCTGACCGACGCTCAGGCGGCAGCGGTAAGCTGGGACGCCGGCTCATTGTTCGTGCTCGCAGGACCGGGTTCGGGCAAAACTCGAGTGCTTACGACCCGCGTCGCGCGAATTTTGAATGAAACGCCTGACCGGTCGTTCCGGATTCTCGCTTTGACATTTACAAACAAGGCCGCGGACGAAATGTCAGCGCGCGTCGCTGCGCTCGTACCTGACCAGCAGCAGCGGGCTGCAATCGGAACCTTTCACTCCTTTTGTATGCAGATGCTTCAGCAACACGGAGCACACGTAGGGATCAAGCCCGATTTTGCGATCTATTCGCTAGAGGCCGATCGCATGGACCTCCTGAAAGATGCGATCAGAGAGGCTTCGTTAGACCCTGACAGTGAGCGTTATTTACCCGTGATCGATAAGCTTAAGGCGCAACTCATCGGCCCAGAAGGTAGCGCACTACGTTTTCGCGATACTGCGACGGGACTGAAGGTCGAGGCAACCTACAAAGCATATGACGAGGCTCTACAGCGGTCGAACGCGCTCGATTTCGGCTCCCTGATAATCAATGCCTACTTGCTCGTCAGCAAATTCCCAGGCGTGTCGATGCACTATAGAAGGTCATACGCGTACTGGATGTTCGACGAGTTTCAGGACACGACCGACGGGCAGTATCGGCTGATACGCGCATTAGCCGGAGACGAATTCAAAAACGTCTTTGCCGTTGCTGATGACGACCAAATTATATATCAGTGGAACGGTGCGAGTTATCAGCAAATACAAAGATTCCGAGCAGACTACAAACCCGCCGAAATACAACTTCCAACGAACTATCGCTGCCCTCCGAGCATCGTTGCAGCTGCTAACAAGCTCGTAATCCATAATACCCAGCGCACTTCCACCAAGCAGCCACTACTTGCCGGTAAAACCAAACTTCTTTATCCAGATCAACAACATATTCGAGTAGCGCGCTATTCAAGCGAGGACGCCGAAGTTAGTGGAATAGCCGAAGGCATTAGTCAGGTCCCACCCGCTCGCAGGAGCGAGGTCGTCGTGCTCGCTCGCACTAGGGCGCTGCTGGACAAAATGCACGCAGCGCTTGCCGCATTAAGCGTCCCAGCGAATCTCGCTGTTCGACGCGATGACTTTCGATCCGCTCAGTTTCTCTGGCTGGCGGCCACACTTCGGCTCGCAAGCCGTCCAATGGATCGGCGCGCGTTCGAAGCTCTTATAGGTGCGTTTAATAGGTGGTTTGATAGCGACCTGCGCTCTGACGAGCTAGTTTTAGCTGCCAACCTTTCTGCCCGGTCCTTCTTAGCGGAGTGGATCCAAGCCGTCTCAGTGAACTCCGATAGCCGAGTACAAAGCATGGCCGAAATGACTGAATTAATTGCTGAACAGCCATCACGCTTTCGAGACTTCATCAGTCAGTTTTTGGAATTATTGCCAAGCGAAGAGAATGAAATCGCGGATGACGTAGGCGAAGACAAGTCTGCTTGGATGAGCCTCTCCCGAAGCATCGGACAGTCTATAGGTCGTGATGCACCGCTTGAAATGTTTTTGCAGGAATTAGCGCTTCGGTCGAAGGAGCCACCTCTACCGGCCGACTCCGTTTCTTTGATGACGATCCACGGAGCAAAGGGTAAAGAATTCGATCACGTTTATGTCATCGGTTTAGCGGAAGATGTCTTACCCAGCTTTCAGAGCTTAAAAGCGGGTGAGGATAGCGCTGAGATGGAAGAGGAGCGGCGAAACTGCTTTGTAGCAATTACGCGTGCTCGTGAATGGTTATGTCTATCCTACGCAGATCGGTATCGCGGTTGGGCCAAACAGCCGTCACGCTTTCTGACCGAAATGGAAATCGCCCTACCACCCGTGCCGATTGCCTGACGACTCGCGCTCAAGCGGTAGGCGATTTTTTCGTGCGGCTGCACGATAGCTTACGAAGGAGGTGGGATCAGGCTGTCGAGATGATCAGCCCATAATTGAAGCGCTTGCTTCTTTTCTGCAAAGTACTCCCAACGGTTATAGATACGACGGATGCCGATCTGTTTATGGTTCAAGATGCGCTCCACGACCTCCGTACTGATGAGCGGCCGGAAGTTGTCATCGAGAAGCCCGGTCATTCCCGTTGCCACGCTGCGTCGGAGATCGTGAAGGGACCATGGAACTACGTTTTTTCGATCACGGGCCGCTATGCGGGCCATAAGTTCACGCATGCCTGATACGGACTTACTGTACCCGCTCAGTGGTCGTTCGGGGCCATTGCGACCGGGCCAAACGTACTCGTAGTTGCCCGCGAAGCGCCGGCGATTACACAAAAGGCGCATCGCTTGTGAGGAGAGCGGGAGAACAAGTTCATTCCCATTTTTGCTGCGTTCCGATGGCAGAGTCCATGTATCCTTCGAGAAATCAAACTCGGACCAGCGAGCCTCGAAAGCCTCGGTGCGACGTGCTCCAGTTAGAAGGATGAACAAGGATGGTTCTGCAAGTCTTGATGCGCTCGCATTAAGAATGGAGATCAATATCGACAGTTCATAATCTGAGAGAAATCGATCACCTTCTTTAGCTTTCTCGAGCTTCACAACGTGTTGGGAAGGGTCTACTTCTAGTCTCGTCACTACCCGACCCTTTGTGACACACCACCGGAAGAAGCGCTTGATCAACGCAACGATATTGTTTGACATGATCGGCGCGGTTTCAGACTTTTCTAGTACAATTCTCGCGAGATCGTCATACCTTATTTTGTAGATAGATTTGTCACCAAGGATGGGTTGAATGTCCTTCCGGTAGATACGCCACTTCTCGGCTGCAGACTTTCTCTGACCGCCTTCCTGAGCCATGTACCTCTCAAACGCCCAATCTACGGTCTTAGTCGAAACGATGGCTGGCTCGTAAGGCAGTGCACTACCGCTCAGGACAGGATCGTGCCCCCTCTCCTTCTCCAGCATGATCGACGATGCGAACTCCCTGGCCGCTTGTACCGAGTAAGCTGGGTGACTGCCAAGCGTGAACGTCTTTACGCCATCGGGCGTCCTACCTTTCCAATTCCAAACCTTCCGGCCGGTTGGATACACAGACAGACCCAGACCCTTAATTTCCGCATCCGCGACACGGTACAACTCCGGCATCAAAGGCAGGGCCCTAACCTTAGCATCCGTGAGAGATTTTCCGAGCAACCGAACCTCCAGCAACAGTGAAGCAACTGGCACCCTTGTCGTCGAAATTTGGTTTATTTTCAAATTTTAGCGTGACTTAGCACACATCTAGTATAGTTATATTCTAACTCAACCGTACGGTTACTTGTCCCACGGCGTTGTGGTGTTCGAGTAGAGGCAGAATATACTCTTCAATACCGAATCAGCTGCATCATGCAGCAACAGCCAAGCTACACCCCCCACAACACCGAGCAAAAAGAGCTTGTTATTCGTCCGTAAAGCTTCGCTATCATATTGATAAACCACAGATTATTTTTATTCTGCAGGGCTCTTAATCAGCGGGTCCTTGGTTCGAGCCCAAGTGCGTCCACCATTTTTCTCTATATACATTTGGCATTTAGCTCGGTCCCACCTATAGGTCTGGGCCGGAACGGGCTCGTACTGTAACCAGTTTTGTAACCTCGACCGGGGTCTTCTCTCTCGGGCGCGGTGTTACGCTGGTGGGCACGATCGCGCCTTTGGGGTGTTTCAACTTCATGAGCATCGCCGAGTCTGCCAAACCCGCACCTGCGGCCAATGATAAATGCGCGCCTTTGCGGATCGCCGTCATCGCCCATCTTCGTCATCCGATTGCGATGCCGTTCATGGGCGGCATGGAAGCGCATTGCCATCAGCTCGTCACAGCGCTGATCGCACGCGGCCATGATGTTACGCTGTTCGCCAGCGGCGACAGCGACCCCGTGCTGCAGCTTCATCCCATTGCCGAACGCCATTATGAGGCCGTGCTGCCTTGGGCGCAGTGGCACGGAACGCCGGAACTCACCGCATTCCAAGACGTCGCCTTTCGTCACGCATGGGACGTGATCAGCGGTAGTGACTTCGATATCGTTCACAACAACACGATGCACCCGACGTTGCACATCCTCGCGAAGCGCGATTGCAAACCCATGGTGACGTCGCTCCACGTGCCCCCATTTGCCGGACTGGCCGACTCCATCGGTGCCAACGCTGCAGCCTGGATGCGCCAGACGACCACGTCTCAGGCGCATCTGGCAACTTGGTGGAGCGCGCCACCCGAGACCGCAACGGTTGTCCATAACGGCATCGACACCTCACGCTGGCGATTCCGTCCGGCTGGCAACGCTCGGGCGGTCTGGGCTGGTCGAATAACTCCGAACAAGGGCACCGCAGTGGCACTTGAGGCCGCGCGTCTCGCCGACATGAAGCTGGACGTTATCGGGCCAGTCGACTGCATGGATTACTTCACCGATCAGGTCGCTCCATTACTTGATCATCGTCGCGTCTATCACGGCCTTCTCGGCGGCCAAACCTTGGTCGATGCTGTCGGTTCGGCATCGGTATTGCTCTCCACCCCCATGTGGGACGAACCGTTTGGCTTGATCGCAGCTGAGGCGTTGGCCTGCGGCGTGCCCGTCGCAGCGCTCGATCGCGGAGCAATGCGCGAAGTTGTAGGCGACTGCGGTGTCCTCGCGACCGATGCCCCCTCGCTCGCAAACGCGATTAGTAGGTCGGTGGCCCTTTCTCGCACGGCATGTCGCGACAGGGTCGAACGGCTGTTCTCGCTGACATCGATGGTGGCCGGCTATGAACGTTCCTATGCCGCGGCGATCGCAGCTTCGCGCATTTCGAGCTGTGCCAGAACTACCGATGTGCTCGCATAGGGCTGGTCGACCTGCTGCCGGGTCAACGCCAGATCATCATCCCTGACCTCGCGCAGCCGTACATACTCGCCGTCGCGCAGCGTGATCAGGCCCATCAGCGTGAAGGCCTTGAGCCAATGCTCCATGGTGAAATGCCCCCATTTCTCGCGAAAGCGCGCGGCGTTGGCGATCACGCTGTCGACATGGTGGACAGGTGGCATGTGATGCGGGTGGTATTGATGATAGACCCGCGCCCCACGCACCCAGTTGATCGGCACGCCTGCGGTCATCGCGACGCGCCCGAAATCTGTGTCCTCCCCGCCATAGCCCACATAGCGTTCGTCGAACCCGCCGAGCGCGAGGAACGTTGCGCGCCGCATCGCGAAGTTGAGCGACCAGAAACAGCGATAGTCGGTACAATCGCCGAGCGCCTCGACCGGTGGCCCCGCCCGTTCGGAATGCTTGACCCCGATCGCGGCGAACCGGTCGAAATCGAGCCCCCCCGCCGTGGCCCCCGACGGCAGGTACAAGACCTCGCCCATCAGCACCGCATCGACCGACCGCAACTGCGCCCGATAGTCCGCGACGAGCGACGTCTCCGGAATGCAGTCCACGTCAAGAAAGATCAGATGTTCGCCATGCGCTGCCTGGGCAGCGGCGTTCCGCGCCGATGCCAGCGGGATGCCGTCGGAGCCCATCATGATCTGCCGCACCGGAAACCGTGTCTCAGGCAGCTCATACGCCTCGCTCTGCATCACCGCGATCACGAGTTCGCCGGGCGTTTGCGTCTGCATATCGAGAGAGCGGACGACGTTGGCCAAGTGGTCCGAGCGTCCATGGGCAAGCGTACAGATCGAGACAGTCATCGTAGGCCTTCACTGATAGGATGATCCGCAGGGGCAAGTTCGGGCGCCGGTGCGACGCCGACCGGCGTCCAGGCCGAGTCCGTCACGCGCGAAATCCATGATGCGGCGTTGCGCGCCGCATTGGCGTCGTAGAGTGCGCGTTGTCGCGAAACGTCGAGCGATGCGGCGCGCGTCCAGGCTCGCGCCCATGCCCCGACATGCGACGGCCAATGTTCGAGCATGATCGCGGCGCCATCTTGATCGAGCACCCGCGCTTTCCACAGCTGTTCGTCGAAATAGCGCCATTCGGGTACGACGATCCAAGGCCGGCCGACCGCCGCTATCATGTGGACCGTCGTATTGCCCGCCGAGGATACGACACGATCCGCGGCCGCGATGTACAGCGCTGGCGTATCGACCCACCCGAGATGCTTAAGGTTGCCCGGCGCCGTCGCGTGCCACTCCTGCTGGACCGACCCGATCGTCAGCCAAAGCACGTCGGGCTCGGCGCGTGCGCCGAGCGTGAGTGGGGTTGCAGGCGTGCCAGTGCCCCCGCCGCCGGCGATAACAACGACGATCTCGGCATCGCGCGGCAGTCCAAGCACGGTGCGGGCCGCGTCCCGCTCGATCGCGTCGATCTGAACCCCCACGCCTGGCGCATAGTGTGTCTTCGCGAGCATCCACGCCGGCCGTCCAGGCTGCTCGAGCGACGGCGCATAGGGCGCCAAGATCCCAAGCGCTGATTCATACGCCGCCATATGCCCCGGATCGCTGCGGTCGCCGTGCTGGAGGACGGTTACGCACGGGACCGACGCGATCCGGGCAAGCTGCGCCAGTTCCGCCGACACGTCGGTAATGAACAGTGCAGGCTGGGCGGTATCAAACCAGGTCGCGATAACCGCGACAGCTTGCGTGATGCTCTTCCAGCCGAGCGGCGCGCAATGGAGGCTGGCCGGCGTCGGTGCATTCGCCAAGCCGACCGGCTCGTCACCGACCGCTTCGAACAGCGACGGAATCGTGCGCAGCGTCACGTTCGCGGCGAGCGGCGGAAAGATGTCTGCGCGCGCCGAGAACAGCACGACTGGCTGGTCGCCGGGCAACGCGTTGACAATCGCCGCGGACCGCTCGGCATGTCCCCGCCCTTGATGATGGACAAAATACCCGATCGGCCGCTTCATGCCGCGCGCGCCATGGCAAAGGCGCGCATGCCCTCGACGACGCCGGCGGCATGCGCACGCCGTGCAAGGTAGATTGTCGGGCGCCCGATCAGTTCGGCTAGCTCCTTACTGTAATTGGCGACAAGGATGCCGTTGTGGCACTGCGCGAGCATATCAAGATCGTTGCCGCTATCGCCCGCGGCATAGACTTGATCGGGCGCCACCCCCAAGGCGCGCGCCGCCCATTTCATCGCCGCGCCCTTGCCGGCACGCGCCGGAACGATGTCGAGCAGTCGTCCGTGACTGTGGATGACGCGCACCGGCAGATCGACGACCGACCTGCGGATGGCAGCGACTACTGAAGGCTCCTCCGCGAAATAACTCCGTTTGTGGCGCCGTTGCTCGACGGCCGGCTGGCGCTCGACTCCTGGAAGGCCCGAAATACGCGCATCGACCGCTGCCGCGTCCCAGCCGCGATCGATATGCGCAGCATAGTCGGCATCCGCGGCGAGCCGGGCACCGTCACGCCAGTAGATTTCCGCGCCAACAGACGTAATCAGAACGTCGGGCGCGGGTTGCCCCCATTCCCCGAGCAACCGCTCGGCTTCCTGCAGCGACCGTCCGGTCGCGACCCCGAAGGCGAGGTTTGGCTCGGCCTTGAGATACGCCGCCATGCCATGCGCTCCGATGGTGCATCCGGTCAGTGTATTGTCGATATCGCAGAGCAATAACCGCGACGCGCGCGGTTTCACCGCAGCAACCGTGGAAAGACCGTCGACGATCGCGACGAACCGCGCGGCGTATCCATGCCAATCAAGCGTCCGCGCATTGACGCGCCCGGCGCTCGAAGCACGTGCCCATTCGATCTCATCATCGAGCAACGCGTTGATCGCAGCCGCGAAGCTCGCATGGTCACGCGGATCGGCAACGATGCCATGCCTCAACCGCGCGACGATGTCCGCAGGACCGCCATGGCAGGTCGCCACCACCGGCAACCCGTGCAGGGCAGCCTCAGTCAGCGTCAATCCATAGGGTTCGGTCAGCGCGGGGTTGACGAAGATACCCCGCGTTTCCCGCGCAAGAGCGTAGAGCGCGGCAACATCGTCGGTCGTATGGCGCTTGGGCAGCGCCAGCGTGCCATAAAGATCGTGTCGGTCGAGCCCAGCGAGCAGGCCCGCGATGACGCTCCGCTGTTCCTCCTCGCCCGTATCGGGCCCATCGCGCAGGCCCGCCACGATCACTAGATTAGCGCGATCGCGCAGCCGTGCATCGGTCGCAAAAAGATCGATCAGGCCACTAAGGTTCTTCTTGGCGACGGGCCGCGCAATGGCGAGAATCATCGGCTTGTCTGGCTCTCGCAGAAACGGCACGATCAACTCCCGAGCGCCGGTCAGATCGCTTGGCGCGGTATAGGCGAGGCCGGCCCCTGGTGGCACACAGTGGATCTTAGCGGGACAAGCCGAGGGATACGACATCAGTTGCCGCTCGGCCTCGTCGCGCGAGGATGCAATAATCGCATCCGCCGCGGCGATCGCTCGATTCTCCTCGGAGATCCTCGGCGCCATGGCGTGGCTCAGCCCCGGCGCCGAGTTCCCCTTGTCGATACCCAGCGAGTGCGCGGTGTAGATGAAGGGGATGCCGAAACGCTCACGAACCAGCGCGGCGACGTCGGCGGCGTCGGCAAAATGGGCATGGATCACATCGGGGCGCTGCTCGAACGTTGCGATATGCGCAAGCAGCGCGTCGGCGAAAGCAGGACGATCAGCCGCCGCAGCGCCCTTGCACAGATATTGCCGATCGGCGGTTCCGATGCGACGGATCGCGAGTTTTTCTGTTATCGGCTCGAAAGGCACGGCATAGGCCGCGCCTAGGTCCGCATCTTCGATCAAGCGTGTGACGATCTCTACCCTGTCGACATCGTGCCGCGCCGCCAGCGCTTGGGCAGCTCCCAGCGCATAGGTGATATGTCCGCCCGTATCTTCGGTTAGGCCGAATTCAATAGGCGGTCCTTTCAGGCACCCGCCAAGGGCAATCGACATGATGAACAAGGGATGGAAAGCCTTAAATCAAAAGATAACCGCTCCTGTCGGAACTGACTATATTAACGCAGGGTTCATGTTGTGGTTGCGTGTTCTAAACCCAACTAGTCCAGTTTAATACTGATTTGCATCAGCATGAAGAACGTCGGGGCAAGCTGGCTGGTTTGGAAGATGACGGCGCGTTGTCGGTCCACGCGGTCACGGCGGAGGGCATCAGGCCGAAGATACCGGTGCGGCCCAAGGCGGCGGTCCATCCGACGGCGTATGTACGACAGCTGGTTGAGAACGCATCAAACGCAAATTCGCGAAGACAAAAGCGTAGGCTGCCAGAATGCCCGCAGCGTCTCGATCCGGCGATCGGGGCGGAACCGGTGATGAGCGCTCCGTTAATGACTCCGATCGATGCGCCGATGATCCAGTCGGGCTGGAAGCCATGCTCGTATAGCGCCTCGTCGACACCGCCTCGAACGCGCCGAGCAATGAGGACGAGCACAAGTTCGAAGGCGCCACGGCCCCTGCCCCCTGCCCCTGCCCCCTGCCCCTGCGGCCTCTGCCGTCACTGGCTTTCCCTCGTTCGGCTGAGCGCCACGGCGATACCGGCACCAAGAACACCGAGCAGCAGGGTTGAGCTTCTGCATCTGCAATATGGTGCTCGACGATCGCGCGGTCGCTGAGGATCGAGCCGACATTTATGTTAGCCCCACCCCGTCCGCGCAAATGCCATGTCGCTAACGTCAACGACGCAGATCGCGACGCGTTCGTCGACGGCCGACAGACGACCGCTCCACGCCGCGTAGACTCCGCGACGGTCGCGAGGCCGTTGCCGCTGGTTGCGCCGGTGACGACGATCACCTGATCGCGCAGGAGTTTCAGAGTGATGCCCATCTCGATCAACGCCCCAGCGGCGAGGTCGCGTAGCCGGCGAGCAAGGCCGCCACGTCGTCGTAGATCGCGATCGCGCCCGCAGATTGCAGTTGCTCGTCTCTGAACTTGCCCGATCGAACCGCGACCGCAGCAATGCCGCATTTCTTCGCTGCCTCGATATCATAAGGCGTGTCGCCGACGACGATCACTTCGGTGGGGTCGATCCCCGACAGTTTCTTGAGCGCGGTCGCGAAGATGTCGGGCGCGGGCTTGGTCTTCTCGACATCGTCACTGCTCGTCGTTGCGGCGATCAGGTCGCGCGCTTCGAGCAGATCGATATAGTGGTCGAGTTCGGTCTCCGACGCCGACGATGCCAGGACGACGCACTGCCCCAGACCATGCGCATGCGCCAACAGCGCGTGCGCCTGCGCGAACGGCTTGGCGGCCTTCAGAAATTTTGCCTGGAAGATCGCGCCGTGCGTGTCGCCCAGCTCTTGCTGCTGATCCTCGTCCGCGTCGGGCAAGAGCGTCGGCACGAGCATGTCCGTTCCTTTGCCGATCTGGTCGTGGATCACCTGGCGGTCGAACGATGCACCGACGGTAGCAAACGCCTCTTCCCAAGCAACGACATGCATGTCGTTGGTATCGACGAGCGTACCGTCGATATCGAAGAGAATGGCTTTGATCTTCATAAGGGTGTCCTGAAACTGAAATCATACGCCCGCTGATCGGGCACGCTGATCGAACTGCCCCAGCGGCATCAAGGCGCCGCCGTCGAACAGAATGTGCGGCGTGCGACAGCATCCTAACGGTTCAATCCGAGAATTGGCCCCGCTTACCCCGATATTTCGAATGCCGACACGATCCCGCACAACAACGCACAGGAACTATATCGCACTCGTAACGAAGTTGATGATCGGCGCTATTTGCCAACCCTATATGATTTTTAGATATTTTCGTGTTTTTACCGATATTAATTCATCGTGATCGATACTGATATCGATCAACACAAAATTTAAATCGCGGATATTGGCCGGCGACAGGAACGATGATGCCGCTCGAATCGCTATACTCTCCAGAACATGCGCTGGCGCACGGCGGAAACGTGGAAGCGCAGCAACCCGACGTTGGCCGCGAGATCGTATGGCTTCCAAATCGATCGACCGACATCTGCGATGTTCGCGATTTCATTACTATGATTCTATTATGGAGATTCTCTGATGCGTGCACTGGTTTGGCATGGAAAAGGTGACGTTCGGGTCGACACGGTCACCGACCCAGAAATCAAGCATCCGCGTGACGCGATCATCAAGGTTACGGCCTGCGCGATCTGTGGGTCCGACCTTCATCTGCTCGACGGATATCAGCCGACCATGCAGGCCGGCGACATTCTAGGACACGAGAATATGGGCGTCGTCGTGGCACTCGGGTCCGAAGTCACCAATCTGAAGATCGGCGACCGCGTCGTCGTGCCCTTCACGATCAGCTGCGGCGACTGCTTCTTCTGTCGAAAGGGTCTGTTCTCGGCGTGCGAGCGGACCAACCCGAACTCGGAGATGGCGATCAAGGCGATGGGCCATTCGCCCGCCGGCCTGTTCGGGTTCAGCCACATGCTGGGCGGCTATTGCGGCGGTCAGGCCGAGTATCTGCGCGTGCCGATGGCCGATATCGGCCCGATCAAGGTGCCCGACAATGTCACCGACGACCAGGCGCTGTTCCTCTCGGACATCTTCCCGACAGGCTATATGGCCGCCGAGAACGCCAACATCGAGGCCGGCGATACCGTTGCGATCTGGGGCTGCGGCCCAGTCGGGCAGTTCGCGATCCGCTCCGCGCTGATGCTTGGTGCCGGTCGCGTGATCGCGATCGACGAAGTTCCTGAGCGCCTGGCGATGGCCGAGGCCGGTGGTGCGGAGACGATCAACTTCGCCGAGGTCGACAGCGTCTATGACGAGCTCCAGTTCCGCACCAAGGGTCGTGGTCCCGACAGCTGCATCGATGCGGTAGGCGCAGAGGCCTCGGGGCACGGCGCTGTCGACGCGATCATCGACAAGGTGAAGGCCGCGACGTTCCTCGCGACCGACCGCGTGCACGTGCTGCGCGAGGCGATCATGAGCTGCCGGATGGGCGGCACGGTGTCGATCCCCGGCGTCTATGTCGGGATGGGCGACAAGATCCCGATCGGCGCGATGATGAACAAGGGGCTGACGATCAAGACCGGCCAGACGCACGTCCAGGCCTATACCAAGCCACTGCTCGCGCGGATCGAGGCGGGCGATATCGACCCGAGCTTCGTCGTGACGCACCCGGCAAGCCTTGAGGATGCGCCCGAGATGTACCAGAAGTTCCGCGACAAGCAGGACGGCGTCATCAAGGTCGTGCTGCGACCGTAACCCCTTTCCGCACCGGTCCACGCATGTCGAGTGGACCGGTGCGACCTTCTATTGATCCGCTCCATTCAGAAGGACGTACCGATGAGTGACAAGGTTCACACTCCCGTTCCCGGCAATCCGGCAAGCAAGGGCGCCCCGGACGGCGTATCGGACTCGCCCCGCGGCGGCGACGACGTCCATGGTTGCAGCGAAGGAGGCGGCAGTGCGGCCAACGGCGTCGCAGGTTCTGGCGGTGGTGACCGTACGACGATAGCCGCCGACCCGGATGCCGATCGCGAACCCCATGCGATCGCCGCCGCAGGCCGCACGATCAGCGTCGTCGAGCATCGCCGAAGCCGAGGCGAACGGCAAGATCGGCACCGACGCACGCTACGAGGAAGAGCAAGCCAAGCCAGGCGCCGGCTGACACCGCAACACCGAACCCTCGCGATTTTGAAATTCAAGACCAACCACCGCACACATCGCGCGGTGGAAACTCAAAGACGAACCCGCGTCTGCACCCGAAGATTCTACACCGACGTACTGAAGCACCTATGGTCGGCACACGACCCGATGAAGAAGGTCCTGAAGAAGATCACGTCGAGGGCGAGCGACGTTTGCTGAAAGACCTGCTTACCAGGTCGCAGGCTGGTATCGAGAAACACACCGATCTGCTGAGTGGCGTCAACATCGACCCTGAAGACGAATAGATTACCCGTCCGCCGGCCTAGCGTCGGCGGGCGATGATCCGATTCAGGTAGACGACGGAAGCGACTCGAGATGACAATTTCTCCTGATCGAACCAGCCCGACGCTCGGCAATAGTGACAGGCACAGTTCGATCTGTCTCCCCAGGCGGGCCTTGAACAGTAGCGACACCGCCGTCACGAACCTCTATAATTAGTATGGGCTATTTACCTATCTCCTCGGGCGGAATAGCCTGCCGGTGTCGGAGTGATTCCGCATCAGGGAGAAGGTCTATGAACAAGTCTCGCTTAGCTGTTGTCGCAACCCTCGCCGCAGCATTGGTCGGAATGTCTCAGCCGTCGATCGCTGGCAGTGATCCAGCGAGCGACTATGCTCGCAGTGTGTGCTTGAGCAATGGCTGGAAGGCGCTCGGTTATTCGACCTATCTCGAATGCTACAACTATTTTTACCAGGTACACGGCACGCCCGATCAGCCCGAAGATCCGTTCGGCTGAGACAAATCGTTGGACATGCGTCCCAGGCGCATGTCGGGCGTGCCTTATCACGGTTAGTTTTCACTAACTTGTTAAGCCGGCACTGCGAGACCCTAACTTTTAATGACTATTAGGGTTTTCCGGTGCCCGCTCGTTCGTCTTAAAATGGTGCTCTTGCCGCCCCTACCAGAACCGACTGCCAGGAATGCCTTTGAACGGGCCGGCGAGGTCTGTGGTTATCCACCCACCGTAGAAGCCGCCGGGCTGGGGGATGACGCGTTCGCCATCGACGAGGCATCGGTCGAACGGCGTCGCGTAGAAGGCGATGTGATTGCGCAGGCTGGCGAAGGACGACGTCGGGGTCGGATAGCTCCAGGCCGCGTCGGGGAACACGTCGCCCGCGATCACGACGTCGTAATAGATCGCCTGCCCCTTCCATTCGCAGAATGACCCTCGTCCCGAGCGCCGGAGAGCCGAGGCCAAGACGTCTTCGGGCGGGATATAATAGCTTGGCGGATGGCTGGTTTCTAGCGTGCGGACCGCTGACCGCGTGTCCGCGAGGATAACGCCGCGATGCTCCATCACGATATGGCGCGAGGTCGGTTCGGCGATCGCCGGTCGGGGGAACTGCCACACGCTCGTCTGCCCCGGACCGACGGGATCGGGTACGGGCCTCACGACCGACATGCTGCCGAGCGGATGGCACACTGCCGCGCTGCACGACGTGGCAAGGCGACTTTCTCGAGGACCTTTGGCATTCTTTGCTCCTCCCGGCGAATATGACGCACATTTGAATAAAAGCGAAGTCGCGGCTCCGACGTTCCCTCGGTCGCCCGCTGGCAGCGTCGCCTTCAGTTAGTCGACCAGTTCCCGCTTTATCCACGGTCGAATGCTGCTATCAAATACTCCAACAAGACGCGTGATGATCTTAGGAGCGGGCATGGCTGACGACTGTTGCAGGGGCGGTTCGCGCCGGGATTTTCTCGTGAGTGCGGGGACTGCCGCGCTGTCGGCCGGGTCGTTGCTGGTCGACACGCGGTCGATCGCCGCCCTGCCCGCGCCGAACGCTGCCACGAACCCGGCGGCGACGGTGACGCCGTTCGATCTCTCCGACGTCACGCTGGGCGACAGTCCGTTCCTGCATGCGCAGCGCCAGACCGAGGCGTATCTGCTGACGTTGCAGCCGGACCGGATGCTGCACAATTTTCGCGTGAACGCCGGACTGAAACCTAGGGCGCCAGTCTATGGTGGTTGGGAGTCCGATCCGACCTGGGCGGACATCAACTGCCACGGCCACACGCTCGGCCATTATCTGTCGGCGTGTGCGCTCGCGTATCGGTCGACCGGCACCGCCTCGTACAAACGCAGGGTCGACTATATCGCGCGTGAACTGGCCGCCTGTCAGAAAGCCGCGAACAGCGGACTGGTCTGTGCCTTTCCCGATGGCGCCGCATTGGTGGCGGCGCATCTGCGGGGCGAGCCGATCACCGGGGTACCGTGGTATACTTTGCACAAGGTGTACGCCGGTTTGCGCGACGGGGCGGTGCTGGCGGACAGCGCGACGGCGCGCGCGGTGCTGCTGAAACTCGCCGACTGGGCGGTGATCGCGACGCGGCCGCTGAGCGACGTGCAGTTCGAGACGATGCTCGAAACCGAGCATGGCGGCATGAGCGAGGTGTTCGCCGACCTGTACGCGATGACCGGCAAGGCGGAGTATCGGCAGCTGGCGGAGCGGTTCGCGCAGAAGGCGATCCTGATTCCGCTCGCCAAGCGCCGCGATATGCTCGACGCGATGCACGCGAACACCCAACTGCCCAAGATCATCGGCTACCAGCGGGTGTGGGAGATCACCGGCAAGCCCGAATATCATGCGGCGGCGGCGTTCTTCTGGCAGACAGTGGCGCTGACCCGGTCGTTCGCGACCGGCGGGCACGGCGACAACGAGCATTTCTTCCCGATGGCCGATTTCGCCGATCACGTCTTCTCGGCCAAGGGGTCCGAGACCTGCTGCCAGCACAATATGCTCAAGCTCACACGGGCGCTGTTCCTGCACGATCCGCAGGTGGCGTATGTCGATTATTACGAGCGAACGCTGTATAACGGCATCCTCGCCTCGCAGGATCCCGATAGCGGGATGGCGACGTATTTCCAGGGCGCGCGTCCGGGGTACATGAAACTGTACCACACCCCGGAGCACTCGTTCTGGTGCTGCACCGGCACCGGCATGGAGAACCACGTCAAATACCGCGATTCGATCTATTTTCACGATGCCGACGCGCTCTACGTCAACCTGTTCCTGCCGTCGTCGGTGCGATGGCGCGACAAGGACGCGGTCGTCACGCAGACGACGAGCTTCCCCGAGACGCCGACGACCACACTGCGATGGAATTCGAAGCGACCGACCACGGCAACGCTGAAACTGCGGCATCCGCATTGGAGCGAAACCGCGGTCGTGCTGGTCAATGGCGTCGAGACCGCGCGCTCGACCGCGCCCGGCCGCTATGTCGACGTCGCGCGGACGTGGCGCGATGGCGACCGAGTCGAACTACGGCTCGCGATGGACGTCGCGGTGCAGCATGCACCCGCCGCGCCCGACATCGTGGCGTTCACCTACGGCCCGCTGGTGCTCGCGGGTGCGCTCGGCCGTGACGGACTGGCGGCGGGGTCGGACATCATCGTCAGCGAGCGCAAATATGGCGAGTATAACGCCGTGCCGTTCGCGGCGCCGACTCTGGCCGGCGATCCCGCCACGATGGCGGCGGCGATACGTCCCGGCTCCAAGCCGCTCGAATTTGCGACAGTATCGGCCGAGGGGCAGCCGATCCGCCTGATCCCGTATCACCGGATCGCGCACGAGCGGTACGCAACCTATTGGAAGGTCACGCGCGGGGCGGTCTGACGTACGATCGGCGGCGATGCCGTTCATATTAAAGGACGATCATCGATTTGGTTGGCGCGGCGGCACTTGTGGGTTGGGGTGGACGCGGTAAGCAAGGCGACACCTGCCGTCTGCCGGAGCTTTCGATGCGTCTTACCCTTGCTGCTGCCCTTCTCGCCGCCACATCGCCGGCCTCCGCCCAGACGCTGCACCAATATGGCGGTCTGGCCTTGTCCGCCACCGGTGACCGCCTGGCGACGATCGAGGGCAATGGCGCGCACGGCGTCGTGACGATCCGCAGCGCCGCCGACGGCCATGTGCTGCGGACGATCGATCCGTGTCCGAGCTGCAGCTATGCGGGGCTGACCTTCGCACCCAATGGCGATCTGGTATTTCTCAGCCGCGACACTGCCGCCGGGACCGTCACGCTGACCTATGCCGATGCGAAGACCACCCGCACCGTCGCGACGATCGGCGGCATCGCGCAGACGCCGCGCGTTTCGCCCGATGGCAAGCGGGTCGCGTTGCTGGTGACGCTGGGCGCCGCCAAGGAATCGGGCGCGACGCAGGCGGGCGTCCGCATGATCGGCGAGATCGGCGAGAAGAACGATGAGCAGCGTCTCGCGGTGTTCGACCTGACGCGGACGACCACGAGCGTGAAGCCCCTCTCCCCCGCCGGACGCTATGTCTACGAATATGACTGGACGCCGGACGGACGCGGCTTCGTCGCGACGACCGCGCTCGGCAATGGCGACAACAACTGGTGGGTGGCGACGCTCGATGCGATCGATGCGCAGACCGGCGCGGTGCGGTCGATCGCCAAGCCGGCGACGCAGATCAACCAGCCGAGGGTTTCGCCGGACGGGCGCACGGTCGCCTATATCGGCGGGTTGATGAGCGATTTCGGATCGATCGGTGGCGACGTCTACACGGTCGGGCTCGGCGGCGGGACTCCACGCAACATCACGCAGGGTGCCAAGGCGACGGTGACGACGATCGACTGGAGCCAGTCCGGGCTGCGCGTCGTGACGCTCGCGGGCGACAAGGTCCAGTTCGGGACGCTGACACCGGGCCAGTCGGTCGTCACCAATTTTTCGAAGCCGGTCAGCACGACGGCGGGCGACGGCCGGGCGGCGTTTTCCGCCGATGGCCGGATCGCCGCGGCGGTGGTGCAGGATTACGAACGTGCGCCAGCGATCTATGCGGGACCGATCGCCAACCAGGGTGTCGGGGTGAAACAACTCACGCATGACAACGACGCCGCCCCGGCGCTCGCCGCCGCGCGCAGCATAAGCTGGAAGAACGACGGCTACGACGTGCAGGGGTGGCTGCTCGCGCCGCGCGTCGCGCCGAGCGACAAGGCGCCGATGATCACCATCGTCCACGGCGGTCCTTCGGCCGCATCGACGCCGAACTATCTCTATCCGACCTCGCTCAACGCCGCGCTGGTGAAGGCGGGCTATTACGTGTTCCTGCCCAATCCGCGCGGCAGTTACGGCCAGGGCGAGGCGTTCACCGCGGCCAACAAGCGCGATTTCGGCGGTGGCGACCTGCGCGATATCCTCGCCGGCGTCGATGCGGTCGAGCGCGTCGCGCCGGTCGACGACAGGCGGCTCGGCCTCGGCGGGTGCAGCTATGGCGGGTTCATGGCGATGTGGGCGAACACGCAGACGGACCGCTTCAAGGGCATCGTCGCGGGCGCCGGCCTGTCGAACTGGGTCAGCTATTACGGCACCAACGGCATCGACCAGTGGATGCTGCCGTTCTTCGGCAAGTCGATGTACGACGATATGAAGGCATATGAGGACGTGTCAGCGATCTATCAGGCCAAGCGGGCGAAGACGCCGACCTTCATCTATGTCGGCGAGCGCGACATCGAAGTGCCGCCGACCCAGTCGATCGAATGGTGGCATGCGCTGAAGGACCGCAACGTGCCGGTCAGCCTCGTTATCTATCCCGATGCCGGCCACTGCGTCACCGGGCAGGAACAGTCCGCCGACGTCCGCCAGCGGTCGATCGCGTGGTTCGACCGCTATGTGAAGAACGCCCGCTAAGGCTTCAGTCCGCGAAGTCCGTCCCTGCGTCGCGTGGTATCAGGACAGCGTCGTAGCGTGGATCGGCAGCAACGCTGCACCGATCGTCGCCGCGGCGCCTTCGAGCGTGGACACCGAGATCCGCGGCGGCGTCGCCACGTGATCGCCGATGTGCATCGCCGCGAAGTCGATATGGTCGACCAGCGCGGTGAGGATGCGATTGGGTAGCGGGCTGGAGATCACGAACTCGCCGGGATCGATCCAGGCGATCCCCCAGTTGACGATCACCGCGATCTGCGCGGCGGCACGGCGCACCCAGCGATCGACGACGTCCTCGTACCCGGCGATCGCGGCGTCGAAATCGACCAGCGAATGGATCTCGCATCCCGCCGCGCGCAACGTGATCAGCAGGTCGAGCGTCGACGGCCGCGCGTCGGTGTTGGGATAGAGACAGCCGATCTCGCCCGCGCTTGCCATTGCGCCACGCAGGATGCGACCCTCGACGATCACGCCGGCACCGATTCCGTGGCCGAGCAGGATCACCACCGCGGTCGAACAGCGCCGCATCAGGCCACCGATATAATATTCCGCCAGCGCGGCGGCGTTCGCGTCGTTCTCGATCCAGACGCGCTGACCGATATGCTCCTCGAACAGCGCCTTCAGATCGACGCCGCGCCAGACCGCCAGGCTGTCGACCGTCCAGCGCTTGTTGCCCTCCGGCGACAGCGACGAACCGGGGACGCCGATGCCCACCCCCAGCAGGCGGCGGCCGAGCAACCGGTTGGCGATCGCTAGCTCATGCATCGTCGTCGTCACGGTTTGCGCGAACACGCGCGGGTCGGAATCGTCGAACGGCTGCGACCTGTGCGCGATCACGCCGCCGGCATAATCGACCAGCGCCACCTCGATCAGCCCGCGGTGCAGCATCGCGCCGACCGCATAGCCCGCCTGCGGCGATATCCGCAGCGGCACGGCGGGACGCCCGGGCGTGACCGGATCCACGGTCGCGCACTCCTCGATCAGCGCATGCGCCAGCAGGTTGCTCGACAGGCGGGTAAGCTTCGAGGCGCTCATGTCGAGATCGAGCGCCAGTTGCTTGCGCGACCGCGAACCGGAGACGCGCAGCACCTGCATGATGCGGCGTTCGTCGTCGTCCAGCCTGAGCCTCATGTGTGACACCTCTGCATGCTCCCGCGACAATCGGCTACACGATTAGTTTATTTCATGAAATTAATTAAAATTGTCATATTGGGCGTTCAGCGCCTGCGTCATTACAAAGGGTGGGAACGAACCGATGACGAAAACTCGCTTGCGCTCCGGCAGCGCATTGATCGCGCTCGGCATGATGGCGTGCGCGCCGGCCTGGGCCCAGACCGCGCCGACGACCCCACCGAGTGAAGATGCGTCGGCCACGCAAGCCGCCGCTCCGGCCGCTGCGCCGGCCCCGGATGCGACCACACCTGAAACCGCCGCACCTGAGACCGGTAGCGACATCATCGTCACCGGATCGGCCCGCCAGCAGCGCCGCTTCGACGTATCCTACGCGGTAAATTCGCTCAGCAACGCCGACATCCAGAAGCTCGCACCGATCAACTTCGCCGATCTACTCGGCAAGCTGCCCGGGTTCGCGGTCGAGAATACCGGCGGCGAGGTCCAGAACATCATCCGCCTGCGTGGGTTGCCGAGCGACGGCGGTCTGGTCACGTTCCAGCAGGACGGCCTGCCGATGTTCCACGAGAATGACGGCAACTTCTTCCGCGGCGACAGCATCAACCGATTCGACCTGATGACGCAGCGCGTCGAGGTCGTCCGCGGCGGGCCGGCGCCGGTCTATGCCAGCTATGCCGCGGCGATCGTCAACAACATCACCGTGTCGGGCACCGATACGACGCGCGGCAAGGCGCAGGTGACGCTCGGCGACACCGGGCTGTACCGGCTCGACGCGTACCAGGCGGGGCCGATCGACGACTCGACCTATTATGCGATCGGCGGGTTCATCCGTCATCACGACGGCTATCGCGACAATGGCTTCCCCAATGATCGCGGCGGCCAGATCCGTGCCAACATCAAGCACGACTTCAGCAACGGGTCGCTGCGGATCACGGGCAACTACCTGAACGATCACAACGTGTTCTACCTGCCGATCCCGACCGCGGATCCGCGCGATCCGACCAAGTCGCTCAACCAGTATATCGATTTCTTCAGCGGCACGATGAACTCGCCTGCGCTGCGCAACGCCGACATCAGGTTCCGCGAGGCCGACGGCACGACGCGCAACGTCAATGCCGATCTCGGCAATGGTCGCCACACGCAGTTCGGCAATGTTGGGGTGCAGTACGACGCGGATTACGACGGCTGGAAAGTCGCGGCGAAGGGCGGCGTCAGCGTCGGCAAGCTGCATTTCGATGCGCTGTATTCGACCAGCAATCCGTCGGACGCCAACGCCTTTGCCGCCAGCAACCTGACTGCGGCAAGGACCGCATTCGGCTCAGGCGTGACGCGGCTCGGCTACGCGATCGCCGGCACCAACGGCGCGCAGGTCTATGATCCCAACGCCGCGTCCGGGCTCGTCGTGCCGGCGCAGTTCCGCGACGTCGTCTCGAAATATTATTCGACGCAAGGCGATCTCAGCGTCACGCGATCGATCGCGACCGGGTTCGGCACGCATGACCTGCGCGTCGGTGTGTATGGCAGCCTGTACGGCGAGACCAACGAAGTCGCGTATCAGGACTATCTGCTCGAAGTGAAGGGCAAGCCGCGCACGCTCGACCTCATCGCCTACAACGCCGCGGGCCAGGCGGTCGGTTCGATCACCGACAACGGCGTGCTGCGCTATACGACCACGCTCAACCGCGGCAACACCGACGCCTCGATGTACGCGCTCTACGCCAACGACACGTGGGAACTGGTCAAGGGCCTGACGCTGGACGGCGGCATCCGCCATGAGCGCTACAGCTTCAAGGGCTCTGCGTTCGCGACGACGTCCGCCAATCTCGGCGATCCGAACACGCTGGCCGACAATGCGGTGCGCGCGTTCACCGGCCAGATCATCAACTCCAAGCTGAGCCCGAGCATCACCAACTGGACGGGCGGCGTCAACTACGACGTCACGCAGCATCTCGGCGCCTATGCGCGCGCGTCGCATCTCGAAACGCCGCCGTCGACGCAGGTGACGTACCAGATCAATCCGACGATCATCACCTCGAAGGCGAACCAGTACGAGGTCGGGCTGAAGGCGGCGTTCGGCAGGTCGTATCTGTACCTGATCGGCTTCTATACGCGCTACGATCCGCTCAACGCGTCGTTCGTCGCGCTTGACCCGGTGACCGGCCGCAACGACCAGTCGGTGCCGTTCATCGGCAAGGCCGAGATCAAGGGGATCGAGATGGACGGCAACCTCGCGCTGCCACACGGCTTCGCAGTGACCGGCGCGCTGACGGTCAGCGATCCGCAATACAAGAGCCTGACCAACGCCAATGGCGCGAGCGCTGGCGCCGTCGAAGGCAACCAGATCGTCCGCGAGCCCAAGGTCTATGGCAACATCCGCCCCTCGGTCGACTTCGACGTCGCGGGCAATGCGGTGCAGCTGTACGGCCGCTACGAATATACCGGCAAGCGCTATGTCGACTTCTTCAACAACACCGCCCTGCCCTCGTACCAGACGGTCGGCGCGGGCATGACGCTGACGCACGACACGTGGCAGATGCAGGTCGTCGGCGACAATCTGTTCAACGCGAAAGGCCTGACCGAAGGCAACACCCGCACCGACCAGCTGAGCGGACAGGGCACCGCTGACGCGATCTATGGCCGGCCGATCTTCGGGCGCAATCTCCGCCTCGTGGTCAGCAAGTCCTGGTGAGCGGCATGCGGTTGATGCTGGCGGCGCTGGCGATGATGGCTGGCGCGCCGGTGGGGGCGGAGACTGCCGCTCCGGTCGCGGTGACGGACACGGTGGCCGACGGCCTGTCGCAGCGGCTGTTCCCGATGCTGGGCGCGCTCGGCCGGTTGCCGGGCCTCGACACGCGGGCGCGGGCGGCGCGCATTGCCGCATGTGGCGAAGGGCCGGCCTGCGTGGTCGAGGCGACGATGTGGAACGATCGGGATCGCGCGGCAATCGCGGCAGCGGTGCCGCGGCTGGGGAAGACCGGCGCCCGGCAGAATGCGGACCTGTCGGTGGCGGCGGGGATCGACCAGGAGCTCGAAGCGCTGAACGTCGTCCTGCGGGTGTACGGACTAGGGCTGCCGGGGCGCTATCCGAAGATCGACGGCCCGGTCTTCGCGACCGACACGCCTTTCTTTACCGACAGCGTCAAGGTCGCGATCGATACCGCGCGGGCGGCATCGGCGGCGCGGCCGGACACGATCGCCGCGAGCGTACGGCTGGCGGTGGCGCTGCTGGATGCCAACGACGCGACCGCGGCGACGCGGTTCGACCCGCTCGATCAGCGCGAGAATGCGGGAGCCCAAGCGGTGGCGGCGCGGACGAACTGGAGCGCGTACCGCTACTCACTGTTGATTGTGCCCGGCGTCGGCCCCGAGGATAGCGCGACGGTCCTGAGCCCCCGCAGCAAGCTCCACGCGCTGCTCGCCGCGCAACGCTATCGCCAGGGTCTCGCGCCGTTCATCCTCGTCTCGGGCAGCGCAGTGCATCCGCGCGGCACGCGGTTCGTCGAGGCTGTCGAGATCCGCCGTGCGCTGGTCGAGCGCTACGGCATCCCCGCCGATCGCGTGATCCTGGAGCCGTATGCGCGTCACACGACCACCAATCTGCGCAACGCGACGCGGCGGATGGTCGCGCTCGGCATCCCGCTCGACCGGCCGACGCTGATCGTGACCGATGCGGAGCAGAGCAAGTACATCGAGAGCCAGATTTTCACCGACCGCAACCGCGCGGAACTCGGGTATCTGCCGGGTGCGATGGGCCGGCGTTTGTCGGTGTACGATCTCGAATTCCGCCCGTCGCGGCTATCGCTGCGCCAGGATCCGCGCGATCCTCTCGATCCATGAGCCGGTATTTCTTGAACGCATCCAAGATGCGTACCCTGGCCCCCACCCCGGCGAAGGCCGGGGCCCAATTGGGGGACGGCTGTAACAGAGGATCGCGCTCCATTACGCCGACCTTTCCAATTGGGCCCCGGCCTTCGCCGGGGTGGTTACGCAAAAGGAGGGCGAGATATCCGGTGCTTCTCGCGCTCCTCCTCACCCCCACCGCCCTCACCGCACAGGAAACCCCCGCAGACCTCGTCGATCCGATCGTCGGCACGCTCGCCGACTTCGGCCAACTCTCCCCCGCCGCCGTCGCGCCGTTCGGGATGATGCAACTCGGCCTCGACACCAGCCCCGCCAACCACGCGGGCTACGACCACGCGGCGACCACGTTGCTCGGCTTTTCGCACACCCGCGGCGTCGGCGTAGGCTGTAGCGGTGCGGGCGGCGACCTGATGATCTCGCTGCGCTATGCCGGCAGCACCGGCGCCGCGCTGATCGACAAGGCGAGCGAGACCGCACGCGCCAGGAAATACCACGTCCGCTACGACCACGGCATCCTCGCCGAGATGGCGGCGACGCGCGGCGCTGGCGTGCTGCGCTTCACCCTGCCCCGCGCCGGCACGGTCGACCTGCGGATCGACCCGCGACACAGCTATTCGAAACGCCTGGCAGCCAGTTGGGCGAGCCTCGCCAGCGACGACCTCCGCGCCGATCTGGTCGCCGGCACTGTCTGTGATCAGGGCGCGTATCACCTCCACACCGCCAGCCGGATTCTCGTCAACGGACGGCCGATCCACCAGACGCTGACCACCGGCGCGGGCGATCTGGCGACGCTCCACTTCACCGGCAAAGCGGGCGATGCGATCGAAATCCGCACCGGCCTGTCGACCGTCGATGGACGCGGCGCGGCATCGGTGCGCGAGACCGAAGTCGGCGACCGCCCCCTCGCCGCCGTCGCGACCGAGACGCGCGCCGCCTGGAACCGCATCCTCGGCCGCGTCGCAGTGAGCGGCCCGCGAGATCGGCGCGCGCTATTCTACACGTCGCTCTACCGTGTCATGGAAACCCCGGTCGCGATCGACGATCCCGACGGACGCCACCGCGACAAGGACGGCACGGTCCAGACCTCGCCGAAGGGCCGGACGCGCTACGCGAACTGGTCGCTATGGGACAATTACCGCACGCAAATGCCGCTGCTCGCGTTGCTCCAGCCCGAGCGCAGCGCCGATATCGCGAACTCGCTGGTCGCGCTCTACGCTGGCGGCAAGGCGCAATGGTCGACGCCGCACGAGCCGTTCCTGACGGTTCGGACCGAACATGCCGGAATCGCGCTGCTCGACATGCATCGCAAAGGCATCGCGTTCGACGCGGCCGCCGCGCTGGCGGGGATGGCGGCGGACAGCGACCGGCTCAAGCGCGGCACGCCAGACGAGCAGATCGAAGCCGCCTATGACGATTGGGCGACCGCCGAACTCGCGCGCGATCTCGGCCGCACCGATCTCGCGCGGATCTTCACCGCGAAGGCGCAGAGCTACCGCCCGATGTGGCGATCGGTGTTCCAGACGCCCGGCGCGGATGGCGATGTCGTCAAGGCGCGCGGGCTGTATCAGGGCACCTTGTGGCAATATCGCTGGGCGCCGATCTTCGACTTGCCGTGGCTGACCGCGACCGTGGGTCGCGAGCGCCTGCTGAGCGAACTGCATCATTTCTTCGATGCCGGGTTGTTCAACATGACCAACGAGCCCGACATCCAGGTCCCGTGGATGTTCGCCGCGCTGGGCCAGCCGCAGGCGACCGCCGACCTGATCCGCACGATCCTCACCAAGCCCATCGCGCACCCCTATACCAACAGCGGCAAGCTGCCGGTGCCGTTCGTCGGCCGCAGCTTCGCGCTGTCGTCGCAGGGCTTTGCCGACGGGATGGACGACGATGCCGGCGGGATGACCGCGTGGTACGTATTTGCGACGCTTGGCCTGTATCCGCTGGTGCCTGGCGAGCCGTGGTACGTCATCACGACTCCAGCGTTCGACCGCGCGCAGATCGACCTCGGCAATGCGCGCACGCTGGCGATCCGGCGTGACGGGCCGGAGGACGGCACGATCGTGCGCGCCAGTTTGAACGGGCGCGCCCTGCCCGATTTCCGTGTCCGCCACGCCGATCTTCTCCGCGGCGGCACGCTGACGATCACCACGGTCGCGCGCAGCGAACGAATTGTCCCGCAACTGCAAGACATCGGCGCTAAGACGTTGAAGAATGGAGTGCCCCGCCCCCGCTAGACCCGCCGAACGCCCCGTGCATCGCGCCCGGATGCTCGGCTATGCGAGCGGCAATTTCGGCAAGAACGTGCTCGCCTCGACGATGGACTTCTTCCTGCTGTTCATCCTTACCGAGCGCTGGGGGATATCGCCCGAAGCCGCCGGACTCGTGGTGATGATCGGCCTGGTCTGGGACGGCGTCTGCGATCCGCTGCTCGGGCGGCTGGTCGACCGGTCCGCGGATCGGCTGGCTGCGTATCGCCGGATGCTGTTCGTCGGGGCGCCGGTCGTCGGGCTCTTTTTCGCGGTCTTCTTCATTCAACCCGACGTGCGCGGCGCGCACTGGCCGGACTCCGCGATCCTGCTGTGGGCGACGACGATCGTGCTGCTGTTCCGCTCCGCCTACTCGGTCTGCGACGTCGCGCACAACGCGTTGATGATGCAGCTGACGCGGTCGCCGGGCGCCGCGACGACGGTGTCGGGTCTGCGCTACATGTTCAGCTGCTGCGGGGCACTGGCAGTCGCCTATTGCGCACCGGCGTTCGTCGATCCCGACGCGGATCGCGGCACGGCCCTGATCGTCGTCACCGGCTGTGCCGCGGTCGCCTATGTCGCCACGCTGTGGCTGTCGGCGGCCGCCGCGCCGCGATCGGACGCGATCGCCGCGCAGGCACGGCGCGCGACGTTTGCGTGGATCATAGGCAACCGCCCGCTGTTGATGCTGCTCGCGCTGGCGTTCGCGCAGGCGTTGACGCTGCCGTTCCTGGCGCGATCGTTCGCGTATATCGGCAAGGGTGTGATCCACGACGCGACGTGGACCGGACAGGCGCTGGCGACGCTCGCGCTGTCGCAACTCGTCGCGCTGCCGGCGTGGATGGCACTCGCCCGCCGCCGCGACCGCCGCGTGGTGCTGAGGGTCGCGTTGGTTGCGATCGCGGTCGGGCTCGGCATCTTCGCCGCAGGGCCGGGGACGATGATCGCGGGTATCGCGCTGTTCGGCGCGGGCAATGCGGGGTTGCAGATGATGATCTGGGTGTTGCTCGCCGATGCGGTCGATCACGGCGAGCGCAGCACCGGTGTCCGCCTCGAAGGCTTGCCGGTCGCGCTGCTGCTGCTGACGCTGAAGGTCGGCGGCGGACTGAGCGGGGCGCTGCTCGGTCGCGGCCTGTCGGCGATCGGCTGGACAGTCGGTCGGCCGCTCCTGGCGGAACGCGGCGATCTGCTGCTGACGATGGCGTGGGCGATCCCGTTGATCGGCGCGCTGGCGGGTCTTGCGATCATGGTCGGATCGAAGTCCGCGCCCGTCAGCCGCCCCGCAGCAATCGCATGACGAGCGCCCGAATGCGGCCGTGATTCTCCTTCGCCGCGCCCAGGATACCGTGGCGCTCGGGCGGCAGGAACGCGAGCGGATGGCCGTCGGGGCGAAAGACGTAATGATCGAACCACGCACGCCACGCCGCACGCTCGGCCGGCGGACGCTCGGCGATCGCGGTGAGCGCGAGCAGCATCGCGGTATAGGGTTGGTCCGGGCCGGCGGCGAACCCGTCCCACCAGAAATTGACGAGCACGTTGACCTCGCCGGTCGCCTCGACCTGATGCCACCAGAGTTTCGGCACATACAGCGCATCGCCAGGCGCCAGATCGAACACGCGCGCGCGATGTCGTGCCTGCTCGAAGCGGGGGAAATTGGGATCGCCGGGCGTACTGCCGACCGCCAGCGCGACCGGCTGGCCGGCCAGCGTATGATCGATCGGGCCGACATAGAGATCGCCGATCGCATCGGGAGGATACAGCGTGAAGCGCCGACGCCCGGCCGCGACGCACGCGACGTTGTCCATCGTGTCGTAGTGGCAGGCGACGGTCGAGGCATGGCCGATCCAGATCCGCGGGCGCACCTCCGGCGGAACGAACGGCAGCCGGGTCATCTGCTCGACACCCGGAAAGAACGTCTCCGCGGTGAGCGATCCCATATACATGCTGGGGTGTCCCGGCGCGCCGGCAGTGGCGAGGATCCGCGTCAGCGCATCGCGAAACGGCATCGTCGAGCGCGTGAAATTGAACCCCGCCATCGTCGCATCGTAATGATAGCGCGCGCCGATTTGGGGGTCGCCGACGAACACTTCGGCGGATCGTCGCGTCTCCAGCCGCAGCAACTCGTCAACGACGCCTTGCACGCCTTCGCCAGCCAACAGTGGCCAATCGCGCGCGACGCCGCGGAGAAGCATTGGCTCGCCCGCCGTCATGACGTGGTCGCGAAACTGTTCGGGATCGGCCAGCGCTGTGGCGGGGGGCGCCTCGATCATGCGGACACATCCGACAGGCGCGCGTTGCGGATTCGGCCGAGCGTGCGAAGATGGCGCAGCGAGCCCGTCTGCGCATAGGCGAGTTGCAAATCGCCCGCGCGGAACAGCTCAAGCACCGCAGCATCGGGCAAGGCATGCAGCGCGTCGAGGCTGATCGAATACAGGCCGTCGAGCCGCAGCCGGTTGCCGTCGTCGAAGTCGAGCGTCACGTCGATCGGCTCCAACAGGCCATGCGCCAGGAACCGCTTGATCGCATCGTCGGTGGCGGCGAGGCCGTGTTGCAGCGTGTGCAGCGCGTGCTGGACGCGTTTCAACGTCAGCGACGGCGCGCCATCCATCTCGAACAGCGCCTCGCCCTGTCCGCTCGCGAAGACGGGATGCTCGCGATCGATCACCATCTGGCCGTCGTTGACGAAGAAACCCTGGCGCTCGAGATCGGCGGGGCGATAGTCCGGCAGCGCGCCGTCGACGGTCAGCAGATTGTCACCCGGCTCCAGTCCCATCACCACGCCCGCATAAAAGGCGCCGGTCTCGGGATGCTTGGTGAACAGGATCAGGTAATGCGGCGCGGCGCGGGGAAACTCGTCAGCGACGATTTGCGCGAAATGCCGGGTGGCGTCGCAGGCCCGCGACACGCGCAGCGCGGCATGCTGTTCGCTGTTCAACATTTCCCATGCCGGCATCCCATCCTCCCGTAACGCACGCGACTGTCTTCGCGGTTCTGATCCCCGAACTCGCACACCCGGCTACCCTTGCAAAGGGGCTTCGCGATCACTCCTACAATAGCTTGCAATGGTAGCGGCATCGCGTATTGTGAGCGCTACCGCAGCGAGACGAGACGGATCACCGACTCACGAGATTGCGAACGATATTGCCGGAAGCCCCCATCAATAGGGGGCAGCGCGGTGTTAGTTGAGGGGATGTTGAAGTGAGCCAGGATACCCGTTCGATACTTGCCGATCGCAGCCGTGCGCGGCGTGCCCGTGCGTTGGCCTGCGCCAGCAGCATGGCTGCGCTGGCCTGGGCATCGCCCGCGTTCGCGCAGGACCAGACCAACCTGCAGACGGCGACCACCGGTCAGCCCGCCGCGGTACAGGCCGCAGGTCAGGTCGGCGTGCAGCCCGCCGTACCGGCGACCGCCAACACGACGACCGCGAGCGAAGCCGGGCAGCCTCAGGATACCGCGACGGCGCCCGACGCTTCGCAAGGCACCACCACCGGCGACGATATCGTCGTGGTCGGCCTGCGCGGCTCGTTGCAGCGCAACCTCGACCTGAAGCGCACGTCCTCGGGCGTGGTCGACGTCATCTCCGCGGAAGATATCGGCAAATTTCCTGATTCGAACGTCGCTGCTTCGCTCCAGCGCCTGCCCGGCGTGTCGATCCAGCGCTCCGGCTCGCGCGGCGAACCGACCGGCATCACGGTCCGCGGCTTTGGCGGCGATTTCAACACCACGCTGTACGATGGCCGCCGGATTTCGTCCGCGACCGGTGGACGGCAGATCGACTTCAGCACCGTCGGCGTCGACTTCATCGGCCAGTTGAGCGTGCTCAAGACGCCCGACGTGTCGCTGGCGTCGAGCTCGATCGGCGCGACCGTCAACATCGCCTTCCCGAACCCGTTCGATCATCCCGGTTTCCGCGCCGCGACCACGGCCTCGGGCTCGATCCAGGATCGCTCCGGCAAGATCGTCCCGACCGGCGGCCTGCTACTCAGCACGACCAGCGCCGACGACAAGTTCGGCGTGCTGGCAGACGTCATTTACACCAAGCGTGATACCGATACCAATCGCGTCTACGTGTCGGGTTGGCCGGGTGGCAATTACGCCGCGTGCCAGCTGACGGCGGCGTGTACGCCAGCCCAATTGCAGACCAAGAACCTGCCCGGCTGGTTCCCGCAGCAATATGGCGCGGAACAGCAGCGCGTCGAGGACGAGCGCATCGATGCGCGCATCTCGCTGCAATATCATCCAACCGATGACCTGATGGTGACGCTGGACAACAATTACTCGCGCCAAAAGGTGACGTCGGAGAATTATGCGTTCGGCGTCTGGTTCAACCAGGGCGATCTGCGCAACGTGACGCTCGACAAGAACGGTACGGCGGTCGACTTCACGCAGACCGGCACGCCGACCGATTTCACCGCCGCGCTCAACACCGAGATCCTGAAGACCAACCAGACCGGCCTGAACGTCAAATACGACGCGACCAGCAACCTGACGCTGGAAGCCGATGGCGCCTATGCCAAGAGCTGGCGCAACCCGGGCGACGTGATCGGCAGCCAGAACGGCGACATCGGCTATGGCAACGCGCTGGGCAACACGCTGCGCTTCAAGATCGATGGCAACAGCGACAGCGCATTCCCGTCGATCAGCAATTTCGGACCGGCCGGCAACTCCGCGGCCTGGGCCGACACTTCGCTGATCGGCTCGCACGTCGCGGTCAACCAGACCCAGCGCAACACCGACGAACTCATCCAGTTCCGCGGTAACGCCACCTGGAAGCAGGACAATCTGACGCTCAAGGCGGGTGGCCAATATTACCAGGACACGTTCAACTTCCGCAACACGAGCACCTTCACCAACAATTTCTGGCAGGCCTATGCCGGATACGGCGCGCCATCGGGTGGCACGTCGGGCGTCGCGCCGCTGCCCGCCAACCTGTATCAGGGCTCGGTCAGCCTGAACAACTTCATCCCCGGCTTCAACGGCACGCTGCCGCCGTCGGTATTCGTGTTCAGCCCGGTCGCGTACCAGAACTACCTGTCGAGCCTCGGCAATCCGCAGGCGCAGAACGTCCCGGGCTATAACTACGCCAACGTGCAGGGCTTTACCGGCGCGTTCGACGAAGCGGTCGATCCGGGCAGCGTGCTGCGCGTCCGCGAAAAGACGTGGTCGCTGTATTTCAGCGCCAATTTCAAGACCGAGATCGGCGGCCTGCCGTTCACCTTCAACGCCGGCGTTCGCAACGAGAATACCAACCTGACGTCAGATGGTGTCGGTCGCCTGCCGACGTCGCTCGTGACGAGCACCGCCGACCCGACGCTGCTGAGCATCCCGACCTATACGGACCCCGGCGCGATCACGAGCAAGAGCTCGTATTCTTACCTGCTGCCGAGCATGGATGCGAAGCTGGAGCTTACCGACAACCTGCTCCTGCGGTTCGACGCATCGCGGACGCTGACCCGACCGGCGCTGAACTTGCTCAACCCGGTGCTCAACGTCGGTAACGGCCAGCGGATCGGGGCGCTGTCGGCCAGCGGCGGCAATCCGAACCTCAAGCCCTATCTCGCCGACAATTTCGACGTCGGCGCAGAATGGTATTATCGCCGCAACTCGTATCTGTCGGTCGGCTTCTTCCTGAAGAACGTCAGCAATTTCGTGGTGGCCGGCGTGACTCGCCAGACGATCAACGGCGTGATCGATCCGACCACCGGCCAACCCGCATCGTTCGCGGTGTCGCAGCAGATCAACGGTCCCGACGCCACCGTCCGCGGTGTCGAACTCGCCTGGCAGCAGGTGTTTGGCGACAGCGGCTTCGGCTTCCAGGCCAACGCGACGTTCGTGAACACCAACCGCCCGTACGACGACAAGAACATCACCCAGTCTGGCTTCGCCGTGACGGGGCTTGCCAATTCAGCGAACTTCGTCGGCTTCTACGACAAGAGCGGGTTCCAGTTCCGTGCGGCGGCCAACTGGCGCGACAAGTATCTCCTCCAGTTCGGGCAGAACCAGAATACCGGTTCGTTCGGGGCGGAGCCGACCTTCGTCAACCAGAGCTTCCAGGTCGATCTGACGAGCAGCTACGACATCACCAAGAATTTCAGCATTTTCGGTGAGGCGCTGAACGTCAACAACAACCAGCAGAGTACGCATGGTCGCTACAGCAACCAGCTGCTCGACGTGTTCGATTACGGACGCCGCTACACGCTGGGCGCGCGCTTCCGCTTCTGAGCTCTCCCCCCTGGCGGAGCATGACGATGTTGTGCTCCGCCATTTTTCGAATACGCTGACCCATGCACCAGATCAGAGACATCGTCATCGTCGGAGGGGGCACGGCCGGCTGGCTGACCGCGGGCGTCATCGCTGCGCGGCACAAGGGCCAGCGCGAGCACGGCTTCACCGTAACGCTGGTCGAATCCCCCAACATCCCGACCATCGGCGTCGGCGAGGGCACGTGGCCGACGCTGCGCGCCACGCTGCGCAAGATGGGCGTGTCGGAAACCGAGCTGTTCCGCCACTGCAACGCCGCGTTCAAACAGGGCGCGCGGTTCAACCGCTGGACCACCGGCGCGGTCGACGACGGCTATTACCACCCGCTGATGCTGCCACAGCAGTTCGGCTCGCTGAACCTCGCCCCGCACTGGCTGGCCGAGGACGGCCACGACAGCTTCTGCGACGCAGTCACCCCGCAAGGTCGGATCTGCGACGAGGGCCTTGCTCCCAAGACCATGGCGACGCCCGAATTCGACGGCGTGGCGAACTACGCCTATCATCTCGACGCGGGGAAATTCTCGCATTTCCTGCAACGCCATTGCTGCGACACACTGGGCGTCCGGCACGTGCTGGCCGACGTCACCGACGTCATCCTCGACGAGACCGGCGATATCGCGCGCGTCGAGACCGCGCAGGGCGTGTCGATCGAGGGCGACCTGTTCGTCGACTGCACCGGCTTTGCCGCGAAGCTAATCGGCGAAGCGATGGGCGTGCCGTTCCGCAGCTGCACCGACACGCTGTTCTGCGACACCGCGCTCGCCGTGCAACTGCCGTACGAGCGCCCCGACGATCCGATCGCCAGCCACACCATCTCGACCGCGCAGTCGGCCGGCTGGATCTGGGATATCGGCCTGCCCCACCGCCGCGGCGTCGGGCATGTCTTCTCCAGCAGCCATATCGACGTCGACGCCGCCGAACGCGAACTGCGCGCGTATCTCGGCCCGGCGGGGAAAGATCTGCCCGTCCGGAAACTCTCGATCCGAGCCGGCCACCGCGAAACATTCTGGAAGGGCAATTGCGTCGCGGTCGGACTTGCCGCCGGGTTCCTCGAACCGCTCGAGGCGTCTGCGATCGTGCTGATCGAGCTATCCGCCAAGATGATCGCCGAGCAGATGCCCGTCTGTCGCGAGGTGATGGATGTAGTCGCCAACCGCTTCAACGCGACGACGACCTATCGCTGGGGCCGGATCATCGATTTCCTCAAGCTGCACTATACGCTGACCAAACGGACCGACACCGACTTCTGGCGCGACAATGTCCGCCCCGAGTCGATCCCCGACCGGCTGCGCGGGCTGATGGAGCTGTGGCGCTATCAGTCGCCGTGGATCCACGACGAGTTCGATCGCGCCGAAGAGGTCTTTCCGTCGGCCAGCTATCAATATGTCCTCTACGGCATGGGCGCGCGCACCGCGGTGATGCCCGGCACGATCGAGGCCGACGCCGAACTGGCGCGCCGCGCCCGCCGCGAAAACCACGTCCAGACGCAGCGCATGATGAGCAGCCTGCCCGGTCACCGCGACCTGATCGACCGCATCGTCAAGCACGGACTCCAGCCGATCTGAGCCTCCCTGTCGATCCCTGTTCGATCCGAACCCCAAGGAAAACGATCCGATGAAGACCGCCCTGCGCCTCGCGCTCTACGCCGCTATTGCCGGTGCGGCCTCCCCGGCCTTGGCCGCGCCGCGTCTCAATGGCGTGCTCGGCGATCATGCGGTGATCCAGCGCGGCCAGCCGATCGTCCTGAACGGCGATGCGGCAGCGGGCGAGACGATCCTGATCGCGCTCGCCGGTCGCACGGTGACGACCAAGGCGGGGCGCGACGGCCGGTTCGAGGCGCGCCTGCCCGCGTTGCCCGCCGGCGGCCCTTACGACCTGACGATCGCGGCGAACAGCGGTGCCGCGGTGGTGCGCGATATCCTGATCGGCGACGTATTCCTGTGCTCGGGCCAGAGCAACATGGAGCTGGCGGTCGAGAACGCGCAGACGCTGTTCCCCGACGCGCATCCGCCGATCGACGATCAGCTGCGGCTGTTGACCGTGGCCAAGGTCTCGGCGGCGAGCACCGTCGCGCGCTTCGCCGAGCAACCGCACTGGGCTGCGGCCGGGCCCTCTACCGTACCGACGTTTTCGGCGGCCTGTTTCTACATGGTGCAGGCGCTCCGGCGGACCGCGAAGGTGCCGATCGGCGCGATCCATTCGAGCTGGGGCGGATCGCGGATCAGCGCGTGGCTCAGCGACCCCGCGTTGCGCAAGGCGGGTCTCGGCGCCGAGGCCGATCTGCTAGCCCTGTATGCGCGCGATCCCGCCGCCGCCGACCGCAAGGCGTCGACGATCTGGGAAAGCTGGTGGCGCACCGGGTCGGGCGATGCGGTGGGCCGCGAACCGTGGCAGCCGGCAGCCGCGCTCAACTGGAAGCCGGTGCCGGCGATGACCAATTTCGAGACCTGGGGGATGCCCGAACTCGCCGATTACAACGGCATGATCTGGTATCAGCGGACGGTCGAGGTCACCGCGGCGCAGGCGCGCGGACCCGCGATCCTGTCGCTCGGCACGATCGACGATGCCGACCGGACCTGGGTCAACGGCCAGGGCGTCGGTGGCAGCAGCCTTGCCAGCAAGCCGCGCGTCTACACGCTGCCGGTCGGCACGCTGAAGCCCGGCGCCAATGTCATCACCGTCAACGACGACGACGTCTATGCGTTCGGCGGCATGACCGGCCCCGCCGAGACGATGCGCGTGACCTTCGCCGACGGCAGCAGCGCGCCGCTCGGCAGCGGCTGGCGCTATGCGATCGCCAAGCGGCTCGATGGCGCGGCACCGCGCGTGCCGTGGGACGATATCAATGGCGACGGCACGCTGTACAACGCGATGATCGCGCCGCTGGCCTCGACCAAGCTCGCCGGCATCGCCTGGTATCAGGGCGAGTCGGACACGGGCATCCCCGGCTACGACCGCCGCCTCACCGCACTGATCGCGGACTGGCGCACGCGGTTCGGCACGCCCGAGACGGGGTTCGGAATCGTCCAGCTCGCGAACTACGGCAAGCCGACCAGCGTGCCGAGCGACAGCGGCTGGGGCTATATCCGCGATGCGCAGCGCCGCGTCGCCGCCGCCGATCGCCATGCCGGGATCGCGGTCGCGCTCGATATCGGCGATGCGCTCGACATCCATCCCGGCGAGAAGCACGAGGTCGGGCAACGCCTCGCAAAGGTCATGCGGTCGGCGGTCTATGGCGCCCCCGGCGGCCCGTCCGGTCCCGCCATCGCCTCGGCCGACGCCGGGGCCGATGGCAGCATCGCGCTACGCTTCAGCGATGTGACCGGTGCGCTCCACGCCCGCGGTGCGAACCAGGCGATCGGGTTCGAACTGTGCGACACCGCGCCGGGCACCTGCCGCTATGCCGCGGGCAGCGTCGCCGGCACCACCGTGACGCTGCCGGGCGACGGCAAGCCCGTCACCCGAGTCCGCTATGCCTGGGCGGATGCGCCATCGGTGAACCTGTCCGACGACGCGATGTTGCCGGTCGGCACGTTCGAGATACCCGTCGCGCCGCGATGATGATTACCGCGGGGGCGCGTTCCGGAACTTGAACGTCGATCGGGGTTCGAGCACGCTCAGCGTGAACGAGTCGACGTCGAGCCAGCCCCTGCTGGGGCTAGGCGCGTAGCAGAACAGCGCGAACTGCTCGCCCTGGAACGTCCCCGTCCGCCACGCGAAGGCGAGCGGGAAGTCGCCGCCGAGCCCGGTCCAGCGGCGGCCGTCGAGACTATACGCGACGCGGGCACGATCGATCGTGAAATCCATCTCGGTGCGCAACCATAGCGCGCGACCAGCACCAATCACGCTGCGACCGCGCGTTTCGGTCCGCGCGCCGTCGACCGTGTCTTCGGTCACCTCCATCGCCACCGCGGCCGTGCCGCCCGCGTCGCGCTCGATCGTCAGGTTGCCGCTATATTGCCCCAGCGTCCCGAACCCGCATCGATCGCCCGGCGCGAGATGACCGATATCCACCTTCACCTCGGCGCGGCTGGCAGGCCCCTGCCCTTTCTGCGTCAGCGTGTTGCGCGCCGACCAGAAGCGTGGCGCGACCGTCGGCTTCAGCCGCAACCAGCCCCGCCGTGCGGTCAGCGACCAGCGGCTCGGGTCCGGATTATGGTTCCACTGCCATTGCAGGCCGAGACGCGGACCCGCGAAATTATCGGAGCTCGCCGGCTCGGCGAACGGAAACCCGGCGATCGGCTTTTGCGCGAGCCGGGGTACGCGACCGGGCGCGTCCGCGGTGCCCCACACCGGCCAGTCGTCGCGCCAGAATACCGGGCTGAGATTGGTCATCCGGCCGACCGCGCCGCTATCCTCCATGACGAACCCGAACCAGCGGCCGTCGGGCAGGTCGACCAGCGCGCCCTGATGGCCGCCGGTCGTGTCGTCGATCTGATCGCGCGTTTCCCACGGCCCGAACAGGCTGCGCGACCGCGAGACGGTCAGCCCGAGGCGCGGCGGCAACGCGTTGAACAAGTAATAATACGCACCGCGGCGGATGATCTTCGAACCCTCCGCGCCCTTGATGTAATGCACCTTCCGCGCGTCGGTGACGTGCGCCAAATCCTTGTCGAGCGTGAGCAGCGTGATCGTGCCGTCGGCGGTCGAGGCGGTGGCGATATACGCGCGCCCATCGGGCTCGATGAACAGCCCGGGATCGAACGCCTCGCGCTCCAGTTCGTGATAGTGCCACGGCCCGCGTACGTCCTTGGCGTACCAGATCCGCGTCTTCTGCCCGACCGGTGTATTGGCGAGATAATAGGTGCCCGCGTGATAGCGTAAGGACGAGGCATAGAGCCCATGCCGATACGCGTTGCCGCCCTTCAGATCATATTCGGGCTTCCCCTCGAGCCGATCGACGAGGTGCGACGCGAGCGTCCAGTTGACCAGGTCGCGGCTGTGCAGGATCGTGATCCCCGGCACGTTGGCGAACGTCGTCGTCGCGAAATAATAGTCGTGGCCGACGCGGATGATGTCGGGATCGGGATAGTCCGCGAACAGCACCGGATTGCGGAAAGTCCCGTTCCCCTGATCCGACCGCCAGACCTGCGCCGACGCTGGTATCGCCAGCAGCGCGAACGCCGCGATCAACGCCCTGCCCCTCATCGTGCGAACGCCAGGCTGCGCGAGAAGAACGGCATCATCGCATCCTGCACCCGCCCCGCAACGCCGCTGGTATGGTCGCCCGGATACACCGCGAACTGGTTGGCGATCCCGTAGCGATCGAGCCCCTCGTGCAGCGCGATCGCATCGCCCTTCAGCCCGTCGCGATCGCCGACGTCGAGCCCGATCGCCGCGTAGCGCCGCAAATTGCCGGCATATTGATCGAGCATCGAGAGCGGCGCGTTGGCCGCCCAACGCGCGATCACGTCGGGCTGCGCGACGCCGTCCTTGATCGGCAGGTCGAGGAACAGCGGCGGTGCCTTCGGGTTCGGCGACCACGCCGCCGCAGTCGCGAGTTGCGCGCGCAATCCCCACGACAGGCGCGCGCTTTCGGTCGGCGAGCGTAGCGCCCGCAGAGTCTTCTCCGCCGCCGCGTCGGGCGTGCCGAGCGCGCGTGTCGACAGGCAGCACGGGCTCATCATGTAGAGCGCGCCGAAGATGTCGGGATGCTTCATGCCGATCCGCGCGGTGCCGTAACCGCCCATCGAATGCCCCGCGAGCCCGCGACTGCGGCGGTCCGCCAGCGTCCGGTAATGCGCGTCGACATAGCCGACGAGATCGCGCGCGATGAACTGCTCGAAGTCGCCGACCGTCACCGAACTGGAATAGAACGAGCCGTTATGCACCGTCTTGCTGTCGGGCAGCACGACGATCATCTCGCGCGCACCCTTGGCGAACGCTCCCTCGATCGTCTGCGGGACGTGGATTTCCTTCGCCCATTGCTCGGCCCCGATCGAATAGCCGTGCAGTGCGTAGACCACCGGATAGCGGCGTGCCGGGGTACTGCGATAGCTCGGTGGCAGCATCACCATCACCGCGCGATCCGCGCTGTTACCTTCGAGATTGCCCTCGATTGCGCGCGAATGAACCGTGATCCGCTCGACCGTGACCGGCTTGGCGCCCGTGACCGGTGGCGGCGTGGTGGTCGCGACCTGCGCATGGGCCGTGCCGGATATCGCCAAGCCGAAGGAGAGCACGGCCATCAGGAATTTCGTCATGGGTGCACTTCCTCGAAGAGCAGAGAAGATGGGCATGCGGTGGTCATGCCTGCGCCAGTCCGGCACCGCGCAGCCTGACGCTGCGCCCCGGCACCAGCATCACGTCGACGGTGCGGTCGCCCAGCCGGATACGGCGGCGTCCGTGGATCGTGGAACGGAGGACCGCTTCGGTCAGCGTGCCGCGCTCCCACCGCACGTCCACCACGCACGTACCCCGCGCGCGCAGCCCTGCGATCGAGCCGCTCGGCCATGCGCGCGGCAACGCCGGCAGCAGCAGGATCTCGTCGCCGCGGCTCTGCATCAGCATCTCCGCGATCGCGCGCGTCCCGCCGAAATTGCCGTCGATCTGGAACGGCGGATGCGCGTCGAACAGATTGGGATAGGTGCGCGCAGGGCCGAGCAGATAGGCGAGTATGCGGTGCGCGTGCTCGCCGTCGCGCAGCCGCGCCCACAGGTTCGCGCGCCATGCGGTCGCCCAGCCGGTCGATTCGTCACCGCGGATTTCGAGCGAACGCCGTGCCGCCTTGGCCAGCGCCGGCGTCGCGTCGAGATCGATCTGGTCGCTCGGGAACAGGCCGTAGAGATGCGAAACGTGGCGATGGCGCTGTTCCGGCGCATCGGCATCCCAATCGGCCTGCCATTCCTGCAACTGGCCGCCGCGACCGATCTTGTCGGGCGCCAGCCGCGCGCGTGCCGCCGCCAGTTCCGCGACGAACGCCGCGTCGGTGCCGAGCAGCGTCGCCGCCTTGCCAGTCTGATCGAACAGGTCGCGCAGGATCTGCATGTCCATCGCCGGCCCCGCACAGATCGACGCGCCCTTGGGGTGCACGTTCTCGGGCGACAGCGATGGATTGGTGACCAGCGCGCCGGTCTTGGGATCGGTCTGGAGCGTATCGAGGAAGAACAGCGCCGCGCCGTGCAGCAGCGGGTAGACCGACCGTAGGAACTTGAGATCGCGACTATAGTCGTAATGGTCCCACAGATGCGTGCACAGCCATGCGCCGCCGGTCGGCCACAGCCCCCATTGCGCGCCATCGATCGGCGCGGTCGCGCGCCACAGGTCGGTGTTGTGATGACACACCCAGCCGCGTGCGCCGTACATCGTCTTCGCGGTCCGCGCGCCGGTGACCGCCAGCTCGCGCACCATCTGGACCAGCGGCGCGACGCATTCGGGCAGCGCGGTGACCTCGGCCGGCCAGTAATTCATCTCGGTATTGATGTTGACCGTATATTTCGACTCCCAGGGCGGGCTGGTCTCCGCGTTCCAGATTCCCTGGAGGTTGGCCGGCTGGCTCCCCGGTCGCGACGACGCGATCAGCAAATAGCGTCCGTAATTGAAATACAGCGTGGCGAGCGCAGGGTCGGCCGCGGCGAGATCGACCAGCACCCGCTCGCCGGTCGGCCGATCCGCGATCGCGGTCCGGCCAAGGTCGAGCTTCACCCGCCGGAACAGCGCGCGGTGCGCCGTGATCGCGTCCGACCGCAGCCCAGCAAAGCCGCGCCGCGCCGCGCCCGCGACCGCCGCCAGTGTCGCCGCCTCGGGATCGCCGCCGACATCGTCGAACCGGCGATAGCTCGTCCCCATCGCGACCAGCAGCGTGACCGACCGGGCACCGGTGACGCGCAGACGCTCGCCGTCCGCCACCACCCTGCCGCCGTCCGCCACGACACGCGCGCGCGCCGCGAACCGCAATTTGCCCGCAACGCCAGCCCGCGCATCGTTGCGACCGGTCAGCGTCAGCATCCCCCCGGCCGCGACGACACCCGCGCCCGGTTGCGGTGAGGTCAGCCCGACCAGCAGGTCGAACGGCCGATCGCCGGTCATGTGCACCGCGATCACCTGCTCACCCGGCGATGCGAAGACCTCACGCCGGAACCGCGTCCCGCCGAACGTGAAGCTGGTGGTCGCGATCGCCGCATCGAGGTCGAGATCCCGGGTATAGGCGCTTGCCTCTCCCGCTGTGCCCGGCAGCTCGAGCAGCAGGTCGCCGACCGGCTGATACGCCATCTGCGTATTCGGCACGCCCATCAGCCGCGCGTTGGCGAGCGTCTGCGCCTCGGCGAACGCGCCCGCATCGATCAGCCGCCGCACCTCGGGCAGCGCCGCCCGCGCGTCCGGGTTGACCGGTTCGTACGGCCCGCCGGACCACAACGTGTCCTCGTTCAGCTGCAACCGCTCGCGCGTCGTGCCGCCGAACACCATCGCGCCGAGGCGCCCGTTGCCGACCGGCAGCGCTTCGGTCCAGACCTTGGCCGGTTGCCGATACCATAACCGCGTTTCGCCTTGCGCGGACGTCTTCGCCTCGGCGGTCGTCGGCAGGACCAAAGCCGGCACGGCCAGCGCGACGGTCGCTCCCACGCCTTCCAACACTTCACGCCGCGACGGCGATGCGTGCGGTCCCTTGGCGGACAGTTCGGTCATCCTTCTCCCTTCCGCGATCGTCACGAGCGGATCTGCGGGAGGCCGGACCCTGTCCGACACTCATCACGCCGCCCGTTGCACCTGCGTTGGGATGGAGCGTAACTTGGTACCGGTATCTTAGCTACCCCCAAGCCTCCTTCCGCCACTCGAAGGCACGCGGCTGGCCTTCGAGAATGTTAGCGCTATAATGCTGAGGCAGCAGGCGCGTTCAGTGCCGCGAGACGACGGGAGAGGACCACCATGACGCGCTTCGATCGATATGCAGGCGCCGCACTGCGCGCGACCGCCGTCCTGCTTGCAGGCACGGCCGCCGCCACCGCCTCGGCAAGCGACGCCCCCCGGTTCAGCCGCTTCACCTATGACGGCCACGCGCAGGAACAGGTTAAAGTCGGCCCCGGCGAATACCGCAATCCGATCCTGTCGGGCTATTACCCCGATCCGTCGGTGACCCGCGTCGGCGACGACTTCTACCTCGTCCTGTCGTCGTTCGCGCATTTCCCCGGCTTGCCGATCTTCACGTCGAAGGATCTCGTCCACTGGACGCAGATCGGCAACGCGATCGACCGGCCGAAACAGCTCGACTTCACCGGCATGCGCACCTCACAGGCGGTGTTCGCGCCCGACATCTCCTACCACGCCGGCACATTCTACATCGTCAACACCTGCGTCGAGTGCAAAGGCAACTTCGTCATCACCGCCAAGAACCCGGCGGGTCCCTGGTCCAATCCGACCTGGCTGCCGTTCGAGGGGATCGATCCGTCGATCTACTGGGAGGGCGACAAGGCCTATGTCGTCAACAACCGCGCACCGAACGAGCCGCCGCGCTACGACGGCCACCGCGCGATCTGGATCCAGGAATTCGACTGGCGCACGGGGAAAATGGTCGGCGAGAGCACGCAGCTGATCAACGGCGGCGTCGACCTGACGAAGAAGCCGGTCTGGATCGAGGGACCGCACATCTTCCGCAAGGACGGCTGGTATTATTTGACCGCGGCGGAAGGCGGCACGAGCGTTAACCATTCGCAGGTCGTATTCCGGTCGCGGCAGTTGCGCGGGCCGTTCGCGCCGTTCGCGGGCAACCCGATCCTGACGCAGCGCGACCTCGATCCCGCCCGCGCCAATCCGATCACCTCGTCGGGTCACGCCGAACTCGTCCAGACCGCGAAGGGCGACTGGTGGGCGACCTTCCTCGCGGTCCGCCCGTATAACGGCGACTATTACAACATTGGTCGTGAGACGTTCCTGCTGCCGGTGACGTGGAAGGATGGCTGGCCGATCATCCTGCCCAAGGGCCAGGCGATCCCGTTCGTCGGCAAAACGCCCGACCTCCCCAAACAACCCGCGTCCAAGATCCCGACGAGCGGCGACTTCGGCTATGTCGACGATTTCGACGGCACCAAGCTGGCGATGCAGTGGATCGGCGTGCGGACCCCGAAACAGCCGTTCTACCGGCTCGATCACGGCGACCTCGTGCTCGGCAAGGGTACGCCGATCGGCGACCTGTCGGGCGTACCCGCATTCGTCGGACGGCGTCAGCAGCATCACGTCGCGACGATGTCGACCACGGTCAAATTCGCACCGGACACCGATGGCGACCGCGCCGGCCTCGCGGCGATGCAGAGCGACCGAAACTATCTGGTGTTCGGCGTCACGCGGATCGCCGGCAAGACCGTTGTCGCGCTGTATAGCGCGGCCGACGGGCGCGAGCGGCTGGTCGCGTCGGCCCCCGTAGCAGCCGGTCCCATCACGCTGACGATCCGCGCGAACGGCGGAACGATGGCGTTCGATTATCAGGTCGCGGGCACCCGGCGCACGTTGTCGGACAAGGTCGACGCACGCTTTCTCAGCACCAAGTCCGCGGGCGGGTTCGTCGGGACCGTCGTAGGTCCCTATGCTTGGACGCAGTGACCGCGTGACGGCGTAGGTCAGGCATGCGCGCGCGAGTGCGGATGCATGCTTGACGCTGGGGCGATGCTCTCCGACTGTTCGGCGCGATGGCTTCCCTCCCCACTCCCCGCTGGTCGAGCGACCTGATGCAGGCCGCGCTGGCGCTGCACGACAATCAGCTCCACGTCGCCGAGCCGCTGCTGAAGGCCTATCTCAAACGCGATCCGTTCGACGCGCGCGCGATCCGTATGCTGGCGGAACTCGCCGGGCGGATCGGGCGATACAAGGACGCCGAGACGCTGCTGCGGCGCGCGGTCGAACTGGCCCCCGGGTTCACCGCGGCGCGCGCGAACCTCGCGCTCGTGCTCTACCGCCAGAACCGCGCACCCGAGGCGCTGACCCTGCTCGATGCGGTGATCGCCGACGAGCCCGACAATCCCGGCCACGCCAACCTCAAGGCGGCGGCGCTGGGTCGGCTCGGCGGGTTCGAGGATGCGATCACGCTGTACGAAAAGGTGCTGCGCGACGCCCCCGATCAGCCGCGCGTGTGGCTGAGTTACGGCCATATGCTCAAGACCGTCGGGCGCCGCGACGACGGCATCACCGCATATCGGCGCGCGCTGTCACTCCAGCCGACGCTGGGCGATGCGTGGTGGAGCCTGGCCAACCTCAAGACGGTGAGGTTCGATGACCACGATATCGCGGCGATGGAGGCGGCGCTCGCGCGCGGCGACCTCGGCGACGAGGACAGGTTCCACCTAGACTTCGCACTCGGTAAGGCATTCGAGGATCGCCGCGACGCCGCCCGCTCGTTCGCGCATTACGACGCCGGCAACACGCTGCGCCGCACGCGCATCAGCTACGATGCCGACGAGACCACCGCGTTCGTCGACCGCAGCATCGCGGTGCTGACCCCGGCGCTGCTCGACGCGCGTCGCGGACAGGGGTGCGACGCCCCCGACCCGATCTTCGTGCTTGGCATGCCGCGCGCCGGGTCGACGCTGATCGAACAGATCCTCGCCAGCCACAGCCTGGTCGAGGGCACCACCGAACTCCCCGACATGCCCGCGATCGCGCGCGGCATCGCCGACTATCCGGGCGCGATCGACACGCTGTCGGCGGAGGCGTTGCGCGAACTCGGCGAGGAGTATCTGCGCCGCGCCACGATCCAGCGCCGCACCGAACGCCCGTTCTTCATCGACAAGCTCCCCAACAATTGGGCGCATGTCCCGCTGATCCTGCTCGCGCTGCCGAACGCGCGGATCATCGATGCACGCCGCGATCCGCTCGACTGCTGCTTCTCGAACTTCAAACAGCATTACGCGCGGGGCCAGACGTTCAGCTATTCGCTCGACGATCTCGGCCGCTATTATCGCGATTACATCCGCCTGATGCGCCACGTCGACACGGTCGCGCCGGGCCGCGTCCACCGCGTTGATCACGAAGCGCTGATCGACAACACCGAGGTCGAGGTCCGTGCGCTGCTCGCAGCGTGCGGCCTCGACTACGAACCCGCCTGCCTCGCTTTCTACGAAACCGATCGCGCGGTGCGCACCGCGAGTTCGGAACAGGTCCGCCGCCCGATCAATCGCGACGGCGTCGATGCTTGGCGACCATACGAGACGTGGCTCGACCCGCTCAAAACTGCGCTCGGCGACCTGCTGCGCGCATGATCCGTGGCAAAAACGTCACGCTCGCGTAATAAAGCTGCAAAATCGCCCGGCTTCGTTTGACCTTCGCTGCACCGCACCACAGTCTCTGCGCATAATCGCTTGGGGGCTCGCGCATGCACATATTCGATCGTCGGTTGTTGATCGGCTCACTTCTCGCCTCGTCGGCAATCGTGTCTCCCGCCTACGCCCAGATCGATCCTGCCGCCGCCCAGACACCGGTTGCCGCCCCTGCCGCGCAAACCGCAGGCGAATACGAAGGCGACATCGTCGTCACCGCGCAGAAGCGCGACCAGAGCATCCAGAGCGTCCCGATCAGCATCCAGGCGATCGGCACCAAGCGGCTCGACGATCTCAACATCTCGAACTTCAACCAATATACGCAGTTGCTGCCGTCGGTGTCGTTCCAGACGACGCAGCCCGGCTCGACCGTCGTCTACATGCGCGGCGTCGCATCGGGTGGCGACGGCAATCATTCGGGCCCGCTGCCGTCGGTCGGCACGTATCTCGACGAACAGCCGGTGACGACGATCGGCGGTACGCTCGACGTCCACATCTACGACATCGCCCGGATCGAGAGCCTCGCCGGGCCACAGGGCACGCTGTACGGCGCGTCGTCGGAAGCCGGCACGATCCGGATCATCACCAACAAGCCCGATCTGAGCGGTTTCTACGGCCGGGTCGATGGCGAGGTGAACAGCGTCAAGTCGGGCGGCATCGGCAGCAAGCTCGAGGGCATGCTCAACATGCCGCTGTCCGGATCGGCGGCGCTGCGCGTGGTCGGCTTCTACCAGCGCGATGCAGGCTATATCGACAATGTCGCCGGGTGCCGCAGCTACCTGCCCGAACCGACCGCGACCTCGTGCACGTCGGCGAACGGCGGCGTGGTCGTCGACAATGCCGCATTCGTGAAGAAGAACTACAACGATACCGAGACCTATGGCGGCCGCGCCGCGCTGAAGGTCGATCTCGACAGCAACTGGACCGTGACGCCGACCGTCCTCTACCAGGAACAGCGCAACCACGGCACCTATGGCTACGACCCCAAGGTCGGCGATCTCCAGGTCCAGCATTTCTTCCCAGAATTCCGCCGCGACCGCTTCATCCAGGGCGCGCTGACGATCGAGGGCAAGGTCGGCAACTGGGACGTCACGTACGCGGGCGCGTATCTCGACCGGAAGACCTTCACGTCGAGCGACTATACCGATTACGCCGAGGCGTATGACTCGATGTACTCGTCCGCGGGCGGGCTCGCCGGCTATTTCTATTACCAGGACAATGCCGGCCGGACGATCGATCCGCGCCAGAAGATCATCGGCACCGATCACTTCAAGAAGACCAGCCAGGAACTCCGCGTCGCCTCCCCCGCCGGGGATCGCTTCCGGATCGTCTCGGGCGCGTTCTACCAGCGCCAGACCAACGACATCTTCCAGGATTATCAGATCGCCAATCTGGGCACCGCGGTGTCCGTCAACGGCTCGCCGGGGACGCTGTGGCTGACCAAGCAGAAGCGCGTCGACACCGATTACGCGATGTTCGGCGAGGCGAGTTATGACATCCTGCCGACGCTGACCGCGACCGCGGGCGGCCGCGCGTACATCTACGACAATTCGCTGATCGGCTTCTACGGCTTCGGCCGCAATCCGGCGGTCGATCCGGACGATGGCCGGCCGTACACCGCCACGCCGTTCAACGCCGCGGGCAGCAGCCAGACCGGCGTCGCAGGCTGCTATCTCGCCAATGGCCAGACCTTGCGGCAGGCCTATCTGAACGGCGGCGACACCTCGACGCTGCTGCCGGCAGCGGTCGCGGGGTCGCCGTGCACCAACCTCGCCACCTATACGACCACCGGGCTGGTACCCAAAAAGACCCAGGGCCAAGGTGCCACCTACCGCTTCAACCTGACTTTCAAGCCGACCGACAAGGTCATGGCCTATGCCACCTTCTCGCGCGGCTATCGGCCGGGCGGGATCAACCGCCGCGGCGACGTCGCGCCGTACGGCGCGGACTTCCTGACCAATTACGAGCTGGGCCTGAAGACCACGTTGTTCGATCGACTGCGGTTCAATGCCGCGATCTATCAACAGCAATGGGACAAGTTCCAGTTCTCGTTCCTCGGCGCGAACAGCTTCACGATCATCCAGAACGGCCCGAACGCGCGGATCCGCGGCGTGGAGGCGGATGCGAACTACTCGGCGGGCGGCCTCTCGCTGACCGCGGCGGGTTCGTACACGGATGCGAAGACGCGCAATGATCTGTGCGCGACACAGATCTGCAGCGGCGACGGCACCGACGTGCTTGCGCCATCGGGGACACGCCTGCCGATCACGCCGCGCTTCAAGGCGAGCGGCACCGCGCGCTACAGCATGCCGATCGGCACCGCGAAGGCGTATATCCAGGGCCTCGTCGCACATCAGAGTTCGGCGTCGGCGGATATCCGACTGGCGCAGGCGGCGACACTGGGGCGGCTTCAGGCCTACACCACCGGCAACGCCTCGGTCGGTGCGGAGGTATCCAACTTCACGTTCGAAGTATTCGTCCAGAATCTGTGGGACGAACGCGCCGAGCTGTCCCGCTACCAGCAATGCGGCACCTGTTCGCAGCGCACCTACATCGTCACCAGCACGCCGCGAACGATCGGCCTTCGCGCGGGGGCGAAATTCTAGGACTGGCTCGTCGTTATCCTCCCCCGCCAGGGGGAGGTGGCGCCGAAGGCGACGGAGGGGGCGGCATGCGATACCCTCTGCTCCGTGTCCTCCCCCTCCGTCTGGCAAGCGCCAGCCACCTCCCCCTGGCGGGGGAGGAAAAATTCTCCGAGGAAAGATGATGATGACGTCCAAGCTCAAGCTTCTCCTGGCCTGCACCGCCGCGATGACCGCCCTACCCGCCGCGGCGCAGACCCCGACCGCCGCCGCCAACGGGCTCGAAATCGCCAAGAAGATGATCGCGTTTCGCAGCGTGCGCGGGCCGGGCAACCAGACGCCGCAGCTCGCCGCCTATCTGAAGTCCGTACTGGTCGGCGGCGGCTTTGCGGCGAGCGACGTGACGGTCACCCCGGTCGACGACACCGCCTATCTGATCGCGACCTGGAAGGGGACCGACGCGGCGCTGAAGCCGATCGTCATTTCCGGGCATATCGACGTGGTCGAGGCCAAGCCCGCCGACTGGCAGCGCGATCCGTTCACGGCGGTGGTCGAGAACGGCTATCTCTACGGCCGCGGCGCGACGGACATGAAGCTCGATGCCGCGCTCGCGATCGCCACGCTGCTCGACATGAAGAAGGCGGGCTACAAACCCAAGCGCGGCATCGTCCTCGCGCTGTCGGGCGACGAGGAAACCGTCATGAAGGCGTCGTCGCTGATCGCCGACCGGCTCAAGACTGCCGAAATGGCGCTAATGGCGCTCAACATCGACGGCGGCGGCGGGTTGTACGGCGAAGACGGCAAGGCCGAATATTTCACCGTCGGCGCGGCCGAGAAGACCTATGCCGATTTCCAGCTCGAAACGACCAGCGCCGGCGGCCATTCCTCTGCCCCGCGCAAAGTGAACGCGATCAACCAACTCGCCGCCGCGCTGGTGAAAATCGGCGACTACCGCTTCGCGCCGCAGCTGTCGCCGATCACCAAGGGTTATTTCGAGGGCGTCGCACCGCGCCAGACACCAGAGATCGGTGCCGCAATGCGCGCCTTCGCCGCCAACCCCAAGGACCAGAAGGCGATCGAGACGCTCGCCGCCAACCCAGGGTATGTCGGCCAGATCGGCACGACCTGCGTCACGTCGATGATCAGCGGCGGGCATGCGCTCAACGCGCTACCGCAGCGCGCGACCGCCAACATCAACTGCCGCATCTTCCCCGGTGTGAAACCCGCGACCGTGATGGCCGAACTCGCCAAGGTCGCCGCCGACCCCGGCGTGAAGTTCAGCGACGTCACCGAAGGGTCGAACCCGACCGACGCCTCGCCGCTGCGCGCCGACCTGATGGGTGCGGTCAAGACGGCGATGGCCAAGATCCGCCCCGGCGTGCCGATCTTCCCGAGCATGTCGGCGGGCGCGAGCGATTCGATGTGGTATCGCTCGGTCGGCGTGCCGAGCTACGGGGTCAGCCCGACCTTCATCAAGCAGTCCGACGATTTCAGCCACGGCCTCAACGAGCGGACGCCGATCGACAACATCCCGCTGGCGATCACCTATTACCGCTCGCTGCTCACCGACCTGACGAAATAGATGCGGGCGGCTTAGGAGTTCGCGCGCGCCCACTCGGCCGCGTCGGCGACCTGGGCGGCGTCGGGCGTCACGCCGGTGTAGAGCACGAACTGTTGCAGCGCCTGCAGAGTCGCGACCTCGGTCCCGGTGATGCAGCGCTTGCCCGCGTCGGCGGCGGCGCGCAGGAACGGCGTCTCGGGCGGATATTGCACAACGTCGAACGCGATGTCGCACGCCGCGATCATGTCGGGCGGGAACGCCAGCGCGTTCGCATCCGCCCCGGTCATCCCGATCGGCGTCACGTTGATCAGGAGCGCCGCCGCCCCGCTCGCTTCGGATGCCCAACGATATCCGTACAGATCGGCGAGCGCCCGCCCAGCCGCCGCATTGCGCGCGACGATCGTGCCGTCCCGGAAACCGCTGTCGCTCAGCGCGGCGGCGACCGCCTTGGCCATCCCGCCCGAACCGTGCAGCACGAACGAGAGCGATCGATCGATATCGCTGACCAGATCGACGACCGCGCCGTAATCCGTGTTGTGCCCGGTCAGCACGCCGTCGTCGTTGACGATCGTGTTCACGCTGTCGATCGCACTCGCCGATGGCGCAAGTCCGTCGAGCAGCGCGATCACCGCCTCCTTGAACGGCATCGAGATCGCACAGCCGCGAATATTCAGCGCGCGAATGCCGCCGATCGCCGCGGGCAGATCGGTGGTCGAGAAGGACTTGTACACGCAATCGAGTCCGGTAAGCTCGTAGAGCCGATTATGGAACCGGGTGCCGAAATTGCCGGGCCTTGCCGACAACGACATGCAAAGGCGCGTATCGCGTCCGATCGGCGGTTTCATGCTGCTCTCCTTCGTCATGTCGCGCGTATATCGCGTCGGGCCGACGCTGCCATCCCGCCGCCCCTCAAAGCTGCGCTTTAGCCATCCGATCAAAATAGATATTGGTAATCCTACTATATCAATGGAGTTTACCGGAACAGGTTCGGGGGACGCGATATGGTGCTGACTGCTTTGCTGATGACATTACAGAGTGCCGATCAGGTACCGCAGACTCCGCCCCCGCAGCCCGCACCCGTGGCGACGTCGGCCGCGCAATCGGCGCACTCCACAGGCGAGCAGGAACGCGCAGGCCCGGCATCGGGCGATGGAGGCGGCGACATCCTCGTCACAGCCCGCCGCCGTGCGGAAACCGTCCAGAGCGTGCCGATCGCGATGTCGGTGATCGGCGGCACCGCGATCGCCGACACCGGCGCGTACAACGTCAGCCGCATCACGCAGCTTGCACCGACGCTGCAATTCTATTCGACCAACCCGCGTAATTCGGCCGCCAATATCCGCGGACTCGGCGCGCCGTTCGGCCTGACCAACGACGGCATCGAACAGGGCGTCGGCATCTATGTCGACCAGGTCTATTACAGCCGGATCGCCTCGGCGACGTTCGACTTCACCGATACCGAGCGGATCGAGATCCTCCGCGGACCGCAGGGCACCCTATACGGCAAGAACACCACCGCGGGCGCGATCAACGTCACCACCCGCGCGCCGAGCTTCACGCCCGAGGCGCGCGTCGAGCTGAGCGGCGGCAATTACGATTTCTTCCAAGGCAAGGCGTCGGTGTCGGGGCCGCTGGTCGACGACAAGCTGGCGATCCGACTGTCGACGTCGATCACGACCCGGCGCGGCACGATCTACAATTCGCGCACCGACACCTATCTCAACAGCCAGGACAATCTCGGGTTTCGCGGCCAGTTGCTCTGGCGCGCGGCGTCCAATCTCGATCTGACGCTGTACGGCGATTACGGCCGGCAGAACCCCAATTGCTGCGTCCAATATTATGCGCGGGTCGGCACGACGCAGCGCCCACTCAACCGGCAATATGCGGCGCTCGCCGCGGCGCAGGGCTATGTCGTGCCCTCGACGAACGCGTTCGACCGGGTGACCGACGTCGATACGCCGCTGCGCGCGAAGCAGGAGCTGGGCGGCGCATCGCTGCTCGCGAATTGGGATCTCGGCCCCGCGACGGTGACGTCGGTGACGGCGTGGCGGTTCTGGCATTGGGACCCTTCGAACGATCGCGACTTCATCGGCCTGCCGATCACCCCGGTCTCGGCAAACCCGTCGCAGCAGAGCCAGTTCAGCCAGGAACTGCGGGTCGGATCGAACGGCACGCACGCGGTCGACTACACGGTCGGCGTCTTCTACTTCCACCAGACGATCGATACGCAGGGTCTTCAGGTGCAGGGGCCCGCGGCGAGCCGGTTCCTGCTCAATCCCGGCAACGGTGTCGCGCCCGGCGCCACCGGATGCGCGACCGCGACCACCGCGGCGTGCAACCCGTCGGTGCTCGACGGGCTGACCAGCCGCAACACGATCGGCTTCACCAACACCAGCGCCGCGCTGTTTGGCAAGCTGACGTGGCATGCCACGAACAAGCTTCAGATCGCGCCCGGCCTGCGGTTGAATTACGACAAGAAGGACGGCGATTACGTCTCCGTCGTCACCACCGGCAATGGCGGCACCACGCTGACAGCCGATCAGCGCGGTGTGCTCGCGCCGCAAAGCTACAAGCCGACGTTCGACAATTGGAACCTGTCGGGCGACATCACCGCGTCGTACACCGTGACCGCCGACGTCCACGCCTATGCGACCTATGCGCGCAGCTATAAATCGGGCGGCATCAACCTGTCCGGCCTGCCGCTCGATGCCAGCAACAACCCGATCCTCGCGGCGGCGACCGTGAAGCCGGAAAAGGTCAATCACTACGAGCTGGGGCTGAAGACGCAGTTCGCCGATCGGCGCGTGACGTTGAACATCGCCGGGTTCTGGACCGAAATCGCGGATTATCAGGCAACCGTCACCAATAACCAGTATTCGGTGTTGCGCGGCTATCTCGCGAACGCAGGCAAGGTGCGTACGCGCGGCCTCGAATTCGACTCCGCGTTCCGGCCGTCGGAGCGGCTGAACCTGTACGTCAACGGCGCCTACACCGACGCCAAATACGTCAAGTTCGTCGATGCGCCCTGCCCGCCCGAGCTGACCGGCGGCACTGCGGCGGATGCGACGCACCCGGCGAGCCCCGCAGGCCAGGCCGGCACCGCGACCCGGCCGTCGTACAGCCCGGCGAGTTGCGACATCTCGGGGCAGCGCCTACCCGGCGTCTCTAAATTCGCGCTCTCGTACGGCGCGGAATACGACTTGCCGGCACGCATCGCGGGCAAGGATGGTCAGGTCTATGTCGGCTATGACGGCAGCTACCGGTCGCATTTCTCGTCGAACCCGTCGGAATCGATCTATACCGAGATCAACGGCTATTCGCTGAGCAACTTCCGCGTCGGGTTCCGCGAGCGCGAAGGGATCAGCGCGTTCCTCTGGCTGCGCAATGCGTTCGACGAGCATTACTATGACGTGCTCGCGACCCAGTCGGGCAGCACCGGTCTGATCGTCGGACAGCCGGGCGATCCGAGGACCTACGGCGCGACCATTTCCACGCGGTTCTGACGAAAAACGGCGGCCTGTTTTCCAACAGGCCGCCGTCTTCATCCAAGCGGTATTAGTTCAGTAGGTCGTCGACGTCGTCGTCGGCCGATACCGGTTCCGCTCGGCGGCGACTTCGTCGCGCGTATAGGCGGGAGCAGCCTCGTCGAAGCGGCTCCAGCCATCCTGACGATACGCCGCGCCGCGCGTCGTCGCGTCGACCGAGCGGTTGCGATCGAGCACCGCTTCGGCTTCGGCGACCAGATCGTCCTCGACGCGCGCGCTCAACAGCGTGCCACCGCGGCGGACGCCTTCCGAATAGACATGCGCGTCTTCTTCGGAGTGGCCTGCGTCCTTCAGCGCGCCGACGATCGTGCCGGTTGCAGCACCACCGGCCGCACCGATCCCGGCACCGACCACGGTCGAGGCGAGCCAGCCCGCCGCGACGATCGGACCGAGACCTGGGATCGCGAGCAGGCCGAGCCCGGCGAGCAGGCCGCCGACGCCGCCGACCGCTGCACCCGTCGAGACGCCGCGGCTGACGTCGCCGCGATCGTCGACGTCGCCGAGCGTCGTGTCGCTATCGCCATGCGCGCCGTCGGCGTTGCTCGCGACGATGCTGATATGGCTATGCGGTACGCCCAGTCGCTCGAGATCGTGGAGCGCGGCGGTTGCGTCGGCATAGTCGTCGAACAGGCGTGTAAGGGTCTTGGTCATCGTTTCTCTCCTAGGGATTGGGATCAGCGCGCGGTCACGTTGCCCTTGTAGTCGAGCCCGACATGGACCTTCTTGCCGCCGCGGGTCGCCATGCCCCGCCAGACGCCGTCCTTGTCCTTGGTCAGCGCGGAGACCGACCGATAGCCGGCCTTGGTCAGCCGACCGCGCGCCTGGTCTTGCGAGAAGGAATTGGCGCCGCTGGCGGGCGCGGCGACGTGCGCAGCGTCGTTGCTCTTGATCGCGGGATTGTGCGCGCCGGTATGCGTCGCGGTCTGTGCGACGGCGCTCGACGCCAGCAGCATCGCGCCACAGGCGATAAATGTTCTGACGGTCATGATACTCTCCTGGATTTTTGGTTTTTAGGAAGTGGGTGGGAGGCAATCCGCGGACCGAACCGCCTCCCCCATTGCTCAGCGTGCCGTGCCGCGACGAAACAGGTTGATGATCGCGAGCAGGATGACCGCGCCGACCAGCGAGATCAGGATCGACTGGATGTTGAGCGCGCCGTCCATGATCGATGCGCCACCGATCAGCGGCGTGATCAGGAACCCGGCGAGCAACGCGCCGACGATTCCGACGACGATGTTGAGGAAGATCCCCTGCTGCGCATCGGTCCGCATGATCATGCTGGCGACCCAGCCGATGAGTCCGCCGACGACGAGAAGGATGATGAGGTTCATGATGAGGTTCCCTGGGGTGGTTGTAGTACGGGATGCTCAACAGTCGGACGGGCGGTTCCGTTCAGATCGCACCTTTTGCCGGTTGGTGCAGAAGTACCGGGGTGATTGGTATTTTTGCTCTGCGCGATGCGGAACAAGAGTGCCCCGGCCGGCGCTGGACGGGGTATGACGAAGACCTCGCATCCGCCGCTCCACGCCCCCACGCTGCACCATCTCGAACAGCTCATGACCGGGCTGCTCGAAGGGGTGATCCTGATGGATCCGACCGGCGTCATCCTCAGCGCGAACCCCGCGGCCCTGAAGATGCACGGAATATCCTCGGTGAAGGATCTGGGCGAGACCGCCGACGAGTACGCCGCGCGGTTCGATCTGCGCCACCGGAACCACCGTAAGATCCCGCGCCGCGAATACCCGCTGATGCGGCTGCTCGCGGGGGAAAGCTTTCCCGACCTGATCGTCGAGGTCGGCCCGGCGGGTGCGGACGAGCCGCGCTGGGTGCACCAGGTTCGCGACATCGTCATGGACGAGGATGGCGGCGAGCCCGATTGCCTGGGGCTCGTCATCAACGACGTGTCCGAACGGTTCGATGCGGAGGACCGGTTCGAGGCGATGTTCCATGCCAACCCGGCGCCGGCACTGATCATCCGGGTTGCCGACCAGCGCTACGTGCTCGTCAATCAGGGGTTTCTCGACCTGTCGGGCTACAGCCGCGATCAGATCATCGGCAAGACGCTGTTCGAGTTCGATTTCCTGACCGAGGTGCAGCGCAAGCCGTTCGTCAGGGACTGCGTGGCCGCGGGCAAGACGGTCCCTCAGCTCGAAGCCGAGCTGCCGCTCGCAAACGGCGACAAGACGCTGGTGGTGCTGGCCGGCCAGCCGATCGAGGTCGCGAACGAAGACTGCCTGCTATTCACCTTCGCCGATCTCGAACCGCGTCGTCAGGCCGAACGCGCGTTGCAGGCCAGCGAACGCCACTTCGCCTCGGTGTTCGAGATGGCACCGATCGCGATGGTCGTGACGCAGGGCGAGGAGAACCGCATCGCGCAGGTCAATGCCGCGTTCAAGACGCTCACCGGCTACACCGAGAAGGCGGTGGTGGGCATGGTCGCGGACGACCTGCAACTGTGGAACGATGCGGCTCAGCGGGAGGGCCTCGAAACCGAAATCCGCGAGTCCGGCGGCTTTCGCGGCCACGATGTCCGGCTGCTCCACAAGAACGGCGAAGGGCTCGATTGCCTGGTCTCCGCCGAACGGATCAGCGTCGACGGCGAACCCTGCGTCCTGTGGCTCTATCAGGACATCTCGGCACGGCGGCGCGGCGAACTCGATCTCGTCGAAGCGATCGATGCGGTGATGAAGGATGCCAACTGGCTCAGCCGCTCGATCATGGACAAGCTGGCGACGCTGCGGAACCCGCGCGCGCTACCCGGGACCAGCGCCCCCTCCACCGATCTCAGCAAACGCGAACGCGAGGTGCTCGAACTGATCTGCCAGGATCTCGACGATGCGGCGATCGCAGACCGTCTTGGCCTGTCGCGCAACACGGTCCGCAACCATGTCGCACGGCTCTATGCCAAGATCGGCGTGAACCGACGCAGCGCCGCGGTGGTCTGGGCACACGAACGCGGCGTCGGCGCCTGATTGATCTGGGAATTGCCGGCCGGCAAGATTGCGACGATCCTCGCGCGCCTCGCGCGCCTCGCGCAGCTCGCGCAGCTCGCGCACCTTGACCGGCCGTGTGATCCCGCACGCTCCTTTGGAAAAAAGCTGCGGCGCAGGGGCAAGCGGACCGACGCGGCAGAGCAGTGGCTGAATATCCTCCGCTGCCACCAGCGCGGGTGTCGCGATCATCGCGCTGTTCACCACCCTGGAGCCCGGGCCGATCGTTCGCGGGGTCATGCGCGCTCCGCCTGATGCCAGCGAATTGACCTGGTCAATACTCTGACATATTCAGAAGCGACGCGGGCATTCAAGTCCGGGCCGGGAGGATGGATGCAGCAGAGTTGGATCGGCGCGGCGTTGGTCGGCGCAATCGCCAGCGCGACCCCTGCGGGCGCACAGACGCCGTGGCAATCGACCGCGACGCAGGTCCCGGCCGCACGAACCGCGCTTGAGCAGAAGACCGCGACCGGTGCGCGGTTCCGCGTTCCCGGCGGCGTCCTGCGCGTAACCATGTGGGGCGATCGCGCGATCCGCGTGACCGTCGGCGCGACGGCGCAAGGGGCGGAGATCGACCCCGGTCTCGCCGTGCTGGGTACGCCCGCGGCGGTGTCTTGGACGATGACCGAGAACGCCGACCGCTTCGTGATCGCGACGTCGGCGATGCGAGTGACGGTCGCGAAAGCCGATGGCCGGGTCGCGTTGCTGGGCGCCGACGGCAAGCCGCTGATCGGCGAAAGCGATCCGACCAGCCGCCGCCTGGGCGACGCGCCCGAACCCGACGGCCGCATCCAGCAGCGGTTCGAGATCGACGGGGGGCAATCGATTTACGGCCTCGGCCAGCATCAGGCCGGGCTGCTCGACTACCGCGGGACCACCGTGCGGCTGCAACAGGCCAATACCGATGTCGGCGTGCCGGTGCTCGTGTCGAGTGCGGGCTACGGGCTGTTCTGGAACAACCCAGCGGTGACCGATGTCGCCGTTGCGGTACCGCAGGCAACCGACCGGATCGTGTTCCGATCGCAGGCCGGCAAGGGGGTCGATTACTTCCTGTTCGGCGGTCCCGATGTCGACGACGTGATCGGCGCCTATCGAAACCTGACCGGCCCTGCGCCGCTGATGGCCCGCTGGACCTGGGGACTGTGGCAATCGAAGGAACGCTACGCGTCGCAGGCCGAGTTATTAGGCGTCGGCGCACGCTACCGCGCGATGAACATCCCGCTCGATGCAGTCGTCCAGGACTGGCAATATTGGAAGCCCGGCGAATGGGGCAGCCACCTGATGGACCCGGCACGTTATCCGGATCCCAAGCGAATGCTCGACACGCTGCACCGCCAGAACCTGCACAGCATCGTGTCGATCTGGCCGCGCTTCGACCTCGGCCTGGATACGACCAAGGCGCTCGACGCGGTCGGTGGGCTGTACGAAAAGACCTATCCCAACGTCTATCCCGCCGGTGAAGGCCGCTGGTACGATGCCTTCTCCAAATACGCGCGCGCGATCTATTGGAAGTTCGTGTCGGAGCGGTTGGGCAAGGTCGGTTTCGACGGCTATTGGCTCGACGGCAGCGAGGCGGAACTCGGCGGCCATTGGGGCGAGATGCGCGACGTGCGGACCGCGATCGGACCGGGCGCGGACGTCTACAACGCGTATCCGCTGATGCACACCAGCGCGGTGCACGACGGCATGGCGACCGACTTCGCCGCCAAGCGCCCGATCATCCTGACGCGCTCGGCCTGGGCCGGGCAACAGCGCAATGCCGCGATCACTTGGTCGGGCGACGTCGCGGGCCGGTGGGACGTGTTTCGCGCGCAGATCCCCGCCGGGGTCAACTTCTCGATGACCGGAATCCCCTACTGGTCGGCGGACATCGGCGGGTTCTTCGGCGGCAGCCCGGACGATCCCGACTATCAGGAATTGTTCACCCGCTGGCTCCAGTTCGCGGTCTTCAATCCGATGTTCCGGATCCACGGAACCGGTCCGGGCAAGGAGGTCTACAGCTTCCCCGAAACGGCGCGCGGTCCGCTGCTCGATGCGGTGGCGCTGCGCTACCGTCTGTTGCCGTTCCTGTATGCGCAGTCGTGGCAGGTCACGCAGCACGGCGCGTCGTTCCTGTATCCGGTGGGCATGGTCTTCCCGCGCGACGAGAAGGCGCGGGACTTGCGCGACGACTATCTGTTCGGTCGGTCGCTCCTGGTCAGCCCGGTGGTCGAAAAGGGCGCGACGTCGCGGCAGGTCTATTTGCCCGCAGGCACCGACTGGTATGATTTCTGGTCGGGCGCACGTCTAGTGGGCGGCACGCGGCTCACGGTTGCCGCACCGATCGGGCAGATCCCGCTGCACGTTGCGGCGGGAACGATCCTGCCGCTGGGGCAGCGCGTGGAATATGCCGAGCAGTCGCCGGCGTTGCCGATAGAACTGCGCGTGTACCGCGGGCGGAATGGCCGCTTCACGCTCTACGACGATGCCGGGGACGGCCAGGGCTGGCGCCGCGGCGAGCGTGCGACGATCGATCTCGCCCTGGACGACAAGACCGGGACGCTGACGATCGGTACGCGACAGGGACGCTATCCGGGGATGCCCGTATCGCGCATCTTCCACGTGGTTTCGGTCGGCATGGGCAATGGTGTCGGGCTGGGCGAAGGCATCGGTCAGACGATCGCTTACACCGGAAAGGCCATCGACGTCGCATTGGACGCCGGCAGACCGGGTGCCGGAAGTCGTCGATAATCGGGTTTGCCGGTGCGCGCGGGTCTGAGGATCCGAGCCGGGCCACCGCTTTCAACGTTGACGCAGTGCAGCATCGATCCTAGACGCGCGCCTCCTCTATTACGCCAAGCCCTTCACGGTGCCGCTTTGTTCTGCGCCGGAGGCGCCGCTCGACCATGACCATCACGTTTGCCGACCTCGCCCTCGCGCCCGCTTTGCTGCAGGCGCTCACGGAAGAAGGCTATGTCAGCCCGACGCCGATCCAGGCCAAGTCGATCCCGATGCTGCTGCAAGGCCGCGACATGCTTGGCATGGCGCAGACCGGGACGGGCAAGACCGCGGCGTTCGCGCTGCCGCTGCTCCACCGCCTGGCCGCCGATCCACGCCCTGCCCCCAAGGGCGGCGCGCGCGTGCTGGTGCTCGCGCCGACCCGTGAACTGGTGTCGCAGATCGCCGCCGGCTTCGAAAGCTTCGGCCGGCATATCAAGCCGCGCGTGACGACGATCTTCGGCGGCGTCAGCCAGTTTCATCAGGTCAACGCGCTGAAGGACGGCGTCGATATCATCGTCGCCGCGCCGGGCCGCCTGCTCGATCTGATCGACCAGGGGCTGTGCGACCTGTCCGCGCTCGAAGCGCTGGTGCTCGACGAAGCCGACCAGATGCTCGACATGGGCTTTGCCAAGCCGATCGAGCGGATCGTCGCGACGTTGCCGAAGGATCGCCACACATTGCTGTTCTCGGCGACGATGCCGAAGTCGATCGCCGCGCTCGCCGATAGCCTGTTGCGCGATCCCGCCAAGGTCGAGATCGCGCCGCCCTCCACCACCGTCGACCGGATCGACCAGTCGGTGATGTTCCTCGACGCGGCCGACAAGAAGGCCGCGCTGCTGGCGCTGCTGCGGACGCCCGACATGGGCCAGGCGGTCGTCTTCACGCTGCAGAAGAACATCGCCAACGACGTCTGCGCGTTCATCGGCGAAGCCGGCATCACCGCCGAGGCGCTGCACGGCAACAAGTCGCAGGGCCAGCGCGAGCGCGCGCTCGATGCTTTCCGCGCGGGGACCGTGCAGGTCCTGGTCGCAACCGATATCGCGGCGCGCGGGATCGATGTCGACACGGTGACGCACGTGTTCAACCACGACCTGCCAAGCCTGCCGGAGAGCTATGTCCACCGGATCGGCCGCACCGGCCGCGCCGGGCGCAGCGGTTTTGCGATCACCTTGTGTGACGCCGAGCAGCGCGCGTGGCTGCATGATGTCGAGCGCGAGATCGGCCGCACGCTGACCGTGCACGACGATCACGAATGGCATTGCGAAGTCGCGCGCAACTCGACCCAGCGCGCGCCGGTGCTCGGCGGCGGCCCCGCCAAGCAGATCAAGCCGACCAAGGAGCGCGTGCGGAAGGTCTGGACCGAGGAAGAGAAGCTCGCCGCACGGATGGCCGCGAAAGCCGCCTGAATGCTGGCCGGATCGACGGTGCTGGCATGAGATCGTCGGTGCCCACGTAGTTTCCGACGCTGCCGCCGGGCACGGATGTAGCGCAGGACAGGACACGAAACGCCCGCGCGTCCTGCGGAGCCGGAGATCCGTCGTGTCCTATTCGACTGTGTTGGTGCATCTCGACGGCGCACGACCCAACGCGACGCTGCTCGACGTCGCAACAGCGGTCGCCCAACGCTACGACGCCAAGGTCATCGGCGTCGCTGCCTGCCAGCCGGTCAAGGTCGGCGCCTGCGACGGCTATCTGGACGGCGCGCTTGCCGTCGCCATGCGCGACCTCGTCACCGAGGAGCTCGCTCGCGCCAAGACAGAGGTTCACGCGCATCCGGGCATACGATCTCATATCCTGGAGTGGCGGTCGATCTCGACGTTGGATACGATCGCACACATCGTCGCCAGCCTCGCGCGCTGCACCGATCTGATCATCACCAGCGTCGGGCCGGTGCATCACGACCCGACGACGTATGCCGACACCGGCGATCTGGTCCTTCACGCCGGCCGTCCGGTGCTCGTCGTGCCTTCAACGAATGCCACGGCCGATTTCCGCAATGTCCTCGTCGCCTGGACCGACACGCGGGAATGCCGACGCGCGATCGTTGGTGCGCTGCCGATGCTCCACGACGCCGACCGCGTGACGCTCGTCGAGGCCAGCTACGACCCGATCGGCGCGCGGCGCGGGATCGACGACATCGCCGCCTGGCTCGATCGCCACGGCATCGGTGCGGACCAAGTCAACACGCGCGTTGACGGATCGCCGACTTCGACGCTGGCGACGATCGCCGACGAGATCGAGGCTGATCTGATCGTCGCCGGTGCCTATGGCCACAGTCGCATCCACGAATGGGCGTTCGGCGGCATGACCCGCGACCTGCTTCTCCACGAGCACCGCTGCACGTTGTTGTCGCACTGAGCTTGCCGCGATCAGAGCCGCCTTGCTCGCTGTGAAACCAAAGTATCGGGCCGGTCGCGACTCACGCAAAACTATCCATCATTCGAAGGGCCAAGATCGCGGTTCGGATACTGCGGGGATTGCCGCCGCACCGGAAGACGCCCAAAGCAGGGGCACACGCCATGAGCCGCGCCCGGATAGCCCGACTGACCGCTCCTCGTATACGAGCGGCCCGACGCCCTTGGACGGACTCTCGGGCACCTAAGCACTGGTGAGTTGCAACGCGTGCTGGCCGAAGAACCCGGTCTGCCGATCGACGGCGCGAAGAGCTACGCGATCGACATGCTCGTCGAGGAAGCGAACAGCCTGGGGCGACTCGGTGCGCACGAGGCGGGCATCGCCGCGACGATGGTGATTGCGCCGGCCATCGACGGGGTGATGGTCGACCACGTGCCCCGATCGCGCGGGCTGGGTCCGCGTGGCCGTCGCCGATACGGGGATCGGGCTGGATCCCGACATTCGGGACCGGCTGTTCGAGGCGTTTGCGACCGCCAAGCAGAACGGCATGAAGCTGGGCCTGTCGATCTGCCGGACGATCGTCGAGGCGCATGGCGGGCGGATCTGAGCGGATGCGGGCGCGGACGGCTGGAACGCGATCGGCTGAGGCATGCACTGCCAACGACGCACGCTGCGCCGTCGCTGCCAGCATTACGCCAGCCGTGACGGCGCCTGTTGTCGCAAATGAACCGTCGCCCCGCCGGGGCGCACGACCAGCGCGTCGAGCGCCTCGCCATACAGGCGCGCGAGAGTCAGGTGGACAATCTGCGAGCACGGCCCCGCTGCGGCAGCGGCCATCGCCAGCGAGTCCGCCACACGACCCGATAGATACAGCGGTTCTGCCTCCCGTCCGTCCATGACACTGTCCTCACCGGGCGCCCCGTCTCGGGTCCTGCAGGGCGCAGCGACCGACCGATGAGGTGCCGTCGACGATGACCCTAGATCGGGTCCGGTCCGGTGTCCGGACTCGGAAACCACGTATCCCGGTGATGATCACGCGGCGCGGTGGCACAGACGTGCAGTGTGCAGCGCGATCTCCTCGTCCTCCTGCGACGATATCGTCACGATCTCGAGCATTGGCAGCCACGCCAAATCCTCGCGGAGCGCCTGTCCAGTTGCCGCGTCGTTCTCGCCGATACCGCCGGTCAGCACGAGCAGATCGGCACCGCCCATCGCGGCAGCCATCGCCGCGACCTGCTTGCAGACCGAGCGCTCGAACATCCGGATCGCGAGGTCGGCATCCGGATCGGTCGCCGCCGCCGCGCGCAGGCGTCGCATGTCCCCAGACCCGCCGGATACCCCGGTCATGCCCGATCCGTGATCAATCATGCTTGCGAGCGCGTCGACCGTCATCCGCTTCTCTCGCAACAGATAGAGCAGCACGCCCGGATCGATGTCGCCGGTCCGCGTTGCCATGATCACGCCGCCCGACGGCGTCAGGCCCATGCTGGTGTCGACCGATCGGCCGTCGCGGATCGCGGTGACGCTTGCGCCGTTGCCGAGATGCGCAATCACCAGCCGGGCCGGCACGGCGTCCCCAAGTTGTCGAAGAATGGACTCGCAGGACAGCCCGTGAAACCCGTACCGCCGGACGCCCTCCTCGCGGTACTGCCGCGGGATCGGCAATACCCGGGCGACATCGGGCATTCCCGCATGGAAGGCGGTGTCGAAACAGGCAACCTGCGGCAGCACGGGGAAACGGGCGCGTGCCGCCGCGATCAGCGCCAGCGCCGCCGGGCCATGCAAAGGCGCGAACGCACAGGCCGCCGCCAGATCGGCGATCACCGCCGCATCGATCAGGCAATGCGCGTCACGGTCCGGTCCGCCATGGACGATCCGGTGACCGATCGCGGTCGGGGCCGGAAACGAGACCAGTGCAAGCGCGATCGCCTCGAAAGACGCGCCGTGATCGTCGGTCGTCTCGATCGTGCCGCCCACCAGGAGCGCGGGCGTAGCGCCGCCTACCGCGTACAGCGCGTATTTCAGCGACGACGACCCACTGTTGAGCGCGAGCACGACCGTGTCGGACGTCACCGCCGCCACTGCCAGTCGCGCACCTCCGGCATGTCGTCGCCCTGCTCGGCGATGTAGAGTTTGTGGCGCTCCATCGTCGTCCAGTAGCGTGCGGTCTCGCGCGGCACCCGGTCCCGTAACCGCGGGATCCGCTCGATCGCGTCGAGCGCCAGTCGGTAGCGGTCGAGATCGTTGAGCACGACCATGTCGAACGGCGTCGTCGTCGTGCCCATCTCCTTATAGCCTCGGACATGGATATTGGCGTGGTTGGCGCGCGCGTAGGTCAGTTTGTGGATCAGCGCGGGATAGCCGTGGAAGGCGAAGATCACCGGCACATCGCGCGTGAACAGCGCATCGAACTCGCGCTCGTCGAGCCCGTGGAGATGCTCCGACCGCGGCTGCAACGTCATCAGGTCGACGACATTGACCACCCGGATACGGATATCCGGCACATAGGCGCGCAACAGCGTCACCGCCGCCAGCGTCTCCAGCGTCGGCACATCGCCCGCACACGCCATGACCACGTCGGGGTCCGCATCGTCCCCCGCCCAGCCCCAGATCCCCGCCCCCACCGTGCAATGCCGCACGGCGGCGTCGATTCCGAGCCATTGCCATTCGGGCTGCTTCCCCGCGACGATCACGTTCACATAGCCGCGGCTGCGCAGGCAGTGATCGCCGACCGACAACAGGCAGTTCGCATCGGGCGGGAGATAGATCCGCACGACATCGGCGGTCTTGTTCGCGACGTGATCGAGGAAGCCCGGATCCTGGTGCGACAGGCCATTATGGTCCTGCCGCCAGACATGCGAGGTCAGCAGATAATTGAGCGAGGCGATCGGCCGGCGCCACGGGATGCCGTGCGTCACCTTCAGCCATTTGGCATGCTGGTTGACCATCGAATCGACGATGTGGACGAACGCCTCGTAACACGAGAACAGCCCGTGCCGACCGGTCAGCAGATACCCTTCGAGCCAGCCCTGGCACAGGTGCTCGCTCAGCACCTCCATCACCCGGCCGTCGGGGCCGAGATGCTCGTCGACCGCCTCGATCCCGGCCATCCAGACCTTCCCGGAAACGTCATACACATCGGCCAGCCGGTTCGACGCGGTCTCGTCCGGTCCGAACAGCCGGAAGTTCACCGTCGCCAGATTGAGCTTCATCACGTCGCGCAGATACCGCCCGAGCACCCGCGTCGCCTCCGCCTTCACCCTGCCCGGCGTCTCCACCGGCACCGCAAAGCTGCGGAAATCGGGCAGCGACAGCGGCACCATCAGTTCGCCGCCATTGGCATGCGGGTTCGATCCCATCCGCCGATGCCCGGTCGGCGCAAGCGACGCATACTCGTCAAGGAACTTTCCATCGGCGTCAAACAGCTCTTCGGGACGATAGCTGCGCATCCATTCCTCGAGCTGGCGCAGATGTTCGGGATCGTTGAAGTCCGCGATCGGGACCTGGTGCGCCCGCCACGTGCCCTCGACCGGCTTGCCGTCGACGAACTTGGGCCCGGTCCAGCCCTTCGGCGTGCGGAACACGATTATCGGCCAGCGCGGCCGCACCGGCGTCGCGCCCTCGACCCGCGCCTCGGCCTGGATCGCCTGAATCCGCGCGAGCGCGCGATCGAGCGCGACCGCGAGGTGCTGGTGGACCGTATCGGGATCGCTGCCCTCGACGAAATAGGGTTCGTGGCCATAGCCGCGCAGCAGCGAGTCAAGTTCGTGCCCGTCGATCCGCGCGAGTATGGTCGGGTTGGCGATCTTGAAGCCGTTGAGATGCAGGACCGGCAGCACCGCGCCGTCGCGCGCCGGATTGAGGAACTTGTTCGAATGCCAGCTCGCCGCCAGCGCGCCGGTTTCCGCCTCGCCGTCGCCGACCACGCATGCGACGATCAGGTCGGGATTGTCGAACGCCGCGCCGTAAGCGTGCGCCAGCGAATAGCCGAGCTCGCCGCCCTCGTGGATCGAGCCCGGCGTCTCGGGTGCGACATGGCTCGGGATGCCGCCCGGCCACGAGAACTGCCGGAACAGGCGGTGCATGCCCGACCGGCTGCGCTCGATCGCCGGATAGCGTTCGGTGTACGAGCCCTCCAAGTAGGTATTCGCGACCAGCCCCGGCCCGCCATGCCCGGGCCCGATGATATTGATCATGTCGAGGTCGTGCTCGACGATCAGCCGGTTGAGATGTACGTACAGAAAATTCAGTCCCGGCGTCGTGCCCCAATGACCGAGCAGCCGCGGCTTCACGTCGGCGATCGTCAGCGGCCGATCGAGCAACGCGTTGTCACGCAGGTAGATCTGCCCGACCGACAGGTAATTGGCGGCGCGCCAATACGCGTTCATCCGCCGTAGCATCTCGGGGGTCAGCGGGTGGCGCGGCGTCGCCGTGCCAGATCGGTGCAGCGTGTCGATTGCGGTCATGATGCTGCACCGAAATCGAGCACGACTCGCGACGCGACCTTGCCGTGTTCGAGCCGGTCGAACACGGCGTTGATCGCCGACAGCGGCTGGAGCTCGATATCCGCCTTCACCTTGCCATCGGCGGCAAACGCGAGCGCCTCCGCCATGTCCTTGCGCGTACCGACGAACGATCCACGCACCGTGATGCAGTTCGCCACCACGTCGAACAACGGCAGCGGAAAGTCGCCGGGTGGCAGACCGACAAGCACGCAGGTGCCGTGACGCCGCGTCATCGCGACGCCCTGGTTGAAGGCGGTCAGCGACGGCGCGGTGATGAGCACGCCGTGAGCGCCACCGCCGGTAGCGTCCTTCAATGCCTCAATCGCGTCACCCGCACGTGCGTCGATCTGGACCTCGGCGCCGAGCGCGTTCGCATGCGCCAGCTTGCCGTCGTCGACATCGACCGCGCAGACACGAAGGCCCATCGCCTTGGCATATTGCACCGCCAGATGCCCCAGCCCGCCGACGCCCGAAATCGCGATCCACTCGCCCGGCCGCGCGCCCGTCTCCTTGAGCCCCTTGTAGGTGGTGATACCCGCACAGATGATCGGCGCCGCATCGACCGCGGACAAGCCCGTCGGAATATGCGCGACATAATTCGGGTCGGCGAGGATGTAGTCGGCAAAGCCGCCGTTGCGCGTGTAGCCGCTAAACTCGATCTCGGGGCACACGGTTTCCCAGGCCGACAGGCAATATTCGCAGTGTCCGCAGGCGGAATACATCCAGGGTACACCAACCCGGTCACCTGCTTTCACGATCGTCACGCCGGCGCCGACCTCGACGACGATTCCGATCCCCTCATGCCCGGGGATAAACGGCGGTACGGGCTTGACCGGCCAGTCGCCCCGCGCGGCGTGGAGATCGGTGTGGCACACCCCACACGCCTCGGTCTTGACCAGGATCTGGCCGGGGCCTGCAGTGGGTATCGCGCATTCGCGTACGCTCAGGGGCTCGCCGAACGCTTCGACGACGGCAGCCTGCATCATGCGGGACATTGGAATTCCTTCGGTGAGGGCGTGGGCGTACGGATCGGTAAAGATCGCGGTCAGCGCGCGATTTGCCGCGCCAGCTCGGGATCGTGGAGTAGCGCCTCGTCGCCAAACGTGATCTGCGCGCAGGTTCGGTGCGCCTGTGTGACGACCGCGCGAAAATACTGGTCCGCAAACCGCTGGCCGAGGTCGGCAGTGACGTGATCGAACCGCTTGTGGTCCTGCGCATGCATTCCGAAGGCGTGCACCAGATACGTATCGAGCACACTGCGCAGGCCTTGTTCCTGCCCCTGCTCGTTCAACCAGACGTCGCTCGCCGCCGACGTCGTGAAGCTCAGCAGCCGCTTGCCGCCGAGCAGCTCGGTCCGCTGCCGCTTCTGCACCGCATCAGGCCGCACGCCGGTGCCGAGCACGCGCTCGATATACCCCTTCATCATCGCCGGCGGGGAGCCGAACCAGATCGGATAGATCAACACGAACACGTCGCTCCCCGCGAGCATATCGAGTTCGGCGGCGACATCCGGCGATCGAACCGGGGCGGCCAGCGTCGGGCGTTCCTCCGCCTTCAGCACGGGATCGAACCCGAGCGCATACAGGTCCCGCACGACGACCTCCTGCCCGGCGCCGCGGACCGCCTCGCAATAGGCATCCGCAAGCGCGTGATTGAAGCTGTGGGGATCGGGATGGCACAGGATCACCGCATGTCGGCCGCCCTTCGCCACGATGTCTGCTTGCACGCTCATCCCGAATTCCGATCTTGTACGCAGCGCTACAGACGCAAGATCACGATGTCCCAACGTCCCCCCGCGGGCCCAACCTGCAAGGTACGATCGGTCTAGCGACAGGTCGGCGTGCCGTTGACCCTCGGGAAATACGGAGGTTCGGACAGGTCGGCTTTGTCCGCAGCGTCGGCAGAGATCATCGTGACACCTCGCCAATATTCCCATTCGGATCCGCGGCGGACTGTACGGCATTGTCCACGCTGGTGTCGTCCGCCACCCACTCGCGCCAGATCAGGACCAGCGCGGCCATCACTGCGGGCCCGACGAACAGGCCGAGCAGGCCGATCGTCTCGACGCCGCCGATGATGCCGATAAGCACCCAGACGAACGGCAGCTTGGTGGCGCCGCCGATCAGCGCCGGCTTGGCGGTGTGATCCACGACGAAGGACATCGTGCCGCCGACGATCCCGACGACGATGGCGGCAATGACGGAGCCCTGGATCACGAGCAGCGCGAGCGCGATCAGCATCACTGCTATCAGCCCGAACGGGACCATCGCCCCGACCCCCGAAAGAAGCCCCAGCAGGATCGGGTGCGGCACGCCGGCAAAGGCGTAGACCGCCGCCATGAATACGCCCTGGGCAAGGCCGAGCAGTACGACGCCGTCGACCGTGCCGCGAACCGACAGCGTGATCTGGCGGCCGATGCGCTGGCCCGCATCGCCGAACGCGCGATCGACCGCACGCGTGAGCTGCGCACCGATCGCGTCATGATCGCGGATGACGAAGAACAGCATCAGGACGGTGAACGCGAACACCACCGCGCGCTGGACGATATTGTGTCCGACCGACTTCGACTGCTCGATGATGGTCCCCATGTTCAATCGCGCGAGCTGTCCCGCCGCGGCGGTCGGGGTGGACAGGTGGCTGGTCCACCATGCCGACAACTCGGCCGACCCGACCGGCAGATTTGCCACCCAGGCGGCGACCGGCACGCCGTGGGCGCGAGCGCCATTGATCCAGGCGGTGATTCCGTCGACTTCGGTGACCGCGCGGGTGACCGCGATCACCAGCGGCGCCACCACGATCGTGATGACGGCCAGCGTGATCAGCGCGGCGACAAGCGTGTGGCGCCCGGGCCACCGCCGCAGCAGGAGAACGCGCAGCGGCTCGACCGCGATACTCACCACCGCCGCCCATAGGATGGCGGGAACGAACGCCGACCCGATCCACAGAGCGATCAGGGCCACCGCCGCAGCCAGAGCGACACGGGCGCGGGTCTGCGTCGGTGTGGTGGTAGCGGTCATCGATCCCCCCTTATGAGACCCGATCGCTCTAGGGGCCCGGGGGCGTGCCGCCAACCCTCCGGCCGGGGGGATCGGCCCCTGTCCCCGACCGCGTTCGGACGTCGCGGACGACGATCACGCGCGCTGCGGACGGCACATCGGTGAGGCGTCACGCTACTCGCGTGGAGCACGCGCGATCACGGCTTGCGCCAGACGCAGGCGCGCCTTCCACGTCTTCACCGAGGGGTGCCCGGCCGCGAGGTCGCGAAGACGCCCTTCGATCTGAGCCACGTCGCGCTTGGCGGCTTCGAGTTCGGCCGCGGTCGGCCGCGGCTGAATATTGGCGCGGGCATGTGCGCCGAGGCGCCCCTTGGTCTTGGTCATCGTCGGACTGATGGTCGCAAACGCCGGCTCAGGTCAATCGGGCGCGGGATGACGCGACGCCTGGCCTGTCCGCTTGGCGGCTCTTGCTCGTGCTCCCGCTCGCGCTGTCAGAACAGTTTGCGGAGCGACACCACGACGCTGCGCCCGACCGAGTCGAGCAGGTCCGGCTGGTACCGATACGGAACGACGCCGTTGGCATCGCGCACCCGCTGTCGTGCGTCGGTGACGTTGGCGATTTCGAGCTTGAACACCAGATGTCGAGCCCAGCGTTGCTGCGGCAGGAAATGATGAACGCCGACCGACCCGGTGACGTTCAGCTTGCACAGCGGCTCGAACCGGAGCGTCGAGGCGGCGACCGGCCCGCGCACATCGGCGCGGCCGGTGCAGTAGAAGTCGAAAGTGCCGCCATTGCCGCGATAGTTCACCCCGCCATAGCCATAGCCGGCCAGCCGCTGTGTCGTGCCGCCCGACACCGTGTCGCCCGCGATCAGGTCCAGCGTCGGTGTGCCGGGACGAAGTTGCAACCGGTCGGAAAAGCGGATCGTCGGCCCGATCCCGCCATAATAGCTGGGGCGATCGGGCGGTTGGCCGCCGGGCGTCGTCGCGGGCCTGGCACGGCCGATCTGGCCGCTGGCGGCGACCGTGAGGTTCAAGGTTCGCTGGCGTTCGCGCAAGACGTTGATCGGACGGAACGCGACCGATGCGAGTGCGCCATTGGCGTCGCGGACGAACAGATCGGGCAGCGCCGCCTCGGTCGCCGGGCTCAGCGCATAGATCGTCTGGACGCCGTTGCGGATCTCCGCGAGCTCGTAGGTGGCGCCGATCCGCAGCTCGCTTTTGGCCAGCGGCTTCACGGTCGCGCCGATCGAGCGCGTACGACGACGCGAGGCGACCAGCAGCGGATTGCCGCCGAAAACGACCGTGGTCAGCGTCGAGCGGCCGGTCGCGAAATCAAACAGCGGCACCTGAGGCGCCGAAACCTGCGGCGCGGCGAGCTGGTCCAGCGTCGGCGCAGCGGCCGACCGATTGAGTTGCGCCAACAGCTGAAGCCCGGTGAACGGCGTCCAGTTCAGCCCGAGCGTCGTATCGGTCAACGCGCCGAACCCTTCGACGTGGCGCGTGGCCGCGGAGACGGTCGCCGACACGTCGCCGATCCAGGGCAGCACGTCCTCGCGCCGCGACGTGATCGGCAGATCGAGTGCGACCGCGCCTTCGATCCGGCTGCGGCCGAATGCGACCGCCGACGGGGTGGGCCCGCGCGTCCTGCTGTGCGTGCCGACCTGCTCGGCTTCTGCCGTCGCGGTCAGCGTGACGCGCCCGGCGGGCAGGCGGAGCGGGCGATTGGTCGCGACGAACTTGGTGCCGGCGCCGTAGGTGGACTGCGCGGTCCGATCGACGAGACGGCCGGCGACCAGCGCGGGATCGAACGGTTGGAACGGATCGGCACCCGCCGCGATCGCCGCATTGGCCGCGGTGACGTCGATGCCCTTGGCGACCACCCCGGTCTTGCGCTGCGTATCGAGCGTACCGGTCAGGTCCCATTGCCAGCCGCGCCAGGCGCCGCGGGCGACGCCACCGGCGTGGAGCGTGGTGGTCGTGGTACGCTGACGGAGCGGCGGCGCCTCGACGAGGTAGCGCTGGAGCAGCACGTCGTTCGCGAACGGCGAATACGGGTTGCCGGCAGGAACGACGAGCGTCGTGCTGGCCGGCCCGAATATGGTCGTCTCGCGGCTGTGGTCGGCGGTCAGCGTCAACGATCCCGACACCGTTCGCCAAATCCGGTTGGCGATCACCGCCTCGCCGTGGAGCGTATCGTTCGACGGCGCGAGCGTGCGCACCGACGACAGGTCGAACAGTCGCGGCCGATTGGCCTGCGCGACGAAACGCCCCAGCCCGACGCCCGCAGCGACGGGCGCGGCCGGGACGGGCACGATCGTCACGACCTGGCCCGCGAGCGCGGACAAGGCGGGGTCGATCTCGCTCCCCGCCCCCACACCGGTGATGTTGCCGCGCGCGTCGAACGGCACATCCGGATCGGGCAGCACGCGCCGCCGCGATTGCAGCAGCGCATCGCTATGCCGCGCGTCGAGCGACAGAGTCAGCCTGCCGTCGTCGTGGAGCCGGGTAAAATCGAGATGGCCGTTGACGGTGTCGGCGCCCCCCCGCGTCGACGTGCCGACGGCGGGCTTCAACGCGAGCTGGCGGAAGCGCCGCTTGGTAATGAAATTCACGATCCGTCGCGTCGGCGGATAGCCATATCGGAGCGCGACGGGCTCGGGAAAGACCTCCACCTTATCGAGCGCTTCGGGCGGCAGGTTGCCGATCTCCTGATACCCCGACACGCGCTGGGCATTGAGCAGGAAGATCGGCTCCTGCCCGTCGCCCGACTGCGTTACGCCGCGAATGGTGCGGAGCAGTTCGCCGATCGAGGTGGCCCCGGTCGCGGAGATCGCCGCCGCATCCAGCGTCGCCAGCGGCTGAAAGCTGGTATCGACCGCGCCGCGGCGGCCGAGGATCACGATTTCGGGATCGCTGTCCGATGCCGCGGACTGGTCGGGAGATGCACCGGCGCCCGTCTTCGCCTGTGTATCCGTCGTAGCATTGACCGCTGGCGGCGGCGGCGACTGGCCGGCACCCGCGGCCAACCAACTCAGGAGGATCGCCGCCAGCGTCACTCAGCGGGTGTCGACTGCGACCGGGGCGCTCGTCAACGCTCTACACATCGGCGGTATGGTCGATAATCGATCCATTCCTGCAGAGCCGCCAATGCCAGTGCGCGAGCAGCAGGATCGCGATGTGTTGCACCACGAGGCCGATGATCGGCAACGCCATGCGCGTTTCATCGAAACCGAGCAGTCCGACGAACACGATCAACGTCAGTGTCGCCGCCGCGGTAAACCGCTCGATCGCGCCGACACGCTCCCATTCACGGTCGAGCATCGCCCACGCGACGAGGACGCTCGTGCCGGCCAGCAGGATCACGACCAGCGACAGCGAGGACGCTGCCGCGCGGTTGCCGTCGTTGAGGAGCGTCGTTGGCGCGCCATCGAGCGTCAGGATGCCGACGATGTCGTTCTGCCCGAAATCGAGATACGGAAAGCCGATGATCGCGCCCGCGATCAACAGCGCCGCGATCGGCAGGACCAGACCGAGCGCCAGCGTGTAGTTGGCGAGGACGAAGCGCCCTTCCGCATGCGCCGGCATCTCGCGCCACGCGCCGAGCAGACAGCCAAGCGCGAACGACAACGGCTTGCCGTCGTCGATCGCGACCTCGAATTCGCCCTGCATCGCAAAGCCCCAGTCGCGGCGGCGATCACCGAGGCAGCGGATCGCGACCCGCATCAGGCACCGTGCGAGCGCTTCGATCATATCGGCACGCGCCCGCCGACCGACCGGACGTCCTCGTCCGCGACGGATCGCGCGAGCGCCAGCCCCGCAGCCGTCAGGCGATAGGCATGCCGCGGCGGCCGCCCCGCTTGCACCGGTTCGCGCCACTCGGCCTCCAGCATCCCCTGCTCGGTCATCCGCATCAGCAACGGGTAGAGTGTCCCCGACAAAATGCCGGTCGCCTTCATCAGGTCGTACCCGTGGCGCCAGTCTCGCGCCTGCTCCGACAAGGCACCGAGCAGGGTCAGCATCTGTTTCGAGGGGCGTCGATCGCGGGTCATGCCCGTAACCTACATATGTAGATTTATGAGTCAAGAACCGCCGCAGCTCTTTCTTGATTTGCGTTTCGAACTGGGAATCTGCGTGCACTCGCAGGGCCGCCGCGGCCGCACCCGATTGACGATAAGGCGCTAGCGCTCGATGCAGCGCCAACCTATTCCAAATAACGGTGCGAATGCAGTAGGATCGCGTCCTGCCAGACGCTTCCCCAACAAGGTGCACTTACGATGATCAACCGACGCTTCTTGCTTGGATCAGGCCTGGCGATAACCGGCGCGGCGCTGCTGGCCGGCCGCGCGATCGCGGCAAAGACGGGCAAGGCACGGCCCGGGTCGCGGTTCGTGACCGTCGAGGGGACCGGGTTCCAGCGCGGCGGCAAGCCGTATCGCTATGCCGGTGCGAACATCTGGTATGGTGCGTGGCTCGGCGCGCCGACCGCTTATGGCAACCGTGCACGGCTGGGGCGCGAACTCGATCGGCTGCAGGCGCTCGGCATTCGCAATCTGCGGATCCTTGGCTCGGCGGAGCTGTCGCCGCTCAAGAACTCGATTACCCCCGGTTTCCGCGACAAGACCGCGACCTACAATGAGGACCTTCTTAAGGGCCTCGATTGGACGCTCGCCGAAATGGCGAAGCGCGACATGACCGGCGTGATCTATTTGACCAACTTCTGGGAATGGTCGGGCGGTATGATGACGTATCTGTCGTGGGTGAACGGCGGCAAATACATCAACATGAACGACCCCGCGCATCCGTGGCCCGAGTTCGCCGACTGGAACGCCGCGTTCTACACCAGCGGCCAGGCGCAGGCGATGTACCGCGACTATATCCGCGCGGTCGTGACGCGCATCAACACCGTCTCCGGTGTCGCCTATGCCGCCGACCCGACGATCATGGCGTGGCAGTTGGCGAACGAGCCCCGCCCGGCTGGATCGGAAAAGGTCGCCGTTCCCAATCTGCCGAACTTCTACCGCTGGATCGACGAGACCGCGCGCTACATCAAGACGCTCGACCCCAACCACCTCGTCTCGACCGGGTCGGAAGGGCTGAAAGGCTCGATCGAGCGCGAGGACGTCGTGCTCGCCGCGCATCGCTCGCCGTCGATCGACTATCTGACCACGCACATCTGGCCGAACAACTGGAGCTGGATGGACGCGGGCGATCTCGCCGGCACCTATGACGCGGGCGCGGCGAAGGTGGCGGACTATATCGACACGCACATCCGGCTCGCGACGACGCTCGGCAAGCCGCTGGTGATCGAGGAGTTCGGCTATCCGCGGGACGGCAAGACCGCGTATGATCCGACCATCACGACGGTCTACAAGGACCGCTTCTACCGCCAGATCTATGCTGCGATCGAGGCCAATGCGAAGGCCGGCGGACCGCTTGCCGGCTCGAACTTCTGGGCGTGGAACGGCGAGGCGCGCACGCCGCACGCGGATCACCGGTTCCAGCGCGGCGACCTCCAGTACATGGGCGATCCGCCGCACGAACCGCAGGGTTGGTACGGCGTGTTCGACAGCGATGCCGCGACGCAGGCCGTGATCCGCGCGCATGCCGCCGTGATGGCGAAGCTCTGATGTCGAAACCGGGGATGCTCAACCGACGCGAAACGCTCGGCATGACCGCGGCGCTCGGCCTGCTCCACGGCGTGCCAGCGCTCGCAGCCGTTCCGAACCGCAACCTGAGCAACGCGAACGCCTCGCCCGCCGCGCGCCACCTGTACGCCTATCTCTGGAGCCAGTACGGCAAGACCACGCTGACCGGCCAACAGGAACAGGGCTCGGGGCCCGCCAATCCGAACGGCGAACTCGACTATCTGCAGCGCGTGGCCGGCAAGCTGCCCGCGATCCTCGGACTGGATTACATCGACCCGCGCGACAACGCCGCGGTCAACGACCGCGCCACCGCCTGGGCGCGGTCGGGCGGGATCGTCACGTTGTGCTGGCACTGGGGAGCACCGGACGTCGGCACCGGCTACGAGAATTCGAAGAAGGATTTCGACGTCGCCGCCGCGCTGAAACCCGGCACGCCGCAGAACGTCGCGATGCTGCGCCAGATGGCCGAGATCGCGCGCCTACTGACGGTGCTGCGCGATCGCGGCGTGCCTGTCCTGTGGCGCCCGTTCCACGAGTTCAGCGGCGACTGGTTCTGGTGGGGCAAGCACGGCCCCGATGCGTTCAAGGCGCTGTGGGCGCTGATGTACGACCAGTTCACGCGCGTTCACGGGCTGAACAACCTGATCTGGGTGCTCGGCTGGGCCGGCCAGAACGTCGACCCCGCCTGGTATCCGGGCCGCGCGATGGTCGATGTCGCGGGGGCGGATATCTACGCGAACGACCACGGCAATCTCGCAGCCCTGTTCGCGCAGGTGAAGGCGATCGTCGGCGAGACGCTGCCGATCTGCCTGCACGAGAACGGCCCGGTGCCCGATCCGGCGCTGCTCGGTCCCTCGGCGGACTGGCTGTGGTTCATGACCTGGCACACGCGCTGGCTGACCGGCGCCGACCAGAACACGCCGGACCAACTGCGCCGCGACTTCGCCTCGAAACGCTACATCACCAAGGACGAGCTTCCCGCATGGTTGAAGGTCAAGGCATGAAGACGATCCTGGCGCTGCTCGCTGCGGCCTCGCTGTCGGCGAGCGCAGCGGTCGCCCAACCCGCGACGATTACCCCCGTCGCGACCAAGCCGGGCGCCGCGCTCCCGCTGCATATCGGCGGCCGCGTCGCGCGCACCGTAGATGGCTACACGCGCCAATGGCCGGGCAGCTATTTCGAGGCGGCGTTCAGCGGCCCCGCGGTAATCCTGAAAATCGGCACCGGTGAGGTCATCCTCCGCATCTCGGTCGACGGCGCGACCGTCGCCAAACTCGTCAAGCCGAAGCCGGGCGTATACCGCGTCGCCGGGCTCGGACGCGGCCGCCACACCGTCCGCGTCGACGTCGCCAGCGAAAGCCAAGCCGCCCCCACCGTCTTCGGCGGCCTCTACACCGCACCCGGAACACGCGCCCTCCCCGCACCTGTCCGCGCCCGCCAGATCGAGTTCATCGGCGATTCCCACACCGTCGGCTACGGCAACATCTCGACCAAGCCCGACTGCACGCAGGACGAGGTCTGGGCGACCACCGACACCTCGCTCGCGATGCCCGCGCTGACCGCCCGCCGCTACGATGCCGACTATCAGGTCAACGCGATCTCGGGCCGCGGGATCGTCCGCAACTATGACGGCGCGCCCGGCGATACCGTTCCCGCGGCCTACCCGTTTACGCTGTTCAAGTCGGCCAAGCGCTACGTCGATCCCAGTTGGCACCCGAGCCTGTTCGTCATCGCGCTCGGCACCAACGACTTCACCACGCCGCTGAAAGCCACCGAACCGTGGAAGACGCGCGACGCGCTCCACGCCGAGTACGAAACGCACTACGTCGACTTCGTCAAACGACTCCGCGCCCGCGATCCCGACGCGCATGTCGTCCTGTGGGCAACCGACATGGCCGACGGCGAGATTGCGGCCGAAGTCGCTAAGGTCGCCGCGCGCCTGAAGGTTGAGGGCGAACGCAACGTGACCTTCATCCCCGTCACCGGCCTCGCCTTCACCGGCTGCCACGCCCACCCGTCGACTGCCGACGACGCGCGAATTACCAGCGCACTTGCGGGATACATCGACGCGCACCCGTCCCTTTGGACAAAGAAATAACCACATGATCGGGACGATGATGTCGACAGGCTTTTCTTCGCGCGCGCGCCTCGTGCTCGGTGGTGCGGCGGTCCTGCTGGCCACCGCCGCGGCCCAAGTCCCGCCCGCGCCGATCCGCATCGACCAGGCCGGGTTCGAGACCTACGGCCCGAAGACGGCGGTCCTGCCGTCCGCATCGTCGACACCGGTCGTCTGGACGCTGACCGACGCGACCGGCAAGATCGTCGCATCGGGTAAGACAATCCCGGTCGGCCCCGACGCGGCGTCGGGCGAGCGCGTCCACCGGATCGATTTCGGCTCGCTCCACGCCCCCGGCACCGGCTACCGTCTCCACTTCGGCACCAGCGTTAGCCACCCGTTCGCGATCACCGCCCGCCCGTTCGCGCCGGTCGCGACTGCGGCGATGGCGTTCTTCTATCAGCAACGCAGCGGCGTCCCGATCCTGCCTGCATTCGTCGAACGGCCCGACCTCGCCCGCGCCGCCGGCCACGCCCCCGACATCGCCACCTGCTTTGCCGGCACCGACCCGAAGGGCGTCAAATGGCCCGGTTGTGCGTACAAGCTCGATGCGACCGGCGGCTGGTACGATGCCGGCGACCAGGGGAAATACGTCGTCAACGGCGGCGTCTCGACCTGGACCCTGCTTGATCTTCACGAGCGCCTCGCCGCGTTCGGGGACGCGCGCGCATTCGCCGACGGTCGCCTTGCGCTGCCCGAGCGCGCCAACGGCGTCGACGACCTGCTCGACGAAGCGCGCGTCGAAGTTGCCTTCCTGCTCGCGATGCAGATTCCCGACGGGACCAAGCTCGCGGTCGCGCCCGATGCCGGCGTCGCGGGCAAGCCGATCACCCGGTTCGAGACGATCGACGCCGGCGGCCTGGTCCATACCAAGATCGCCGACGAGCACTGGACCGGACTCCCGACCGCCCCCGCCGACGACCACGAACGCCGGTTCCTTTACCCACCCTCGACCGCGGCGACGCTCAACATGGTCGGCGTCGCGGCCCAATGCGCGCGGATCTGGCGAACGATCGACCCCGTATTCGCCGCCAAATGCCTCACCGCGGCGCGACGCGGTTGGGCGGCGGCGCTACGCCACCCCGCCCTCCTCACCAGCTCGGACTTCACCGGTAGCGGTGGCTATGGCGACCCCGACGTAAGCGACGAATTCAGCTTTGCCGCTGCGCAACTCTACGCCACGACGGGGGAAAAGCCGTTCCTCGACCGGCTGCGCACTGACCACATTTTCACCGATCCCGGCGACGGCATCAGCTGGGGCTCGCTTAAACTCGCCGGCGCGCTGACGCTCGCGACCGTCCCGAGCGCGCTCCCGACCGCCGATCGCACGCCGCTTCGCAGCCGCATCATCGCGCTCGCAGACGGTTTCGTCGCCGAGGGCAAGCAGAGCGGCTACGGCATACCCTTTGGTGGCACCATATACCCGTGGGGCTCGAACAGTGCGATCCTCAACCGCGCGATCGTGCTCGGCGTCGCGTGGCAGATCGACCGCAAGCCCGCCTATCGCGACGCGGTGGTGGCAAGCCTCGACTACGTCCTCGGCCGCAACCCGCTCGACCGCTCCTACGTCACGGGCATCGGCACGCGCCCGATGCAGCACCCGCACCACCGCTTCTGGGCCGCCGCGGCGGACAAGCGCTACCCCGCCCCCCCGACCGGCGTGCTGTCCGGCGGTCCGAACTCGGCGGCGGCGAACGAGGCCGGCCCGATGCACGGTTGCGCGCCGCAAACCTGCTGGATCGACGACTACCGCGCCTTCACCGTCAACGAAGTCGCGATCAACTGGAACGCGCCGTTGGTCTGGACCGCCGCGTTCCTCGACGCGACGCGGGGGCGCTAAGACAATTATAATCCTCCCCCGCCAGGGGGAGGTGGCTGGCGCTTGCCAGACGGAGGGGGAGGTAAGGAAAACCACTGTTTCGTGTCCGCCCCCTCCGTCGCCTTCGGCGCCACCTCCCCCTGGCGGGGGAGGATCGTCGGATTACGCTACAGCCGCTCAAGCGTCCGCGCGAGATACCCGCGGATCGCGTCGGTCCGCTCCGGCGACGGGCTCCCCAGCACACCCCGTATCGCCTCGGGCAAGTGCGCGGCCGCAGCCTGCGCCTCATCCCCGAACACATACTGGTCGAACCAGCCGCGCACCGCCGCGCGCTCGCCCTCTGGCAAGTCACGGATCGCCAGGATCGCGTGGATCAGCGCAGGGAATGGCGAGGCTGCACCAGCCTGCCCCCACCAGTAATTGACCAGGACGTTGAACCGCCCAAGTGCCTTGACGTCATGCCACCACATCGACGGGATGAAGATCGCATCGCCCGGCTCCAGCACTGTCACCTGCATCTGCGCCCGCGCCTCGGCGAACCGGGGATATCGCTCGAGATCGGGCGCTTCGAGATCGACCAAGCTCACCGGCTGGCCGGCGATCGTCACGTCGAGCGGCCCGACATACAGGTTCGGTCCCTGTTCGGGCGGAAACAGGCAAAACCGTCGCCGGCCTGCGACCACGACCGCGACGTTGCTCGATACGTCGTAATGCGTGGACACCCGGCTCTGGTTGCCGATCCACACCCGCGGCACCGCGTCGGGGGTCGGCAGCGGCAGGACGTTCGCCTCCGCCCAGCCCGGCAGGAACTCGCCCGCCGCCGCAGCCCCCGCATAGATCGCCGGCGCGCCCGGCACCGTCTGAAGCGCCAGCACCTGCTCGACCAGCGTCGGGATCGGCGCCTTCGCACGCTCGAAATTGAACCCGGTCAGCGCCTCGTCGTAGAAGAACCGCCCGCGCACGGCAGCCTGCGCGACCATCACGTCGGCCGAGCGCCCGCCGTCGAACGAGACGATATGCTCGCCGATCGCGCGGTCTGACATCCGGGCTGCACGCACCGCCGGCCAATCCGCCGCCAGTCCGCGCATCACCACCGGACGATACCCGTGCGCGATCTCGGTTTCGAACCGCGCCGCATCGATCGCACCGGTTTCGGCGACAGGAAGGCCGGAGATTTCACTCATCGCGTGCGTGTAATCCCCGGCTTCCGATCGCGCTACTTTAGAAGGTCATGCGCGCCGACAGCGTGTACGACCGGTCGTTCTTGAAGAAGCTGCGCGGCGCTTCGAGGCCGGCACCGTTCAACAGGAAGTTGGTCTTGGTCGTCTCGTCGAGCAGGTTCGACGCGGTCACGCCGAGCTTGAAATGCTCGTTCACCGTCACGAACGCCGAGGCATCGAGCTGACCGGTCGGCAATGCGAAGACCGGCAGGAACGGGAAGCAGCAGTCGCGGTTGGTCAGCAGGAACTTCGAGCGCCAGCTGTACGCGACGCGGGCATAGAAGGCGCCCTTGTCGTAGAAGCCCGCGACGTTGACGGTGTGCTTCGACAGGCCCTGCAACGGCAGATTGTCATAGAGGCCGGCGACATCCTGCGGCGGACGGCTGCCATCCGCGGCGCCGTTGGCGGGCACCGGGTTGGGGATCTTGCCCGCCTTCACAAAGGTGTAGTTCGCCTGCATGCCGAGACCGCTGAGCAGTCCGGGCAGGAAGTCGAAGGTCTGCTGGTACGCGACTTCGGCACCCTTGATCCGAGACTTGCCCTTGACGTTGGCGGGGCCGCTGACCTGCACGTCGAACGTCTGGCCGTTGTTGGTCAGCGTGCGCGTATAGCCGAAATTGTCGACGATGATGTTCGACAAGGTCTTCTGGAACAGCGTCGCGGTCAGCGAACCGACCTTCGAGAAATACCACTCACTGGTCAGGTCGAACTGAAGCGCCTCAACCGGGCGGAGGAAGGGATTGCGCGACTGCGCGGCGAACTGGAAGTTGCCGGCCGAATTGCCGCCCGACGCGCCGACACCGACATAGTTGCGCAAATCGCCGAAATTGGGCCGCGAGATCGCCTTCGAACCGGCCGCGCGGAACAGCAGGGTCGGCGTGACCTGAAGCTTCACGTTCGCGCTCGGCAGCCAGAAGTTGAACTTCTGCTTGGCGACATCCGGCGTCGAGCCGCCGTTCGCGTAGGCGAGGATCGCCGCCTGCTGTGCCGCGGGAACGGTACAGATCACCGCGATCGATCCCGATGAGGGCGGCTTGTCGATCTGCGACTGGCAGAAACCGCCCAAATTCTGAGGATACGCGACGCCGGCCGGGTTGAGGCCGAGATTGGTCGGATCGAAGATCGTGTTCTGCTGCGGATAGGTGATCGCGCCGTCGGAATCGTCCTTGGTCCGGACGAAACGGATACCGACGTTCCCGGTCAGGCTCATGCCGTTGCCGAAATCGTCGACACCGAAATCGGCGCGGGCATAGGCCGCATAGGTCCGCTCGCGATTGCGATAGATTTCGCTCGGCAGATACGCCCCGTCGATCAGCGGGCTGCCATCCGCCGTCTTGCGGTCCTCGGCCGGCGTGTAGGTGCCGCCGCCCAGCGCGGTGACCTTGCGCAACAGATCGGTGAACGCGTCGTGATCGCGCAGGATATCGTCGGACACGAACGTCGTGCTCGGCGGTGTGTTGGTCCCGCCGCGGAAGAAGTTTGTGAAACTGTGCAGGCTCTGCTCGTCCTGGCCGAGCGCGGCGTAGCTGACCGGGCCCTTCGCCGACCAGGTTTCCGACAGATAGCCCCAGTTGTTATAGTCGACCGCCTGCACGGTCTGCTTGCGGTCGGCGTAACGCCCGCCGACGCGAAGGTTGCGCAGGAACGCGTGATCGCTGACGTCGAACTGCGCGTCGCCGCGGAACGCCCATTCGTGACCCTTGTTGTCCTGACGCCCGTTGAAGGCATCGCGGAAATACACCGAGTTCGGGTTGGCGAAATAGCTGGTCGTATCGAAGCCAGGCGTGATCGAGGTGATCTGCGGCACGCTGCCGCGCAGATCGATCGCGGTCTGGCTGAACGTCGCGGTGTCGAGAATGTCGTCACGCACCTTGACCTTCGACGTCGCATACTGACCGTCGAAATTCAGGTGAAGGCGATCGATCGGTTCGAACTTGATGTTGAGCGACTGGTCCTGTGAGATCGACTTCGAGAAGAAGTGCCGGTTGGACTCTGTCGTGAACACGCCGTTCGGTGCGAACTGCGACAGCACGCCGTAGCCGTTCGGGCCATTGCCCTGCACCGCGCCGGTCCGCTTGCCGAGCGTGCCGCTCGTGAACACGCCATCGTCGTCATAGGTGAAGTCCGACCCGCCGACCGGGAATACCGTGTTGGCATCGCCGTAATAGACGTTGGGCTCGACGGTATGCTCGATCCAGTCGTCGGTCGATTCGGCACGCACGAACTGCGCGGTGACCAGCAGGTTGCCCGACGCGTTCTCATACTGCGCGGCACCCGAATAGCCGATGCGCGTGCGGTCGAAATCCTGCGATCGCGAGCCTGCGCCCAGCGGCGCGTACACCACGTTGCGACCGGCGGGCAGCGGGAAGGTATCGAACAGCGTCGACTGGAACGGCGTACCGGCATTCAGCACGCGACCTTCGCCCGCATCCTGGACGCCATTGCCGTTCTTGTCGTCGTTGTAGCGCGGCAGCATCGACGAGATGAACACCGAGTCCGAGCGGCTGTAGAGCTTCTGATAGGTGCCGCTGGCGAGGATGCCGAAGCGGCCTGCGCTACCGAGGTCGAACTGCTTCGAGACAAGCCCGACGAACTGCGGCGCGCCGCGCTTTTCGAGATCACCGAGGTTCATGCCGGCCGAGAGGAACAACAGGTCCTTCTTCGAATCGAACGGTTTGCGCGTGTTGATGTTGACGGTGCCGGCGATACCGCCCTCGACCAGGTCGGCGGTGAGGTTCTTGAACACCTCGACCGAGCCGACGATTTCCGCTGGAATGTCGTTGAAGCCGATCTCGCGACCGCCACCGGCCGCGAAGGCGTCACGGCCGTTGAACTCGCCACGGACATAGCTGAGGCCGCGGATGACGACGCCCGAGCCCTGCGCCGAATAATGCGCGGAGTCGCTGGGAGCGGCGAAGCGGCTGATCGAGATGCCGGGGACGCGCTGCAGCGCTTCATTGACCGAACGGTCGGGAAGCGCGCCGATGTCTTCTGCGGTGATCGCGTCGACGACGGTGTCGGAGTTACGCTTGATGCTCTGCGCGTTGGCGAGGCTCTGGCGGATACCCGTGACGACGATCTCGTCGCGCTGCGTATCGGGGGTCGGATTGCCGGCACCCTGCGACGCGCCCGACGTACCGGTGGTGTTGCTGGCCGAACCCGGCGCGGTTCCGGCGGTCGCCGTGTCGAGGCTGGCCGAACCCGACGTGGTGCTGGCAACACCGGGTCCCGCGGGCGCGGGTGCCGCCTGCGCGTCGGTCGAAGGATCGGCGACCTGCGCCAACGCGGGCTGCGCGACGAACGCGATCGCCAGTGCGGAGACGCTCGCGCCAAACATGCGATACGCGAGACCGACCGTCCGCGACGACGTACCAACTGTCATTATTGACCCCTTCAACATCCACGAACCCGACCTCCGCCGCTTATCAAGCAGGCGTTCGAATCGGGCTTCCCCTTTTGCCGCGATCGTTCATCAATCACGCTAAGCGTGCGTTACGAGGCCTTTTTTATCGCCACAAGTTCAATAACCCAAATTGGTATACGAATGTGTCGAACGTTGCTCGACTGTGGCTAATCTGTAACAGGCTCGGATCGGCCCCATTGTCGCAGCCCTATTTTTGGCACCCACTTTCGCAAACGAAAGGGTAGAGAGAGGATCATGATACCGAACGACCGAACGCGCGTGGTGATCGTCGGCGGCGGCACCGCGGGGTGGATGACCGCGGCGGCGCTGATCCGCATCCTGCCGACCGCCTGCACCGTGACGCTGGTCGAATCGGCGGACATCGGCATCGTCGGAGTCGGCGAAGCGACGCTGCCGCATATCCGCGCGTTCGTGCAGCGGCTCGGGCTCGACGAGGCCGATTTCATGCGCGCCACCAATGCCACCTTCAAGCTCGGCATCGACTTCCGCGATTTCGGTGCGATCGGCGGCAGCTATATCCATCCGTTCGGCACGTTCGGCCGACCGTTCAACGATGTCGGGTTCCACCATTATTGGCTGCGGCTCGCCGCCGCCGGGCGGGTGGGGCCGATCGGCGACTATTCGGTCGCGGTGGCCGCTGCAAAGCGCGCGCGCTTCGCCGTTCCAGTTAGCGACGCGGACGAACTCGCGGGAAGCTTCGGCTATGCGTATCAGTTCGATGCGACGCTGTTCGGCCCCTATCTGCGCCGCTTCGCCGAGGGGCTGGGCACGCACCGCGTCGAGGGACGGATCACGTCGGTCGATCAGCACCCCGAAACCGGCGACGTCCGCGCAGTCCGGCTAGACTCAGGCGAGACGATCGAGGGCGACCTGTTCGTCGACTGCTCGGGGTTTCGCAGCCTGTTGCTGGGCGGCGCGATGGCCGAACCGTGGCAGGACTGGTCGCGCTGGCTGCCGTGCGACCGCGCCGTCGCGATGCCCTGCGCCTCGCCCGCCGGGCCGATCGAGCCCTATACCCGCGCCACCGCGAAACCCGCGGGCTGGCAGTGGCGGATCCCGCTCCAGCATCGCGTCGGCAACGGCTATGTCTATTCGAGCGCACATCTGAGCGATCAGGCCGCCGCCGATGCGCTGGTCGGGTCGGTCGAGGGGGCACCGCTCGCCGACCCGCGCTATCTCAAGTTCCGCGCCGGGCGCCGCTGCAACAGCTGGGTCGGCAACGTCGTCGGCGTCGGGCTCGCCTCGGGGTTCCTCGAACCGCTCGAATCGACCAGCATCTACCTCGCGCAGATGGCGATCACGCAGTTGATCGAACTGTTTCCGCAGCGGGTCGCGAAAGACGGGATCTCGGCGCGCGATCGCACCGAATTCAACCGCATGGTCGACATGGAATATGACCGCATCCGCGACTTCCTGATCCTCCATTACCACGCCACCACCCGCGACGATTCCGATTTCTGGAACCACGTCCGGACGATGGAGGTCCCCGATACGCTGGCCGAGAAGATGGAACTATTCCGCCGCGCCGGCCGGGTGACGCACTATAGCGAGGGGCTGTTCCTCGAACCGAGCTGGATCGCGGTGTATCTCGGTCAGGGAATCACGCCGTCGGGATGGGATCAGCGCGCCGACGGCCCGGCGCTCGACGCGCTCGATCGCGCGGTCGCGCACCTGCGGACCGAGGTTGGCGCGACCGCCGCGGCGATGCCCGATCACGCTGCGTTCCTCGTCCAGCGCAACGCCACGGTCCCTGCGTGAGCGCACCCGAAAGCGAAGGTCGCGCGCCGATCCGCAGCGTCGCGATCCTCGGCGCGGGGCTGGTCGGCCTGTCCGCCGCGATCGCCTTCGCGCGCGCGCTGCCCGGTCTCGCGATCACGCTGATCGAGACGCCGGCCGACCCCGCCGCGCTCGCCGATCGGATGCCGGGCACGTTGCCGTCGATCGCGACGTTCCACGACCGGGTCGGGCTCGGCGAGGCCGACCTGCTCGCCGCCGGCACCACCCATCGGATCGGTACGCGCCTGTCGGACTGGAGCGCGAACCCCGCCCCGATCGTGCTCGCGCATGGCGACCACGGCGGCGCGATCGGTCAGGGCGCTTTCCACCAACACTGGCTCGCGGTCCGTCGCCACGAAAAGGTCGCGCGGTTCGACGCGTTTTCGCCCGCCGCCGTCCTCGCCGCGGCCGACCGGTTCGTACATCCCTCGACCGATCGCGCCTCGCCGCTCGCCAATTTCGGCTATGCGCTGCGGCTCGATCCACCGCGCTACCGCGATCTGCTGCGGGCGCTCGCGCGACACCTGAAGATCACCCCGATCGCCGGTCGGTTGGCCGGTGTCGATCGCCGCCCGGACGGCGGTGTCGCGGCGCTGACGCTCGCGGACGGACGCCGTGTTGTCGCCGATCTCTACCTCGACTGCGGAGGGCCCGCCGCGCCGCTGCGGTCGGCGATCGATGCCGAGTGGGAGGATTGGCGCGGTGCGTTGCCGGTCAATCGTCTGCTGCTTGGCACCGCCCCGGTCCAGCCGCCGACGCCGACCGACGATCTGGTCGCGCTGCCCGCTGGCTGGCGGTTCGCCCGGCCGTTGCGCGATCGCACGCTGGTCGGCCTCGCCTATGTCGCCGACCAGACCGCCGACGCCAGCGCCTGTCGTATCCTGCCCGCAGGCGACGAGGTCGTGTCGATCGCGCCCGGCATCCGCCGCGATCCGTGGATGCACAACGTCCTCGCGCTCGGCGACGCTGCGGTCGTGCTCGATCCGCTGGCGGACGCGAACCTGCATCTGGCGCATGCCGCGATCCTGCGCGCGATCGATCTGCTTCCCGGTCGCGACTGCGCAGCGACGGAATTGGCAGAATATAATGCTCGCACCTATCGGCAGGCGGCCCGCGTCCGCGATTATCAGGCCGCGTATCTGCTAGCCTCGGGCCGGACCCGCGGCGTATTCTGGAAGGCGCTCCGCCATGCCTCGCGACCGGACAGCTTGGCGCACACGCTCGACCAATTCGCGCATCGCGGCCGGCTGCCGTTCCATGAGGACGAAAGTTTCGACAAGAACGACTGGTATGGCCTGTTGCTAGGGCTCGGCATGATCCCGCGCAGCCCCGATCCGATCGCCGCGGCGACACCGATCGCGACCGCCGCGTCGGCGTTGAAACGGTTGGTCGAGGGGATCGCCACGCTGCCGGGCCGACTGCCCCCCTACCCCGCCTATCTTGCGCAACTGGAGCGCCGCCGATGACCGCCGCGCGCGCGCCGATCCGCAAGGTCGTCATCGTCGGTGGCGGCACCGCCGGCTGGATGGCGGCGGCCGCCGCGGCCCGTTTCCTCGACGACGGCCAGCGCAAGATCGTCCTGATCGAATCCGATGCGATCGGCACCGTCGGCGTCGGCGAGGCGACGATCCCGCCGATCCTCGGCTTCAACCAGCTGATCGGCGTCGACGAACGCGAGTTCCTCCGCGCGACCGGCGCGACCTTCAAGCTCGGGATCGAGTTCGTCGGCTGGGACACCGGTACCGATCGCTACATGCACGCCTTTGGCGGGCATGGCCGCGACATCCAGGGGCTGGCGTTCCACCAGCTCTGGCTCGCCCTGCGCGACCGCCCGGGCATCGGCGGCATCGACGCCTATTCGCTGTCCGCCGTCGCCGCATATCTCGGCCGGTTCGGGCTGGCCGACCCGGCGACCCGCCCCCCGCTCGCCCACGCCTATCATTTCGACGCCGGGCTCTATGCCGCATTCCTCCGCCGTCGTGCCGAAGCCGGGGGCGTCGTCCGGATCGAGGGTCGGATCACCGGCACCGATCGCGATACCGAGACCGGCCACGTCCTCGCCGTTAGGCTCGACGACGATCGCGCAGTCGACGGCGACCTGTTCATCGACTGCTCGGGTTTCCGCAGCCTGTTGCTCGGCGACACGATGGGCGTGCCGTTCGAGGACTGGTCGCACTGGCTGCCGTGCGACCGCGCCGTCGCGGTGCCGACCGAGCCCTCCACGCCGCTGCTGCCCTATACCCGCGCCACCGCCCGCTCGGCCGGGTGGCAGTGGCGGATCCCGCTCCAGCACCGCACCGGCAACGGCCATGTCTACGCCAGCGCGCACATCTCGGACGACGAGGCGACCGCGACCTTGCTCGCCAATCTCGACGCCAGGCCGACCGCGGACCCGCGCTATCTCCGCTTCAAGGCCGGGCGGCGCGCGAAGATGTGGGACGGCAACGTCGTCGCGCTCGGGCTCGCCGGCGGTTTCCTCGAACCGCTCGAATCGACCAGCATCCACCTGATCCAGACCGGCATCTCGAAGCTGTTCGCGCTGTTCCCCGACCGCCGGTTGGGCGCGGTCGAGCGCGACGAATATAACCGGCTGATGGGCGACGCCTACACCTCGGTGCGCGACTTCATCATCCTCCACTACCACGCCACCCGACGCGACGATTCCGCGTTCTGGCGTCACGTCCGGACGATGCCGGTCCCCGCCAGCCTGACGCGTAAGCTCGACCTGTTCCGTGAAAAGGGCCGGATCTTTCGCTACGACGACGAACTGTTCGGCATCTCGAGTTGGGTCCAGGTCCTGCTCGGCCAGAACGTCATGCCGCTCGGGTACGATCCGATCGTCGACGCACTCGACGCCGACCGGGTCGCGGACGCTCTCAGGCAGATCCGCGCTACAACGCTGAGCAACGCACAAGCATTACCACGGCATGCCGACTTCATCGCCCGCTACGCCCGGTTCACGCCGTAGACTTGAACCGGAAGATCGCCTGGTCGCAGTGGATGGCGGTAGATCGCGCTGGCACACTACACCGTCCGGATTGCTCGCATCCCGAAGCATCGCATTAGAAGCCACGCCGTCAGAGATACCGCATCCACCACCGGCCGCTGTCACGTTTCACACGCGCGAACCATTCTGTCACCAACCAGAGCGGCCCCACCATGACCGCCGCGATCAGCCAAATCCAGCCGATCGATGGCACGTCCGCGCCCGTCGTCCCGGTGACTGCACCGGCACCGATCTGGACGAGATGCAGGACGTAGAGATGCACGATGTAAAAGAACAACGGTGCGCTTCCCAAGACCGCCAGCCGCCGCGGCGAACGGCTGTCCCAGAGCGCGAGCAGGGCCGATCCCGTCCCCAGCGTCAGAAGCAGAAAATCTAGCGACGGCGGATATTTGGTCACGTTCAGAAACGACATCGCGGTCAGCGATGGGGTCGCGCCCACAACCCAGGGACTCGGCTCGCCATAACCGTTCAGCCCGCGCACCACGCAGAACGCGGACAGTAAACCAACTGCCAGCATCCACAGCCTGCGCACCCGCACCCTCGGCTGGATCGCCGACGCGAACCAGGGGCCGATCGCATAGCCGAGCGCGATGACGCCGACCCACGGCAACACAGGATAGGAGGTCCGCGCGCGCGTGCCCCCCCACAGATCGATAAAGCCCCGATCGTGCAGCACCGCCCAGATTGCGTGGCCCGGCTCGCCGACCGCAAAGGCGATCGGATCGAGCAGATTATGCCCGGCAACAATCGTCGCGCCGATCGCTGCGACCCAGACGCGCGGCAGATGTACCAGCGCGGCCAGCGCCAGCATCGACCAGCCAATCGCCCAGATGACCTGCAGAAACAGCGTCGCTGGCGGCAGGGTGAAGGTCCAGGCGAACCCCACGACCGTCAGTTCCAGCGCGATCAGGAACGCGCCGCGTTTTACCAGGAACGCGGACGTCGCCGCCATGGGTTTGTCTGCGCCGTACAGCCATGCGGCCAGACCGGTCAATGCGACGAACACCGGCGCACAGAGATGCGCCGCCAGCCGCGTAAAGAACAGGCCGGGCGACGTCGTGGTCAGATCCATCGGGTCGGCGACCTGATGCCCATAACAGAAGAATTCGCGGGTGTGATCGACTAGCATCAACAGCATAACCAGACCGCGCAGACCGTCGATCGACTCGATCCGCGTGCCACGGCTAACCGGTGTCGCCGACCCCGATCCGGGCGGCGCGGCCGGCGGTGCATTCGGGCGTTCAGCGGCAATGAAGGTTGACATGGTCTCGTTTCCCCCCGACGCGCAATGATATATTGTTACTGGGAGGTCAACCTTGTCGCTGCGCCCGGCCCTCGTCGCCGTCCCCCTCTATTTCGTAGCGCCCTGCTGCTTCGTCGCCCCTGTCGCGGCGGCGCTGCCGAGCTTTCCCTCGGCCCCGGTACGCGATCCCGTGCCGGCCGAAGACACCGAAGATGCAGGGGCCGATCAGGGCAGCGACGATAGCGGCGACGGAGACGGCGACAGCGACATCGTCGTCCTCGGCAATCGCGCCAACAGAGTTCAGCGCGGGATCGGCTCTGACCTCGCCACCGAGCGCCTCTCGCAATCGAGCCGGGCGATAGCGGCGGATCTGGTCCACGATTATGGCGCGCTGCGGCTCAACGACGCACTGGAGTTGGTGAGCGGCATCAGCCGGCAGAACAACCTGGGCGGCCTGCGCGACAATTTTGCGATCCGCGGCTTTCTCGGCACGCCCGATACCGGCGCCGAATATTATGTCGACGGGTTTCTCGCCAATCGCGGCTTCGGGCCACCGCGCGACCCGGCGCTCGTCGAGCGGATCGAGGTGCTGAAAGGACCGGCCGGCGCGCTGTTCGGAGAGATCGATCCTGCGGGCCGCATCAACATTGTGCAGAAGACCCCGTCCTTCACCCCCGGCTCTTCTGCTACGCTCACTTACGGATCGTTCGACACAGCGCGAATCACAGTCGACGCGACGGGGCCGCTGTCAAGGGCACTCGCCGCCCGGATTGTCGTCGCCGCCGAACGCAGCGACGGTTATCGCGACTTCGTCGATTTGCGCCGCACCGTCGTGTCGCCGTCGCTGACCTGGGCGCCTTCAGGGGCGACGCGCGTGACGTACACGGGCGAATGGCTGCGCTTCGCCTCGCCGTTCGACCGCGGCGTACCCGCGCTGAACGGCGATGCGGAGGCGGTGCCGCGCGACCGCTTCTATGGCGAACCGAGCGACGGGCGGATGGTATCGCGCAACACGCGCCAACAGCTGGTGGCGACTCAGGATCTCAGCGACGACTCGACGCTGAACGGGGGCGCGGCATGGCGCAAAGGTCGGCTGACCGGCTTCTCGTCCGAGCAATCGCGGCTCGTGGCCGGGCCTGCGCTGTGGCGACAACGGCGTTACCGCGATTTCGCGGTCGACGATCTGTCGGGCCGGCTCGAGCTCGCCGGACGGATCGACGGACTCGCTGGCGTCCACCGGCCCGCGCTCGGCATCAAGGGCTATGTGCTCGACTTCACCGAGCAGCAATGGCGACGCAGTCCGAGCGTGACGCTTCCTTATCAGATCGACGTGAGCCGGCCCGTCTACGGTACGACGACTGCAGCGTTGCTGCCGTTCACCGGCCAGAAGGAGCATCGCGAGGCCATAACGCTGTACGCGCAGGACATGTGGGAAATCGGCGACCGGCTGACACTGAACGGCGGCATGCGCTACGACCGCTGGACGCAGCGCTACGACAATCGCCGCAACGGCACCGTGTCGCGCGTGTCGCATCGCCCGTTCGACGGTCGGGTCGCCGCGCGCTACCGCGTCAACGACACCATCGCGGTGCATGCAAGCTATGGCGAATCCTTCCGCGCGAACTCCAGCACCGGGCGCGACGGCGCGGCGTTTTCGCCGGAACGCGGCCAAGGCTGGGAAACCGGCGTCGCCGCGCGCTGGCCGGGAATCGACGCCACGGTGACCTATTTCTCGATCGAAAAGAACAACATCCTCGCCACCGATCCGACCGACGCCAATTTCCTCGCGCCGGTCGGCGAGCTGTCGAGCCGCGGCATCGAACTCGACGCGTCGGCCTCGTTGCCCGGTGGCTGGCGACTGGTCGGCAATTACGCCTGGGTCCATGCCCGCTCGGACGATCGCGCCTTGTCGACGACCGCGGTGCTGAACGTGCCCGAGCATCAGGCGACGGCGTTCGTCTCGGGCCCGTTGTTCGCACGGCTGCGCGCCAATGCCGGCGTCACCTACCAGTCGCGTCGCGCAGCGACGATCGATGCGAGCCGCCTGCAGCTTCCGGCCTATGCCAAGGTCCGCATGGCGGCGGACTATGCGGTCACCGATTGGATCGGAATCCGCGGCGAAATCGACAATGTGTTCGACACGATCTACGCTGACAGTTCGTACAGCGCCTTGTGGATCGTGCCCGGAACCGGACGGACGGTCCGCGCGACGCTGACGGTGCGCTCGTAGGCGCGCCCGTCAGCCCAGGCTGAGGGATCTAACTGAGTCGGAATGGGGGAAAGCACCGCTTTGCAGGATGTGGTGACATATCGCGTGAAATCTAATCGCCCTGATCTCAGCCGAAACCCAGGATAGAACGGTCTGGCGCGTATCCGAAACGCTGCGTTGCATCGGTGAACAGAACAAGGCAGCTTATGCGTTCTTGGAAAGGGAGACCGGATTGTGTCTGTTGCTGTCCTGGATAGTCACCGGCTGACGCTCGTCGCGCTCGTCCCCGACAAGGCCGTCTCCATATTCGAGCGGTTCCGAGAATTTCCGCGGTTTGGCGATGCGCAGCAGATCGCTGTTCGCAGCCGTACCACTGCCGAGCGAACGGCGCTGGCAGCGCGGATCGATGCCGCCGTATCGGCGTCCGATCGTGCGGTCATGCTTCTGGCGCAGGGCAGTGCCTGCGCGGCCGCCGCATGGTGGGCGCGACTGTCGCCGAAAGCCTATACCGCGAACGTTGTCGGCGCCTTGCTGGTCGCTCCCGAGGGCACGCGCTTGCACCAGCGTCATTTCGCGGCGCCGAAGATCGGCCTGCCCTTCCCGTCGATCGTCGTCGGCGCCGATGACGAAGCGCAGCGTCTGGGCGTGGAATGGGGCAGTCGCCTGATCGATGGCCCGTTGCTGAGCGCGGCGACGGCACCGACCTATCGCCTGCGCGCCATCATCGAACGCTTTACCTCCGCCGTCGTCGAGCGCGATGTAGGTGCCGCGTATCGTATCATCCAGGCGATCGGAGACGCCTAGCTGGACGGCGGTCGTCGAGTGAGACCGGCCGAACGTCGGGCAATGTGACCGCCCGGTCGGGAATCTCCGACGTCACTTTTTGGGGTAGCCCGCCCTCAAATCGCCGTGACGAAGCAAACCTATCCCAGCGGCGCACCTTTGCTTGCTTTCAATTCCCATCGATCGAGGGGATTTTGGCAGCAGCAAAGGAGGTGGATATGCGAAATCTCGTCGCGAGGATGCCCGTCACAGAATGGCCCACGCTCGCCATCGCGGTGCTGATCTACGCTGGCTGGATCGCCCTTACCGCGTTGCACGCACAGGTTCCGCTTCCCGCGCTGGTCATCCTCGGAGGATGGCTGGTCGCCTGGCAGGGATCGCTGCAGCACGAGACGATCCACGGCCATCCGACCGGGATCGGCTGGGTCGACGGCGCGATCGGCTTTGCCCCCTTGTCGCTCTGGCTACCGTATCGGCTGTATCGCCGCAGCCATCTCGCGCATCATGCCGCCAAGGTGATCACCGATCCCCGACACGATCCCGAATCGCGCTACCGTCTATCCCGACACGGCGCCCTCGCCGCTTCGCTGCAGTCGACCCTGGTCGGCCAGATGATCTTCGGCCCGGCCTTGTCGATCGGCCGATTCCTCATTGCCGAGGCGCGGCGTGCCATCCACAGCCCTGCTGCCGTTGCGCGCGACTGGACACCGCATCTGATCGGCGTGGCCGCGGTGTTGTGGTGGCTGGATCATGTCGGACTGAACCTTGCCACGTATATCCTGGCGTTCGTCTATCCGGGCACAGCGCTAACGATGCTGCGCTCATATGCCGAGCATCGCGCCGACCTGGCGAGCCCCGGACGGGCCGCCATCGTCGAGCGCGGCGGCCTGTTCGCATTGCTGTATCTCAACAACACTCTCCATGCCGCCCACCACGAACGTCCACGGCTCGCCTGGTATCGCCTGCCGTCCTATCACCACAGCCACCGTGACCGGTTCGTGGCGCAAGGCGCGCCGGTGTATCGTGGCTATGGCGAGGTCCTGCGCCGGTTCGCGTTTCGATCGCATGACGACATGCTGCATCCCGATCACCGGGCACGCTCCGCATGACGCGGCTGGTCGCTTCGCTCGGGATGTACGATCATCCGGCGCAACAGGGATCGAACGATCGGATCTGGTCCGCGATCGTCCGTATTCTGCGGACACGCGGAGTCGAAGGCGTGCCCGAGGCCCTCGACCGGGCGCGCCACGTTCATGACCTCTGGCGGGACCCGAACCTGCTGTTCGGGCAGGCGTGCGGCTATCCGCTGATCGCCGACGATAGCCTTGCCCTGCAGGTCATCGCCTTGCCGATCTACGACGCGCCGGGGTCGACGAATAGCGACGCGACGCACGCCAGCGTGCTGGTGGCGCGCGCGAACGATGGGCGTAGATCGCTGGTCGACTACCGCGACACCCGGGCCGCGATCAACGATCCGCAGTCGAACACGGGCATGAACCTGTTCCGCGCGACGCTGGCGCCGATCGCCGAGACGAATGTCTTCTTCGCCGGCGTGGTGCAGACCGGATCGCACCGCGCCAGTGTCACGTCGATCGCTGCCGGGGACGCGGATATCGCCGCGATCGACGCCGTCACCTACGCCACGCTGGTGCGTCACGAACCCGATCTGACCGTCCCGCTCAGAATCGTCGCGCGCAGCCCCGCCTCGCCGACGCTGCCGTTCGTGACGTCGGCGGAAACAAGCATCGAGACGATCGTGGCGCTGCAGCACGCCTTGCAGCAGGTCATGACGGACCCTCGCCTCGCTGACGATCGCGCCCTGCTCGGGCTAGCGGGTATCGTCCCCGCAAACGCCGACGCGCTCGCCCCGATCCGCGCGCTGGAACGCACCGCGATCCGCTTCGGCTATCCGGACCTGCGATGACAGCGCCGCATCAGCAAGTGCCCGATCTCGACGACGCCATCGCGGACCTTCGCGCCGCACGCGATGCCTGGCGACGCGAGGATGGCGGGCGTCACAGCGTCGCGCACTTCCCGTCGCGCATCGAGGTCGAGCGCGCGATCGGCGATCTCGTCGTCGCGCTGTTTCCCGGTCGGCTCGGTGGCTATGCGGGGGACAGCGCTGGGGAAGATGCCTTCGTCGCCGCCGCACTTCGTCGCGCCCTGACGATCCTGCAGCGACAGGTGGCGAGCGAACTCGCCTATTGGCAGGAGGAGTCGGCGCACGCGTTCGACCCCAGCCAGCCGGCGATGATCGTCCGTCTCTTCGTCGCCGAACTCGGGCCTATCCGCGAGATGGTCGACGCCGATGTCCGTGCCGCGTTTCTCGGCGATCCGGCGGCACGCAGCGCGGACGAGATCCTCATCTGCTATCCAGGGATCGTCGCGATGCTGCATCACCGTATCGCGCATGCGCTCCACGATCTGGGCGCGCCGATCGTCGCGCGGATCGTGTCCGAACTCGCCAACACGCGCACCGGTATCGACATCCATCCCGGCGCCACGATCGGGCGCGGAGTCTTCATCGACCACGGCACCGGCGTCGTGATCGGCGAAACCGCGATCATCGGCGACCGGGTCCAGATCTACCAGCATGTGACGCTCGGCGCGCGCAGCCCGCTCGGCGTGACGGACATGTCGGTGCGCGAGCGACTGGCCCGCCATCCGATCGTCGAGGACGACGTCGTGATCTATGCCGGTGCCACGATTCTGGGGCGGGTGACGATCGGACGAGGCGCGACGATCGGCGGCAATGTCTGGCTGCTGGAGGACGTGCCGCCCGACAGCGTCGTGGCGCAACCAACCGCGGTGATCCTGAAAGGCGACGCCGCCACTCAGTTGCACGAGACGCTGCGCGGGCGAACCGCGTGACGCGTTTCTTTCCCTCGTATCGTCATACCAGCCGTCGCGATGCGGAGCCCGCACGCCCGGTGATCGGCGTGGTGTGCTGCAACGAAGTCGCCGATCGTCCGATCCAGGCGGTCGCCACCCGCTTCATCGATCCGCTCGTACACTATGCAAACGCGACCGTGCTGCTGGTGCCGGCGGTTGCGGACGCACTGGACGCCCGGTCGCTGGCGACTCGGCTCGATGGCCTGTTGCTGACCGGGTCGCGGTCGAACGTCGCTGGCGACCGCTATGGCCGTGTCGACGCGCCGGACGATACCCTGGACCTCGATCGCGATGCGGTCGCGTTCGATCTTGCCGCGCGGATGATCGAGGCAGGCCGACCGGTCTTCGGCATCTGTCGTGGCTTGCAGGAACTCAATGTCCTGTTCGGTGGCACGCTGCGCAGCGCGGACGTCGGCCATCACCGCGAAACCGGCGACATGACGGCGTATGAAACGCTGTTCGACCATGTCCACGATGTCGCGCTGCAGACCGGCGGTCTGCTCGAAACGGCGATGGCGCGGTCGAGCATGTCGGTGACGTCGGTGCACCGCCAGGGCATCGACCGGCTTGGAACCGGGCTGAACGTCGAGGCGATCGCGACCGACGACGGCCTGATCGAGGCATTTTCGGCGCGGCCCTGTGGTGGCGACGTCGTCGCCGTCCAATGGCATCCCGAATGGGATGTCGCAGTCAGCGACGCGAGCCGCGCGTTTTTCTCGCTCATCGGCCGATCGCTTCAGACTTCGACGAATTCGTAAGTCAACGGCCGCTCCATTGCTTTTAGAATAACAGGCTATCCAAAAAAGGAAGAGAATGGACGGACCGCGGTCCGTCCATTCTCTGGCGCTACCCTCCGCCCGGCAGACTAGAAATTGCCGCGCAGGATGAACGAGAAGCGGCGGTCGTTGACGAAATAAGACCGCGGGGCGAGCGCGCTCGGGTCGCCGCTATACGCCTGCAGCGTCTTGGTCACCGAGTTGGTCAGGTTCACGCCCTGGACGCCGATCTTGATGTATTTGTTGACGTTGAGGAAAGCGGACGCATCGAGCTGCCCGGCCGCATCCTGAAAGATCGACGTGTAGGGAAAGATCACGTCGGCCGCAGTCAGCAGGTATTTGGAGCGCCAGTTATACGCTGCGCGAACCGAGACCGGGCCCTTTTCGTAAAACAAGGTCGCATTCACGTTGTGCTTGGACAGTCCTTCGAGCGGCAGGCTGCCGGTCTTGGTCTGCGGCGCGACGTTGCCGACCGGCGTGCCGCCGTTCAGGAACGAGTTCGGCAGCCCCGAGCTCTTGATGTACGAATAATTGCCCGTGAAACCGAAGCCGCTCAGGACGCCCGGCAGGAAATCGAAGGTCTGCTGATACGCGACCTCGACGCCCTTGATCTTGCCATGCCCGTTGTAATTCGCCGGACCGCGGGTGAGCAGCGGGAAGGTGACCCCGTTGTTCTGCAACGGCAGATTGACGACCGACTGGTAGAAGAAGTTCTTCACGTCCTTGTAGAACGCATCGACCGTCAGGGAGCCGACCTTGGAGAAATACCATTCGGCGGTGAGATCGAACTGATACGCCGTCGCCGGCTTCAGATACGGGTTGCCCACCGTGCTCAGGAAATTGCCGTTCCCGTCGATCGAGATCTGCTGATAGTTGCGGATCAGCGCGGAGTCGGGGCGGGTAAGCACCTTAGATCCGGACAGGCGCGCCAGCAGTTTCGGCGTCACGCCGAGCTTCAGGTTCATGCTCGGCAACAGGTAATTGTAGCTCGTCTTGGCCTGGTTGAACAAATTGACCGAATCGACGCCGGCGAACTGCTGCAACCGTGCATAACCGTCCGCACCCAAGTTGCAGACGCCGCCCGGACGGGTCGGGTTGGTGCCCGGAGGCGCCCCCGCCGGCACCGTCGAGATCGCACAGCGCGTGTCGTAGTTGTTGGTGATGTTCAGCGTCGCCTGGTTCGGGATCGTGCTGGTGCCGAACGAATCCAGCCCGGTACGCACGTATCGCGCGCCGACATTGCCGCTGAAGTTGAGCCCGTTCGCGTCGGACTCGGTCTTGAACGATACCATCGCATAGGCCGAGAAGTCGCGTTGGTGGACGCGCTGGATTTCGCTCGGCAGGTAGTTGGTCCCGGCGACGATGCCCGGACGTTCGGCCAGCGGCCGCCACTGCTGCTGGGTGTTGCCGTTCTGCGTCTGCGCGGTGGTTTCGACCTGCTTGATGAAGTTGACGGCGTCGTTGTAGCCGTTGATCATGTCGCCATTATAGAAATACGCGCCGGGTGGCGAAGACGTCGCGCCGCGGAAGAAGTTCGGGAATGTGTAATAATCCGCACGGTCGCCACCGAACTGGTCGACCGTCACCGGATACCCGGCCCAGACTTCGCTGACCATACCCCAGTTGTAGGTCGAATACTGCACCGTCTGATCGCGGTCGGCATAGCGCGCACCGAACCGCGCCTTGGTGAAGAAGCCACCGTCGGCGAAGTCATAGGTCGCATCGGCCTTGAACTGGAACTCCTTGCCGACGCTGTGCTCGCTGTGATCCATCGCCGCGCGCCAGAAGGTGGTGCTGGGATCGGCGAAATACTGGCTGTCGGTCTGGCCGGCGAGCACCGCGTTCGCCGGCGTGGCCCACGCGGCCGACAGCGTGCTCGGCTTGTGCGAGACGACGTTCGGCACGCTGCCCGAGAGATCCAGTTCCTGATCGGCGAAGGTCTCGCCGAAGATGTTCAGGCTGAGCTGGTCGCGTTCGGAGCGCGTGTAATCCGCGTCCAGCGCGATCGACAGCCGTTCGGTCGGGTGGATTTCCGCATTCAGACCATAATCGTTGATAAGGTTGCGCTCATAGGTCTGGCCGCGCGACAGCGAAATCGGTGCGCCGCCGGTCGGGATCGAGGTGGTCGACGGCGTGCCGCTGCGGTTGGTGCGAAATCCGGTGCCGGGGGTGGTGATATAGCCGCTCTCGAACAGCCCGTTCGCGTCGTAGGTGTAGTTGGTGAAGCCGCCGACCGGGCATTCCGCCCGCGTCGTGCCGTTGTTGTTGTAGAGCGGCCCGTTGCTGTTCTGCTGACAGCCCTTCGGGAAGGTGCTGTACTCTGACAGATCGGGGGCGGCTTCGAACGTATGCTCGTTGGTCGCATTGGTGGTGTGCGAGCGGATATACTGCCCGGTCAGCAGGAAATTGCGATCGCTCGACTCGAACTGCGCGGCCAAGGCGACGCCGTCGCGCTTGCGATCGAAATCCTGCGTCCGATACTGGCCGCCGAGCGGGGCATATTGCCCCGCCGACAGATCGGCAAAGCCATCCGCCCCGGGGGTCGAGGCGGCGTTGCAGGGTGCGCCGGCGGCGGGCAGCGTCGTGGTGTCGGCGTTGCTCGGCAGCGGATTGCGGCAGACCAGCACGCCGTTGCCGTTCTGATACGGCACCTGGCTGTTGTCGCGCGCCTGGAAGTTGGTGATCTGGACACCATCCGCGCGGCTGCGAATCCGCGAATAGGACACGTCGCCGAGCAGGCCGAACCTGCCGATCGGCGTATCCCATGTATCGCTGACGAGTATCGATCCGGTCGGCGTCCACTTCTTCGCGAAATCGCCATAGTTCGCCTCGGCATCGGCACCGATATGAAAGCCGGGATTGTCGAACGGCTTGCGCGTGTTGAGATTGACCGTGCCGGCCAGACCACCCTCAATCGAAGCGGCGGTGACGTTCTTGTAGACTTCGACCGATCCGAGCAGCTCGGCCGGAACGTCGCTGAAATTCAACGCCTGGCCGCCGATGCCCGCGGCGAAGGCGTCGCGCCCGTTGAACTCCGACCGGACGAAGTTGAGGCCGCGGATCACGACGCCCGATCCCTCGACCGAGAAATGGTCCGGATCGTTGGCGCCGGCGAAGCGGCTGATCGACACGCCGGGGACGCGCTGCAGCGCCTCGGTCACCGATCGGTCGGGCAACGCGCCGATATCCGTCGCGGTGATCGCGTCGACGACGGTATCGGAATTACGCTTGATGTTCTGCGCGTTGGCGAGGCTCTGCCGGATGCCCGTGACGACGATCTCGCCCGGCGCATCGGCAGCGTCGGCGGTCGTGGCGGGCGCGGTGGTGGCGCTCTGCGGATCGGCGCTGGACGGGTCGCTCGCGGCGGTTGCGGGGCTGGCCGACCCTGCGGTGCCCGGGCCGGTTTTCGCACCGGTCGGCGACGTCTGGTTGGCGGCGGGCGCTGCGACCTGCTGGGCATCGGGACCGGCCTGCGCTTGGGCGACGCCAGCCAGCGCGACACACAACGTCGTCGCCGACGTGCTCTGTAAAAATCGTACGATATGACGGACGGCATTATTGGACGGCGCAATACGGCGCATCGTGACCCCTCCTAAATACGACGCTGTGATCGCGCCTGATTCCCTGTTGCCCCCGAGTGTCTAATGCCCCGGCGTGCCCATAATGTTTGCGGTAACATTAGAAGGAAATCAAACCTTAAATGTTTGGAAACGTGACAATCCGGCAACGCCCCCGCAACAATCAGAGGACGGTTGACGCAGCAGTTCGAATGAGGGAGCTTTGGTCGCGAGCGCAAACATAAGGCGCAGGGGGAGAGTGTCGGTGCCGGTCGTGGCAGAGCCAAAGATACGGGTGGCCATCGTCGGCGGCGGCCTCGCCGGATGGATCGCCGCGGCAGCGCTATCACGTGTGCCGCCACACCAGTGTTCGGGACGACTCGTCGAGGCCGAAGCGCTGCCCAATATCCGCGCGTTCGACGACCGCCTTGTCATCACCACGGTGCCGCCCGCCACCGCCCACGCGGCGATGGCGCGCCTGACCGCACGGATTTCTGCGGCCCTGCCGCATGTTCCCAGCCCTGCCGCCTATCGTGCGGCCCAGACGAGACAGCTCCTGCCATGAACGACCATTCGATCCGACGCGTCGTCATCGTCGGCGGCGGCACCGCCGGCTGGATGGCCGCCGCGGCCTTCGCCCGGTTCCTCAACAATGGTTATACCGAGATCACGCTGGTCGAATCCGAGGAGATCGGGACGGTCGGGGTGGGCGAGGCGACGATCCCGCCGCTGATCAATTTCAACCAGATGCTCGGGCTCGACGAGAATGCGTTCCTCGCCGCGACCTCGGGCACGTTCAAGCTCGGGATCGAATTCGTCGACTGGGGCGCGGTCGGCGAACGGTATTTCCACCCGTTCGGCAATTACGGCCACGACCTGCAAGGCGTCCATTTCCATCAGCTCTGGCTGCGCGAACAGGCGCGGCGGCCGACCGACAGCATTTCGAACTGGTCGATGAGCGCGATGGCCGCCGCGCACGGCAAGTTCGGGCGGGCGACCGGAGACGCGCGATCACCGGTCCGCGAGCTGTTCTACGCGTTCCATTTCGATGCCTCGCTCTACGCAAAATATCTCCGCGACTATGCCGAGCGCGCGGGCATCGTCCGGATCGAAGGCAAGATCGCCGAGGTCAACCAGCGTCCCCACGACGGCTACGTCGCGGCGGTGACGCTCGAGGACGGACGCCGGATCGAGGGCGACCTGTTCATCGATTGCTCGGGGTTCCGGGGGCTGCTGATCGAAGAAACGCTGCACACCGGCTACGAGAGCTATGCGCAATGGCTGCCCTGCGACCGCGCGGTGGCGATCCCCTGCACGCTGCCGAACCCGCGCGAACCCGATCCCTTCACGCGGTCGACCGCGCATCGCGCAGGCTGGCAATGGCGCATCCCGTTGCAGCACCGGATGGGTAACGGCCTGGTCTATTGCAGCGAATATCTTGGCGACGACGAGGCCGAGGCACAGTTGCTCGCGAGCCTTGAGGGAGAGCCGCTCGCCGACCCGCGGCGGGTTCGCTTCACCGCCGGTCGCCGCCGCGACTGCTGGAACCGCAACGTGGTGGCGCTCGGTCTGTCGAGCGGGTTCATCGAGCCGCTCGAATCGACCAGCATCCATCTCGTCCAGGCGGGGATCCAGCGCTTGATCGCGCTGTTCCCCGACACGCGCTTCGACCCCGGCGAACGGGACGAATTCAACCGGCAGATGCACGATCTGTACGAGGACATCCGCGACTTCATCATCCTCCATTACAAGGCGACGCGCCGCGACGATTCGCCGTTCTGGAACCAGGTGCGGACGATGGAGGTCCCCGAAAGCCTGCAACGCAAGATCGACCTGTTCGCCGGCAAGGGGCGGCTGTTCCGCGAAGGCTACGACCTGTTCAGCAACCCGAGCTGGGTCGCGGTCTGTCTCGGCCAGGGGATCCATCCGCAAGGATGGGAACCCGCCGCCGATGCGCTCGACGAGCAGAAGGTGGCGATGGCGCTCGATCAGATGCGGCGCGGCTATCTCGATACCGCGCAGCGCCTGCCGACGCATGGCGACTTCCTGCGGCGCACCGCGCTATCGCCGCTCGCCGCGCACGCTGACCCTGCGCCGGCCGCTCCCAAGGCGACCGAGGATATTCCGTTGTTCGCCTTTACTGCGGAGTCGCCGTTCGATGTCGGCGGCGGGAGATCGCCGTTGTGAGGCGGGATCGCCCGCACGCGGTTCCGGCGCGAACCGCGGTCGCGACCGACGCGTGACGCGCCTCGCCACCCCTGCCCCGATCGTCGAACTGCACGGCATCGATCGCGCACGGTTCGACGCCGAGATTCGCCCCGCTGTGCACCCCGTTGTCCTGCGTGGGCTGGCCGCCGATTGGCCGGCGGTGCGTGCCGCCCGAACCTCCGACGAGGCGCTGGTCGACTATCTCAAGCGCTTCAGCCATCCCGAGCCGGTCGGTGCGATCGTCGGTCCGCCCGAGATCGAAGGCCGCTTTTTCTACCAGCCCGACATGACCGCGCTCAACTTCGCGCGCGGACGCTCGCCGCTTGATCCGTTCCTCGACCGGCTGTTGCGCGATCGCGCGGTGGCGCATCCGTACGCGATGGCGGTGCAGTCGATCCCCGCCCGCGATCTGCTCCCCGGCTTCGTCGACGAACAGGGCATCGACCTGGTCGATGCGCAGATCACGCCGCGGCTCTGGCTCGGCAATGCGATCCGGGTGGCGACGCATTACGATCTGATGGAGAACATCGCGGTCGTCATCGCCGGTCGCCGCCGCTTCACGCTGTTTCCGCCCGATCAGGTCGCGAACCTGTACATGGGCCCTTACGAACTGACGCCGGCCGGCACGCCGGTCAGCATGGTCGATCCCGATGCCCCCGATCTGGCGCGATACCCGCGGTTCGCCGAGGCGATGGACCACGCCTGGGAAGCGGTTCTCGAGCCCGGCGACGCGCTCTATATTCCGTTCCACTGGTGGCACGCGGTGGCATCGCTCGCGCCGGTCAACATGCTCTGCAATTATTGGTGGGATCCGGCGCCGCAGGACATGGCGAGCCCGTATGACGCGCTGCTGCTCGCGCTGTTTTCGCTGCGTACCCTGCCCGAGGATCAGCGTCGCGTGTGGCGGACGATGTTCGATCACCTCGTGTTCCAGCCCGAGGGCGAACCCGCCGCGCACCTGCCGCCGCACGTCCGCGGCGTGCTCGGCGCGGCGGACCGGGACGGGTTTGAGCGGATGCGGGCGACGTTGCGACAGAGCTTCGAACGGTGATGCGCCGGCGTCGTATCAGGACCGTTGCAGCATGGTGATCAGGAACTGACGGATCCTGCCGGTCCGCTCGATGCTGTCCGGTCCGAGAATGCCGCGCGCGGGAAGCGGGAGGTGATCGGCGGCCTGGGCGGCCTGGGGGGCGAAGACGAGGTGGTCGTACCAGCTGCGCCACGTCTGTCTTTCCGCGACCGGCAGATCGCGCACCGCGCCGATCGCATGGACCAGCGCCAGGAACGCGGCGCCCGAGCGGTGCTCCCACCAATAATTGACCAGCACGTTGAGCCGACCGAACGCGCGGACATGATGCCACCAGGTCGGCGGAATGAAGATCGCGTCGCCGGGTTCGAGTTCGGCGACCTGCGCCTGCACCAACGCCTCGGCGAACAGCGGGTAGCGCGTGAGATCGGGCGCATCGGGATCGACCATGCTCGACGGCGGTCCGGCCATCGTATGATCGAGCGGCCCGACATACAGATTGGGCAATTGCTCGGGCGGGAACAGCGTGAAGCGACGACGCCCGGCGACCACGCACGCGATGTTGATCGACGTGTCGTAATGCGTCGCGATCCGCGTCGCATTGCCGATCCACAGCCGCGCGGGGGCATCGATACCGAGATCGAGCGGGTTGGCGTCTTCCCAGCCGGGGAGGTGCTCGGGGGCCGTCGCCGCGTTGGCGTACAGCGTGTGCGGCCGTTCCGCGTCGGTCTCGGCGAACCGCAGCAGCTCGGCCACCAGCGCGCCGATCGGGACCGGCTGGCGGTGGAAGTTGAAGCGCGTCAGCGTATCGTCGGCGTAGAAGAAGCGGCCCTCGACCTCGGGCGGCGCGATCATCACGTCGAGCGGCTTGCCACTGGTCGCGGGCTCGAACGCGGCGAGATATTCCGCCATCACCCGGTCGCCGCCACGCCCCGCCGCGACCGCCTGCCAGTGACGCACCTGCCCGCGCAGCACGACCGGCTGGAAACCCGTGACGATCTCGCTGGCGAAGGTGGCCGAATCGACGGCGGATCGCTCGACGACACGACGATCAGTGGCGGGTGATGGAGTGGAGCACATCGCCAATGACGATAGCGAGCCCGAGCGCCGGGCAACAGCCCATTGGCGTGCGCTCGCAGACCACTTTTTCCTCGGCACGACAGTTGGCTGCCAACATCGGCCGGCCCCAAAGAATCTACGCTGCGCTGTCAGATAATAAGCCCGTGACGATCTCCCAGGATACGCCACCGGCAAAGTCGGCTGTACACACCGCAGCGGCTGGGCCGGGTTGGCCAGTGCGATCAAGCCCTTGACTGACGATTGGCCGGGGCGGCAGGGTTCCCAGCCTGGCGACAGCGCGCCGTAAGTGACTGATTTTGCTGGCATGCAGGAACCGCCTGCACAGGGCATTGCTACAACGGATTGGCACAATCCGCAATCGTGTCCGCGCGGCCGGACAACTTGGTAGCCGATAAAGCCGGGACATGCCTTCCGGCTTCCGATTGGTTGTTCGCGAGCCCGTGACTTCCCGCCTCTACCATCCCAAGCTTGAGGGCTGGAACCGAGCGACCACCAGTTTTGTCGCCGCATGATCACCGATGCTGGAAGTCCGGTTCGATCAACTGCTCTGACGCATAAGTCGCCGTTCCCGGCGCTTTTCCGCGTTCCCAACTTCCGATATTCATTCATCGGTTCGCGACCGACCTGCCGCGCCGCGGGAATGGCGAAAACTGGGACGAAGCCGCCATTCGCGGTGGCGCTACCGAACGCCGGATTATGCCATTACCTGCCAGTCGGTTAGCGCTCTAAGATCGGCCATTCAATCTGCCCTGGGGGGTGGGGTGCTTGGAAGCTGTCATATACTCCGCGCGGCCCTTACCCGTCCGCGGCTTCGCCCGGCGCAGCCCCTTCGGACCCGGGTGGCATTTTCGCATAGTTCAGGGACCAACAGAGCAGCAACTTGCCGCCACAGTCGCAAGGAATGGTGCCCCACTCGTGCCTGGCGATTTTCTCGATCGAGGCGGAGGTCACAAAGTGCGTCGTTCCGCACAGGCATTCCAGGGAGTGCCCCCGTCTGGCGAACTCATATTCGCCGTCGCTGATTTCGACATCCCATGTCTCGGCGCATTCCGGATTAATGCAGCTGACGATCTTGCCCTCAGGAAGGCATCGCATCCGGCGCTTGTTGGTCGCGCCGCACGGGCACCCGAACTTGACCTCTTTACCAAGCCCCGTGGAGATCATCGTGCCGGTTGCGATGCGCTCGATCTCGGCTAGCGCCACTTCGACCTGCCTTCTGATTTTGGTGGCGTTCCCATATGGCTTGACATGATCCGCCTTGTTGACCGGCAAGTTGGCATGCAGCGCCACGTTGGAGAGGGCGTTCCAGAGCTTCTGGACGTAATTCGCCTTGAAGCCGACATGGGTGCCGATCTCGATATATTCCTGCGCCTCGTAGTCTTCCCGTGTCGGCTCGAGGCCATTAGGCAATGGATGGCGGCTCATCGATAAAGTGTAGGTGTCCGCCACATGGGGGTCGACACCCTCGGTAAGTATCTTGATCACGCGAGCCGGTTGCCAGCGGATCTCGTCGTGAGAGATATAGTCATGCATGGCGCGCAGCCGTTCATAACAGATCCGCTCCAAGGCGAGCCGGCACTCCAGCGCAGCATAGGTCAGGTTGCGCGGGGAACCTTCTTCGAGTTGTGCTCGGATGGTGGCGATGCTGTCACGCAGGTCGATCATTTATATCCAATAACATGGACGAGCGGGGCAGAGGTGGTCCAAACAAGGGTATTGAAGGCCAAATCGCTCTCCATTGGCAGCTTCCGCCAGGAGCAGGCGCTTGCGGTGAACGATCTGAACGACCGGCCCTGGTCGGCTGCTGCTCCTCACCATTTTACCGAGGCTTCATCGGGAGCTGAATGTCATGGGTGATCTTGGCATTGGGAAACACGATCTGCGCCGTTCCTATCCAGCGCTCGAGATTGCCGATGTAGCTCTCGATCGATAGGCTCGCCGAGAGAGCGTCGATAATAGCCAGAACTTCAAGATAGACCTGATTGAGCCGGACGCTTTGGCCATCGTCACGCCTGATGGTGATATAGAGCTGGGACCAGACACGATCGATGGCTTGCTCTGCGATATGCTTACGTTTGCCGGAGACATGTGCGGATTTTTTGTCGCCAATATATTTAATGATCTCGCGGCGGCGCACCGGTATGCCGAGGATCGCGAAGGAAACGCCCTCAAGGTATTCGGACAGCGAGACGTCGGCGTCATCCCGATATATCCAAGGAGCGCCTTGAATCGGGGCGACGCCTTTGATCGAAAATTCTGACGAGACGCCGTCAAGCCGATCGTCAGCCCAAGGATAGTTCCCACAGCTCAAAATTAGGCTGGGATGGTTCGGGTCAAAGTCCAGCATTCGGGCTCGCACGCGCAAGCCCGAGGGCGGTGGCATGATCTGCCCCACGTTGAACAGGTCGCGCTCGGAGAGCAGGCGGCGCAGGATCGTGCCCCGGGCCCTGATTTCCGCCGGAACGTGGTCGAGTTCCTCGGTCATCTCCCGTGTCACATAGCGAAAATCTTCAATTGTCAGCGCAATGCGTTCATACTCATCCTCGCTTAGCAGCCGGTCCGGGCTGCTAAGTTGGAAGCTTGGCCTCATGATAAACGAGAACAATGGGGGTTGGGCTGCGTCCGTCATTGGCGGAATGGTTATCCAGAAGAGAGAATGGTGGTTTCATATATCAATCGCCTACCGCCTTAAAGAATAGAGCAACCGCACCTGTGCTTCGGTCATGGGTGCTAGCAGGCTTCGTGCCCGGAGTGCTCTCACGGGGCTACGTATGTCAACTTCCAAGTCTGCCCTCATAGTCCTCAATAAGCTCTGCGATTTGAACGCCTAGTACTAGGTCATGCCGGCCCGCGAGCCGCAACCTGCTGAACCGCTGTTTGGCTCTACGATGACCGCTCCTGAAGTAAGCCGACATTTCTGGGCTTACACCGGAACGGCTTGAGTTGGTCGACTACTGCCGCCAGCGTGACGCCGGCGCTGACGCATAGTCAGCCGTTCGTGGGATTGATGCGGCCTCCCGCAAGCGAACGTTCGTTTACATTGCATTCGCCCGTGTCCGGCGCACTCAACGGCAGACCAGAATATCATATCAATTGGTATCATATTCCGGTCCGCCGTTATCGGCGGTCTCGGCTCATATATCGAAACGACCCACAAGTGGACGTTCGAAGCGACTGAAGCGTCTCCCGAAACCAGCCGTTCGTTCAGATACGGCGTGACAGCAAAGGGGCCGCAATCCTGCGGCTTTTACCGGATGGGAGGGGGGGGATGAGAAGTCGCGCCGGGCCAATGGCTCCTGCGGCCGTTGATTAAGGCGGCGTGGTCTGTTCCGTATCATCAAGAAGATGGCATGCGCTATCTGGTTCGCGCCGAAATTTAGCGTGCCAATGTCCAATTTGGTCGCATCTGTCGCGACTAAGGGTCGACAATCGCCAGTTGCGGCAACGTCGCTTAGGTATTCTTGAGACGCGGCCGCGATCAGCGCGCAAGAAGCCGGATTATAATGTCACACCAGATATACCGCGACCGTCATCACGTCCGAGCCCAACCCGAGTACGATGCCTTTCCGCTAGACATATCAATCATGAATGTGTCGCCGTTCCATCGGCTGGCGTAATAGTTTCCGTCCGCCTCGAACACGCTGACGAAAGGCTCGCTGGTCACGGTCGCGTGATCGAAAGGATGCGTTCTGGAATCGGTCGTCCCGGCCTCAGCTGCGATCTGCCACATAGGCGCGCCACGTACGTCGAAGCGGAATACCTCGCGTCCGACAATCGCCGATACCGTCGGGTCGTTCGCATTGTCCGACAGAAAGACTACCAACTGTCCGCCGTCATCGAGAAGCACTCGGGTGTTGATGGTCCACCGCCCATCCGCAATCGCAGCCGAAACGTCCGACGACGTGCCGTGGGACGGCGCGGCATCGACATGGTGCGCCGGCGCCGTCCACTCACCGATACCCCACCCCTCCGCTTTCGCGGTAAATGAGGTGCTGAGCGGCTGGCCCAGAGTGACGATCCCCATCTCGGTTGTAAACAGGACACCGAGTCCGGTGAGCGACACGAGCAGCGTTTCCCACGCCTGATCATCGCCACCCCTATCGTATGGATGGTCGCGAAGATGCTTGAGGTGGGATGTCGACGTGCGATCTCCACCCTCGATCGTCGCGAGACCTTCCCCGATTAGCGCCTCGACGAACCATAGAACCAGATCCTTCCAGTCCGAACGATCCTCGACGTCGTTGAGTAAACGGGCGGGTGCACGAGCCGTCCGGGTAAGTATGAACAGGGTGTCCTGCACAGCGTGGAGGAGCCGGTCGCGTTCGGACGGCCCCCGCCCGGCAACGTCGGTACGATTGCCTTCGTCGGTATTCGAAGGCGGCTTCGTCACCTCACCCTCGCGCCGCCGGCGAACAAGCTCATGCAGCGCGAGCAACGCAGCTTGCAGCGCGTGGTCGAAAGCAAATCGCTCCGTGTTGCCTTGCGGCTGATAGGTACTGGCGCCGTCGAGCGTCATGACATGGCTGTCGAATTGATCGAACCATTGCTCGTCGCCCGGCTCCAGGGCGTCCCTCAGGCGCAGCAGCAGCAGTTCGGTCGTGACGGCTGCCTCATCGGGGATGAAACGGCGTAGGGCGAACTCCATTTCCGACAGGATTGCAGCGCCCGCAACGCTCATCGCTGTCGCCCCGGGATGACCGTCACGACATGACCCTTTTCATTGGTGACGACGGTAATAGCCAGCATCGGGCGAAAGGAGGAATGATCGAGGTGCCGGTCGCGCGTCCGACCGCACAGCAACGCGCCCTTCAGGCCAAGGTCACGGACAGCGCGCTCGAGTTCGCGCGGCGCGGCCTCGGAATCTGGCGTCGGCAGCGCCGCGAACCCCTGGAAGCGATCAGGATGGCGGGCGCAGGTCTCGGCGATCCGGTCGTTTACCCGGTACGCGAATTCGACCGCGACGCCGGGAGCCAGATTATGGAGCCCGGGCGTAGTGAGTGACAGGACCTGCACGTCGACGCCTTGCTCGTCCATCAGCGCGAGGCGGCCCGTGCCGAGATCGGCAAGGCGGGCTCCGTTGTCCCCGCCATCCGCAAAGGCCGACACCGGATCAAGCGGCAGCGGCGCAGCGCTCCATCCGTCGCGCACCTCCTGCGGGAGGATGTGTTCTTCGATTGCGATCAGGCGCATGGATTTGCTCTCCGGACAGTGACGAGACGGGAACTGGCATGACGCGAGTTAGGTCCGCTGGCTTTTCAGTCGTACCACTTTCGGAGCGCGACCTGTAAAAGCGGCCAGCCTCCTTCGCGCCTCTCACAACCGCGGGCTGGAGTGACCCATTCCCGGACGCTCGCGGGCTCTCTTCGGCTTCTCAACTTCGGCCGCTCGTTCATGTCGCAAGAGCGCCGATCGGAACAGCTTGGTTTGGGACAAAGCTGTCGTTCGTAAGTGCGTGCCGAACGGCGCGTCTCGTCAGGAGCCGACTTTCAGTGATTGTTCGACGCGCCCCCCTGTCAGATAAGCTTGAGCTTATCGAACAAGGCTCCGTTCCGTCGCTGCGCGTCGCGTAGCACTTTCCCGTAGTCGAGCACCTCGTAATAGGCGTTGTAGTTCCGACTGTAGCCGTAGAAGCCCTGACCGTCCGGGAGCATTGTTGCATCTCGCTCCTTCAGCACCTGTTTGAGCTTTGGAGTAAGGTCGCAGACCACGTAGCAGGTGGTCGGAATGTTCGGGCTGGCGATCGCGATTGGACGTCCACTCGCGTCTAGCTTCGTGCCGGAGCGCACTTTGTCGATCACCGCGAACACTTGGTTCAGCGGATTAATCTCGTCGGTGTAGTCGTCGCGCATCGGCCGCTTGAACTCGACGACGGTCAGGCTGTTCAGAGGCTGCGGGCCGTCGCCGAGCAGATATTCTTGGTCGAAGGCGATCAAGTCGGGACGCAGCGCTGAATCGGATTCAAGCCCGTTGATCGAACGCAGTTGGCGGTCGGAGTGAATGACACCATATGAATTCAGACGCTCGTCCAGCAACCAGAGGTTCTGCTGCGAATAGAGCGTATCGTCGGTGCTCGACCTCATCGGGAAGATGATCTGGTGGAGGATCTTTTCCAACGGATACCGACCGTCGCTGTTTGAAATCAGCGCCTTCTCGAAAAGCTCGAGGATGATCTTGCGGTGCGCGACATACTGGGCAAGCGCCGCGACGCCAAGTTCGTTGTTGTTTTCGAGGAAATGCGACAAACGCTCCCGGTAGCCCTCATAGTCGTCGAGCTTGGCCGCCTCGACGATGATCCGGCTGCCCTCCTTCTTCAGCTCGACCTCTCGCTGGTGGAGTTCGCGATGCAGCGCCAGTTCCAGATCGTTCTTGGTCCCGCTCGGCGGAATGCGGTCGATGAACTCGTCGGCGCGCTTGAGCAGGACACGATAGTGCGGTGCGTCGGTGGCGACGTAGCTGCGGATGCGCTCCAGCTTGCTCGAATTAATGTCGGCGAGCACTTCCGACAAATCGTTGCGCACGAAGTCGATACAGGCGTTCCGAATTTCCGCCCGCTTTAGATTCGGCACAAGCATAGTGCCCTGTGAAGCCTCGGCGTCGGTGTCGTCGTCGATGTCGAAGGCGGTACGCTCCTGGTTAACGTGCTCGTTCAGGAAGCCGCCAGTGACTACGGCGAGATAGACGAACGTGTCGCCGTTGCCGTCCGTCAGGCGCCCCGAAAGATTGGGAACAAGGTCGTCTAGGTTCTCCGACAGCACGGCGCGTTCGTCGGCGCAGTATATCAGCCGATGCCGAGCGGTGCGTGGCAGGGTGAGCCTGAAACCATGGACGGTGAAGTCCTGCTCCTTGATGTTGAACGTCGAGCGCGTGGCATGCTGGCTAAAGCCTTCCTCGAAGAAGGTGTTTAGCGACAGCCGCTGCTTTCCTGAGCGCAATTCTATCTGCGGGCAACGCGGCTGCATCAGCATTAGGATGAAATGCTCGCTCATGCGCAGCGCGATGTGATCGAGGTCGAGCGTCAGCTCGCTCCTGTAGGGTTCCTGGAATCCCGACAGCTCGATGGTGGTCGCGACCTTCGCATCGCTTGCTGGCTCTGCCTCGACCTGATCGGGGTCGTATGTGGTGTCAAAGACGAACTTGCGCCGGAGCCGACCTTCGCCCTCTGACTCGAAGACGCTGTCGATTTCGACCTTCTCGAACGCCTTCAGCCAAAGGAAGCGCCCGACTCCCTTCCCGCCCTTCGTGAACTTGTATTCGGAATACGCAGTGTTGAACGAGTCCATGTTCTCGTCGGTGAACCCCACGCCGTCGTCATAGATAACGAAACGGTCGATGCGTTCGACGTCGTCGATCTTGAGTGAGGGAGCCTCGACGATGTTGACGATGATCGAGCCTTCTACACCCCGATCCTGGATCGACTGGACGGCGTTCATCACCGCCTCAAACACGGGAAGGAGAGGCTTCCATTTGTGCAGCTTGGTCTGCCTGATTTGACCGGAGAGACTTGCGCGGAACATCTAGCGCTTGTGCGGTGAAATGCGGATGTTCGCCACAGGAAATTGGCGATCGGTCAGCCTACCTCGCTCGCGTACCATCGGCAGCTTTTGTCAAAAGCAGACGATGGCCTTGGCTGATTTCAACGACGGGCTCTGGTCGACTGCTGCCGGTCGAACACAGACGTCTCATGAAACTTATACATTAGCCTGCCTCGCGCTGCACAAAATCGTTCGCGGCGTATGTCGTCTGACTTGACGAGCCAGGAAACGCGATCGATTCAGCATCCTACCGACCTGCGTCATTCGGCTACGGCTATTCGCCTATCATTTCAGCGTTGACGGCACCCGGCTCTTGTTCGTGCAAATCGAGCGCGTCGGCGACGGCGTCGATATTGTCGGTCATTGTATCGTCATTGACTATAATTTTATTCGCCTCTCTGTTTTCTGGGACGCGGGAGCAACTCGTTAGGCCGCTCAGGGCAAATAGAAGCAGGATTGGGGCAACGACTTTCATAGCCGAGCGTCCGAAAGCGCCTGAAGAATTTCAGCGAACAGCCCGTTACCTTGCTGGAGCAGGTCCTTTAGATCGTCCGGGTTAAAATCGGTCTGGGCGATCGCGGCCAAGGTCGAGCGACTGACAGCAGCGATTCCCTCGTCCTTGATCAGCGTTTGGGCGGCGTCGCGGAGCTTGTCGTACTGCCCCTGACCGCCAAGCACGACGATGTCCGAGAATAGGCCCACGACGCTCGCGGCGAGAGTGATAACGCCAGCGATGATCGTCGTTGTAGCGCTGACGAAGGCGCTGGCGATCACGCCTGACGCCGTGATCGTGCTTAGCGCGGCCGCCGCAAACTGCAGGCTGCGGGCTTTGTGAAGACGCGCAAGGACCGCCGTGGCCGTCGGCCCGCACTGGTGAACCGCGTGGTCGAGCGCCGCGACGGTCACCTGCGCGCGCGCTTTCAGGCCTTCGCGTTCAGCATTCGGCGCCTGCGCCGTTTCTTCGCCTCCGATCACGCCCGGCGTGAGCAGTGCGGAGTAAGTCTCTCCCTTCGCTTTCAGTTCGCCCGCGGTCGTAGGTGCGAATTTGTTTAGATAGGCGGCCACCTCGTTGATGCGGGGCAGCCCTGCTGTGTTACCCATGGCGCACCCCCATCATCCAAAGTCGAAAACGCGTACCAAGCGGTCGGGAAGGCGCTTGAACACGCCCGCACCGATAGCGCCTTTGTCCCAATTGCCTTTCTGGACGACGATCTCGAGCTTCTCGTGCGCCATTGCGGAAAGGAGGCTCTTGGCGGTGGTCGCTGTCTCCATCGCCGTTGCGAGCCGACGCGCCGCATCGGCCGTATTGTATTTTCCCACGATCGCGACAGGGATCAAAGATGCCTTCGCGGATTTAATGGTTTCGCAGCCGATCAAGATTAGTTGAACATCAGCGAGGCGGGCACGCGCATGAAATTCGTCCAGTGGGATCGAATATTGCGCCACCCCTTTCGCATCCTCGATGACGACCTTTCCTTGCGCCACATGCGTGAGCGCGATCAGCGTCTGCCCCTTCGCCTGAGCAAGCGCGTTGCCCAGCGCCGCGTCCCATTCCTTAGCCGAATTTGCCTTATGCTCAACCGCCATAGCTGACAGCGCCTCAGAATCGGCGATCGTGTCGCGGGTGGTCGAGTCGATCACCATGTTGAGTAGCTTCGTCTTGTTTTTGCTGATCTTATAAGCGTCGAGACGGTTTAAGATTGTGAGCCGCTCTCCTGGCGGGCGTCCTTTGAGGCAGCAACCGTCCAGTGTCTCGATGAGGGCCGGCGGAGGCTCATTCAAAATCTCCAATTTGAGGTCGCGAGACGCAAGCGTTTGCGTGTCGGTGGCAAGACGCAAAATGTGCGCTTCAGTCAGGTCGATCGGCGCTCGGCCGTGGATGTCCAACGCGGCAGGATCAACGTAGAATTCGACTTTCGACATGGCGGCGTTGAGCTTGGCCCGCTGCTTAAAATTCGGCTGGCTATCGAAAACGATATTCATCAGCAGCGCACTGAGATCCTTCATGTGACCCACGGGTACTAAAATCTTCGTCGGATATTCCCAACGTTCGCCGGGTTTGTCACTTTTAGCGGACAGGTAATTTGACTGCGCGAACAGGCGGTCTCCATCGCGGGAGATGTAGATCTTTATCTTACTCACGTCCGTTACGTTCTCACCCAGCATCTGATGAATATTTTCGATGCGGGGTCCCATGCCGGCGATGGCGACCGCGCGACATACCAGGTCCACATACGCTGCGGAAACACTGGACAAACAGATAAATAGCGAAACGAAGCCAACGCCAATTGTTCGAAGTACTCGCATGCGACGCTCCCCCACAACAGCATTTAGAACGACAAGGGAGAGCTGAACCAAGATGACCTACAAGTAAAGCTATACCCGCAATATCGCGCCCAAAAAAATTAGGTACATATAAATACCTTGTCGACCAAGCGACTACGGATCGAGCCTTCAAAGGAAAATCAACCTAGGTGTTTAGTCTAGGCACTTTCAATGATCATCGCACATCTGATGAACTAGCTTTATTTCGGCTCGGGCGCACATGACGACAATCGCGAAGCGGCCGTGGGTGTTAGTTTCGCCGATACCATGCGGCGGTTTCCCGACGACCTCCGCCCCATGTTGGCGCTGCTGGCCGCGTCGCATGAACCGTCGACGCACCCTCACTTGGTCGAACTCTATGAATTCCTGATCGTGGGCCATTCCCCCGACGTTTTCGACGCGCTGCACGCGCTGCCGACCAGTTCGGTCGCGCGCGAAGGCCATCATCACGAGAGCTTGGCGGCGCCCGTCATCGTTCGATCTTTAAGGACGACACGCGCCGTGCCGCCCTAGTCAAAATCCTCCACTTGTTCAGAGACGTGGGTGGGTCCGACGCTTTGAAGCTGCTGTATGATCTTCCCGGTCTGTTGCGCTGAACTTTCCGCTTCTGGCCCAGTGCGCTCCACGCTGGACGACGAACTTTGGCGCCATGCCTAACGACCCGCTCCGATGAGCGCCGACGGGCAACTTCCGGCGGGACCGGACATAAATCGGCTAAGGTGCGAACGGCTGGGTCTGGTCGAGAGCTGCCGCCCGATTGGGAGGGGCGCTGGACCCAGAACCGGCCGATCGTAAGGCTATCTCCCGCCCGACTTCAAACATTGGCTCACGTCTCGCTGTGACTTTCGGCGTCGCTTCAGGCCGCGTGGGTCTGACTGGAGTGTGCCGGTCGACGCTGGTATCGAAGGGGGGCTGAGCGATCGAATGAAACTGAGGATCCGCATCGCAATACTCGCGGTTATTGCTGCGCCCACGCCGGCATTCGCGCAAAGTCAGACCCAGCAGGACCGGATCGACGAAGTGTCGCGGTTCGTAGTGACGGCGCCGATTTGCGGCAGCCTCGGGATGACAGTTGATCCCGCTTTGCCCAACAAAGTCGAGGGTGCGTTTAAGTTAGAGACGTCAAAGTGGTCAGCCGCTCCGGCGGCGATCGAGCGGCTGAAGCTAGCGTCGATTCAGCGGCAATCAAACGTTCTAAAGGTAGACCTTGAGACCGCGTCGGCCAACGCGAAGACCGACGCGCAGCTTCGTCAAGTCGGCTCGATACTACGCGGTTATGGGCGGACGTGTCTGGATGCGACGCGTGACCCGATCTTCTCGCAGGTTATCATCGCGCCGTCCGGTTTCGATCTTGGTCGCGCTATGACCGACATGGCGGACAGCATGCTGGAAGCTGGGGGGCTGGCGAGTTGGCAGACACCGGCGATCCAGTCCCGCGGCGACATGATGATGGTGGCCGGCGCGTGCCGTAAGAGGATCGGCAAGGCGCGCTCGGACGCACTGATCGCGGAGTTTGGTAAGTCCGAAAGCCCGCGTACCCGAGAATATTTTCTAAAGGCATTCGACGATGCTTTAAACGACCCTGAGCTCGACTTCGATATCGCGAAGTGCAATCGCCTGATCATGCGCTATAGCGCAGCTATTGCGAAGGCCGGCGCGCTATAGCCGCTTCTATCCATCGCCCCTGACCCACAAGCCGACATTGCCGGGCACTTGTTCGCTCCCCACAAGCGGACGCTCGTTCATCGTTTATGCACCGGTGACGAACGTCGCATTATCGACGATTTAGAAACTCTGACCCCGCAGCCTTAGTCCCCCGGCGATGCGACGGTGTCGACGTTTGACTTATATCGATCGCGCATCTTCACCAATTCTGCAACAATCTCGGCGGTCGACATAAGGCTAGTGTTGAGCGCCATACTTCCCGCCAGCGATGGCGATCGTTGCACCACCTCATCCTTGGTCAACTTGTGCCAAATCGGTAGTAGGCGGCCGGTACCGCTGGTCGCCTTCTCCAGTAGTCCGTCCAGCTCGTAGTTTGGCCAAGATTTCGCGAAGAAATCAGGTGAGAGAACTGCTACACCAAAGTACGAGCCAGCAAGCCCAGCATCAATCTTTTGCCGCAAGCTGTCCCCCCCCCCTCAATGGCGGCGGTATCGTACCAGACGTGGAGGCCAGCCGCCCCGGCCTGTTTAGGTGTTTGATCCCACGGTTTGATGGTGCGATCCTTTCGTTGGAATGGAAGGAAGCTATATGGGACAAGTACGTCACGGGAGCGCCACGACCACGCACGCCGTCCGAGCAGCAATACAGCGATCGCAAGCTTCGCTCTCGACGCTGAGCCGGGAGCTTGGGATCAGCCCGAAGACCGTGGCGAAGTGGCGGTCGAGGATTTGAAGACCGGGCCGAAGGCCCCTCACTCCACGACCTTGACCGAAGCCGAGGAGGCAGCGGTCGTCGCATTCCCGCGCCACACACTCCTGCCGCTCGACGATTGCCTCTATGCGTTGCAGCCGTCGATGCCGCATCTGACACGCTCAGCGTTGCACCGCTGCCTGCAGCGTCATGGCATATCCCGTCTGCCGGACATTGAGGGGGGACAAGCCGAAGCGACAGCGCTTCAAGCGCTACCCTATCGGTTTCTTCCACGTGGGCATCGCGGTGACAAGCGTCCCGACCAGGGCAGCGCGCGCCTGCTGGTAGCGTAGATCGATCGGGTCGATCCTGCCTTCACAATCGCGGTCTCCGAGCTGCAGTTCGGCTACCGCGTCGAGCGGTTGTTGAGCACCACGCTCACCGAGGCGCACAGTGCCGCCGCACTACGACTGCCCGGTCCGCCCGCCGGACTGCCGGCGCAGTCGACGACGGCTGCCGGCGAGTATCGTACACTGACGGAAGGTTCCAACATGCTCTGGCGTTCGGCATGCGTCGAGCCGTCCTGCTCTCTGATGATCGCCAGGAATTCTTCCCCCTACCCGTCAGCCCCCAACGACCGGCGCATTAGTCTGAAAGACCTCCTATGAGTTCCGTCAACCGGCGTCGTTCTCCTATTCAGGCTGAACGACCCCGTTCATGTCATCATACGCAGCCAGCAGCGCGTCGAGGGCAATCGGCTGTTCGGCAGGCTGCCGCAAGTATGTCGCACCATGCCAGTTCAGCGCCATCAACCAAGTGGCCGCGCGAATGTATTGCCCCATGCCCAACCATTCCTCCGCCAGATAGCCGCGCAGCATCCGGTGTCCCGCCGAGACGAGTTGCTCCGGCTCGTAGTCTTGGCGAGCATAATGCGCGCATATGGCATAGCCCAGCTCGCGGGGCTTTGGTCGCTTGCCCAGCACGACGGGATCGGAGCCCATGAACGACTCATACATCGACAAGGCCGCCTCGTACCCCTCAACGTCAAGGCCTGGCTCGCCATCGCCAAGAATCGCGAACGCCATGTAATCGTCCAGGCCATCGGTCACGATTTCCTGCCGCGACCATGCTGGGGTACGCATCCTCCATGCGGTCTCAAAGCTTGTCCGGGCGGCGTCCCAGCTGGGACCTCCGAGCGTTCCGTCTTCCAGCCAATCCGCCAGAGCCTTGGCCTGGTGGAGATGCGCGAGGTGCAGACCCGAACCGTCCCCGAAATCTTCCCCGTGCGTCAACGCATCGTCGATCCAGCTACGCCCTTCGACAAGGAGAGGCCGCGCCTGATCGGCGTAACCCACCAGCGCGCACGAGATGAAGAACCCCACTCTACCGATGCCAAAGTTGCCGCGCGGCTGCCCCTGCTCAGGCTGCAGCGCCCGGTAGACCTCTATGTTTTCAAGCGCCCGCGCCCGGTCTCTCGCCAAGTCCAACCTTGCCATTCTACTTTCCGCACACCTTACCTGAGCAATATCTGACTTGAACCGAATTCCTAAGGCCACCCGATCCAGGAGTATTGGTGACAAAATTACCTGACTGCAGATTGCTTAGCGCCTTGACCCTCAACGCCGGGGAAAGATCGGACGAGTTGATCGCCACCGTCGCTTGATCAATGGCATTGTTCAAGCGAGCAGAGTTCGGCGTAAACGTGGGCGATGGACCGATCATCGATACCGCAGTCCTGTATTTGTTATCCCATAATGCCACTGTGCCATCAGCGTTCACCGAAACGATGTCGGCACCACGCGTTCCAACCATATCGCCATACCGCAACACCGTCTCTCCCGGTAGGGCGGCGACACGATTGGCGAGCTTGAGTTCTTCGGTGTATCCGTTGACATGCGAATTGGCGATGTTGCTATTCGGGCTGTTCAACGTCTTGGGCGTATAGTCCAGCCCCGCCACCGGGTCGGGCAGCCGGGCATCGAGCGCTACGCCGTTGGTCGTCCGCGCGGCATCCGGAGTAGACGACGAGGCGGCTGCTGCGGTTGCCGAACGCGTTACGACTGCGATCGCCGCTGCCTGTTCGCGCTTGTTCGCCTGGATCCATGCGTTGGCAAATTCCGCCTGTGGGGCATTGAGCTTAGCGACCTGCTTGTCTTCGCCCTCGAACGCAGGGGCCCAGCCATCGGGCATCTTCCCGCCCGAGGTTTGGAGATAATGACTGAGGCGGACATACTCGAGCTTCGCGCGCGCGTTGTCGTCGACGTAGCGCTGGCTCGGCACGCGAAGCTGCTCTCCGACGGCCAGCTGATTGGGATCGATCGTGCGGTTGAGCACCATGATATCGCTGAGCGACGCGCCCGGCGTTCGCGCCAGGATCGTCTGCAGCGTGTCGTTCGCTGCGACGGTGTAGCTTGCCCAGTTCTCGGTATGCTCGGGGCTGAAGACGCCGCCCTCGCCTAGCGCCTTGTTCGCGCTCCAGGCGCGGGAAGCCTCCTCCCAGTTGTCGCCGCGCTTGATGTATACGAGCGCGTCGGAATAGGGCACGGCGCCCCAATAGACCGCCTTGAGAACATCGGCGATTTGCTGGGGCGTACCCTGCAACCCAAGGACTGCGCGGACCTCGTCATATTCCTTCCGATCGGGTGACCCCGCGGGCTGCGTAGCCCACTGCTCGAACGGAATGGCGTTCGCACACAGCGACTCGTTGGCAGTGCAGGAAATCCGCTGATTGTCTAAGACGCCCTTGCGCGCGACGAGGTCGTTGTTTTGGGACTCGAGCGTCGCGGCAGTCGCTGCGGATTGCGGATCAAGCCCCGCCTGTGACGCGATCACTGTCGCAATGGTCGCGACCAGATCTGTACGCGCCTGCTGGTCCTCGAGCGAGCGCGACGAAGGACGCCCGGTCGCCGGGTCGATCTGCGGCGACGGATCCACAAATCGCGTCAGCAGATAGTTGGCAACCACGCTTGCCGCCGCGCCGGTAGCCGCAGCGCCACAGCCGCCTGATCCTCCTGCGCTACCGCCCGGACACCCGACCACGGCCTGCAACGCGGAACGCACGCCCTCACTGCCCGCGGTCGGCCGGCCGTTAATGTAGAGGCTGTCCGCGATCTGCTTTACCTGACTGACCGCCAGCCCCTGCAACGCGTTGACCGCGCTTGCCTGGACCAGTCCGCCGAGCGAGCCAGTCACGTTGCTGCCCGCAGCACCGCTGAGTGCGGTCGCCACCAGGCGCGTCGCACTGCCTGCACCGAAGTCGCGCTGCAAGTTTCCGGCCTTGTCGACATAGCCTTGCGCAACGTTGTTAAGAGCGATGAGCCGCCCCTGGCCATCGCGAAGAGCTTCGCCCGTCGCCGGGTCACGCTTGATCCCTGCTGCGGCCGCGTCCTGCTCGGCTCTCCTTTGATCGGCCGCTCGGTTGGCGAAGAACGTGCCCACCTCGGTCGTCAGTTGGCGTGTCGCTTCGAATCCTTGCGCGATCTCGGCGCGCTTGGCGTTGGTATACTCTGCCGTCAGCGCGCCAGCGTTTGCGCCGACCGTGTCGCGGCTGATCGCAGCCGCTGCCGCCACGCTTGCGGGTTCACCGCCGGTGATTGCGATGACGCCCGGGGCGATCGCGCTGCGCGTTACCGAGGACTGGCTGCCGTCGGCACTCATCGCGATCGGCGGAGCCACGCCAAGAGTACCCAGCGGGGTGCTGATCCCCGGCAGCTTGGTGCCGTCGCCGCTGGTGTTGATGCTCCCAGTGCGGTCCTTGCTGAGGTTCGCACCGATCCCGATGCCAAGATTGGTCTGCGACGCGCGGTAGCTTTCGCGGTTGGCGATGTCGGTCGCGGTCAGGCTGCCCGTCGTCAGGATGTTGCGGTCCGCTTGCGCGGTGCTCGCGATCACCGCGCCGGTCAGATCGGTCGCGCCCTTGATGCGCAAGTCGTAACCGCCGTTGCCGGCGAAGATTCCCGCCTGCTCGCGCACGCTGGCGAAAACGCCGGCTTGCTTGCCCGAACCGAGGTTGAGCGAACCCGAGACCTGGCCCGTAGGCGTTATCGAGACGCTGACGCCGGCGCTCTTGTTCCGCTCGGCATAGGTTGCGATGTCCTGACGGCTGGTGATCGCGAGGCTTCCCGCATCGACCAGCACGCGGTCACCAGCAAGCGTCGCCCCGTCGAGCGCCAACGCACCCGGGGTGGTGACGCGCGCGGTGCCGCCGGCAGTCAGTGTCGCCTCGCGATTGGCAACCTGTTCGCCGGAAAAACTGCCGCTGGCACTCTTAAATCCCAGGTTCAGCGATGGCACCCCCACGTCGAAATTGCCGCCCTTCAGCGATGGTCCGACCGAGACGCCGATCGAGGCCCCCGACGACTTGTTCGACCCCGATACGGCGTCGCGCTCGACCGCGCTGCGCGCGGTGATCGCGCCGTCGGCGGCGATCGCCAGATCGCGGGCGGCGGTGACGTCCGAACCTACGACGGTCACGGTCGACTGCGCGCCGGCACCGCGCGCGACGAGATTCACGTCGTTACCAGCGATACTGCTCGCCACCGTCGTCTCGTCGCGCTCTGCGGTCGATGAGCGGCTCGACGAGATGCCCAGACTTGCCGATGCGGTCACCCCTAGGCTGCCAGTGCCGCTGGAGATGGTGCCGGCAACGTCCTTGGCGGCATCGGCCGTGTTCTTGATGGCAAGCCCGCCGGCCATGCCAGCAACTGTTGCGACGCGCGAGTTGGGTGTCGCCGAAGCGATCGTGCCCATTCGCTCGACCGTGAGCGGGCCGTCTACCAGCGGGCTCGATACGCCGATCGTCAGGCCGACCGAAGACGATTTCGCATTGTTCTTGGTGACTAGCGTGTCGGTGGCGTTCTGGACCGTGACGCTCTGGCCGGCGAGCGTCGTCGTGCCGGGGCTGACGACGGTCGATCCGGTTACGGTTAGCTCGCGGCCCGCATCGATCGTCACGTTGCCGGCGGTCGTTCCGATCAGCGAGCCTGTGTTCGTGATGCTGGTGGTGTTTACGTCGTTGCGGTTCTTGGCGACGCCGAGGAACAGCCCGCCGCTGCCGATCGACAGTCCGCTCTTCTTGACCCGCGTCGACTGTTGCTCGGTGTCGGTCGCGGTCAGCGTGCCGACGTCGATCGCGCCGCCCGCGGCGATCGATACGCCGTTGTCGGCGACCACGTTGGAGCCAGCGATCCGCGTGTCGCCCGTGCTGCGCAGCGCGACCGTGTCGCCCAAAAGCGTCGAGGCGACGACGCTCTGGTCGGTGCCGTCGTAGGTGGTTGTGGTCTTGGTGGAGGACAGGAAGCCGCCGGTCTTCTTCCGCGTATCGCGCTGGAGCTGAGTGCTGTCGACGACGCCGGTCACGCCGATACTGCCCGCGTCCACCGTAAGCGCCCGGCCAGCCGTGATCGTGCCGCCGTTCACCGTCAACGCTCCAGGCGTCGCAAGCGTGACGTCGCCGCCCGCATTCAGATCCGAAAGGACATTGCCGCGTTCGGTCTGGGTCTGCTTGAACTGCGTCTTGCCCTCGCGGCCGATCGCGAACGCCGTGCCCCTGTCGGTCGCGCTGCCGATCGCGATGTTCTGACCCGCCGAGGCGACCAGATTGCCCCCTGCCGCCGCGCTCGCGCCGGTGACGGACAGCGTACGCCCAGCCAGCAGATCGAGGTTCCCGGTCGCCGCGATATCGCTGCCGCGATTGGTCGTGGTGGTCGTCAGCGAGACCTGCTGGTCCGCGCGTCCGGCATAATAGCGCGTGGCCACGGTGCGCGTCGTCGCGACCGGGGCCAGCGTCAGATCGCGACCCGCCGCCAGCGTCAGGTCGCCGCCGGTGATCGCACCGCCCCGGTCGATCAGGTCGCCGGTCGCGGAGACGATGCCACGGCTGCCGAGATCGAGCCGACCGCTGTTGACGATCGTGCCGCCGACCAGCGTTCCGCTGGCGCTCGCCCGGACTACGCCGGAGTTGGTCAGCGAGTCCGACGCACGCAGCTGGATATCGCGTCCGGCGATGATCGCGCCGCCACTGGTCAGATCGCCGGCGGCCGCCTTGGTCAGGTAGACGCGTGGCGCAAGCACCCTCTGCGGTCCTGACGGCGTCTGCACGGTGGTTTCGACGAGCAGCACGATGTCGCTGGTCAACGTCGCCATCTGCGTCGGCGAGAGGGATACGCCGAGCGCCAGATTGTAGGTCTTTGCGAACGTGGCGCCCGCATCGAGCAGCGCGCGATACTGGCCCTGGTTGTCGCCATAGCCAACCAGCCGCTGCGCGCCGACCAGCGCGACGAGCTGGTTCGCGATCAGTTGCTGCTCGTAGAGCCCGTCGCCGAGCCGGCGCTGCACGCGCGACGGATCATAGCCCAGCTTGTCGAGGAAATAGTCGCTCGACAGGAAGGTGTCGTAATTGGTGAACCGGGGGTCCGCCTGGACCAGCACCTGCGAAGTCGCGCCCGCGAACTGGAACAGTCCGCCCAGATCGAGCGTCGCGTTGCCTGCACCGCCGCTCGCGCGGTCGGTGGGCGGCTTCACCGCGAACCCAAAGGTCGGATCGATCGCTGTGCCGGCGATCACGCCAGGCGCGCTGCCCGGCGCGACGACCGCGCCCGGGGTCACGACGGCAACGGCACCACCAGCCGTCACGGCACCGGGCCGCGCGCTCGCGGCGAAAATGTCGGCGGTGCCACCACCCGGAACCAGGACGAGATTGTCAATGCTTACCGCGTCGATCGTCAGCGTGCCCGCCGCTGTGATGGTCGAGGGAATGGTGAAGGTCGGGAACGCGTCGACGCTCGTGAACGGGGTCGTCGAGCGCGTGTCCCAGTCGCCGCAGAAGAACAGGAAGCAGTTGCGCTTCTCATCCTTGATCGTGCCGATCTGCGTCGTGGTGTTGTAGCCGGTGAAGGCCGTGTTCGTCACCGTTGCGGCGCCGACGTTCAGATTGCCCGATGCGCTTATCGTGGAAAGGTGGTTGACGACGCTGGCGGCGTCGATGCCGATGTTCCCGCCGATGATACGAGCCGCACCGCTGTCAGCCGTGACGCGCGTGTCGTTGATCGTCTCGTCGAACTCGGTGACCGTGCGGTGCTCGCGGTCGCGCCGATCCTCGTCCTCCACGTGCCGCGTGGAGAGCAGCGCCTCCTCGGTCGTGAACACGCTGCGATCGTTGAGCAGGCGGGTAGCGGCGACCGCGATGCTGCCCTGTGCCTGAATGTCCGAGGACAGGTTCTGGAGCGAGCCTGCCCGACCAGTGCCGCCGACGCCGGTGACGACCAGATTGCCGAGACTGTAGAGCAGCCCGCCGTCGCGGTTGACGATGTCGCCGCCGCTCGCGAGCGCCAGGAGTCCGCCCCGCGTCGCGATCACCGCGCTGTCGCCCGCGTTGACGATGCCGCCCGTGCCGGACAGCGCGACGGTGTCACCGAAGATCGCGCCACCGTTGGCGATCTGTGCGGCGCTCATGGTCACCACACTGCCGTTGATAAGCCCTTGGTTCTCCAGCGTCGTTCCGGCCGTCAACGTCAGCGTCGGCGCGACGATCGTGCCGCTGGCCTGGTTCGCGATCGATCCCCCCGTGGCGATTCCGATCGCGGTGCCGCCGTGCAGCGTGCCCGCGTTGGTGAAGCTGCCGCCGATGTTGAGCGTCAGTACCCCCGGCGTCGCGATCGTCTCGCCGGCGGCGTTGGTCAGATCGCCTGCTATGCCAAGCGTCAGCGCGGTCGGTGCGACCAGCCGACCGAACGTGCCACCGCCCGAGGTGATGTCGAGCAGCCTACCCCCGGCGAGCGTGCCCGCACCAGCTCCGTTGCCGCCGTCGAGCGCACCGGCCTTTACGGTCAGGTCACGTGACGCGGCGATGCTCCCGCGGTTGACGAGCGTCCCCGTTGCGGTCACCCGCGCGTTGCGGTCCGCCCAGATCTGCCCGCCGGTGGCGTTGATCAGGCTTGCGGTGGACAGCGTCAGATCGCCGGCAGCCGCGAGTGTGCCGGCGCCATTGTCGACGCTCGTCGCCGTCAAGACGACCGATCCGTCACCGCCGAGCGTGCCGCGATCGTTGGTCAGCGTAGTGGCCGTGAAGGTTGCACCATCGCTGCCGGATGCCAGCAAGCCGTTGCGATTATCCAGCGCGCTCGCGTTTACGTCGAGCTTGCCACCCGCTACGACACGGCCGCCGGTCGTGGTCAGCGAGCCCGCCGCGATCGTCGTCGCCCCGGTGGACTGGATCAGCCCGCCATTGCCCGTGACAATAGCGCGCACTGCGGTCAGCGAGAGCTTTGCGGAATCCAGCGTGCCCCCCGCAAGCGCAATGTCGCCGTCGCGTGCGTCGACCCTCAGCGTGCCGCCCGCCGTCAGGCGTGAACCGCTGGCAAGGTTGAGCGAACTCGCGGTGACCATCGCATCCGTGGTGGCGCCGACCAGGACCGAACCGCTGATCGCATCGCGGACGTCGAGCGCCAGCGTTCCAGCTGAACCGGTCGCGACGAGCGTGCCGCCGTCGAGCGCGGCAAGACGCACGTCCAGCGGGCCGGCGGCCTCGATCGATCCTCCGACGTTGCGGGTCGCACCGGCCCGAAGCGTGAAGCCGCCGCCTGCGGCGATCAGGCCATTCTCATTGGCCAGATCGCTGGCGATCGTCAGCCCGGCCCCGCTCGCCGAGGTGAGCGTCCCACCGGTATTGGAGAACGTGCCGGCGATCAGTGACAGCGCGCCATTGGTCGCGATCCGACCGCCGCTGTTGTCGATCGCATCGTTGCCCGACAGCGCGAGCGTGCCGGTGCCGAGATGCAGGATAGCACCGCCGTGGTTGTCGATCTTCGCAGCGCCTAGCGTCAGATTCTGTCCGCGACCGACGATGTCGGCGGCGTGGCTCAGCGTGCCCGTCGCGGTCAGCGTCAGGTCGCCGCCATTCTCGATCGTCGCACCACTGCCGAATGCAAGATCACCCGCCGTAGCATCGAGCGCGAGCGCACCTAGCGCGGTGATCCGACTGTCGGTGAAAGCCAGCGTCGTGGCGCCGATAGTGACGGCGCCATTGCCGCCGAGGCGCGACCCCACTGCGGTCAACGCGCCCCGGCTCGCCAGCGTCAGTGCGCCCGATCCGAGCGCGGTCAGGCTGGCGCGATCGAGCGTCACCGATCCTGCCGTGACGTCAAGCGCACTACCCGCTTCGACCGTGCCGCCGCGCGAGGTGAAAGCTCCTGCATTGATGTCGATAGCGCCGTCGGACGCGACCAGACCGTCCTGCGCGACCAGCCCTGCGGCCTTCAGGCTCGTGCCGCCATTGCCCGAAATCGTGCCGGTGTTCGTCAGCGTGGCTGCGGTCAGGTCGACCCGTCCTGCGCTCGCGATCAGGCCGGCGTTCGTCGCCGCACCGATCGTGTCGGCGGTCACGCTGCCACCGCTGATTTGGCCACCGCTGCCGATCGTGACCGAACCTGCGCGCACGATCAGTGCACTGCCGCCCTGCAAGCCGCCTTCGGTAACGCCGAGCGCGCCGCCGACATTGGCCGTCGTCGCACCGCCGCCCGCAACCAGCCCCTTGCCGGTGATCGCAAAATCGCCGTCGACATTCAGACCGAGCGCCTTGCTCGCCGTAATGCTGCCCGCCACGCCGTCGATGCCGAGAGCGCCCGCCCTGACCGACACATCGCCGTTGCCGCCGATCTGCCCACCGCTGGCACTGATCACGCCGGTGAAGCCCAGCGTCAGTGTATCGCTGCCGAGCGCCAGCACCGCGCCACGATCGTTCGCCAGGCTGCTGCCGGTCAGTGCCAGCGCGCCGCCGGACTGGATAACACCGCCGATATTACCGACCGCGCCAGCCTGCGCGTCTAGCGCCGTCCGCGCGTCGATCATGCCGCCGCTGTTGTCGAGCGTCGTGGTCCGCAACGTTAGCGTCCCGCCGCTGGCGAGCCCGTGATTGACGATGCTGCCGGCCGTCAGCGACACGGCATCGCGCGCCAGCACCCGTCCCGTCAGCGCCGCCGTGCCGCCGACATCGAGCCGCAACGTCCCGGCTTGCGTAATGCGGCCGTCGCGGGTCAGACCGGCGGCGAGCGTGCCGCTGCTGCTTAGCGCGCCGGCCGTGACCGTGAGATCGCCGCCGCTGCCGATCAGGCCGTTGCCTGTCAGGCTGGCGCCTTTGAGAGTCGTCGTGCCTTCGCCGTAGATCTGGCCGGCGACGTCGAGCACACCGGCGGTCTCGATCGCGACGGTGGTCTTCGCCGTGATCGCGCCGGGCACCGATATCCTGCCGTCGAACGACAGCGTCACGCCCTGTTCGAGGCCCGCGAGATCGCCCGCGACGTTGACGCCAAGCCCGCGCTCGGTGCCGATCAGCTTGATCGACCGCGCATACATCCCGCCGAGCGCCGCCACGTCGAGCGCGAAGGCGGGCTGGTTCGGCTGCGCTGCAGTGCGCTGCCCGACCACGACGATGTCGCCGTCGCGCGTGATGTCGCCTGCGCCCAGACTCGCGGTCACGGTATCCGCATAGAGGCCGGCGTTGATCGAGACGGCGCGCGCGAACAGGTCGAGCCGCGCGTTCGTCGCGTCGAGCCCGCTGCCGGACACGTCGATCGTGCCGGTCGCCGTCCGGAATCCGCTGAGCGCGCCGGCGCCGTCTACCAGGGGTTGTGCCGCCGCCAGCGTCACGCGCGGCGCGTTGACGAAGCCGCAACCGTTGCACGCGATGCCGTAGGGATTGGCGAGCACCAGGTCGGCCGTTTTGCCGGCAACCTCAATATAGCCGCGCAGGCTCGACGGATTGGCGGCGACTACCTCGTTGATGATCAGCGACGCCCCGCCCGACGCCTTCAGCTGCGAGTTGCCGTCGATATAGCCTGCGAGCCGGCTCTGGACGATCTTGTCGCTGTTGTTCAGCACCACGCCGCGCGCATCGACGTTGAACGCCTGATAGCGGTTGTAGCTCGTCCCTCTGGCGTCCGGCGTCGCGATCTTGACCACTGGCACGCCGTTCGCGCCGTAATCGAGATGCGTCGCACCGCCGGGCACCGGGACGACCGGATTGGCCGCCGGCGGTGCGCCATCCTGCCCGCGGGCCGGCACCGTCGCGACCAGCAGCAGCGCCGCGAGCCCCGCGCCGCCGCCCAGCGGCGACAGCGCGCTGGCCGAACGCATCCGGCGACGCAGCACGGCGAAGGTCAGCTTGGTCATGCTCAAAATCCTACACCGGCGGAAAGGCCGAACCGAACGCGGTTGCGATTGGGGATCTGGCGGCCGAACACCGGACGCGCCCCGAAGACGTCGACGAAGAAAGGTCCACGCCGCGCCCTCAGCCCGAGGCCAGCGCCGCCGCGCGCGCCGGTCCCCTTGCGGACCTCGCCCATGTCGAACAGGACATACGGACGGAACCCATCGGTGATTTTGGCGCCCAGTTCCTGGCGGAGATAGAAGCCGTCACGCCCCAGTTCCGCCGTATCGGTATCCAGGCCGCGGATCGTGTACGGACCACCAATCTGGATGAGGTCGGAGCCGAACAGGTTTCGGTCGCTGACCTGCCCATGAAACTCGGCACGATACCCGTCGATGAAGCCTTGGCCCAAAGGCACGAACAGTCCGAAGTCGGCGCTGACGATCCTGTAGCGAGCGCTCGGCAGCGCATCGGGCCGATCGTCCGGCTGCTTCTGCGCGCCGAGGATGCCAAGGCCGAACCGGACGCCCACCGATCCGTCGAAGCGCGCAGCGCCGAATGTGCGGCGGTCGATCAGCCGCACTTCGAGATCGGTGAGATCCTGCCGCTGGATGCCGATCTCGACGTCGTTGATGAAGTTACGACCCCATCGCCGCGCCAGCCCGAAACTGATCGAATCCTTCGCCGTCTGATTGCGGTAGAGAACCCGCTCGGCGCCGATCGCGACCCGGTCGAGTGTGCCACGCGTGCCGAAGCTGCTGACTTCGCCAACGACGGTCTGGCTATAGCGGTTGGCAGAGCCGCTCGCGTTGAACGTCCACCACCCGGCGGGCACGGAAATCGAGCCACCGATGCCGCGGCTGTCGGCGGGCACGCCCGGCGAATCCGTTCGGCGGTTGTAATAGGCGCTGATAACCTCCGAAAAGCCCAGCTGCCCCAGTTCGGCGATCTGCGCCGAGCCTTGGTAGCGGCCGACCCGTTCGCCGGCGAAGTTGTTGATCGACAGCGATCCGGCGATCGGCCGCGCCTGATCTACCGTGACGTCGAGAACCGACTGGCCCGGCGCGTCCCCCGGCACGATGTCGACCGCGACGGCTCGACCGGGAACGCTGCGCATCTGCTCCAGCCCCTGTTCGAGCGCACGCAGATGGAGCAGATCGCCGCGTCCGACCGGCGTCGCACGGCCCCATGCCTTGGTTCTGCCTGTCTTGTTGACCCGGATATCCTCGACGACGCCTGGCACCACGACGATGCGCAGCGTGCCGCTGGCCAGATCCTGTTCGGGCAGGCCCGCGCGCGTCGTCACCAGACCACGCTCGATGAACGCGCCCTGCAGGCTGCGGATGATGTAATCGAGACCAGCGGTCCCGACGCACCGCCCGCGATACTGCGCGACGAACCCCGACACCCATCGCAGCTTGCCGCGTCCGGCATTCTCGACAACGATATCGCGCACCGTGAAGCAGCTGGCCTCCACCGGGAAAGGCCCCAGCGGCGCAGGTGCGGCGCGCTCGATCGTCGCGACCGGCGCCGCCTCCCGCGCCGCGCGTTCCGCTGCCTGCTGCTGTGCGCGGATACGCGCCTGTTCCTGATCGGCGGGCGATGAAACCTGTGCCGTTGCGGCGGTGGATAGCAGAATGACGCCGGTGAATGCCGCGCCCCATATGGCGGGCCGGGGACAAGATCTGCCGTTCGCTCGCTTGGCTGATCCTGTAGTCATTTACGCCCCGCCTACTGTCTTGAATTATATTACATTCGAAGTTCACAAATTTACAAGACCGATGTTTGGCTCGGGAGAGAAACTTTAGGTTGTAGATAGTTAATGACATTTGCGGCTGAGGCTGTAATAACCGAACTAGGCTTCATAATGAACCATTCTCCTACTCGTTTTGATATGCCAGAATACCTCGGTTGACTCGTGGAAAGCGGTTAGAGATACCCCGGCAATAGCCTTCCTGTTACTAGTCGAGCCCGCCCAGTCCCGCTCCGATCTGTCAAAAACTGCGCAATGACCCATAGCCGGCCATCCGCGCGCCCTTCCACGCTTTCCAACTTCAGACACTCATTCATAAGCGCCTGCGCCTTCCAAGGTTGATGCCAACGTCCCCCACCGAGCGCCCAACGTACATGTTGAACATCACCGCTTTCATCCTCGCCAAAGCACGCTGGCGATCACACGCGCATCGCCGTCACGAAGGCCTGGAAGGCCGCAGTCGGTTGACGTCGGCTGGGATAGTAGAGGTGGTTCGGGGGTAACGTCGGTGCCCAACCGGCCAGCACTTCGACCAGCGTACCGTGGGCCAGTTGCAGCGCGGCGTGCGGCAGCGGCAGGCACGCCACCCCTAGCCCTGCCACGGCGGCGTCGCGCATCACATCGATGTCGTTGGTGATGAAGTCGCCGCGGACCGACCGTTCCGACGTCCGGCCGTCCCGCTCGAATTCCCAACGGTGGACGACGCCGGACGACGTGTATCGGTAACACAGGCAACGATGCGCCACGAGATCGTCGGGATCGAGCGGAGCCGGATGATCGGCGAGGTAGGCCGGAGCGGCAACGAAGACGAGAGGCACCGGCGCGCTGATCCGGACAGATATCATGTCGGCCTGCAGCGTCTGCGCGTGCCGGACCCCGCAATCGGAACGGTCGGCGACGATGTCGACTAGTCCGTCGTCGACGACCAGTTCGACGGCGATGTCGGGATAGGCACGTGCAAAGTCCGCCAGCCGCGGCAGGATAACGTAGATCGCCGCGACCCGATGCGCGCTGACCCGAATACGCCCCGCCGGTCGTTCGCGGGCGTTGTCCAGGTCGGCCAGCGCGCCCGCGACCGAGGCTATCGCCGGTCTCAACCGCACCAGCAGTTCCTCGCCCGCAGGCGTCGGCGCCAGCGAGCGGGTGGTACGGTCGAGCAGCCGCACACCCAGTTTCGTCTCCAGCGATCGCATCGCATGGCTGAGCGCAGAGGCCGACAATCCAAGCCGCGTCGCCGCTCGCGCGAAGCTGCCAGCCTCGACGATCGTTTCGAACACCGCGAGACCGGACCAGAGATCACGATCCATTCCTGAACATCCTTCAGCAACCCATGCGCCGCAGATGATCTAATCCTCGCGCCGTCCGGCGTCCATCTGGGGCGACACACTGCAGGATGCCACCATGAACCTCGACACATATCGCCCGCTCGGCCGCTCCGGCCTTCTCGTTAGCCCGCTAGCGCTCGGCACGATGACCTTCGGCACGCCGCGATGGGGGCTGGACGAGAGCGGCAGCCGCGCGGTGTTCGACCGCTACACCGATCTGGGCGGCAATTTCATCGACACCGCCGACGTCTACGCAGGCGGGCGATCGGAAGAGATGGTCGGCAGTTTCGTCACCGCGCAATCGTCGCGCGACCGGCTGGTGATCGCGACGAAATCGGGATTTGCGACCGGCCGCGGCTATCACGCGGGCGGCAATGGCGCGCGCCACATATTCGCCTCCGTCGAAGGCTCGCTGCGCCGACTTCGGACGGACTTCATCGACCTGTACTGGGTGCATGTCTGGGACGGCGTCACGCCCGCCGAGGAACTGCTGCGGACGATGACCGCGCTCGTCGCAGCGGGCAGCCTCCTTCGCGCCTCTCACAACCGCGGGCTGGAGTGACCCACGACTGGACGTTCAGGTGCCCTTCCCCGCCTCCCGACTTCCGCCATTCGTTCACCTTGATTGCATATACCTCATCCGCTGCTGATTACGTTTGAATGGGGAGGGTAACGGACAAGCTGCATTCGGTTCTGCAAGATAGTTCGCCATCGGCGGTTAGCGCCGCATTGTATTCATCAGCAAGCGTCAGCGGATTGTGACGTTCATCGTGACGCGACGATTAACGGGGGCGACTTCCTCGTTGGCAGTCATGTCGAGCAGCGGTCGGCCGTCCACGCTCCAGTGCGTGCGGCGCACGCGCGCATCTCGGCCGTCACCGCCGACGCCATTGCCCCAACTGTGATAGACGTAGAGGTCATTGCCGTCCTCGTCAGTGGTGAAGGCACCGTGGCCCGGTCCCTGTTCGTAGCGGCGATAATCGGTGACTCCTGCGGGCATCGGCATGCTTTTCTGGAGCGGTGCCGGCCACTTGCGCCATGAAGACATTGTGGTCAGATCGGCGTCCAGCGGCGCGGAGACGCCGTTGACGACATAGGTCGGGCTCACCCCGGAACTGGAATAGACGAGCGTCAGCCGACCGTCGTGCTGGAGCGCAAACGCGCCTTCGGCAAGGTTCTCTTCGACCGAGGTCTCGGGCGCGATGATCGGGGCCGGCTGACTGGCAAGGCGCGTCGGATGCTTTGGGTCGACCTTGGCGATCCACGTCAGCGGGTCGCCCAGCGCTCCAGCGGTCGGTAGATAACGTTGCGACCACAGGTAATAACTCTGACCAGCGACTTCGACATAGGACATGTCGAGACTGATGTTGCTCGGCATCTCGGCGCGGCCGAGCGGGGCGCCGTCGGCCTTGCGGATCGCCGCGGGTCTCGACCAGTCGGCAGGATTGGCGGGGTCGCCATCGTCGCGCAATTGCATGATATGGGATTCGACGGTGAACCACGCGCCGCCTTCGTTCGATGCGTTGTCCCTCGGGTTGAAGCAGGGCGCAAACAGGATCGAGAGCTTGCCGCCAATCTCGTGCAGCTCTGGCGCCCAATAGCAGCCGGCGATGACGCGGCCCTCCGCGGTGCGGTCGCGGCGGGTGCGGCGGTTGAGCAAGTCGACCTCGCGCGCCCGGCCGCCATTGTCATCGGCGAGGTCGATGATCGTGCTGGCGACCCGGATGGGCAGGTGCGCGGAGCCGACATTGTCGTTGTTCGTGTCGTCGGTCGCGACGAAGAGGTAGCGGACGCGGCCGTTGCGCTCCCAGCGATAGATATCGGGATCGGCGCGATTATAGGCGAAGATCGCCGGATAGCTGCGCTGACGGACGGTGCCGTGGACGACGTAGCGGCCTGGATGTGTAAGGCGCGCAAGGTCGGCAGCGTCCCAGTCGACGGCGCGGGAGGCAGTGGAGCCGTCGGAGTACCCTAGCGTCGCACGTGCATCGCGTAGCCCCGCGGCTTGGCGAGCGGCGATTACCTGCGGCGCTACCGCGGCGGTGGTGTTGACGGTGCGACCAAAGCGTTGGGTGAGCACGGTGGCTAGGGTGGCATCGATCGGGAGCGTATCGTCATCGGTGGTAACGATGCGGCCTTCGCGGGCGTTGCCGACGTTGCCGGCCGAGACGATCTGCTGACGACGACCGCCGGGCTCGAAGGGCGCGTCGCGCCACTCGGTGCGCGTTAGATCGGCGGCTGTCGTCCAGCGCGGCTGCCCGGAGCGATCGGTCCACGATAGGACGTAGCGGCGGGCGGCGGAATCGTAGCGCGCGTGCGGCTTTGCGACGCCATCGGCGGTGTGCAGGTCAAGAGAGCCCAGTTCGACGAAGTCGCCCGGGTGCTTCAAACCGCTGCGGAAGACGATCGTCGCGGTGGGATCGGGATCTGGCGTGCCGGCCATGTCGACACGCGTCGCAATAACGCCGAGCGCCCCGTCGGCGAAGTAGAACAATGACGGGTCGGCAACCCCGCGTAGCGCGACGCGATCCACCCCAACATAATTGCCGCGCGCGAACAGGACGCCGTAATCGTCGTTCAGCAGGACGGTGCCGCCGTCAGTGCCGGTGAGCGCTAGGTGAACGCTCCGCGCCACGGTGGGCTGGTTCGCGTCGTGCACGGTCGTCGGCGCGCGCGCATAGGACTTGAGGCGGCCCGACGCGGTGCCGAGCAGGCGGACGGTGAAGTGCTTGGCGAGCGTCGTTCCGTCCAGACGCTTCGGCGTTCCGTCGAGATGGACGATGCGCGCCGTCGCGTCACGGTTGACGAGAACGCCGCCGGGCAGCGCGCGGCCGCCGACGCGCCATGTGACCAGATGGCCATCTGGGACAGGCAAGCGCGTACCCGATGCCAGCACTGGAGGAACAACCCAGCTATCGGCGACGGGCGCGGGCGCGGGCGCGCGGCGGTTCCAGTACGCGACGAGCCTGTCACGTTCCGACGCAGTGATCGCCATGACCGTGCCGTGCCGCGGCGATGCTGGCAGGCTGAACGCGCGCGGGTAAGTCCAGGCGATCTTGCCGCTGAGATCATTCGTCGCCAGCGGGATGTAGCCGACGCCGCCATAGTCATCGACCCACAGGAAGTACTTGAATCCGCTGGTGTCGCCCGGATTGGCGACAAACGCGCTCGGCCCCTCCACCTCCGGTGTGCCGGAGCGCCGGCCAACGCAGCGATCGACGATCTTCCACGCGCCCGAGGCAGCGGGCGCGCGCAGCGACGGGGAGACCTGAGCCAGGATATCGCTCGACTTGCACCCGCTGGCGTCACTGACTTTGGTGAAGCGATAATATTGCTCATCAACTTTCATGACGGTGGCGTCAATCATACCCTTGGCCTTTACCGCTCCCGGAACGTCCGCCGCTTTCAACCACGGCTTCGGGGCGGTGAAGGTTCTGAAATCCCGGGTCGTCGCAGTCAGGATCTGCGGCCCGTCGCCGTCCTCGCGCTTGTGCGCGGCATCCTTGTAGAGCGTCGACGTCCAATAGACGACGTAGGCGCCAATGGTAGGATCATAGGTGGCCTCTGGTGCCCAGGTCATGCCCGCGGCAGGCACGTTCACGCGAACGTGGCGCTGCTTGCCCCAGTGGATCAGGTCGGTCGATTCCCAAATTTCCAGATGGCGGCTGCCGTGGTCGGTCGCCCCGCCCCAGCCGGTGCGACCGGTCGAAAGATCGGTAGCGAGCAGGAAGAAACGGTCACCTTCTGCCGAGCGCATGATGAACGGATCGCGGAGACCTCGCGTGCCCTCGGTCGATTCCAGGATCGGCTGGGCCTCGTTCAACGTCTTCCATCGCAAGGCATTGTTGCCATCGGAGATCGCGAAGCGCAGCTTCTCGCCGTCGATCGTATTGCCCGTGAAGTAGACGAAGACATAAGCCGACAGCGGCAGCAGCGTGGCGGGCGCCCTGCGAGTGACGAAGCCCTTGCGGATATCGTCCGCGCCCTGCCCGCGGTCGGTGTCGGAGATTACCGCAAGGTCCGAAGAGTGCCACCCAATGAGGGGGGCACCCGCAATCATGAGCAGCAAGAAGCGAAGTGCCAGATTCATTTGGGTCCATCCAATCACCACGGGGCCGGCGAGTTTGCAGGTTCCCTTAAAGACCAGAATATGTCGGACAATTAACCAGCCGCAAGGATATTTGGGAAGGATCGTCCTTGCCGTGGAGTGGCGCGCCCGTGCCTTACCCTGCTTCACTACAGGCCGAAGTGAGGAGCGTCGCTCCCCCTGCCTATTGCGGCAAGAGACGGCTCGGTTGAAGTGGGTGAATATCTCGAGTTGTCGAGCGCAGTAGGACCGGGGAATGTCTTCTTTTGGCGGGCCTGCACGGCAAAGCGAGGCTGACAGGACCCACAAGCGGACATTCGTGCCCCCTTCCCCGCTCCCCAACTTCAGACATTTGTTCATCCCCGCGCTGACTGCGCTTTGCGCATGATCGTCCGTCATGGATGTCGTGAATGGGAAGGAAAGCGGACCAGCGGCTTTCGGCGGCGGACCAGAAAAAGCTGCCGTTCAATCGAGGAGCGCCAACGCGGCCAACGTCTCCGCCCGTGTGGGTCGCCAATTATCTTCGCCCGTGGCAAACCGCCCAGAATCGTCCTCAATAAAGAAAACCGCGTCTCTTACAGCTTCGTTTGCATAATCGAAGTCGTCGTTCATGACGATGCAGTCCGCGAGGTAATTCGCTGCATCAAAGGGCAGTCGCTCGTCCGCTACCGCCTCAAGCAAGCGCCGCGCACCTTCCTTTGTGACCACAAAGAGCGGTCCATCAGTGACCTGAATACGACCCTCCGCAGTTGCCAATAAGGCCGCTCTAAAGCGCACGACCTCCGGCCCAATCTCTGCGGCGAGGCTTTCCGGAGAGAGTGTGCCCGATAAGAATGCGACGATTGAACCATGCTGCATACCGCAAGGCTGCACCGTCCGGCCAACGTCCGCAATCGGGAACTGAACTGAGGCCCGCGCACGTCCGCTATTGGGCGTAAAGCGGGATGGCCGGAATGGGAAGGAAAGCGGACGAACAGCCTATCGGTGTTTACCGCTCTCGCAGCGCTGATAGAAGCCGATCACGGACTTGTCTGGGGTTGGTCTTCCGCGTGCGGCGATGTCGTCGGCGTCGCTGAGGTGGTCGATTACGATCATGTGCTCGCTGTGGTCACCTTGTATCTCGAAGTGTAACTCAACGCTGCCCCGACCCGCATTCGACCTCTCGATAAACAAATGTGCAGAAGATGGGGTCAGCCGCTCGGCGAAGACTACGCGATCGGTCCTGCCACTCCATTCAATATTGTTTTCACAGATATAAATGGAGTTTCCTGACTTACATGATCCAAGCGCATCAGCATAGGTTCCTTGAAGCTCTACGGGAACGGTCGAAGTTATCGCTGAAAGCGCAAAAAGAATTATATGAATCATGGCGGCACCTCGAAACACAGAGTCTGTAGTATGTCACAGCGATCGTCCGTCTGCTATTGGGCGAAAGCGAAATGGGGAGGTTAGCTGCCGTTCCCGGACGAGGCTGTCAGCTGCGAAACGTGCAGATCGCAACTTCGCTTTTCGATGTTACAGAGCGTCGCGACGGGGAACTGTCGAAGACGGTCCGGGCTACCTCCCAGATAAAGAGTGCCTGCCTGTTTTGGCGACCACGGGCCGCTGTAGACATCGCCGGGAACTAACTTTTGCGGCGATGGTGGACGCGGAACCTGTGGTAATACAAAGTCAATGTAAACACTTGCCTTCGTATCGTTCCTTACGGCCGTCACCGGGCCGCAACCGGCAAGAATCACTGTCATGACAATAAGCGTCAGTTTGGTGTGGAAGGCCATGTCGCTATGATGCCTTGACGAACGAACGGCGGCAATCGGGAAGCACAAAGGCCGCCTCCAACGACCAACTTTGGGCGGACACGCCCTGCCCTCCGGCTTCCAGCCAGATCCATAGCCGGACATTCGCGTCCTTCCCCGTTTACCAAATTCGGGCATGCATTAATGCCCGCGATAACCGTTGTAGAGGGCTGATTTGCCATTGCCGCATGACAGCGCTGACTGCCGGGTGAGCCCCGCGGCTAGAGGTAGGTTTGTTCTCTCGACAGACCGAAGGACGCGAGTACCTCCTGGTCGCGTTGCGTCATCCGCTCTTTCGCCTCACCGTCGACGGTGCTTTTTCCCCTGGGCCAGTTTTTCAGGAAACGAGAAAGCAGCGCCTGCATCGTCAGATAATAACCATGCGAGATCGCGGCATAATTGGTATGGTGGAAGTCCAGCTGATCGACATCGCTCTCACGTCCGAGGGCTTGGGATTGTGCCGCAGCGGGAGGATCGACGATCTCCAAGTAAGAGCTCATCTGAAACCGGAACTGATCGGCGTCGGTGACAAAGCACATGAACTCCTCTCCGTACCGCCCGCAGGAATAGGCGATCGTCAAATCGCCTCGCGTGAATTCCTCCTGATAGTTCGACGATTTCACGCGTTTGAACCCGCCAGCCTGCAACTCCGGAACAAGGCGATCGATCGCCGACCCAGCCGGCTCGATCACTTGCCGCCCGCCGCCGTCTTGCCGACCTTCGCAATCTTACTGGAGATCGGTTCGTATTCATAAGCCTTGTCGATCAAACATTGGAACTTGCGGTCGAACCCGGTCAGCTTGGCGGTTATCGCTATCGCCCATAGGTTACGCATCGTCCTCTCCTCGGCGGAACTGAGCGCGCCGTACGCAAACAGATATGTTAGCGCTATGCCGTGCAGTGGAAGCGACGCCAGCGTAAGGATCAACGGTTGCTTACCGGGTGATACCAGTCATGCCAACATTTGCCGCCACTTACTGCCGCACCGATCGGAGGCGTTAAGACTCACAATGGGATCGTGGGCGAAGGCACCTGCCCACAGCTTCCGGCAGACCCACAAGGCGACATTCGCAATCACAATCCGGCTTCCCAACTCCTGCCATTCATTCATGTCGGCTCGCGCCTCCCCTGCCAAGCTGGTACGCCGCACCAGCTGCACGCTCCCAAATAGGCAACTCAATGGTCAGGCTCTCCCCGGAAGCGTACCAAAATCCTTGGGGTGATGCCGATCGCTGCCCGTGCGGCAGCGGCGCCGCCTTTGACGGATGCTGCAAGGTCGCGGTGAGGCGACTACCACACCTCGCAGTTCCGAGCACCCGCCCGCCTTCACCCTTGACGGGACACGCGGAAGACCGATGCTACCTGAAAAGCAGCTTCGACTGTTCCAACAAGATCAGTCGAGAACACTATATCTCGCGCGTGATACTCGACGAGTTCGACGGTCTCTCCGTCAGGGGATTGCCTTGGCAAGCCGATGGCGAACAGCTCCAGGTCAGCAGTTCCGCCCTGGTCGCTAAGATACTCTGCACGCGTCACAACAGCGCTCTCGAACCGCTGGACACTTTGGCATTCCGAGCCTTTCGCGCCCTGGTTGAAGGTCCCCAGTACGTGTTCAATCAGCGCAGTCCGGGCAGGATCGCCTACCACCTGATCAGCGGGGACGCACTGGAGCTATGGTTCATCAAGCTCCTCGCAGGGCTCTATTACGGTAGGATCGCCACGCACGGGCGCGATCGCCTGCTAGGCCGTCGCACAATGGACGATCAAGCGCTACGCAACGCCCTCCTAGACCAGAACCTCGCTCCGGGGGCGGGCCTCTACGTCGCTCAGCAGCCGGGGGAATTGCTCCGCAGAGGCATTCGAGCGGCACCGCTGTCGAACGTGGCCCTAGATGCGCTTATCGGCATCCGAGTCGAGTTCGGAACCGTCGCCTTCGACACGCTCCTGACGGCCCCACGAGATCAATCGGCGGCCCTAGCGCGGAACCGCCGGCGGCATAGACCCGGCCTCATCGACTTCCACGGACCGCAACGCGATGCGCGCCTGGTCCTCAGTTGGCGCGGGAACGGCAATGTGATTAACCGGTTCGGGATCGTGCTCGAGGGCTGATCACCTGCGATCCGCGCGTGCCCGAGGCAACGTCCTCCGCTCTCAAGCAAAAAGCCCTCGCATCGGCGGCAGATCAGACTTCAACATCCTGACTACTGCTCAGCCGCGAGGACCCAGTTCCGGTCATTTACGCCGCCTTCCCCGCCTCCCAACTTCCGACACTCGTTAACATTTGCACTTAAACAGGGCGCATATAGCCTCCAACAGCTTGCCGCCCATTCGTGTTAATTGGCGCCGATCAATCGCGACATCGGATACCGCGCAGAACCGTGGTGGCACCTATTCTTAAAGATCGACCGATGCGAAAATGCCTATAGCCCAATCAAGAAAAACCCGGACACGCGGTGAGAGCTGTCGGTTCTGCGGATAGAGCGCCACGAGCGGCGTCGGCGAAGGTGGATAGTCGGCCAGCACCTCGGTCAACGTGCCAGCGGCAAAATCGTCGACGAAGCGATAACGCGGGGCCTGGATAAGCCCCATGCCCAGCCGGGCAAGCTCCCCCATCGCATCGGCACCGCCGACCGTAACGCGGCTGGGCAAGGTGACGTAGTCGAGCCGGCCCTCGACCGTAAACTCCAGGGGGATGATCTCGCCGGTTCGCGATGACAGATAGCCGATCATTCGATGACCTTGGAGATCGGCGGGTGTCGCTGGGACGCCGTGGCGCGCGAGATATGCCGGACTCGCGCACGTCATCTCGTTCAGCGTGGCAACACGACGCATGATCAAGCCGCTTTCAGTTGGCTCGCCTGCACGGATGACGCAATCCACGCCTTCGCGCACGAGATCGACGAGGCGATCCCCTTCGCCGATATGAAGATCGATCCGCGGGTAACGGTCAAGGAACGCGGGAATGTGCGGGATCAAGAACCGCCGCGCGATCATCGCATGGACGTCGATCCGAAGCAGCCCACGCGGCTCGGCATCCTGAAACGCGCCCTCCGCCTCTTCGATATCGGCCAGTATCGCGATGCAGCGACGATAATAGGCGTCGCCATCGAGCGTCGGGCTCACGATCCGTGTCGTGCGTTCCAGCAGGCGCACGCCCAACTGGGCTTCCAGCTGCTTGATGCCCTCCGTCGCAGTCGAGCGCGACATATCGAGATCGGTTGCCGCCGCCGTGAAACTGCGACGTTCGACGACCCGTACGAGCAGCCGCATGGCTTCGAGGCGATCCATGCCCATTGTTCGCCATATCCGAATGGACTTGGCAAGACCTGACCGATTATCCCGGCCCCACGAACGTCTACATACCCGTCTCAGAAGGAGACGGATCATGACGGAACGTAAAGTTGCACTGGTTACCGGGGGATCGAAGGGCATCGGCGCTGCCATCGCGAAGCGCCTTGCGGCCGACGGCATGGCCGTGATCGTAAACTACGCGCGCGGTCACGAGGATGCTCAGGACGTTGTGACCGAGATCGCCGCGTCAGGCGGCGAAGCGATCGCGGTACAGGCAGATGTCAGCACGCCGGGCGGGATACCATCGCTGTTCGACGCTGCGGAACGCACATTCGGCGGGCTCGATATCCTGGTCAACAATGCGGGTGTGGCCATCTTCGCGCCGATTGCCGACGTCAGCGACGCCGATTTCGATCACCAGCTTGCCGTCAATATCGCTGGCGTCTTCCGCGGGATGCGAGAAGGTGCGCGTCGCTTGCGCGATGGAGGTCGGATCATCAGCTTCTCGACCAGCGTCGTCGGCGTGCTACTTCCCCGGTACGGCGTCTACACCGCGACGAAGGCTGCGGTCGAGGCCATGACGAGTATCCTCGCCAAGGAACTGGGCATGCGTGGCATTACCGTGAACGCGGTCGCGCCTGGGCCGACGGCAACGGCCCTGTTCATGAACGGCAAGTCGGAGGCCGTGGTGCAATCGATGATCGACGCCAATCCGCTGAAGCGGCTTGGCCAGCCGGACGACATAGCGTCGGTCGTGGCATTTCTAGCCAGCCTCGATGGTGGCTGGGTCAATGGTCAGACGATCCGCGCCAATGGCGGTTTCGTCTGATCAGGTTTCAGGCGCGTCCGCAGCTACAGGCGCTCGTTTCATGGCCGACATCGGGCGCTCGTTTTTCTTGCGTGCCCTGCCTCCAAGCCAAGGCTGGTACGGGTTCCTAACGCGTTGTTCCTGTTAGCAGATCCCCACGCCGGCAACATGGGCAAGTTGGGCTAAACAGGGCCAATGTCCCGCGATCAGCTGGGGCCGCCGTCTAAATCACCGACGCATTGCACGTCGGGCCTCGCTTTCGCCATGCGTCGCAATTCCCCGGTCCGCGCCACGATGCCCGGAAAAATCGTATCGGGGTTGGCCGTGTAGGTACGCAGAAGTTGCAAGGCCCAGGCATAATGCCGCGCGCCGACTTCGCAGCTGCTGCTGCCGCCATCGCCATCGCCCCATATTTTGCGCCATCCAGCCCGGCCGTCGCGCTTTAGGATGGCCTGGAAGGTGCCGACCGGGCCTGCGCCGCGAACATAGGCAATCGCACCCGGGCCCGCCGAAAGGACGCGAAACGCGCGGAAGGTGAAACGCGATTGCGCGCTATCGTCGCCAGCGTGGAGCGTCTTGACGATCGCGGTGCGTTCCGGGCTTCCGGGAGCAGGCGTATGGACCGCGAGCGGCGCAGCCAGCGCCGCTGTCGCCATCGCGAGCAGTGGCGCGATGCCCGCTGTGGAGTAACCTGTCATGTCAACCGCGCAATGCGATAGATTCGCTGATCGCGCCAGCCATCCGCTCCGTCGATACGGAGGCTCCGCCAAACCAGCCGTGCTGCCCTAATTGCACAAGCAACTGGCGGCTGGACGACCCAGAAGCGGACGCTCACGCCCCTTCCCCCGCTTCCCAACTTCGGACGCTGGTTCATCTTTGCGAATGTCCGATTTGGAGCCCGGCTATCCGCTCGCGAATGTCGTGATCGGGCAGGATAACGGCCTGTCCGCTTACGGTAAGGCGGGTGGCGATAGTCGACGTGGCGCAGCACCACGATGCTTCTGGAAGACGATGGCTGATTGGAGAGCCGTTCGTTCCAACGCGTAAGAACTACTCGACTTTCCGCCGGAGAGTCCTACCGATCAACCAGAAATGAAGAAGCTGAACCGCAACAAACGTTGCGCCGGTGCCGACCAATACAGGAAATGGCAGACCTTCCTGACCGGACCGGGCCGGAACATTCAATGACATGAAAACCTGAAAGCCAAGTACGCCAGTCGCTAAAATTGGCAAGAAGGCAAGCGCAACATGGCGGGGCGCCGACCAGTTTACTGCTCCGTTAATGCCCCACTGCATGGGAAGGTACTTTTCGCTTCGGAAGCGCGCGTTCGCTCGGTGAGCTAATACAATGAGTACCGCAACAAAGAACGTCGAAACGAACAGCATATCCATAGATCGGCTCCTCTACGGATCAACATACCATATTACTGGCGGCACAATATCGTTTTTTACGGCTGTTCCTTCGCGATTTCCCCTCGCACATGGAGAGCCGGGAACGATCATGCTGAACGAATGGCCTTTTTCGGCGCCCCGTGTTGTTAGCCTGAGCGTCCATTAATGGGCGGAACTGTCCGGCAGCGAGGGGCTGATAGGACCCAAACCCGGACGTTCGCACGTACTCAGGCAGCGCCCAACTTGTGCCATTCGTTCATATTCTGCAAACAAGAAACTACTCTGATGCGCGCGGAACTAAGTTAGATGGGCCAGGTCTTCGCTACACGATCGATGGCGTGATCCCGCCATCGACGCGCAACGCGGCGCCGTTGGTCGCCGCAGCCAGCGTGCTTGCAACATAGGCGACCATGCTGGCGACCTCCCCCGGCTCGATAATCCGCTGGATTAGCGAGGTCCGGCGGTCCCGGCTGAAGAATTCGCGTTCGATCTGGGCGTCCGATTGTGAGGCATCGCTTGCCACGCTCTTCAGGAAGCTCACGATACCCTCGGACTGCGTGGTGCCCGGCATCACCGTATTGACCGTGACGCTGGTGCCTTTAGTCAGCGCCGCGAGACCGCGCGAAATGGCGAGCTGCGCAGTCTTGGTCATACCGTAGTGAATCATATCGGACGGTATCAGCACGGCCGATTCACTCGAGATGAAGATGATCCGCCCCCAGTCGCGCGCCAGCATGCCGGGAAATAATCACGTGCGAGCCGCGCACGTCGGTGAAAGCCTCCAGCCGTCCCGGCCCCATTCGACGTCCGCTCATGCTCGCTCCGTCCCGTAAGTATCGGGGCCAGCATAGCAGCGCGATTTTCGGATGCCCCGGCGGCGGCCGTCACCCGCGGCAGAATATGTCGGTTATCCGCAAATTTCGTTTCGGTTCGACAATAATGGTCAAGGATCGGCGCGCATTGACGAACGGACGCCTGTCACTGGGAGCTACGTACATGAAAATCTGGATCGCCTGCCTTGCGACGGTCACGACGATGCTGGCCCCGCTGGCCGGGGCCGACGCCCAGCACAAGCCGCGGCCGACGATCGTGCTCGTCCATGGCGCATTTGCGGAGTCCGGGTCGTGGAACGGGGTAATCGAGCAGCTCCGCGCGGACGGCTATACCGTGATCGCCGCGTCGAACCCGTTGCGCGGCGTGGCGAGCGATGCCGCGTCGGTCGCCGGCGTGGTCAACGCGGTTACGACGCCGGTGGTGCTGGTCGGGCATTCCTATGGCGGGCCCGTCATCACCGAAGCGGCGGCGCACGCCGGCAACGTCAAGGCGCTGGTCTATGTCGCGGCGTTCGCGCCGGATACCGGCGAGAGTGCGATAGAGCTGACCGGCAAGTTTCCCGGCGCCACGCTGGGCGCCGCGCTGGCGCCACCGGTCGTGCTGCCCGACGGGACCAAAGATCTCTACATCCAGCGCGACAAGTTCGCGCACCAGTTCGCCGCGGACGTGCCAGCCGCACAGGCCGCGCTGATGGCCGCGACGCAGCGCCCGGTCGCCGAGGCCGCACTGAACGAGAAGGCGGCGACGCCGTCGTGGAAGACGATCCCGTCCTGGTTCATCTACGGCAGCGCGGACCTGAACGTCCCGCCCGGCGTGCAGGCGTTCATGGCGAAACGCGCGGGGTCGAAGAAGACCGTCGTCGTCGCGGGCGCCTCGCATGTCGTGATGACGTCGAACCCGAAGGCCGTCGCCGCGCTGATCGAAGAGGCCGCCGCCGCGCAATAGCTGCGGTGCCATGACCGGAGATAACCAGGATATTCCGATGCCAGACTTGATGCGCGAAATCTCCCGGCGAGCCGTCGTCATCGGCGCCGCGACTGCCACTGCGGCGAGCCTGCTGCCGACCGCCGCGTTCGCCTCCCCCCTTCCCCTCCCAGACGGAGTACCGAGAATGAGCAGCGGATTCATCAAGACCAAGGACGGCGTCGACATCTTCTACAAGGACTGGGGTCCGAAGGCCGCCCAGCCGATCGTGTTCCATCATGGCTGGCCGCTGTCGTCGGACGATTGGGACACGCAGATGCTGTTCTTCCTCGCTAACGGCTACCGCGTCGTCGCGCATGACCGCCGCGGGCATGGCCGTTCGTCGCACTCCGATACCGGCAACGACATGGACCATTACGCCGCCGATGCCTCCGCGGTCGCCGAGCATCTCGACCTGCGCAATGCGGTCCATATCGGTCACTCGACCGGCGGCGGCGAAGTTGCGCGCTATATCGCCAAGTTCGGCCAGCCCCAGGGTCGCGTCGCCAAGGCCGTACTCGTCAGCGCTGTGCCGCCGATGATGCTCAAGACCGCGAGCAATCCGGGCGGGCTGCCGATGTCGGTGTTCGACGGGTTCCGCAAGGCGCTGGCCGAGAACCGTGCGCAGTTCTTTCTCGATGTCGCGTCGGGACCGTTCTACGGCTTCAACCGGCCGAGCGAGAAGGTCTCGCCGGGCATCGTCCAGAATTGGTGGCGCCAGGGCATGATGGGCAGCGCGCTAGCGCATTACGAGGGCATCAAGGCGTTCTCGGAAACCGACCAGACTGCGGACCTGAAGGCGATCACCGTGCCGACGCTCGTCCTGCAGGGCGACGACGACCAGATCGTGCCGTACGAAAACGCCGCGGTGCTGCAGGCCAAGCTGCTGAAGGACGCCACGCTGAAGGTATACAAGGGCTATCCGCACGGCATGCTGACGACGCACGCCGACGTCATCAACCCGGACCTGCTCGCATTCGTGAAGGGCTGATCGCGCTCAGCGATAGGCGACGCGCGCCGGGATCGTGACTTTTACCTCGGTCCCGGTGTCGGCGTGCATCGCCAGCGTCCCACCCATCGAAACGGCGCGTTCGCGCATGCCGACCAGCCCGTAATGGCCGGGTCGGTGCCCCGCCTCGCGGACGTCCGACGGCAAGCCGATACCGTCGTCCGACACGCTGACGACGAGCTTGTCGGCAGTCGATCGGATCGCGACGACCAGGCGGTTCGCGCCGGCGTGACGCACGGCGTTGGCAAGCGCTTCGCGGACGATCTGCGCGATCTCGTCCGCGACCGGCGCGCACACCGGTTGCTGGACGCCGTCCGTCTCGACGCTCCAGGTCAGCGGCGGCGCGACGATGTCCTCGGCGATCGCGGTCAGCAGCGCGGGCAACGCTACCGGCTCCATGTTTTCGCGCAACGATCGGACCCGGTCGCGGCCGTCGAGCAGGACGTCGTCGGCGCGCTCCAATACGGTCTCGAGGCTTGTGCGCGCGCGATCGCCACGCGGCAGCAGTTCGACCACCGACTGGAAGCGCAGCATCAGCCCCTGGAACCCTTGCAGCAGCGTGTCGTGCAACTCGCGGGCGATCCGCTCGCGCTCCGCCAGCTGCACCTCGAACCGCCCCCGCGTACGCTCGGCGATAGCGCGAACGCGACGGCGATAGAGCAGCCATATCAGGAGCAGCACGACCGCGACGCACAGCGCCATGAACGCATACGTCTGGTAGAAGTGCGGTGCGATCGTGAACGTCAGCGCGGCGCCCTCGCGGTTCCAGACCCCGTCATTGTTGGCGGCGATCACCTGGAACCGATACGAACCCGGGCCGAGGTTGGTGTACAGCGCCTCGCGCGCATCACCGGCGTCGATCCAGTCGCGATCGACCCCCTCGATCCGGTAGCGGAAGCGGTTGGCGGTCGCGTTGGTGAGGCTGAGCGCGGTGTAGGCGATCCGGACATGATCGGTGCCGGCGGCAAACGCGATCGGCTGGTTACCGGGGGTTTGCGCCGCACCGCCGGCATCGAGCGAGCGGATCTGGACGGTCGGCGGCAATCGGTTTCGCGACAGATGATGCGGGTCGATCATTGCCAACCCCTTGTTGGTCGCGAACCACAGCCGCCCCGCGGCATCCTGCGCGATGTCGTTGGCCTCGACCAAATTCGAGCGGCCGCGGAAATCCTCCTGATAGCCAAACCGCTCGAACGGGATCGACGTACCGGGATGCGCGAACGCCGCGTCGAGCCCGGCGGTCGCCATCCGGACGATCCCGCTCGCCCCGATCACCCAGGTCGAGCCGTCGGGCGTCTGGAGCAGTCCGGTCAGGCCCGCCAGAAATGGGTAGGATCGGTCGGTCAGCGATTCCAGCCGGCGACCGTAATAGCGCGCCAGCCCCTGGTTGGCGACGATCAGCAGGCCGCCGCGGCTGGGCACCATCGTCCGCGTGCTGCCGATGACATGATCCGCGCTCCGCCACAGCGAGGTCTCGACGCCGCCGCTCAGACGCGAATAGCCCTTCCCCACGCGCGCGAACACGACCCCGCCCGCGCCATCGCTGCGGATGCGGGTCACGGTGGGGCCGGTCGTACCCGCAGCGCCCCCGATGTGCTCCAAACTATCGCCGACGACGCGGTAGACCCGGTCCATCCCGGTCCAGAAGTCGCCCTTCGCGTCGATCGCACAGGTCGTGGACAACGGGCCGCGGATCGGCGTGGCCTTGGCGAGCTTTCCCGATCGGTCGATGTCGAGCATCCATTTGCCCTGCATGCTGACAACCAGCTCGCGACGACCATCCCCGCACAGCACGCCGATGTCCGCCTTCGGGAAGATCAGCACGGGTTTGCCGTCGCCGCCGATCCGGTACACGCCCGACAGCCCGGCGATGAAGATGCTCCCGCCGGGACGTCCCGCGAAACCCGAAACGAGTGCCTCGTTCCGCACCGGCTGGACGATGTTGCTCGGCGAGAAGCGGTCGAGGCCGGACTCAGTCCCGACCCAGATATTGCCCTCGCGGTCCTCCAGCATCGACAGCGTCAGTGATGCCGTCAGGCCCTGCCGCTCAGTAAACATCTCGACGGCGCCGAGGTGATCGGGCCGTCCAAGTAATCCGGCCGACAGCCGTCCCAGCCCTGCATCCTGACCCAGCAGCCAGAGATTGCCGTCATGATCGAACGCGGGCCTGGGAAACACATAGGGCGTTGTGACGGGTCCGGTGCGATACCGGGGCCCCGTATTCGTCACCGGCCGGACCTGCCCGCTGGCCCATAGCCAGAGGCGCCCGCCGGGACTTTCTGCGAGCGCGGTGTAGCTGTCGGCGGGTATGCCGGCGTCCGTAAACCGCGTGTCGCCGGGCTTCAGCCGCAGCATGGTCGGATGCGTCGATAGATAGATGCCGTCGGACGTGCTCACGATATCGGCGGCGGCCGTGTCCGGCACGCCCTGCCCGGGGCCGAACCGCGACCAGAGCCCTTGCGACACTCGGCTGAGGAGGAGTTGGCCCTTCGATTCCACCGCGACCCAGATCGCGCCGTCGCGCCCTTCGACGATACGATTGACGCCACCAACGGCCGGCGCCGGGTTCGCGCCTTTGAGGACGCCACCGCGAAACACCGCGACGCCGCCGAAATCGTAGCCGACCCAGATGTCGCCGTTGCGCGCCGCAAGCAATGCCGTGACCTGGGGCGAGCGACGGGGATCCTGATCGACCGGCACGATTCGCTCGAAGACGATCCCGTCGAACCGGTAGACACCGGTCGCGGTGCCGAGCCAGAGATAGCCGTCGCGGCCTTGCGCGATCGCGCGGATGTTGCCGGGCGCGCCGTCGCCCAGCGTCCAGCGCGAATGTCGCATCTGCGCGATGCTCCGCGTCGGATCGAGCGCGGCGGCGCTGCCAGTCACCATGAAGCAGCACAGGATGCCGAACAGGATGCGCCACAGGTTACGGGCAATCGCTCTGCCGCGCGCGAAGCGTAGAAGGATGGTTTGCGCGATCACGCGGAAGATACCCAAGCAGAGCTGATGATGATCAACGTTGCGCTAGCGGAACGAACAAATGCAAGGCTTGATTGCACCGCCTCAGGTCATGCGATGTTTGGTCGTTGTACTGACCGAGACGCACGGACGCAAATGTCACGATTGTCCAAATCGGGTCAGCCCTGTCCATGATCCTGCACCACCCTCGTGATATCAATGACATAGGTCCGCACCGGATCGACGGGAGAACAGGATGCCGCCGATGGACGGTCGGAGCGACGACGCGGCGACGATAGGCGTGTGGCGGGGAGTCCGCATCGACGTCGCGCCGCGTGATGCAGTGAGCGTCGAGGCGATGGTCGCCAGCGCCGGCGTCTTCACGCATGAGATCGGCCGGACACGCCCCGGCGGCGGATTGGGCAATCTCGACGCGGCCCTGGGCGGCGCGATCACCCGGTTGCGCGCCGACGGACTCTTCCGCGCGGAGAGCGGCGACGTGCTGACCTTGTCCGCCCCCGCGCGACCGATCCACGCGAACACCGTGCTCGCGATCGGACTCGGCGATCCCGCGGCCTGGGCGCCCGCGGCAATGCGGCAGGCGGTGGCAAGCGCGGCGCGCGAGGCGATCCGGATCGAGGCGGTCTCGGCGGCGTTCGCGCCGAGCCTGCTCGATAGCGGCCTCGATCCGGACGGCCTGGCCGGCACGCCCGACGCGATGCTCGCTGGGCTGTTCGATGCGCTGCCTGACAGCGCAACCGGCACGCTGTCGCGCTGGGTGTTCTGCGTCGGCGCGGGGCGGTTCGAGACGGTGGTCGAGGTTTTCCGCGCCGGCTTCGACCGGCTTGCCGCGCGCTGATGCAGCCGCCGCTTGCCATCTCCACCAGTCGCGGCGCAGGGTCCACACTCTCTCCCCCGCCTGCCCAAGAGTCACCCTTGCCGCCTTCCCCCCGGATCCGGATCATGATCGTCGACGATCATCCTTTCCTCCGCGAAGGCGTGAAGGCGGTGATCGAGACGCAGGAGGATCTGGCGGTCGTCGCGGAGGCCGAGTCCGGCGAACAGGCGCTGGCGCTGTACCCGACGCACCTGCCCGACATCGTCCTCATGGATCTGCAGATGCCGGGGATCGGCGGCGTCGACACGATCGCGGCGATGCGGAGCAACTGGCCGCACGCGCGGATCGTCGTGTTGACCACCTATTCGGGCGATGCGCAGGCGTTGCGGGCTTTGCGCGCGGGGGCGGCGGGCTATCTGCTGAAGAACACGCTGCGCAAGGAACTGCTCGACACGATCCGCTCGGTCCACGCGGGCGGCAAGCATCTGAGCGCGCAGGTGGCGTCGAGCATCGCCTTCCACGTCATCGAGGATGCGCTGACCGAGCGTGAGATTGGAGTGCTGTCGCTCGCGGCGTCGGGCAATTCGAACAAGCAGATCGCCGCCAAACTGGCTGTCTCGGAGGAGACGGTGAAAGGCCATATGAAGCTGATCTTCGCGAAACTCGGCGCGTCGGATCGCACGCACGCGGTGACGATCGCCGCCAAGCGCGGGATCATAACGCTCTGATTCGGGGCAACCTCACCCGCCCCTAAAGAGGGGGCACATGCCACCCCGGCCGGGGCGCAGGCGATCGATCCGCCTCGCTTATGCTCCTTCGTACAGACTGCGACGGAGACTCAGGCGATGCTGCAAACTCTTCCTCCCGCGACCGCACTGCCGCGCGGGTTCGTGCCGACGGTGGCGGCCAGCCTGGTCGCGAACGCGGTCAGCACGCTCGATCACAATCCGCAGGTCGCGCGGCATTATCTGGAGCGGCTCGCAGCTTTATTCGCCGACGACGCCGCGACCACCAGCGGCGCGCTTGCGAAGGCCAAGACGGTCAAGGGCGGGCTTGCCGCGTGGCAGTTGCGCAACGTCGTCCAGCATATCGATGCGTATCTCGGCTCGACGATCGGCGTGGCTGCGCTTGCCGATGTCGCCCGGCTCAGCACCGGGCATTTCTGTCGCGCGTTCAAGGTGACAACGGGCGAGACGCCGCACGCGTTCCTGATCCGCCAGCGCATCCGCCGCGCGCAGACGCTGATGCTGCACACCGACGATACGCTCAGCCACATCGCCTACGCCTGCGGGCTCACCGACCAGGCGCACCTGACCCGGCTGTTCCGCCGCGTGGTCGGTACGACCCCGCTGATCTGGCGCCGCACTTGGCAGGCGCGCTGACCGACCTTTTTCCAACGGGAGACTATCATGACCATCACCGCCACCGCTGCGCCCGGCGCATCGCTGATCTCGCCGACCGATCACACGCTCGTGCTGATCGATTTCCAATCGCAGATGGCGTTCGCGACGAAGTCGATCGCGACCGAATTGCTGCGCAACAATGCCGCGCTCATCAGCCATGCCGCGGCGGTGTTCGACGTGCCGACGATCCTGACGACGGTCGCGGTCGACAGCTTTTCAGGGCCGATGTTCAGCGAGATCACCGACGCGTTGCCCGGCGAGCCGCTGCTCGACCGCTCCTCGATGAATACCTGGGAAGACGCTTCGGTGATCGAGGAGGTCAACCGCATCGGCAAGACCCGGATCGTGTTCGCGGGGCTGTGGACCGGCGTCTGCATCGTCGGCCCCGTCGCGTCCGCGATCGACCAGGGCTTCGAGGCCTATTTCATCAGCGATGCGTGCGGCGATGTCTCGGTCGAGGCGCATGAGCGCGCGGTGCAGCGGATGATCCAGCTGGGCGCGGTGCCGATGACGTCGGTCCAGTATCTGCTCGAGTTGCAGCGCGACTGGGCGCGGACCGAAACCTACGATGCGGTCACCGGCGTCGCGCGGAAATATGCGGGCGCGTACGGGCTCGGCATCACCTACGCGAAGACGATGTTCGGCGCATTCGAAGGCGGGCATTGATCGCGTGCGGCCGTACCTGATCTCGCTCGCCGCCGGCCTGTTCGTCGGCGTGATCTATGCGCTGCTGAAGGTCCGGTCGCCGGCCCCGCCGACGATCGCGCTGATCGGGCTCGCCGGGATATTGCTCGGCGAGCAGGCGGTGCCGCTCGCGAAAAGCCTGTGGGCGAGCCGTGACAAGGCCGCCGCGATCCGGGCGGCCTGCACCGACCACGTGTTCGGGATGCTGCCCGGCCACGATCACGACGATGCGGCGTGATTGACCGCCGCACGACCATCCTCGGCGGGGCAGCGTCGACGCTGGCCCCGCTGCTAGCCGGCAACCGGAGACCGACCATGTCCGACCTGATCCTCGTCAACGCGAAGGTGACGACGCTCGACCGCGAGAACCCCGAGGCGGAGGCCGTGGCGATCCGCGACGGCACGTTCCTCGCGGTGGGTTCCGAGCAGGAGGTGCGCGCCGCCGCGCCGCACGCGACCGTGATCGACGCGGGCGGACGGCGGATCATTCCCGGCCTGATCGACAGCCACATGCACATCATCCGCGGCGGCCTGAACTATAACCTCGAACTCCGCTGGGACGGCGTGCCGAGCCTCGCCGACGCGATGGCGATGCTCAAGCGGCAGGTCGACAACACCCCCGCCCCGCAATGGGTGCGCGTCGTCGGTGGCTTCACCGAGCACCAGTTCGCCGAAAAGCGCCTGCCGACGATCGCCGAACTGAACGCGGTCGCGCCCGATACGCCGGTGTTCATCCTGCACCTGTACGACCGCGCGCTGCTTAATGCGGCGGCGTTGCGCGTTGTCGGCTACGGCAAGGACACGCCGAACCCGCCGGGCGGCGAGATCGTCCGCGATGCCGCGGGCAACCCGACCGGGCTGCTGCTCGCGCATCCCAACGCGACTATCCTGTATTCGACGCTCGCCAAGGGGCCCAAGCTCCCGCCCGAATACCAGCTGAACTCCACCCGCCACTTCATGCGCGAGATGAATTCGCTCGGCGTCACCGGCGTGATCGATGCAGGCGGCGGGTTCCAGAACTATCCCGACGATTACGAGATCATCGAGAAGCTGCATGCCGACGACCAGCTTACGCTGCGCATCAGCTACAACCTCTTCACACAGAAGCCGAAGGAGGAACTCGCCGACTTCAAGGGCTGGGTGAAGCAGGTCACGCCAGGCCAGGGCGACGACACCTATCGCCACAACGGCGCGGGCGAGATGCTGGTCTATTCTGCCGCCGACTTCGAGGATTTTCGCGTCGAGCGCCCCGACATGCCGCCAAGCATGGAAGGCGATCTCGAACCCGTCATCCGGTTGCTTGCGGAGCATAAATGGCCGTGGCGGCTGCACGCGACCTACGACCAGACGATCGGCCGCGCGCTCGACGTGTACGAGAAAGTCGCCAAGGATATTCCGTTCGACGGAATCAACTGGTTCTTCGATCACGCCGAGACGATCAGCGATCGCAACATCGACCGGATCGCAGCGCTCGGTGGCGGCATAGCGGTGCAGCATCGCATGGCATATCAGGGCGAGTTTTTCGTCGAACGCCACGGCGCCAAGGCAGCCGAGCGCACGCCGCCGATCGCCAAGATGCTCGCGGCCGGGATTCACGTCGGCGCGGGTACCGATGCGACGCGCGTCGCGAGCTACAATCCGTGGGTGTCGCTCAACTGGCTGGTGACCGGGCGGACCGTCGGCGGGCTCAGCCTGTATCCGGGCCCCAACCGCGTCAGCCGCGAGAAGGCGCTGGCGATGTGGACTCACGAGAACACCTGGTTCTCGAACGAGGTCGGCAAGAAGGGGCGGATTAAGGCGGGGCAGCTCGCCGATCTCGCGGTGCTGTCGGGCGATTATCTGACCGTCCCCGAAAGCGACATCCCGCATCTCCGCTCGGTCCTGACGTTGCTCGGCGGCAAAGTGGTGTTCGGCGAGGGCGACTATGCCCCGCTCGCGCCATCGCTGCCCAAACCGATGCCGGATTGGTCCCCGGTCGCGACGTTCGGCGGCTACCACCGCACGCCCGAGGCCTCCGCCAAGCTCGCCGCCGCGTGCGGTTGCGCGAGCGGGTGCTCGGTTCACGGCCACGACCATGCCGCAGCCCTCGGCCGCGAGCTGCCGGTCGCCGACGTGCAGAGCTTCTGGGGTGCGTTCGGCTGCGGCTGCTGGGCGGTCTGATCATGAAGGGGAGAAAGACGATGAAGCGTTTCGCCATGCTGTTCGCCGCCGCGCTGATCGGTGCGGCGCCGTCGATACCATCGCTCGCCCGGGACGCGCCCGCTGCCGGGTACGCGGTCGGCGCGCAATACGACACCACGCATGTCTATGTCGCGTCGGAGGATTTCGACCGGTTCGTCGCGAGCTTCGTCGCGACGTTCGGCGGTACGACCAGCAAGCAGGGCGTGTTCCAGGTCACGCCGACGAACAGCCAGACGATGTCGCAACTGATCCTGACGCCCGCCGGTACGGTGTCGGTGTTCGGCTTCAAGACACCCATTCCCTACCCGTTCGGGCAGGAGCGCACCGGCTATCTGGTGCGCGATCTGGATGCCGCCGTAGCTGCCGCAGTGGGGCATGGAGCGACCCGGCTGGTGACGACATTTCCCGATCCGATCGGCCGCGATGCGCTGGTGCAGTGGCCGGGCGGCGTGACCATGCAGCTCTATTGGCATACCGCCACACCGCATTATGCCGCGCTCGCGACGGTGCCGGAGAACCGCATCTATCTCACTGCGGACGCCGCCGATGCGTTCGTGAAGAGCTGGCTCGGCTTCTCGAAAGGCCGGATCGTGTCCGACCACAAGGCCGCACCGGGCGCCGCGATTGGCCAGCCCGGCAAGACCTATCGCCGCATCCGCATCACATCGGGCTACGGCAAGATGGTCGTCATCGTCTCGGACGGCCAGCTCCCCTGGCCCTATGGCCGCGACACCACCGGCTACGAGGTCGCCGACCTCGGCGCGACCCTAGTCAAGGCGACCGCCGTCGGTGCGGAGGTCCTCGTCCCAGCGCAGACCGATAGCGATCGGCAGGCTGCGATCGTGCGCTTCCCCGGCGGCTATATCGCCGAGATCCACGGCGGCGCGGCGCGCTAGGCCGATGCAGACCCCCGCCCCCCGTTTCGTCGACGCGATCCTCGACTGGCGCTGGACAGCTCCACTTGCCCGCCTCGCGCTGGTCAGCGCCTATCTCCTCGGCGGGATCGTCAAGCTCGACGACTGGCCGGCGGCGGTCGTGGAGCAGGCGCATTTCGGGCTGCATCCGGCTGCGGTCTGGGCGGCGCTGACGATCGCGGTCGAGCTGATCGGTCCGATCCTGATCCTGACGGGCAGGTTCGTCTGGCTGGGCGCGGGAATGCTGGGCGCCTTCACGCTGCTAGCGGCGATCACTGCGAATGCGTTCTGGGTAATGCCCGCCGGTCCCGCCCGGTTCATGGCGACCAACGCGTTCTTCGAGCATCTCGGGCTGATCGGCGGCTTTGTGCTCGTCGCACTGCTCGACCGGGCGCGACGTGCTTAAATGGAGTCTGTTCCTCGTGCTGACCGCCACCCCGGCGGCGGCGCAGGAGCGTGAGGCGTGGCAGCCGCCGACGCTCACCACCACGCGCTACGACGAGGACTGGTCGACGCTCGCCGATCCGGCCACGCGCACCAGCCGCTGGACCGAGCCGTTCAAATACATCACGTTCGGTGGCGACGACTATCTTACCACCGGAATGGAAGTCCGCCTGCGCAACGAGGCGTATCGCGCGAATTTGTGGGGCGGCGGCGATGCGCCCGACGACGGCTATCTGTGGATGCGGGCGATGCCCTATGCCCATCTCCATGTCGGCCGCCTCCGCGGTTTCGTCCAGCCGATCGCCGCCTATGCCGTCGGGGTCGCGCCGTCCGCGGGACCGATCGACCAGACCCGCGTCGACCTGCTCCAGGGGTTCATCGACGTACGGCTGGGCGATGCCGAAACAGGACCGTTCGACGGCACCGGCGTCACCGTCCGCGCCGGTCGCCAGATGCTGTCGCTCGGCACCGAGCGGCTGGTCGGCACACGTTACGGCCCTAACGTCCCGCTCGCGTTCGACGGGTTTCGCGCGCTCGCAACCGTCAAAGGCGCCACCGTCAGCCTGCTCGCGGTCAGGCCGGTTCAGCCCGGTCTCGGCACGCTCGACGATCGCCCGTCGCGAACAAAATCGCTTTGGGGCGTGTATGCGACGCGGCCCGGTCTCGACTTGTATTACCTCGGCTATAGCAACAGCGCCGCGCGGTTCGGCACGCGCACCGGTCGTGAACGTCGCCACAGCATAGGCGCACGCACGTTTGGCACGGCGGCCGACTGGCATTGGAACGTCGAGGGCGTCGCGCAGTTCGGCCGCTTCGCTGGCGGATCGATCGCGGCCTGGACGCTCGGCACCGAACTCGGCCATCGTTTCCCGAACGCAAAACTCGCACCCGATGCGGTGCTGCGCGTCAACATCGTCAGCGGCGATTCGCATCCGCGCAACAACCGGCTCGGCACGTTCAACGCGCTGTTCCCCAAGGGCAAGTATTTCGGCGAACTGTCCCCGGTCGGCCCCTACAACATCATCAGCGTCAACCCGCGCGTCGCGGCGGCACTCGGTAAGACCGTGTCCGCCAGCCTCGCGGCAATGGCCTATTGGCGCTATTCCCGCAGCGACGGCGTGTACGACATCCCCGGCACGCTGATCCGCGCGGCCGGCACCTCCCGCGCGCGCTTCATCGGCAAGGAAGCGGAAGCGACGCTGGCCTGGCAGGCGACGCCAGACCTCGAACTCTCGACCTCACTCTCCGCCTTCGCGGCGGGCCGGTTCATCAGCGACACGGGCATGGCGCGAACGATCGCGATGTTCGGCACCGAAGCCAATTTCCGTTTCTGAAGGACTCCCCCCGATGGCAACCGATCCACCCCCACCCCGCGATCCCCGCGTGCCCTTGATGCTGCTGCTGTCCGCCACGACCGGTCTTGTCGATGCAGCCAGCGTGCTCGGCCTCGGCAAGGTGTTCACCGCGAACATGACCGGCAACATCGTGTTCCTCGGTTTCGCTGCGTCGGGCGCGCCGGGATTCAAGGTCGCACCGTTCGTGGTGGCGCTCGCCAGCTTCATGATCGGTGCCACCATCGCCGGACGGATCGGCCAACGCGCCACGCACACAACGGAGCGGCTCTGGCTGATCACCTCGGCGATCATCGAGACGATCTTACTCTGGCTCGCCGCCGCCGTCGCGATCGGCTTCGACGTCGCGACGCAATCGCCAGAGCCCCGGCTGTTCGCGATCATTGCGCTGACTGGCCTCGCCATGGGCTATCGCAACGCGACCATCCGTCAGTTGAAGGTCGCCGATCTGACAACCACCGTGCTCACACTGACGCTGACCGGGCTCGGTGCCGATTCCCGCATTGCGGGAGGAAATGACCCGAACTGGCAGCGACGGACAGGAGCGGTCACAGCGGTCTTAGCCGGCGCCGCGATCGGCGCATATCTGCTGTCGCACATCGGCCTGTTTGCCCCGCTGGCCCTCGCGGGCGCACTGGTGCTGTCCGCCACGCTCGCGTACACTTTTCGCTTCAGTTAGTCGCATGGCGCCGACTTGGTCAAGGGGCCCCATATCCGGTCGCTCGCGGCCCTATTGGCGGCTCCCAGAGGCGGACATCTGTTCATTTGGCGATCGCGATGGCGGACGCCTATCAGATGCCGACCGGGGCCGTTCGCCTGGCGATTGCCGTCAAAGCGTTCGCCGGGCTAGTGTTGCTGCGTAGAGGGGACAGCGCTCATGGAAACGATCGGCCGTGATCTGCGGGAAATGCAGAGGGTTCCGCTGCAGCCTGCGCATATTGCCGCGATCCGGGCCGCGGGGACACGCAAAACCTATCGTAAGGGAACGATGCTGGCCGAGATCGGCGCTCCGGCCGACCGCTTTTTTTATTTAGAAGGAGGGGAGATCGAGGTCGTCAACCCGTTCACGGGCGATCGACTGGTGCCTTCAACGCTGCGGCCCACCCAATTCATGAGCGAGATATCGCTCCTGTCGGGCGGCACATGGTCGCTACCGATGCGAGCAGCGAGCGATACGACCGTCGTTGAAGTCCCGCGATCCGATATGCTTCGTCTGATGGCGGCCATACCGGAGATGTCGGACATAGTCATCACCGTCTTGGCGGCACGCCGTCGGCGGCAGTTGGATGCGGGCGACGGCATGCTGGTGCTGGTTGGCGAAGAGGAGGACAAGGCCGTCAGAAAGGTCGCCGAGTTCGCCGCGCGCAACCGCCTGCCTACCGTTTCTACCCGCTCGGCAGCGCTGAGGCCGCCCACGTCGCCAGCAGTTGCGGAACTGCGCCACAAGAGCCCGTCGTGGTGTTCGGCCGCGACCTGGTGGTGAGCGATCCAACGCCGGAAAAGGTAGCACGGCTGCTCGGACTCGATCAGGACGTTCCCGAAGACGAGGCTTTCGACGTGCTCATCGTCGGAGCCGGCCCCGCCGGCGTGTCAGCCGGCGTCTATGCGGGAGCCGAAGGGTTGCGCGCGCTGGTGGTCGACGAGACCGCGATCGGTGGCCAGGCAGGCACGTCCAGCCGGATAGAGAATTATATGGGCTTCCCCACCGGCATCTCAGGTGCTGATCTCGTGTGGCGCGGCGAGGTGCAGGCAATGAAATTCGGAACGCGCTTCGTTATGCCCCGTCGCATCGAGACCCTCGATAAGCTTGACGACGGCACCTTCTGTGCGACCTTCGCCAACGGCCGGCGCGTTCGCGCCGCTTCCGTGGTGGTAGCCACCGGGGTCCAGTACAGACGCCTGCCGATCGCGCGCCTCGCCGAGTTCGAGGGCACCGGCGTCTATTATGCAGCGACCGAGAATGAGGCACGCTTCTGCAGGGATACGGAGGTGTTGGTCATCGGCGGTGGTAATTCTGCCGGGCAGGCGGCGATGTTCCTAAGCCGGACGGCGCGGCACGTTCGCCTGCTGGTGCGCGGTGAGACTCTGGCCTCGTCCATGTCCCATTATCTATCGAGCAGACTTGAGGCAGACCCCGCGATCACCATCGAATACGGTGCCCATGCCGTCGAATTGCATGGCGGGGACAGTCTCGAGGCGGTGACGATCCGTAATGGAGACGGCGATCGAACCGTGGCAAGCTGCGCCGTCTTCGTGATGGTCGGCGCGGCACCGAATACGGGCTGGCTCTCCGAACTGGTCGCTCTCGACGACAAGGGCTTCGTGCTCACCGGCGAAGCGGCTGGCGCGTTGTCGCCTTTCGCCACGTCCTGCGCAGGCATCTTCGCCGTCGGCGACGTCCGCGCCGGATCGGTGAAACGTGTGGCGTCCTCGGTCGGAGAAGGATCGGTCGTCATCTCCAACGTGTGGCAGCATGTGCACCGCTTGGATCGTTCTTGATCGGGAGCAGCCTCCGCGGTTCTGAACCACTTCCGGCTGCACACAGACTGCGAGCCGCCGCCCGAAACCGACAGCTCGTTCAGCATCATCGACGGCTGATCAACCACATTTCCAAACCGCCGGTTTACTGCGCCTGCATACACTCGATTGACCGATCTGGGCCAATGGAGATGATCGATGGGTCACTCGTCAATGGACCCCGCCTTTCACGAACTTCGGCCTTGGAACGAAGGCCGGCTGATCGGTGCGAAGCGGGCGCTGAAACAGCAACAGGTCTGGGCCATTCGCTTCTGGCTCGATCAGCATAGGCGACTGCGCGACCGAGCGCTGTTCGACTTCGCCATCGATAGCAAGCTGCGCGGCTGTGACGTGGTCAGGGTGCGGATCGGCGATGTAGTTTCCGGCGGGCGCGTCCGTGACCGCGCCGTCGTGGTTCAGCAGAAAACCAAACGACCGGTTCAGTTCGAGATAATGGACACGGCGC